>NZ_CP091787.1:688750-1377500 GCF_022024035.1 Prevotella sp. E13-17
GGCTGGAACGTGGTGAGCGTAGGCGCTAACGCCATGGGCGGCATGACCAATGTGACCGACATCATCATGCCTGACACTGAGAAGGCTATCCAGGTTGAGAAGGGCGCATTCCCCTCACTGGCTGTCATCCACACCACACTGGCTCTGCTCGACGACTATGCACTGATGGCTAGTCTGAAGGACAACTACGAGGCAACGAAGGTGCTGTGCACCGTGACTCCGGTGAACAAATTCTGGACACTGGGTACTGGCTGCGACGTGATTATCCCCGAGGGCATTGACGCTTATGTCGTGAAGACGAAGAACACCGCCGAGGTGGCTACCGAGATTATACCTGAGGAGATGCTGAAGAGAGGCAACGAGCGCATCATCAAGGCTAACAATGGTGTGCTGCTGCTCGGCGAGGCTGGCAAGAGCTACGACCTCTGGGCCTACAGCGGACGCATTGCCAGCGGTATGCCTGTGGCTACAAGCGACAACAAGGACTACGGCAGCGACAACTGCCTGGAGCCCGTCGTGGAGAACAAACACTACGAGAGCGGCCACTACTTCGTGCTGCAGAACAACGAGTTCCACAGCATCCTGGCAGAGGGTGACGAGGTGAAGGTACCTGCCGGCAAGGCTGTGCTCCACCTGGGTAACGACCAGGCAGGCGCTAACGCCCGTGTGCTGAAGATTGATGATGGCACAACGGGAATCAGCCTCACCCCCAACCCCTCTCCTGAAGGCGAGGGGAGCGTCTACGACATCCAGGGCCGCAAGCTGCAAGCTGCACCGACCACGAAGGGACTGTATATTGTCAACGGCAAAAAGGTCGTGGTTAAGTAGATAAGAATTTAGAGTTAAGAATTTAGAGTTAAGAAAGATATGAGTAAGAAAATATCAATTCTTGTACTGTTCTGTCTGGCGCTGACAGGTGTACAGGCGCAGACAAGAGACTCGGTGGCCTTCCAGCCCCACTGGTTCGTCCAGCCCCAGGTGGGCGTGGGCTACCATGTGGGCGAGGCTAAGTTCTCGAAGTTGCTGTCGCCTGCTGCCCAACTGAGCGTGGGCCGTCAGTTCTCACCTGTGTTCGGACTGCGCCTTGGCGCTGCCGGCTGGCAGGCCCGCAACTGGCAGACACACCCCGTGGCAGAGTATAAGTGGAACTTCGTGCAGGCCAACCTTGATGCAACGCTGTCGCTGACCAACCTCATCTGGGGCTGGGATGCCGACCGTAAGTGGAACGTCTATGGACTGGCTGGCGTGGGCTTGAACGTCGGCTTCAACAACGACGACGCCAATGCCCTGCAAGCCATCAACGAGAGCACGGGCATTCCTGCACTGACTAACGGCGGTTTCCAGAAGCTGTGGGACGGCACAAAGCTGTTCCCTGCCGGACGCATCGGTGCCGGCATCGAATATGACCTCTCTGAGCGCGTGGCTCTCGGATTGGAATACAACGCCAACGTGCTGCCCGACAAGTGGAACTCGAAGAAGGGCAAGAGCGACAATCTGGATTGGCAGCAGAACCTGCTGGTGGGCGTGAAGATAGCCCTGGGCAAGACGCGCAAACACATACTCATCGAGGAGCCTGTAGTGCCCGAGCCAGTCGTCGAGGAGAAACCCGAACCTGTGGTGGAGAAGAAACCCGAACCCGTGGTGGTGGAGAAGAAACCGGAGCCCGTGGTGATCCCCGAGATTCCCGAGATTCCCGAAGTGAAGGTGTACTTCGCTGCCAGCTCATCGCGCCTGTCTCCTGCTGAGGCAGAGAAGCTGCAGCCCGTAGTAGATTATCTGAAGCAGTATGCCGAGAAGCAGGTCACCATTTGTGGCTATGCCTCTACCGACGGCCAGAAGGCCTACAACCAGCGTTTGTCTGACCGACGTGCAAAGGCGGTTGCCCGCTGGCTCGTGGACCAGGGCATCGTTGCCGAGCGTATCACGGCCGAGGGTAAGGGCGAGATGGACTTAGGCAGTCGCAAGGAGAGTCGCGCAGCAGCTGTGATAAGCGTGAAGAGTGAATAATCTGCTGCCGCTATTAATATAAATATAATAATCTAAAAATAATAAATGGATATGAAGAAGAACTTCTTTTATGCATTGATGATGCCCGCACTCTTGCTGGGCGCAGTGTCCTGCACCGACTATCAGGACGACATCGACAAGCTGGGCGCAGAGAACGATGCCCTGCGCAGTTACAACAACCAGACCATCTCGCAGTTGAACTCCATAGTGTTCCAGACGGAGAAAGGCGTGGTGAACATCACTGTGGATCAGCCGGCTGCTGCTACCATCGTCTATGAGGTAGAGCCCAAGGAGCTCGCTTCTACACTGGCTGCCGACATCACCCGACTGAGCTTCCTCTGCCAGCACGATGCTGCAATGGCTATCACTGATGCTAAGGGTGATAACTCCAAGGGGACGCTGACCATCACCGCTACGCCCAGCGGCTTCGACGGCAGCAAGGACTACAGCCTCTCACTGCTCTACAGCGAGAACGGACGCTCCTATCAGACGGCTTACACACCCGTGAAGGTGATCACTCACCCCACTGCAGGAAGCCTGACTATCAATATCCCTGCCACCGCTGGCGGTAAGTACGGCGTCGGTGCCAGCTATCAGCTCAGCGCCGAGTTCACACCTGCCTACGTCACTGAGACCGAGGTAACCTGGAGCGTGGATGATCCTACCATCGCCACCATCAGCGAGGACGGCGTGCTTACACCGCTGAAAAACGGCACCGTAACCATCATCTGCACATCTAAGGATAATGCTGAAGCCACCGCTTCTATCACCATTGAAATTACTGGTGGTAACTTACCCTTGGACGAGGGAGGTATCAGTCAGGGTGACGCAGAATAATGCGGTTCGGATTTAAGGTTTTCTAGGTTGTTCAGGATGACCTTGAAGGCGTACTCACTTCGCGTGAGTGCGCCGCTTTTTATTAAAAACAAGTTTTTCCTTTTGTATTTCTCTCGACTTTTCGTAACTTTGCGACTAAAAGTCGCTTAGTTACTTCGTCTCGGCAAAAAAAAGAAATGTCTTTCTTTTGTTTTGCGCTCAACTTTTCGTAACTTTTCCTTTGGAGAAGTTACTTCGTCTCGGAAATAAGAAGAAAAAACAAGTTTTCCTTTTGTATTTCTCTCGACTTTTTCGTAACTTTGCACCAATAAAAAGATGTGGAACGGAATGGAGAATCAGAAGACCTTATCAAATGATGATCTGCTGCAAGCACTGTTCGTTGAAGAAGGTGGTGAACAGCAGTGGGTGAGCAATATCCTAAAGCAGGAACGGAATCGGCCTGATGCCTTGAACGAGGCGCAGGTGAAACGTGTGTTGGGCTACCTGCATGATTGTGCACAGAGAGCAAACGTGTCACAACTGCACCCACAGGTGACTGAAGTACGTCCGCAGGTGCTGGAGTGCGATGTGGTTCGCTTTCAGAACAATAAGGAAAAATGGGTGGCTTTGGTGGGATTGCTGAATGGTTATCCCTACGAGATATTCACTGGCCTGCAAGATGACGATGAGGGCATCGTGCTGCCAAAGTCGGTGACCAAAGGACGTATCGTGAAACAGGTGAATGCTGACGGCACCAAACGTTACGACTTCCAATTCACAAACACACGCGGTTATAAGATCACAGTGGAGGGCTTGTCAGAGCGCTTCAACCCCGAATACTGGAACTATGCCAAGCTGATCTCTGGCGTTCTGCGCTATCGCATGCCTATAGAGCACGTCATTAAGTTGGTGGCCTCGCTGCAACTTCAGTCGGAAAGCATCAACACGTGGAAGAACGGTGTGGAGCGTGCTTTGAAGAAGTATGTGCCCGATAGTGCTGATAATGAGGAACAAGCTGTTGAAGAGGGGACCGTATGACGACCATTGCACGCAGTGAAGTGCTGCTCTGTGAGGCCCGATTCTATGCGTTTCATGGGGTGATGCCTCAGGAACGGAAAGTGGGTGCCGAATATACTGTCAGCGTGACGGTGGGCTATGATTATGCCAAAGCAGCCGAGAGCGACGAGGTGGACGACACTCTGAACTATGCTGAGCTGTATGAATTGGTGAAACATGAGATGCAACAGCCTTCGAAACTACTGGAGCATGTGGCACTGCGTATGGGTGAGGCTATCTTCCAGAAATGGTCACAGGCTGCATATGCCGACATACGGGTGATGAAGAACAACCCACCGATGGGGGCTGCCTGCGCAGGAGCAGGCGTCAACCTGCATCTTGTAAACGACAAAACAAAGAAATGCTAAGAAGATTATTATATACCTTTTTTATATTATTGGGGATGACCTGTACCATGACGGCAGCAGGAAAACATCGCTATACGTTGGTGATTGATGCTGGACATGGCGGAAAGGATGCCGGCGCACTTGGCAAACGATCGAAAGAGAAGAACATTAACTTGAGTGTAGCGTTGGCTTTTGGACGCTACGTGGAGCAGAACTGCCCCGACGTAAGGGTCATCTATACCCGTAAGACTGATGTGTTCATTCCTTTGCACGAACGTGCCAGCATTGCCAATAGAAACAAGGCGGATGTGTTTATCTCGATACACACCAACTCTGTGGCAAGTAAGAAACCAGTCACGGGACTGGAAACCTACACCATGGGTATGCGGCGCAGCGACGAGAAACTGAGTGCTGCTATGCGCGAGAACAACGTGGTGCTGATAGAGCAAGACTACCAACAGCACTATGCAGGCTTTGACCCGCGTTCGCCAGAGAGCTATATCATCTTTGAGATGATCAATGACGACAACATGCTGGAGAGCGTAGAACTGGCAAAACTGATACAGAAACGTGTCTGTGCTACGGCAGGACGTCCTAACAAGGGTGTGAAGCAGGATGCTTTCCTGGTGCTGCGCGAGACCTCTATGCCTGCCTGTTTAGTGGAGTTGGGCTATATCAGCACTGCATCGGAAGAGGCCTATCTGACCAATCCTGCCAATGTGGATGCTATGGGGCGTGGCATTTATCAGGCATTCTTGGAATTTAAGAACAAGAGTCAGGGCGTCACGCCTGCATTGCCTGCAAAGACAACGTCAAAAGTAAGTCAGCCCGCAGAAACAACTAAGCCCGCTGAAACACCTGCACCGACAGAGACAGTCAAGCAGGTTGAACCAGACAAGACGACAGAGGCAACTGTCATCGAAGTATCTGCCAAGGCTGTAGAACCTGTTGTGGCCGAGGAAGAGAAACCCGTTGGACGGACAGAGGAATCCGCTCCAGTAGGTCATACATCGGCTCCTGTGTTTAAGGTACAGTTTCTTACCAGCGAACGACAGTTGCGTGTGGGTAATGAACGCTTTAAGGGACTGAAGGATGTAGAGAGTTATAAGGATGGAGGGCTGTGGAAGTACACCGTGGGTGCCTCGACCGATTACAAGCTGATCAGCGAGAAACGCAGCGAGGTGGCCAAGAAATTCCCCGAGGCTTTTATTGTTGCCTTCAAAGACGGCGTGCGCATCAGTGTGCAGGACGCCATTCGTGAATATAAAAACAAATAAGAAATAAAAATAGAAAGGAAACCATGAAGTATTTTACAAAGGAAGTAAGAATAGGCTTGATGGCCATTGTGAGCATCATTGTTCTGTTTGCTGGCATGCAGTTCCTGAAAGGATTGAATCTGTTCAACAGAGGCAATGAATACTATGCAAAGTTTGACAACGTCAGTGGCTTGTCGGCATCGAGTCCTATCTATGCCAATGGCTTCAAAGTAGGTGTTGTCAAGAAGATCATCTATGACTATCATAATCCAAAGAACATCTTGGCCTTGGTGGAACTGAACAAGAAGTTGCAGTTGCCTGTTGGTACTTCAGCCGAGATTTCGAGTGATCTGCTGGGTAATGTGAAGATGGAACTGAAATTCGGTAAAAATCCGTTAGAACTGATGGAGGTGGGCGACACCATCAGGGGCGAGATAGCTCGTGGCTCAATGGATCAAGCTGCCGACATGCTGCCACAGCTTGAGGCCATGATTCCAAAGGTGGACTCTATCTTGATGAGTCTGAACAAACTGTTGGCAGACCCTGCATTGGCAAGTATCCTTCATAATGTGGATGGCGTGACTGCCAATCTCACCACAACCACCAGCGAGTTGAACACCTTGACAGCCTCTTTGAACAAACAGATGCCACAGATGTTGAAAAAGGCTGATGGTGTACTGGCCAATACAGAGGGCTTCACCCGTCAACTGAACGAGATGAACTTGGCTGCAACGATGAATAAGGTGGATGCTACCATGGACAATCTGCAGCAAACCACCGACAAGATGAATAGCAAGGAGGGCACTCTGGGGCTGCTGATTAATGATCGTGCGCTCTATAACAACCTTAACGCAACGATGTATCACGCTGATTCTTTAATGATGGATTTGCGCTTGCATCCCAAACGCTATGTTCACTTCTCGGTATTTGGCAGGAAAGGAAACTAATTTTATTTTGTCTAAATAACAAATTGCTCAATTTTATGGTTGGATACCTGCTAAATAGTTGAATAATAGCATGTTTGAATTACACAAGGGGCTATGTTTTATTCATTATCGTGAAACGTTGTAATTGCCCTATTTTTAAGGAGTTGCGATGTTTGTAAACACGGGAGCGTGATTTAAGTGATTTTGAAAAATAAAAAAAAAGTGCGAACTTTGCACTCACAAGTTGAGAAATAGGAAGACACCTATCTTTTAACATAATATAAAAAAAGTATTAACGCCTAAGATGCAAAATAATTATAAGATGCTTTGGGACAACTGCCTGCATCTGATCAAGCAGAATGTTTCGGAGCAAATATATAAAACGTGGTTTGAGCCAATCGTTTTCGAGTCGTATGACCCTGAAAAGAGAACGCTATTGGTACAAGTTCCAAGTCCCTATATCTACGAGTACTTGGAGCAATACTACGTGCGTTTGATAGCTTGGGCGCTGAACAAAAGCTTCAACGAGAACGTCAAGTTGACCTATCGACTGGTTACGGATAAGGTTAACAAGAAGATACAAGACTGGGAGAGTGAGGGAGACTCATCCATCGATGAAGTGCCTCCAAGAGCACGTGCCAATAAGGCACCTTCGACCATCGAGGCTGCAGTGCCACAGGACTTGAACCCTATGCTTGACACCAAGAAGACGTTCGATAACTATATTGAGGGTGCCTCGAACAAGTTGCCTCGCACGGTAGGTCTTTCCATAGCCGAACATCCTGGCAAATCTACCTTCAATCCTTTCTTCGTTTTTGGTCCGTCGGGCTGTGGTAAGACGCACCTCATCAATGCCATTGGCTTGAGGTGCAAACGGATGTACCCGAAAAAGCGTGTGCTTTATATCTCAGCACGTCTGTTTCAGGTGCAGTTTACCGACTCTGTACGGCAGAACACCACCAACGACTTTATCAACTTCTATCAGAGTTTGGACGTGCTCATCGTGGATGATATCCAAGAGTGGGCCAGTGCGAAGGAGACGCTGAACACGTTCTTCCACATCTTCGACCACCTGTTCCGTTTGGGTAAGCAGATTATCCTTGCCAGCGACCGTCCTCCTGTGGATTTGACATGGGTGAAGGACCGCCTGTTGACACGTTTCTCTTGCGGACTGATTGCCGAGCTTGAAAAGCCCAACGTGCAGCTCTGTGTGGATATCCTGGAGTCAAAGTGTCGTCGAGACGGTTTGAAGATCTCCAAGGAAGTGTTGCAGTACGTGGCACAGACCGCCAACGGAAGTGTGCGTGACTTGGAGGGCGTGCTGAATTCATTGTTGGCCTATAGCATTGTCTATAACTCTAATATCGACTTGCATCTGGCTGAGCGCGTCATCAAGCGTGCGGTGAAGATAGACAATCATCCGCTCACCATCGATGATATCATGGAGACAGTGTGCAAGCACTACGGCGTGAACCAGCAGCAAGTGTTTAGCAAGAGCCGTAAGCGTGAGTTTGTGCAGGCCCGTCAGATATCGATGTATTTGGCACAGAAGTACACCAAGATGCCCGCCTCACGCATCGGACAGTTGATTGGCGGACGCGACCATTCAACGGTGCTCTACAGTTGTTCCAGCGTGGAGAAGCAGTTGAAGGTGAATCAAGCCTTCAGGGAGGAGATGAACAGCATAGAGCATTCATTTAAGTTGAAACAATAGTTTAGATAGCATATCATAAAAAACGCCCGTTCAGTTCGAACTGAACGGGCGTTTTTTTATGATGGTGGTGCAGCGGCTCAACCGCTGCCTACGGGGAATTGGGGAATTCTATTTGGCAAGATATTTTTTGCCGTTGTGGATGTAGATGCCGTGCTGCGGCTTCTCGATGCGCTGCCCCTGCAGGTTGTAGTATGCCTTGTCCTGAGTGGTTGGTGCACTCTTCACTTCCTGGATGCCCGTAGGATCTACGCCCTGGAACGACTCGATGAAGTCGGGCAGGTAATAGCCCAGATGAGGAGGCTGGTTGTAGGCCACGTTCTGCCAGCAGATGCCCATGCGATACACATGGTCGTGCATCAGGGTGGGGACGCGGTATTTTGTGGTTGTCAGCGTTGTGTAGATATTCAGTGCATCATTTGTGGCATTGCGTAGTATGAGCTCTTCGCGCCAGTCGCCAAAGATATCGGCAGAGAGACAAGGCGTGGCCTTCGTGTCATTGTTCGACAGACCGCTTGGATATGAGCGGCTGCTTAGTCCAAGTCTGGTGGCAGATGTCGTGGCATGATATTTATAGATGTTGATATCATCCTGTAGTTCGTCCAGTGCGTCACCATCCCAATAAATTCGGAAATTCATCGACGGCATCACTGTGCCTACCTGATCTTTGGTGATAGCATTGAACGGATTTTGGATTCTGTCGCTGCTGTTGAATCCACCGTAGGCCGACCAGAACTCATAGCCACGAGTATCAGCAATGATATCGGCAGCCAAGCCACGACCGTTGTCTTTCCCTGACTGTCCGCCCTTCAAGAGAATCTCACCGGTAGCAGCATCATGGATATCCCATGCGTAGGGTCCTTTTTCCTCATGTACATCGAAAACCTCAAGTCCGGGACGATCGGGATTAAGATCACCCATATGTATGGCGTCGCCATGACCGAAGCCCGTAGCATAGAGCAGATTTCCATTGTCATCAACGGCTGCTGCGCCCCAGATAATTTCATCTTTGCCATCGCCATCAACATCGGCCACACTGAGGTTGTGGTTGCCATTAGCAAACATTGTATTGCTGCCACTGCCACTGGTGGCCTGAGGAGCTGTCACTTTTGCAGACTCCTTTAAATCTGCATCGACCACCGACCATTGTGTGTTAGAATCGGAACGATGAAGCCAGCGATGCTTCAATTGTGTACCATCGAAGTCCACAGCCCATACATAGGCATAACTATAGTAGCCGCGGCAGAAAATACCACTGGGATTAGCCTCTGGTCCACTCAGATAGGCTACAGCAGCCAAATAACGGTCGCCACGGTTGTAGCCGTGGTTATCCGTCTTGCCAACCGCCCAATTAAATGTTCCGTCTGCTTCGCTCAGTTCGGTCTTGGTATTACGGTTGGGATAGTAGGCAATGGTGTTGATGGCTTTACCAGTTAAGCCATTGAAGACGGTCAGATACTCGTGTCCGCCATCCATGCGTCCCGATGATGTAATCCATGATTTGGTGTTGTCTGCCGATTTGATGGTGACATTTGAAGTAGCTTGGTTCACATAAGTGCCTTGGCTGTCCTTAGAGCCGGGGGCAGTCTTACACATCATCTCTGCCTTGCCGTCGCCATCGAAGTCATAGACCATAAATTGCGTGTAGTGGGCACCAGCACGTATGTTCTGTCCCAGATCTATGCGCCATAGCTTTGTTCCATCCAGCTTATAGCAGTCTATTAACACGGGGCCGGTAATACCATCCTGACTATTGTCCTTAGAGTTGGAGGGATCCCATTTGACAAAGATCTCATATTGTCCATCGCCATCCACATCTCCCACCGAACAATCGTTAGGCGAATAGCTGTAGTCACCACTTCCTGCGGGCTTGTCAAGAGGCAACTCAAGGAAAGCTTTGCTCCAAGGGCTGACAGCCTTTGTCGTTTCTGTCAGTTGACCGTTTTGATAGACATTCACTTGATAGGTGTCAGTGGCAGAACCAGATGTTGACATGAAGGTTGCACCGATGATGTCACTTTTCAGGGACTGTCCATTTTTCAATACCTCGAATGATGTATTAGGTGTATCAGTGCCCAGCATACGCCAGCTGATGAAGTGCTTATTGGACTGCGGTACAACGACCAGTCCACGATCCAGCTTTTCCATCTGGCTTGCTGGCGTATCACTTGGCTTTTGTGCGTAGCCCGTTGATGCTGTCAAGAGGGCGCACAGTGTGATAATACTTTTTCTCATGTTTTATTTGATGACCGTTTTTCTGCCGTTAATGATATAGATGCCTTTCTTGCTGGGAGTGCTGATTGCTCGTCCAGAAAGTGTATAGACCGTAGTTTTGTTGCTATTGTCACGTACATCATTGATACCTGTAGAAGTAGAGATGACGCGCAGCTTACCAGTAGTCTTCAGCAAGTCTGTGGTGTCCCATGCCAATCCCTCAGGAAGTGTGGGCAGATTGATAGCAGTAGGCTCAGCATCCAGTGAACCACAGGTCCACATGATGAATTCATCGCCAGCCGCGGGCTCATATTCGTCACCCATGCCAATATTGATATCGCCTTTAATCTCCAGTTTGCCTTTCACTGTAATAAACGAACGACCGTTGTCGTTGGTAAGCATCTTATAGATGTTCAGATTAAGTTTAGACGTGGGGTAGAGGTATATGAATCCAGTAGAGTTGATGCAACCATAATGACGCGTCTTGGTGACATCGCCAGGCTCAAGTGTTCCACCTTCAATCACTCTGACGTTGCCTACGGTTCCTACGCCCTTCAAACTTGCAGTTTTCTGTACGGTTGCTGTTGCAGAGCCAAAGAGCGACGTGGTAGCCTTTGCATTGTTCAGTACGATGCTACCGTCAGAGAGCGTGAACTCATTGGCATTGATAGCCGTCTTGATAGTCCAAGCACCTGTTCCTACTTTAAATACATTGACCGAACCACTGAATTTTCCACTGAAGTTCATATCTCTGTTGGCATTTCCAACCGTCAGATTACCGGTCATAGCCATTGTGCCGCTGCCATCGAGAGCGCCAAGGGTCAATGTTGACAGCTTGTTGGTAAACGTGGTCGCACCATCAATATTAAGTGTGGCCTTTGGCAGTCCATAGCTGTTGTTCCAAGTAAATTCATAGCTGCTACCGCTATGATTTGCAATCAGCGTACCTTCGAAATTGCTCCAATTGCCTTTCAGGATATTTCTGACATAGGTGGCGTAAACCGTCAGAGAGCCCTTGCCCTTCAGAGTTCCGCTATAGTCACAGCGTCCATCCAGGTAGAGCTTGCCTGTGGCGCCTTCTGTCACTTCATAGTTCGTGGTATTCTTAGAGTAGGAGTAAGAGTTGTTCTCGTCGGCAACGGTGGTGTTCGTACCATTAAACACGATCGTTGTGGGAGCAGACATAATGCTTGCATTGGTCTCACGGATGTTCACTGTGCCAGCATCCACATACAGTGTGTCAAAACTATTTGAGGTACTCAACGTCAGTGTGCCATTGCCCGTCTTGTGCAGGAATGCACCTGCATTAGTGCCATAGCGCGTGGTAGTACCAGAGAGAGTGAACGCACCTTTTGTTTCGAGTGTGCCACCTTTCTTGCTTAGTGCTATTGTTTGACTTGTTCTGCCTCCAGAAGGCACAACCAGAGTGCCTCCGTCGAGAATAATTTTTTCGTTGTTACCGCCTAAGGCACCATAGTCACTACCCTCTACATCGGCCAGTGCAGAAACAATCACTTTTCCGCTTTCGATCTTGGTGCCACCCGTAAACTTATTTGTGTTGTTGATGGTCAGGCTGCCATCGCCTTTCTTAGTCAGCATTGTTGAACCAACGATGTTGCCATCGCCAGACAGCGTGAAGTCCTTGCTATTGTTGAATTCTACACTGCCAGGATATACTTCTTCTGTGACGTTGACGGTCGTTACATTTGCCTGATCGTTGAAGGTGACGTCGTCGCCAGTGACGAAAGAACTGTTGGCGCCATTTATAGCGAAGTTCTCGCTTCCTGCGAAGTCCCATACGCCATCTGTGCCACCATTCCATACGATGCTTGTTGCATCGCGCAGTTTGATAATGGTAAGCACAATGTTGCCTTCCTCGTATGTCAGCGTAAATTTCTTACCCTTTATGCCCTCTACTTTGATGTCGTTGATATTGCCCTCCAGTTCGCTGACTGTGGCCAGCGTATAATTGCCGGGAACAAGGCCGTTGTCAACAATCTCAAAGACGGGTGTCGAATATTCAGGACCATACTTCCAGTCTTTCTTCTCAATGCTCAACTTCGTAGCGTTAATCTTGTCGGTATTGTCAGCATTAGCGTCGAAGACAATGCGTGAACCGAAGCCCAGCACCAAGTTCGTCGTTGTCAAAGTGCCCGTGGCATTCTTGCCGCCAGGATAGATGGTGGCATTATAGTCGGCCTTGATGCCGCCGTTGAAGGTGCCACCGTTAGAGATCAGGTTGGTGTGGCGGTTCAGCCATACGGGGCTCGACTGCATGGTACCGTCAAACTGCAGTGTGCCGGCCCATACGTCGGTGTTGCCGGTGTATGTCTCGGTGACGTTGGGCAGCACCAGTGTGCCGTCGCCCTGCTTCACCAGGCGCATGCCGCCAGTGAAGGCACCGCCGGTCAGCGTGTGGGTATAGTAGGTTCTGGTGATGTTGTTATTGTTGTTGTGGCCCTGAACCCAGCTTGGCGCATTGTCAAAGAAGATATAGGGCGTAGCACCATTGGCCACGCTGACGGTCATGTCGTTGGTTTCGGCCATCATCACCTGCTGGTCGTTCTGAGCCGTACCGATGCTACCGCCATTCTGTATTTCGGTGCGGTTGGTGTTGGTCAGAGCGGGTGGGGCAGCAGTGATGCCTTCCAGCTCGCCCAGGAAGTAGCTGACATGAGGCGGCTGGTTGTAGCCGTTCATCTGCCATACCATGGCGTTGCGGTACTGCATGTCGTGCCACAGCGTGTAGTTGCGCCACTCGGTGGGGATGGTGGTGGTGTAGATACGGATCTTATTGTCGGCCGTGCGGGCAATCACCTCCTCGCGCCAGTCGCCAAAGAGGTCACCCTGATAGCAAGGTGTGCCCTTGGTGTCGTTGTTGGTCAGCGAGCCAGCCAGCGTCTCCAGTGAGCCCTTGTTGTACTTATAGATAGCGATGGCAGTGTTCTTGCCGTTCGAGTAGTTCAGTCCCTCGTCGCAGAGGTCACCGTCCCAGTAGATGCGGAAGTTGTCGGGGATGCCTCCTTTGGTCATGCCGCTGACATAGTCGGCGGTGACACAGCTGATGGGGTTGTCGTAGCCCGAGAAGCCCATGGCGCCAGGATAGTCGTTAGAGAAGTTGCCTGCTATGCAACGACCGTCGTCCCTGCTGCTGACAAAGCGGTGGTAGATCTTCGCCGTGGTGGCATCGCGGTAGTTGTTGCCAGGGTTGTCTTCCAAGCAGGCAAAGATCTCATGACCATGCTTATAGGGATTGAAGTCGCTGTGGTGCTGTGCGTCGCCATGGCCCAGTCCCGTTGTTGAAAGACCCATTCCGTTGTCGTCGATGACCATCGAACCGAAGCAAATCTCGTCGCGTCCGTCCCAATCGACATCGGCAACAGCATAGTTGTGATAGCCATTGCCATACCAAGGCGAACTGCTGTCGTCGCAGTACCAGCGCCAGCGCTCAGTGAGTGCGTGGGTGGCAGGATCGACATCCAGTGCAATCATCTTATGACGGGTGTAGATACCACGTGCCAAGAAGATGCTGGGCTTGCGGCCATCCAGATAGGGCGCACCGAAGAAGTGCTTTGACGAGCGGTGACCGTAGCCGTCGCCCCACGCCTTCTCCAGGTCGGTCTCGCCATCCTCCAGTCGCTTCAGGGGGTATTCCATGATTTGATAGGGCACACCGGTCTCACCGTTCAGATAGACCAGATACTCGGCACCGTCGTGCATAAACCAGTTGGTGCCGCCGCCAGTGGTTCCACGGTAGTTCTTGGTTGCGTCGCCAATGACGTGAGATTTGCCGAAAGCATCGTAGATGGTTGTGCCATCAGCAGCGCGCATGATGACCTCTGCCTTGCCGTCGCCGTCCCAGTCGTAGGCAGCAATGTTCTGCTCGTTGTTCTGGAAGTCGCCCATGTTAGGACCACAGTTGATGTACCACAGACGGGTGCCGTCCATTTTCAGACACTCAAAGAGACTATACTCCTTGGTGTCCACACCGTCAATCTTTGGACCGTTCTTGGGGTACGACTGCGAAATCTCGCTCTGGTTGTCGAATTTCATCAGCATCTCCACCTGTCCGTCGCCATCGACGTCGGCACAGCAGGCATCGTTGGGCACATAGACCGACTTCAGTCCGTCATGCGTGGGCGTGATCTCCAGATACTTGTTGGCCCACACATCGGCGGCCTTGCTGCCAGTAGTTTCCTCAGTGCCACGCACCACAGCCTTCACGGTGTATTTGCTGCCAGTCGTGCCGGCAGCATCAATGAAATTAGATACCTCCAGATTCGAGGCCACCTTTGTGCCGTCGCGATAGAGGTTGTACTTCACGTCGTAGTACTCCTCGCCCAGAATACGCCAGGAGCAGAACACACCGTCAGCCGTCTTGACAGCCGTCAGACCGCGGTCGAGTGCGTCGGTGCGTCGCTGTGCAAAGCCATTGATGGCCGTTGTTAGCAACAGTGCTGATAGGAAATAAAGTCTTTTCTTCATATTGTTTTAGTATTATTTGTCGTTATTAGTTCGGTGGCAAAGATAAGAAAAATCTGTTAAACACAACAGAAATAATTGGTTTTTAACTTGTGGAATTTGAGAGAAAAGAGGTTTAACCGTAGTAAACCACATGTGCGATTTTGGTACCATCGCTTGGTAGCCCGGCTACCACGGCTTGGTAGTGTGACTACCGACGCTTGGTAGCCTCAGTACCAACGCCTGGTACGACCAGTACCAAAACGTGGTACTGATTTTGGTACTGAGAGAATACAAAAATCCCCACAACCTGTTGGCTGTGGGGATTGGTATTTAAACGAGTTTGATTCTTCGCTTACTTAATCACAAACTTTTTACCCTGCTTAACGTAAACACCCTTCTTCAGGTTGTTCATGTCCATGCGGACACCATTCATGTTGTAAACAGGAGCATTGCTGTCTGAAACCACCTTGTTGTAGTTCATGTTGTCGATGCCATCAGTGCTATCAGCGCTCAGTACGAGAACACGGCTCAGGGCAGTGTCAATACGATAGAGCTGGAAGGTCTCAGTACCCTTAATGGTTGATACGACACCGGCAATGTGATCGGCCTTGTATTTAGCCAAAGCTTCTGCAGGCTCTGTACCTACAGGATACTGTGGGTGGATAGAACCGCCACCATAGTTGTCAATCTTAGAAATAACGACCAAGTCGTCGTCAGTCAAACCATCGAAGCTAAATGTTACATTGTTTACTGCAATGCTTCCGCTCTGTGCGTCACCCTTCACACCTGTGTTGATGAGACCAATACCCTCATTAATCTTGGCAGCAGCAATATCATCGCCAGCAGCTTGACCTTCACCAGGATTGGTGTTCCACATCTTCAGAGGAGCAAACATCGTTGCAGCAGTCTCTTCTGTCAGTTTAGAAGGAACGAGCAGATAACGCTTGATAGCTTCTGCAGTCTCCAATGATTTGTAGGTTCTGCCATCGAGAGTGTAGCCATTCTCTTTCTTGTAGCCGGCAACAGTTGCCTCATAGTTTTCAGCAGCGCTGGTGAAACCATATGCGGGATAGAGAGCGTAGATGTCCTGATCCTCGTTTTTCTCTCCAGTAGCGATTTCGAAGTATAATCTCATGCGACCACTCCAGCTGTTTTCGCCGCTCATTGATACAGAGTTCAGATCGTCAATCGGCTCAAAGCCTTTCTCCTTCAGAGCTTCGCCAGTCATGTGCTGGAAGTCGATATCGTTCTTAATAGCGTATTTGATGTCGTTGACAACGCTTGAAGTGCTGCTTGCATAGCCAAGTGCTTTGGTCGTAATTTTCAGAGTACCCTTGTTTGGAACAGAAACTTTAGCACCAGAGGTCTGGTTGTTCAGAGTGAAGTTACCCTGGCCGCCTTCGCCTTCAAAAGTGAAGTCCATAAATACATCGGGTTGGAGGGGAATAACTTTGTTGTCAACAGTGAACTGATAGGTCTTTGAATAACCTTCGTCTGCACCTACAACAGCATAGGTGGGATTAGGCAGTACGACAGGCTCGCAAACAACATCTACAGTGACTACTTCTGAGGTCTTTTGTCCTGCAGTAGTCCAAGCGCTCAGTTTACCAGAGGTCTTGGTTGTATATAATACGCTACCTTCTTCAACATCGTCGTAAGAATAGGTCTTTTCTACACCATCTGTACCCTTAACGTGCAAAGTCTCACCCTCAAGGAAAGTAATCATATAGGTGCGCTCAGAATCATTCAGACCTGTCAACGCAATAACGGGTTCGTTGGCCCAATCTACATCCAAGTAAACTTGAAGATTGTCGATGCTGTAAACAGACTGATAACGAGCTGCCATCAGGTAAAGACCTGTAGCGAAGAGCTTTTCATCATCATTCATGGTCTTTGTACCAGTAGCTACTGCTTTCTGTGTGTCGTAGTCGAAGATTTCGTAAGAAACCTCTTTGGTCTGAGTGTCAACATTCAGAGTTACCAAGTACCATGTAGCTGCATTACCTGAATTTGGAATGAAGACCTTTGTAGAGTCGTTGTTGATATACCAGTGAGTGTGGTCATAATCACATGCACCTACAACCTTCTTTTCGTCGTTGCTATTCTGTGTCAAACTGAACAGACAGTTTGGAAGCTTTGAGTATGGCAACCACTGACCAGCACCATTACCATTGGTATTTTTACAGCCATCTTCATCAGCAAAAATGGCAACCTCACCATTCCACTGGTTGTTACCCTGAGCATCAAAGCGAATTTCAAAACTCAGCGAGTAAGATGTTTCTGTAATACCTTCGAAAATTGAAGGTCCCCAGAAGTCATGGGCAGAACGACCATTGTTCTGACCAAGAGCAAATTGGAAAATGTTACTTGCATCTGTTGAAGCAATAGTGCCTGTACCGCCATTGATGGTCCATGTTGCAGGAACACCACCTGCCTCAAAGTTCTCAGAATAGAGAACGCGAATGGCATTTGCATTGATAGCAAACATTGCTAATAATGCAGACATGAAAACGTAGATCTTTTTCATACGATTAAGTTTTTAATTAGTAATTAAGTTAATTAAATGGTTTTTTAATAAAGGTTTTAGAGTTTCAATCTGTAACCCCAGGATGTGTTACCATCCTGGGTTTTGTTTCAGTGCGCCACCTGACTTCAATATCTCGCTCTGGGCGATGGGGAAGAAGTACATCTTGTCGTCCCAGTACTTACGAGAGTTGCTGTCGGTGATTACTTGTTCGTCAAATGTGTCCTCTCCAGTCTTGGTGATGCGCACACTCTTGATAGTACGATACTTGATGTCGCCAGCCTTTTTCCAACGACGCAGGTCGAAGAAACGATGTCCCTCGAAAGCAAGTTCTACAAAACGTTCGTTCTCGAGTTTCTCGGCAAACTGTTCTTTACTCAACCCATCAGCAATATTACCTATCTTTGCACGGGTACGTACAACGTTGATGGCTTGTGCAGCAGTCATCGAAAGACCCGTTGCAGTTGTGTAGGCATCATCTGTGTAGTTAAGCATTGCCTCAGCATAGTTCAGGTAGAACTCTGCCAAACGGAAGGTCACCCAGTGATGACGCTCGGTGGTAGCACCGCTGGCGCCAATGGTCAAACTCTTGTTGACATACTTCTTCAGATAGTAGCCAGTTGGCGTTGCATAGGCAATGGGCTGTCCGTTGGCACCACCAATGAAGGTTTCCAATGTGGCATTGGGCCACTGATCGCCATTCTTGGCAATGGTTGCTTCTTTACGGATGTCACCATCCTCGTAGGCTTCAAAAAGGTTCTGGGTAGGACAGTTGCCACCTCCAGCATTCTCCAATCCAATGGGGAAGTTGTACTTCTCAAAACTATTGGTAGATGAAACCACACGACGCACAAAGATGCACTCTTCGGTGTTGGTCCAGTTGTCCTTCTGGAACAGACTTGCATAGTCTGCGGTGAGTTTCATGCCACGACTCTTACACTCATCAATGACTTCTTTGTTGGCAAGGGCAGCCTGATGCCAGCGCTCTTTGTCGTTGCTGGGATTGAACAAAGGGCTTGCGTAGTAGAGGGCGGCACGAGCTTTCAGAGCAAGAACGGCGAGGTTATTAACTCGGCCTGTCTCATTCTTGTTTTTTAGCTGCATGTTGCCAAGGTTTGAATAGTCCTTCACAATGAGGTCTTTGATATCGTCGCATTCGCTGATGATGTAATCGAAAATCTCATCGGAAGACTTACGTGGCTGCACGTTTGCCTCGTTAGCATCCATGACGGTGGTAATCAGGGGCACACCACCAAACATGCGTACCAAAGTGAAGTAGTAGTAAGCACGCAGGAAACGGGCCTCGTACTGAAGGTTCTTGTATTGTGCCAACTCCTGTTTGTAGTCAACGTCGGTCAGATATTCCTCAAACTCCTCGTCCTTAAACTTGTCCAAATACAGGTTGGCATAGCTGATACCACGCCAGCATTTGGTCCATGTTGAACCATCATTATTGTCTGATGCACTCCAACCACCATTGTAGAACTTCTCGATGGCGTTGCCGGCATGGCTATACACGGCCTCGTCGGTAGCAGAAGCCAGCATCGCGCCACTATAGTTGCCAAAGTCTGTGTCCAGATCGTTGTAGGCCGACGTCACAAGACCAGCAGCGCGGCCGAACGTCTTCTTTACGTAGTCCTCATCATAAACGCTATACTCCTTGTAGTCCATCTTGTCGCCACATGAAGCGAGTGCGACAACTACTGCGGCGAGGCTCAGAATATTCTTGATTTTCATATCCTTCTTGTTTTTTGGTTATTGATGTTAAAGAGTAACAGAAACACCGAAAGCTACACTGCGTGTAAGAGGTGTTGTTGCGCTGTAGGCAGCAGCATCGACCTCATCGAGATGATCGAAAGTGAAGAGGTCAACACCACGCAGATATACCTTGGCACCATTAATGTACTTGGTCTTGGCCAGCAACTGCTTGGGTACGTTGTAGTAGAACTCAATGTTGCGCAGCTTCAGATAAGAACGGTCGCGCAGCCAGAAATCACTGGTCTGATAGTTGTTGGCATTGCTTTCAGAACTCAAGCGAGGATATTTGGCATTGGCATTGTTGTTCTCCTGGCTCCAGCGGTTGTCGTAAACCTGCTGGGCAAGGCTGCTGTTGCCAACAAGTCCCCAGTAGTAACCAGTTGTGTTGAGCATGGCAGAGAAGCGACCTACGCCCTGGAACATCATGTCAAGGCCGAAGTTCTTGTATTCAGCTCCGAGATGGAAGCTATAGTACAACTCTGGTGCGGTAACGCTGTAGCCCATACGAACCTTATCGTTGGCATCAATCACATTGTCGCCATTAACATCTTTGTAGCGGATATCACCAGGACGTACGGTGGTGAACGTCTGACGGGGAGCAGCATCAATCTCTTCCTGACTGGTGAAGATGCCCTCAGAAACAAGTCCGTAGATAGAGTTGAGAGGATTGCCAGTCTGAACAAGGTTGTCGTAAGCACGTAGCTCTTCTGCCATATCCTTAATCTTGCTCTTTGCCAGTGTCATGTTGCCACCGATGTTGAGTGTGACGTCTCCAAACTGGTGGGTATAGTCGATAGATGCATCGAAACCGTGCTGGTTGACAACACCCTGGTTGACGTAGGGAGTACCGAAACCAATCAAGGCTGTGTAGGCACCGGCACCAGAGCACCAGATGTCGTAACGATGATTGAAGAAGTAGTCAAACTCCACGTTCAGACCCTTGAAGAGCGTAGCATCGAAGCCAACATTGAACTTGGTGGCCTTCTCGTGGCTGGGGTTGACTGTAGCCATGGTGCCGAGTGTTGTGGTACCATAAAGATCTTGTGCGGCTGTTGCATCTACGAAATAGTAGGCAGATGCACCGCTGATAGAATAGCTCTGCGTGTAGTAGGTCCAGATGTTGTCACCAGGGAGGTAGTCGGCATTCAGTTTGCCGATAGAGGCTCGCAGCTTCAGGAAATCAATCCACTTGATGTCTTTCATGAAGTTCTCCTTTGAGATGACCCATGCTGCAGAGAGGGTAGGGGCAAAAGCCCACTTAGTGTTTGGAGCCAGGCGGCTTGAACCACTATAGGATAAAGCCAACTCAGCGATATACTTCTGTTTGTAGGCATAGTGCGACCACCAAGAATAGTTCTGACGGTAGATAATGTTGTTATTACCATTCAGGTGCTGATAGTCGTAGTCCCACTTCAGCTGGCTATATACATAGTGGTCGTCGAAAGTGCGGTCGAAATTGACACCGCCGGCAGCAGTCAGACGGCGAGCAAAAGCACGGGTAGCAGCAACCTGAGCCATTTCGGTACGTTCACCACCTGTGAAGTAGTCGCCCAATACGGGCTCGCCAGCATTCCAGCCAGTCACGGGATAGCTTCCATAGACGTAGCCCTTGCTGTGATTCTCGTAAAGCGTTGAGTAGGTATCATAGCCTAGCTTCAGGAAGAAACCTAAGCCCTTAACCCAGCTGGACAAATCCTGTGTGAGAGTTATGTCTGCGAAAAGTCCACGCTCATGAATCTTAAAGTAAGCAGCGTCGGTTGTTAAAGCCACGGGATTCAGAGTACCTGCCCATGTTGAATTACCACCCCAGTCGCCTGTTTCGCTCTTGATGGGGAAGGCTGCAGATGGCAAATTGTAGATGTTGCTCCAAGGTGTTGCTTCATTGCCAGGCTGTGAATTCTCGCTGAGCAAACCAGAGATATTGGCTTTCAACATTGTGGTTGGTGTCAGGTCGATATCCAAATTGATGCGCAGGTTACCGCGTACGTACTTATCCTGAGTAGAATAACCGCTGGTAGCATCAGGTGTCTTGATGAAACCTTTATCAGAAAGCAGGTTCAAGGCGGTGTAGTAGCGGAAACGCTCGCCACCACCTGTAAAGTCAATGCCCACTTTGTTGGTGACGCCATGATGACGGAAGGTCTCATCTACCCAATTCACGTTGGGGTATTGGTAAGGATATTGTCCATTTTGGAACGCTGCCATAGCCTCCTGGCTATAGCGTGCATATTCGCCTTTGCCCTCGTTGAACAGAGCCTCGTTCATGGCTGCTGCATAGGTAGGACCATCAATGAACTTAGGACGGTCGGTCTGATAGTTAATCAGGTGGTCGTAGTGTACAGACATCTCATTGGAGTTGTATTTACCACGCTTGGTGGTGATGAGAATAGCACCGTTGATACCTTTATAACCATAGAGCGCAGTGGCTGCAGCATCCTTCAGGATGGTAACATTCTCAACATCTTCGGGGGTTACAACCGAAATCTCGCGCTCAACACCATCGACCAGAATCAGTGGCGTGCTGGTGCTGAGACTCTGTAGGCCACGAACATAGAACGTAGGATTCTTGGCAAAGTAAGAGCCTGTGCCATCGAGCGAAACCAGACCATTGCCTTGGCCCAGGATAGAGTTGCCGATATTCTTGGCGGAACGCTTATCCACATTGTCGCGTGTAATGACAGAGGCTGACGATGTAGATTGCTCACGGCTGAACGTCTTTTCTGCTCCCACATCGATGCTCTGCTGGACAAAAGTGTTGCCTTTTTGCGCTATGCTGTCTTTCTGTGCTGCTGCTGGCAGGCTGAGGCCTGCAAGCAGTGAGAGCACGAATATATTTTTTCTATTCATAGTTTCTTAATTCTTAATTCTTAATTCTTAATTTTTCACTCAAGAATTTTACCAGCCAGGGTTCTGAATGAGACCGTAGCCCTTGTTTATCTCAGTGATTGGCAGTGGGAAGAGGAACCACTTCTTAACTTTAAGATCGTTTGGATCCATGTCCCACATCACACGGCGACGATTCTGCAGGGTGAACTTCTCATATTTGAAGTGGTCGGGTTCAGCCAAGCCATTATCCTTGTCTGTACCAATGTATGGGTTGTAGTTGGGAAGCCACTCGCCCATAACGTTCTGCAGACGGGTAATCTTCATGCCATGCAGTTCTTTACACATCCAATCGGTGCGCTTGTAACGAATCATGTCATAGTAGCGGTTGTTGCTCATGCCCAACTCGCAAGCACGTTCTCGAAGAATTTCTTCGATGAGCTTGCTCTTGTCGGTGGTCAGCGTGTTGTCAAATTTCTCCATGGGGTCAAGACCTACACGAGCACGCACTCTGTTCACACAGTTGAGTGCAGCAGTCAAATCGCCTGTCTGGGCCAGTGCTTCTGCCCACATGAGCAGCATTTCGTCGTAGCTCAGATATACCCAGTGCATAAACTTACGGTGATACTCCTCACCCAAGTAGTACTTCATGGTACCGAAACCGGTAGAATATCTGAATGTCAGCTGTTCGACAATGGTACCATCGGTTTTAGCGATGCTTTGACCTACATTGTTGCCACCAGTCCACAACTCATAGATGTCGCCAGAAGACTTGCCTGAGTTCCAGTCAAGTGTCATGGGCTGACCATTGACAATAGCATTCTCGTAAAGACGTGGGTCGCGGATGGCATATTTCTGGATAGTCTTCTTACCTGACTTCTGTGGAGGACTGAAGAATAGCTGACCATCAGGCTTAACCGTCTGGTTGGCGTTATTCTTGATTGCATATGTCGGAGCTACAGGAGCACTGGCAGCATCGTCCCACTTGAAAGGTTCGCCATTTGCCCATGGGAACATCTCAACATACTCGACAGTAGGACAGTAAGAGTTTCGACCGATGCCAACCCAGTTCCACCATGCATAGGTGCCCTGTGTGCCATAGATGGTAGCTACGCGGGTAGAGTGGATTACTTCCTTGCTACCTTGATATATGTATCCCATACGATAGGCCTGACGATAAGCATCGGCACTATTCTCTGTGGGTTGGTTCAACTCATAAAACGCGCCGCCTGTACCCAGCGTTTCGCTATTGGGGTTGGCTTCACCGTTGGCTGCAAAGAATTCGCGGCATGCCTGCTCAGCGCGAGTCCAGCGGGCAGGATCGTAGTTGCCATACCATACCAGATGCTCTTTCTCTGCCTCAGAGTTACCTCCATAGTAACCCTCGTTGTCGTTGAACAGAGGTGATGCAGCGAAAACCAGAATCTTAGCTTTCAAAGCCAGTGCACCTGCCTTCGTCCAGCGACCAGTATTGTTGTAGGCATCAGTGTCTTTGGTGTCTCCGTCCCATGCCCAACGCAGGTCGGGAGCAGCTTCATCGAGCAGGTTAACCATGTAGTTAACGGTTTCTTCGACCGTAGCGCGTTTCAGATGAGAGTAGTCACCCTCTGTGCCTGAGTAAACCTTGTCAATGATAGGCAGACCTCCGTAAACACTGAAAAGGTCGAAATAACGTGCAGCTATCAGACACTTGGCTTCTGCAATATAGCTTTTCTTGTCGGCCTCTGCCAATCCGGGAACTCGATCGATGTTTTCAAGAAGCAGGTAGGCTTGACGAACAGCAGCCCACACCTTGTCATTAATAAAAGAAATTAATGGATCGTCGTTGGCAGACAGCGTGTTGCTATAATAAGAATTGAAGATGGCTGTACCATTCCAGTGAATCTGGTAACAGTCTGTCAGTGCATCCAACTTACCCCAGTAGTGATTCTGACTGGTTGGCAGACCAGAAGCATTCGAGAATGGCAGTCCATAGTACTGCATGCCGTAGATACCTGTCAGAAACTGTCGGGTGTATTCGGCACTATTAAATACTGTGTCGATGGTGACAGTTCCGCCTGGCGCTTTTTCTACAAAGCTATCGCCCACTTTTACATCATCGGTACATGCGGTGAATGCTGCACCAGAGACCAATGCCATTGCGGAGGCGTAAATGATATGTTGAAGTTTCATATTGTATTCTTCTTTATATGTTAAACAGTAACACCATTAGAATCCGAGCTTAAGGCTCGCTGTGTATGTACGCTGCAATGGATAAGAGGGCGCATTGCTGGCGCGTGTTTCAGGATCACCCCAGATGTAGGGTGAGAATGTCAGCAGGTTATAGCCACTGAGGGCCAGCTGCATCTGGTTCAGACCAAGTGATTTCATGAATGGAAAATGGAAATCGTAGGCCAACTGGATGGTCTTCACACGCAGGTACTTGGCATCCTTCTCGTAGAGCGTGCATTCTGCATAGTTCTGAAGTGCGTTATTCCATGTGGCACGGGGATATTCAGCACTCTGTGATGGATTGTCAACGGTCCATGTGTGGTCGAGATGGTATTTCAGCAGACCACCATCGGTGTTAGTGCTGGCTGCCTGGAATGGACGACGGAATACATCGGAGATGAGACGGCTAACGTTCCAAGCACCGGTCAGCTGAGTGTTAAATGACCATTCTTTGTATTGGAAACCAAGGGTTAAACCTGCGATGTATTCTGGATCGTCAGTATAGGCATTACCACGGAACATATCGTTACCGTCAATCTTACCATCCTTGTTGAGGTCAACAAATATAGCGTCACCAGGCATTAGTTTTCCTACCATCTGCTCAGGGAAAGCTGAACCGAATTGTGCTTCGTAATCGGCTTCGGCACCCTCATAGTAGAACTTCCAGAATTTGTACAAAGGGCGTGAACCAATGCGGTTGCCGCGTTCATACATGTAGTCATAGGCCTTTGGAGCTTCCTTTCTTTCGATAATCTCGTTTTGGTTGTAAGAAACGTTGAACTTAGCCCAGTAACGGAAGTCGCTGCCAATCTTGTCCTGCCAGTTGAGTGATGCTTCCCAACCCCAGCTGTTTACCTCACCGAGGTTGCTAAATGGAACGGTGAAGCCGAGGATACTGGGAGCTGTCTGGTCCTGCAGCAAAATGTCTTTACGTTTTTCGCGATAGATATCGAATACGCCACGCAGACGGTCGTTGAGGAAATTTACATCAATACCGTAGTCCTGCTTGAAGGCCGTTTCCCAAGAAACGTCAGGGTTGTTCTTGGTTGCTTCTACAGCGCCCTTCGCAACGGTACCATTCTCTACACCGAAGTCGTAAGCATAAGGATTGGTGTCTTTACCAATACGTTCTGCAAGTGCAGTGGTATTAACAAAGTATGGATCGGGGATATACATGAATCGGCTGCCACCAATCTTATCATTACCTACGAGACCCCAAGAAGCACGCAACTTAACGAAACTGAATACCTTCTTAAGGGGCTTGAAGAAGGGCTCATCGCTAATCACCCAACCTACAGAACCTGCAGGGAAGGTACCAAAGCGCTTGCCGGGAGCGAAGTTCTCAGAACCGTTGTAACCAATATTGAACTCAGCAATATAGCGGTTGTTCCAGTCGTAGGTTACACGACCTACCAGACCTACGTAAGTACGTGGTATATCAAGATAAGTACCGCTAATATAGTAGTCCTTACTTTGGTTGTATAGGGCAAGGGCAGAAATGGTGTGCAGACCGAAGGCACGGCTGTAGTTTACAGAACCTTCCATATACCAGTTACGACCCGGACGGCCGCTTATATCTGTTGAGTATAATGGAAGTGTGGGTTCTATATTCTTACGATATAAGATGGTTTCACCATCAGCCTGAAGAATAGGTGTGTAGGTTGCAATTTCAGCTGTGGTGGTGCGACGTGAAGTGAAGCTGCTGCTATAAGAGCCTTTGATTTTGGCAGATAGTCCTTTGGTAATAAAATCCAACTTCTGATCCAAAATCAAGTCGAAACTCAATTTGTTGTTGTTGTCATGCCAACCACCAGGCTGATAGGCGTAGTAGGTCATTGGAGAGCTACCTAAAAATGGCAACATGTTTGCAGGATTCTGCTCGAAGTTTAGGTTGTCAGTGGGCGAGACGGAGTTAACAATATAACGACCATCAACGATTCCGGGGCTCACAAAAGGAGTGGCCTGATAGATAGCCTTAATCATACCGCCAGATCCTTGACCTGTACGTGGAGAATCCTTATCGTCAACCTTACCAGAAACATTGACACTCAGCAAGGTCGTCTTTGTGACGTTCAAGTCGATGTTGGCACGGTAGTTGAAACGCTGATACTGATAACCAAAGTCGTAGTCAGCATCAAATTGCTTGAACAGACCGTCTTGTGTGAACATACCGGCAGAAATGAAGTATCGAACTTTCTTGTTACCGCCAGATATATTAATATTGTGTTGCTGCTGGAGCGTTACATCTTTCATGATGTAGTCTGCCCAGTTCATGCTTGGGAAACGAATGGGGTCGCTTCCATCACGGAACTTGTTGATGACATAGTCGCTGAATGGTGCTGCAAATGGCTTGGCTGGATCTGGGGTGTAGTCGTTGTATGCCATCTGGTTGTAGAAGTTGGCATACTCATAAGAGTTAGCCAACTCAATCATCTTGGTGGGAGTCATGGCTGAGAAAGAGGCGTTAGCCGTAATCTTTGCCTTTCCTTCAACACCACGCTTAGTGGTGATCAAGATAACACCGTTGGCACCACGTACACCGAATACAGCTGTAGCAGAAGCGTCCTTCAGTACGGTGATGCTCTCAATTTCGTTGGGGTCGATGTCCCACATCTCACGTTCAACACCGTCCACCTGAATAAGGGGGTTGGCATCTACCCATGTAGCTTTACCACGAACGAAGATGCTGGCAGCATCACTACCAGGCTCACCTGAGTACTGGACCGTGGTCACACCTGAAAGCTGACCAGCCAGCACGTTGTTGACAGATGATACAGGTGTGCGAACCAAGTCTTCGGCCTTCACTGAAGAAAGGGCACCCGTGACGGTCACCTTCTTCTGAACACCGTAGGCGACAACCTCAACGCCTTTCAGCATGGTCGATTCTTCTTCGATGACCACCTTCATGCCGTTAGCGGCTTTCACGGTGGCCTCTTTGAAGCCTACATAAGAAATCTTTAACTGGGTACCTGGGGCTACGTTCAAAACGAAGTTACCGTCGAAGTCGGTTACGGTACCTTGAACAGTTTTGCCACCTACGATGACAACGCTGGCGCCAATAATTGGCTCACCTTGACTATCCACAACCGTACCTTTGATCTGGCTCTTCTGTTGCTGAACAGCTGCATTAACAGCCTGCCATCCTAACATGGGGGGAGTGAAAAGCATCATTGCGCAAGTCAAAGCACAAGGCATGATAGTCTTCTTGATGGAAGTTAGTTTGATCATAAATTATTATGTTAGTAATATCTGCTTAGAGAATTAGTTTGGTGCAAATATAGACATTATTTTATATCCATAAAAACGAAAAAGCCATTTTTTTTTAATTTTAGCTAATTTTTGTGGTAAAAAATCAATTTTCAAAGTTTTTTGATTAAGTTTGCATTTGCAAATCAATTCCTAAACAAACGGTAAAAACAATGAAACGGTTATTCTTATTTGTTCTTCTCACTGTGGGGAGTGTTCTGACTATAGCTGCACAGGAGAGTCTGGCAGGAAAGCGTATTGGTATCTTGGGCGACAGCTATGTGCGCAACCATCGTGAGCCTATTGAAAATACTTGGCATTATAAGTTTGCTAAGCGGCATGGAATGCAGTACTTTAACTATGGGCGCAACGGCAACTGTGTTTCTATCGACCTGAAACAGTGGGGTAGGGCGATGGTTAATAGATATCAGGAGATGGACGACTCGCTTGATTATGTGGTGGTTATTGCTGGTCATAACGATGCGGCACGTTTGGATAGTATAGGTGCAGATTTGTTTAGAGAAAAACTGACAGAATTATGCGATGGACTGATTGAACGCTATCCACGTGCGCAACTGTTTTTCTTTACCCCATGGATGCGAGCCGACCATGATGTGAATGCGCATAACTTCGAAGTCGTGGTAGATTGTATTCTGCAGGTTTGTGCTTCGCGTTCTATCCCTGTTTTTGATGCTTACCACCATGGTAATATATATGCGCAGAGTGACCACTTTCGTGATCTCTTCTTCCAGAATGGGCGTCGTGATAAGGCTCATCTCAATGCCAAGGGGCATGATCGCTTTCTGCCAATAGCCGAACATTTCATCATGCAGTATATCTCATTAGATAAATAACGCGACGATTTCTTGGGCATTATGTTTTTTTTATTTATTTTTGCAAATCAAACGCTGTGTTAATGTACGTTGATAGATGAAGAAGCTATTTTGGACTTTTATCTGTTTTGCTCTTTTCCTGGTATCATGTACTGAGCGCCAAGCCAAATATCGTATTGGCATTTCTCAGTGCTCGGAAGATATCTGGCGCGACAAACAGAATTATGAACTTCGGATGGGAACCTATTTCCATAATAATGTGGAACTGAAGTTTGCCGCAGCTCATGATAACGATGAGCGTCAGGTACAACAAATTGATAGTCTGGTGAACGAGGGCATCGATCTCTTGATAGTGGCTCCAAATCAGGTGCAGACCATTTCTCCTGCCATAGACCGCACTTTTGATAAGGGCATCCCGGTCATCGTGTCTGAACGAAAGACTAATTCTCGGAAATATACCGCCTTTATTGGTGCAGATAACTATGAGATGGGGCGAGTGATGGGTGAGTACATCATTTCTTGTCTTCATGGTCGTGGCACCGTTTTGGAAATCAAAGGACTAGAAGGTTCTTCGCCTGCTATCGAACGCCACAATGGTTTTATTGATGCTTTGAAAAACGCACCACAGATTAAACTGGTGGCATCGCTGCAAGGAGACTGGACTGAAAACACTGGTTATGAGACCACCCGTCAGTGGCTGGCCAACCATCAAGACGAACATGTGGATTTAGTGTTCGGAGCCAACGACCGCACAGCGATGGGGGCACGAAAAGCATTGGGCAATGGCGTGCGCTATTGTGGTATAGATGGTCTTCAGGGCGAAGGCGGCGGCATCCAGCTGGTTCGCGATTCTTTGTTGGAAGCCTCTTATATCTATCCCACTCATGGCGATCAGTTGATTGACCTGGCAGTGAAGATACTCGAGGGCCAGCCCTATGAAAAAGAGACTATGATGATGTCAGCTCTTGTGACGCGCGATAATGCCAAGGTACTATTGATGCAGAACGAAGAACTGATGCGACAAACACATCGGCTGGACCAAATACATCAAAAAGCAGACTCGTACTTGCGAGAGCTCAACACCCAATATGTCATTAATTGGTTAGCTGCAGGTGTGATTGTCTTGTTGTTGGTGGTTATTGTGTTGTCTTATCTGCAGCATCTGCGCAAGTTGGCTATCCAGCGCGAACGTGTTACGAACACCATCTGGAATATGGAGCCCATCACTTCTGTTGAAGAACAGCAGACGCACGAGGATGTGGACAAAGAGGAAGAAACAAATGCCAGTCCTGTCGAAGGGACGTTCATCTCTCATTTTCGTGAAGTGGTGGAAACCCGACTCGGTGATAGCGACCTGAGTGTTGATGACTTGGCCTCTGCTATGAACCTCAGTCGTGTTCAACTCTATCGCAAGGTGAAGGCTATGACAGGTTCTTCGCCCGTAGAACTGCTTCGCACCGCACGTTTGAATCGTGCCTATCAGATTCTGCTCACTACAGACAAGAGTGTCAGTGAGGTAGCCTATGCTGTTGGTTTCACGGCTCCTTCTTACTTTACCAAATGTTTCAAAGAAGCCTATGGCATGGTGCCAGGCGATGTCAGGAAGTAATTCGCTGAAATATTAAATATCGTTCATTCCGTCGCAAAAATGTTACATTGCAACAATTTTTGGGTGGCATGAACGATATTTTCAATCTGTAGCTACTAATAATATATACTTTTGTCGAAAATTCATTTTAACAAGAGTATTAACTAAAAACTGAAAGCTAATGAAACAAGCAAAACGAGTGTTTTTGAGTTTCCTGACCCTGCTGTTTTGTACGGTGATGCATGCACAGTCAACAGTTTCGGGAACGGTGGTCGATGAAACTGGTGAAACAGTCATCGGTGCCACTGTTAAGGAAAAAGGCACAGCAAATGGTACTGTGACCAACTTTGACGGTGAGTTCACGCTGAAGGTGGATGCTGGCAAGGTCCTCGTGGTCACCTACATCGGTTATCAACCGCAGGAGATGCCGGCCAAGAACGGCATGCGTGTGGAGTTGAAGCCCGACAATCAGGTGTTGCAGGAAGTAGTGGTGACGGGTTACACTACTCAGCGCAAGATTGATCTGACAGGTGCTGTCTCGACTGTGAATATTGGCGAACTGGCCAAGCAGAACGAGAACAACCCCATGAAAGCCCTGCAGGGTCGTGTGCCAGGTATGAACATTAGTGCCGATGGTAATCCATCAGGAGCCGCCACGGTACGTATCCGTGGTTTGGGTACGCTGAACAACAATGATCCTTTATATATTATAGATGGTGTGCCCACCAAGTCGGGCATGCACGAGCTGAACGGCAATGATATCGAGTCTATTCAGGTTCTGAAGGATGCCGCTTCGGCTTCTATCTATGGTTCGCGCGCTGCCAATGGTGTGATTATCATCACGACCAAGCGCGGTAAGGAAGGAAAGGTGAGAGTAGATTTTGACGGTAGTGTCGCTGCTTCTTTCTACGCTCATAAGATTGAGACCCTCAATGCCCGCCAGTTTGGTCAGGCACTTTGGCAGGCAAACATCAACGATGGCAAGAATCCCAATAATAATATTGTGGGCTATAACTTTGACTGGGGATACGATCAGAACGGTCATCCGCAGCTCTATGGCGTGACCATGGACAACTATCTGGACACCAACGGCACACTGCACGCTGGCGACACCGACTGGTTTGACGAGGTCACTCGCACAGGCATCGTTCAGCAGTACAACCTCTCTGTCAGCAGTGGCTCCGAGAAGGGTAACTCGTTCTTCTCTATGGGCTATTACGATAATAAAGGTACGATCAAAGAGTCAGAGTTCAGTCGTCTGTCGGCACGTGCCAATACCGAATATAAGTTGCTGGATGACATTGTAACGATCGGTGAGAACTTTACCCTGAACCGCACCAAGGGAACCGATGCTCCTGGCGATATTCTCAGAAACGCCTTGCAGTTCAGTCCCAATTTCCCCATCTATGCTGAAAATGGTGAGTATGCTCAGCCCGTGGGAGCATTCCCAGAGCGTGAGAATCCCCTGAGTATGCTTTCAAGAACGAAAGACAACGAATATACGATGTGGCGTATCTTTGGTGATGCCCACATCAGCATTACGCCGTTTAAGAACTTCATGATTCGTTCTACCGTCGGCTTGGACTACAGTCAGAAGCAACAGCGCAATTTCCAGTATCCCGTGGCTAATGGTAAGATTGCCAACTCCGAGACCGCTGCCGAGATGCGTCAGGAGCATGCCCAGCGCTGGATGTGGAATGCCATTGCTACTTATAATTTGGAGATTGGCAAGCATCGTGCAGATGCCATGATTGGTACAGAGTTGAACCGCACGGACGACAACTGGAGTAATGCCCGTCGCTATGGCATGGCAGTACTCACTACCGATTATATGTGGCCCACAGCAGGCTCTGGTCGTCAGGTGGCCGAAGGCTCAGGCGGTGGCTTCTCGCTGGTTTCTTTCTTTGGAAAAGCCAACTACACCTATAATGATACTTACATGGCATCTTTCACCCTGCGTCGTGATGGTTCAAGCCGTTTTGGTAAGAACAACCGATACGGTACCTTCCCATCAGCATCAGCTGGTTGGCGTATCACTCAAGAGAAATTCATGGAAGGCACCAGAAGTTGGCTCGATGATTTGAAGGTACGTTATTCTTGGGGTATGACTGGTAACCAGGAAATCTCGAATACAGCCCGATTCACCATGTATGCACCCGTCGTTACCACCGAGTTGTGGAATGGTGAGGCCCCTGCCGGCACCGTTTACGACATCACCGGTAGCAATGGTGGCACCAACCTCCCCAGTGGTTATATCCGCAAGCAAATTGGCAACGAGGATATCAAATGGGAGACAACCATGCAGCACAACCTTGGTTTTGATTTCTCACTTCTCAACAGAGATATTTACGGCAGCTTTGACTGGTTCTACAAGAAGACCACCGACATCCTCGTCGAGATGAAAGGACTTGGCACACAGGGTGAAGGTTCTTCGCAGTGGATCAATGCCGGCGAGGTGAAGAACGTAGGTTGGGAGTTCTCGTTGGGCTATCGTCATAAACTGGCCAACGGCTTCTCTTGGGACATCACAGGAAACATCAGTAAGTACACCAACGAAGTAACGAAACTGCCAGAGACCGTCGCTGCTGCCGGTACCTACGGTGGCAATGGCGTGTTCAGCATCATCGGTCACCCCATGTATTCAGAGGTTGGCTATGTGGCAGACGGTTTGTTCCGCACGCAGGAAGAAATCAACAACCACGCCTCTCAGGAAGCTGCCGGACTGGGCCGTATTCGCTATCTCGATGTGGTTAAGGACGGCACTATCAACGAGAGCGACCAGGCATGGATCTACGACCCCACACCCGACTTTACCTGGGGTCTGAACATCTATCTGCAGTATAAGGATTGGGACCTGTCCATGTTCTGGCAGGGCGTTCAGGGCGTCGATGTCAACTGCTACGACTATAAGACCCAGACCGATTTCTGGACCAATACTTATGATAAGGTGAACCTTCCCTATTTGAATAAGGGCACCCGAGTTCTTGACGCATGGAGCCCTGCCAATCCTGGTAGCGATATCCCTGCGCTGAGCACCAGAGATGTTGCCAACGAAGGCCGCCTGTCTTCATATTACATTGAGGATGGCTCATTTGCTAAGCTTCGTACCATTCAGTTGGGCTACAACCTGCCCAAGTCTCTTGTCAACAAGTTGAAGATGGAACGTGTACGTCTTTATGCTTCAGCCCAGAACCTGCTGACCATCAAGAGCAGCAAGTTCACGGGTGTCGATCCTGAGAATCCTGGCTTCGGCTATCCAATCCCTCTCAACCTCACATTCGGCATGAATGTATCGTTTTAATTGATAACAGACAATCGAAATATGATAATTATGAAGACTATATATAAAGCATTTGTCGCATGTTGTGCGCTTGGTGGTTTAACTTCTTGCTCTGACTTCCTCGACGACCAACTGCCACAGGCTACACTGACCGAGGAACAAGCAAAGGATCCTGCTAATGCAGACAACATCCTTACCTCTGCATACGCTGGACTGGTAACCATCGAGGATATGAACGCCTCGTTCTCCTTGTGGAACTATGACACGCGCTCGGACGATGCATACGTTGGTGGTGCCGACCATTCTGATGGTACTCCTTTCCATAACCTGGAGCTATGTACCGGTGTGATGACCACCGACTGGAACTTCAGTTCCATCTGGACCAGACTCTATAAGTATTTGTCGCGCGTTAATCTTTGTCTTAATGTGCTGTCGAATGGCAATCAGGACGATGCAGCCGTTCAGGAGCGCATAGCAGAGATGCGCTTCCTGCGTGCCTACGGTCACTTCCAGCTGAAGCGCTTGTTCAAGAAGATTCCTTTTGTCAACAAGCCCAATCTGGAGGAAGATGATATTAAGAATATCTCAAATACCGAATACACCAACGACGAAGGTTGGATGCAGATCATCGAGGACTTGAACTATGCCTACGAGCATCTGCCTCAGACGCAGGCCGACAAAGGTCGTCCCAACAAGTCTGCTGCCGCTGCTTTCCTAGCCAAGGCTTATCTCTACAAGGCCTACCGCCAGGACGATGCCAACAGCAATCAGGTGACCAGCATCAACGAAGACGACCTGAAGAAAGTGGTGGAATACACCGAGCTCACCCTGTATCGTGGCTACGACCTTGAGGGCGACCTGCACAACAACTTCCGTCCTGAAGAAGCCTACGAGAATGGCAAGGAGAGCATCTGGGCCATTCAGTATTCAAAGAACGACGGTACGAACTACGGTAACCTGAACTTCTCAAATCGTCTGATTCCACCCGAGCTTGAAGGTATCTTGGGCGGTTGTGACTTCTACAAGCCCTCACACAATTTGGTGAATGCCTACAAGACCGACTTCGAGGGCCATCCCATGTTTGATGAGGCTAATGCCACAGACTATGCTGTGCTTGTAGGCAAGACCGTCGGCAACAGCCAGACTGTTGACCCGCGACTCTTTATCACCGTGGGCATGCCCGGTACACAGTTTATGTTCAATCCCAATCCCAAACTTACCATTGGTGAGGGCAAGCCTTGGAGTCGTTCTAATGGCAACTATGGCAATTTCATCTCTCTGAAGCAGTGCGTTGACCCCGACCTGACAGATAAGTACATCTTCAATGCAGACAACCAGTGGGCTACATCGATGAACCGCATCGTGTTCCGCTATGCTGATGTGCTGCTCATGCGTGCAGAAGCATTGGCACAGTTGAACAAGACCGGCGAGGCTATTCAGCTGGTGAACAAGCTGCGCAATCGCGCCAAGAGCATGCAGTCAAGCAGTGTTGTGGCCAACTATCCCAGTACGCTGAACGTACGTTTCAATGTGAAGCCCTACGAAGGCACTTACGACAAAGCCAAGACTTTGAGTATTGTCAAGATGGAACGTCGTCTGGAACTGGCTATGGAGTGCGAGCGCTTCTTCGACTTAGTGCGTTGGGGCGAAGCAGCCAGCGTGATCAATAACTTCTATGCCACCGAGAGCAAAAGTGCCAAATTCCTTGAAGGTGCACAATTCGTGGCCGACAAGAACGAATACCTGCCTATACCTCACGAGCAGATGGCTGCCTCTAATGGAAAATACACTCAGAACTGTGGTAATTGGTAATAAGAACATTTAAACTGAATATTATGAAGACTAAAATATTTAATATCATCTGTGCACTGATGGTTGCCTGCGGGTTTGCTGCCTGCTCAGACGATCATACAGGCAGTCTCAGCGTCGGTGGCGATTGTCTGGTGCAGAAGTTCGTGCTTAACGACCAGTACGAAGCAACCATCGACATGGCCACCAAGCTGATCAAAGTGAAGGTGCCCGTCGATTTTACCGCTAAGAACGACATGGTTGTCACCAGCATGATTGTTTCGCCAGGAGCATCCAGCAATATCAAGCAGGGCGACCATATCAATGTGGAAGCCGACCAGACCTTGCGCATCACCAATGGCGACCTGATGATGGAATATCGCATTGCCGTGCGCAATGACGAGGCCAAGCTCTATAACTTCTACCTTTCAGGCATCAAAGGTGCCATCAACGAAGAAGATAAGACCATCACTGTCTATGTGCTGGGCATCAGTGGCATCGACCTGAGCAATGCTTCCTTCACTGTAGATAATAGCGAGGATGCTGTCAGTTTCCCGGCCAGCGGTTCGACTGCCGATTTTAGCGATCCGAACAATCCGTTCCAGCTCACGCTGAACGATGGCACGGCTACTAATACATATACCGTGAAGATCGTGATGATCGATAAACCTGTAGCCATCTTCGCAGGCAACGCAGCTAATGTCGATGAACTGAAAGACGAGGAGAAGGCTGCTGCCAAATGGCTGACCAGCAATATTCAAGGCTCGGCTTATGTCTCTTGGGAACAGATTGCCAACTTCGACGGTCTGCTGGATGAGTGTAAGTTCATCTTCTTCCATCGCCAGACAGGTGCTTATACCTCCTTCTCTGGATTTGAGGGAGGCGAGAAGAGTGCCATGGATGCTCTGCCAAAACTGAAGGAATACTGGAAGAAGGGTGGCGCTTTCGTGCTGCAGCGCATGGGTGTTAACCTGGCAGCAGCGTTAGGTGCTATGCCACAAGACGGTTGTCCTAACAACTGTTGGGGTGGCAATGGCGAAGGTGGTCCACAGATGGGTGATGATCCCTGGACGTTGCCTGTCTTCGACAAGAACCATGCTTTGTGGCAAGGACTTGTTGTCAACCCTGCCAATCCCGAAGCCATTTACACGCTTGATAAGGATTACACCATCTGTAACTCAGCATCTCAGTATCACTGGGACGGCGTTTCCGACGAAGCCCTCTATCAGAAGTTCGACGAAGTGACCGGTGGTAAGGCTCGCCGCCTGACCGGACATGGCAACGAGATTTCTTCTTGGGAACTGAAAAACTACAATGGTGAGTTTGGAAAGGGTGGTATCATCTGTTTCGGTGCCGGTCTGCTCGACTGGTATTCTCCCACCGACTATACCTCTGTTTACCATGAGAACATGGGCAAGATTCTGATGAATGCCTATCATTATCTCACCGGTGAATAATCAATAACTGTCTAACCTTATATAAATAGAACAATATGAACACTAAAAGCATAAATAAACTGCCCCACACAATGACAGTGATGAGTTTTTGCTTGGCGGCCATTGCACTCTTTTCCTGCTCTGACGACAAGATTGTAGGCGATCCCGGCAAGGACTGGAATAGCAGCGAAGAGCGTTATTCGCCTGTTGACGAAGATGCTTTTTTGACCTACTTTAAGCCCGCACTTGGACGCGTAGGCGACCCCATGCCGTTCTACGACCAGAAGGCAGGCAACTTCAAGGTGCTCTATCTGCAAGACTATGACGACAATGCCAAGTATTGTTTCCACCCCTATTGGGGCGTTCAGACCACCGATGGATGTAACTATCAGTCGATTGGCGAGGTGCTGGCAGTAGGTAGCAACGACTATCAGCAGGATGCTGCGCTTGGCACTGGCTGCTGTTATTATAACGAGAGTGAAGGTCTGTACTATATTTACTACACTGGCGAGAACGCCGACTGTAAGGATCGCCAGGTGGTAATGCGTGCCACATCACCCGACTTCAAGACCTGGACGCGCGACAATCTTTGGCAGCTCCATGGTTCCGACTATGGCTATTCTGGCTGGGACTTCCGCGACCCACAGATCTTCGTGGCCGACGACGGTCTCTATCACATGGTTATCTCTACCAAGCCTTCCTACGGTGGCGATCCCAAGTTCGCCGACTTCAAGTCTGCCGATATGAAAAACTGGGAGCACGTCGGTCAGTTTAACATGGTGTGGGAGCGCATGTGCGAATGCCCCGATGTGTTTAAGATGGGCGAATGGTGGTATCTCGTGTTCAGCGAGGGACAGGCAGTCAACTGGAGCCGCAAGGTGAAGTATGTCAAGGCCAAGAGCTGGGACGAGCTGAAGACTTGCCTCAACGACCCCAAGGTGTGGCCCGACTATAAGGAAGGCGTGCTCGACAGTCGTGGTTTCTATGCCGGCAAGACGGCCTCAAACGGCACCGACCGTTATATTTGGGGATGGTGCCCATACCGTTCTGGCGCAGATATCGATGCCAAGAATGTCAATGTGGGTGCTGGCGGCGAGCCAAACTGGGGTGGTGCGCTGGTTTGCCACAAGATTATCCAGCACGAAGACGGCACCATCTCACTCGGCGAGGTGCCTGCCATGGCGGCCAAGTACAACAAGCAGCAGGCGCTTCAGGTGGTGGCCAGCAATGGTTACGCCAATAGTCAGCTCACTGGCGAAGACGCCTATGTGATGTTCGGCCGACTGGGTTATCACAACCACATCAGCATGACGGTGAAGACCGAAGGCAATGCCGACAGATTCGGCATCTCGCTGGTTCGCAGTGTCGATGCCAAAAAATACTATACGCTGATGGTAAACCCCGAGGCCGGTGGCGAAAAGCGCAAGGTGAACTTCGAGCAGGAGGGCGAGGAAGGCAAGGGCTTCATCGAGGCAATCGATGGCTACGAGGTTCCACGTCCTGAGGATAATACCTATCAGATTGATATCTACACCGACAACTCCGTTTGTGTGATATATATCAACGACAACGTCTGCTACACCAACCGCATCTATGGCATCCAGAATAACAACTGGAGCATCAACAGCTATGGTGGAATGGTGACCGTCAGTGACGTCAAAGTCAGTCAATATTAAATTAATACTATGATGATAATCTAAGGGGACAAGCATCATCAACGGCTATTGCGCCGTTGTGATATGCCCCTCAGACAATTAGGAAAAAATCGTTCATTGTGCTCAAAAATGTTGCTATGAACGATTTTTCCTATTGTTTGCAACAAGAATGATAACAGAAAAGAGAAAAAACATCTACTTTTGCAACCAACAACAATAAAAAAAACGTTTTGGTAAAAGGTTAGGTGATCATAAAAAGGTAAGAGATTGCGTTCGGGATAACATTGATATTGAAACTAAAAACTCGAATAGATGAACGCAAAAAAGTTATTATCATTCTTGACGGCTGTCGCAATGACAACAGGCATCATGGCGCAAGTGACGCCCATTGTGCTTGGCGACAGTCATGCCATGCTAAAGGTGACTCAACACTCACGCTATCTTCTGATACCCATACAGGAAACAGAAGACATCGCTTCTATTGCCGTGCTGGACGGACAAAACAATATGGTGCAGCGGCTCAACGTGAAGTTGGCCATTGACCGTGTTGACTATTGGGTGCCCTATGAGTTGCAGAATGCCTGCCTGATGGACATTGAGTTCCATGGCGATCGTCGTCAGAAGGGTGCTGTCAGCGAGTTTGTTTGCTGGCACGAGATTCAGTATTCTGATAGCTTCAACGTAGCCAATCGTGAACGATTCCGTCCGCTATACCATCACACACCGCAGTATGGCTGGATGAACGATCCCAACGGCATGTTTTATATGCCGTCGTCGCCGACAGGCAACGACGGGAAGACAGGTGCTGCCGGCGGCGTGTGGCACCTCTATTATCAGTATAATCCTTACGGTTCGCAGTGGGAGAACATGCACTGGGGCCACTCTACCTCGCGCGATCTCGTTCACTGGGAGTCACAACCCATCGCCTTGGAGCCTGACTGGCTGGGCAGCATCTTCAGTGGGTCGTGTGTGACCACCGGCGATTCAGTGGTGGCTTTCTACACTTCTGCCGGCATGCACCAGACGCAGTCCATGGCTGTCTCGAAAGATGGCGGACGTAGCTTCAAGAAATACTCGGGCAATCCGATTATGTTTACCAGCGATGTGCCCGACTTCCGCGACCCCAAGGCCTTCTGGAACGAGGATGCCAAGATGTGGAATCTCATTCTGGCTGCCGGTCAGGAGATGCGTATCTACTCATCAAAGGACCTGAAACAGTGGCAGTACGAGAGCTCTTTTGGCAAGGAGTATGGCAACCACAGTGGTGTGTGGGAGTGTCCCGACCTGTTCAAGCTCGACGATAAGTGGGTGCTGATTTGTAACATCAACCCTGGCGGACCCTTTGGTGGCAGTGCCACGCAATATTTCGTCGGCCACTTTGATGGTCATAAGTTCACCTGCGAGTCGATGCCCAAGGTGACGAAGTGGATGGACTACGGCAAGGATCACTATGCCACGGTGTCGTTCTATAATGCACCCGAGAATCGCAGGGTGGTGCTGGCATGGATGAGCAACTGGCAGTATGCCAACCAAGTGCCCACGAAGCAGTTCCGCTCGGCCAACTCAATCCCCCGCGATCTGGGACTGTTCACCTGTGGCGAGGAAACCTATGTCAGTGTGGTTCCGTCGAAAGAGATGCTGGCCCTCCGTGGTCAGAAGGTGAAACGTCCTACCGAGGCTTGCGAGATTGTGGTCGATGTGAAGTCGCAGGCCGAGATTGTGCTTTCAAACACCAAAGGTGAGCAGGTGGTGATGACCTATGATGCCGTTCGGCAGCAGTTTGTCATGGACCGCACGAAGGGGGGCGATGCCACCTTCAGCGAGACCTTCCCTTGCGTCACCGTTGCGCCCACCTATGGCCACATCAAGCAGTTGCGCATCTTCGTTGACCGTTGCAGCATCGAGGTCTTCGATGCCGAGGGCAAGATGGCCATGACCAATCTGGTGTTCCCGGCCGAGCCATATAACAACATCAAGGTGAAGGGCGGCAAGGCTGTTGTCTATCAAATTAAGTATTGAGAATCAAAACATTGAACGATATGAAACAGAATAAGTCTATTTATCTGATTCCCGTCATGCTCTGCTTCTTCTGCATGGGCTTTGTGGATTTGGTGGGCATTGCCTCCAATTATGTGAAGAGCGATCTGGCGCTGAGCGACTCGGTGGCTAACGTGTTTCCTTCACTGGTATTCTTCTGGTTTTTAATCTTTAGTGTGCCAACAGGCATGCTGATGAATAAGATAGGGCGCAAGAAGACTGTGCTGCTTTCGCTCGTCGTTACGGTCGTCTCTTTGCTGTTGCCTCTGTTTGGCGAGAGCTTCGGCATCATGTTGGTGGCCTTCTCACTGCTGGGTATCGGTAATGCCTTGATGCAGACGTCGCTCAACCCGCTGGTATCTACGGTGATGGGCGGAGGCAACTTGGCTTCTACGCTTACCTTCGGTCAGTTTGTGAAAGCCATCGCTTCGTTCTCGGCTCCCTATTTGGCTATGTGGGGCGCCACGAAGGTGATACCCGATTTTGACCTCTCTTGGCGAGTGCTGTTTGGCATCTTCTTCGTGGTGGGCGTCCTCTCCACCGTCTTGTTGTTTGTGACGCCTATCGACGAACCCGCCACCGAGGGCAAGGCCTCCTCGTTTATGGAGTGCCTGAAACTGTTGGGCACGCCCATCGTGCTGTTGTCGTTTCTGGGCATCATGTGCCATGTGGGTATCGATGTGGGTACCAACACCACGGCACCAAAGATTCTGATGGAACGTCTTGGCATGACGCTTAATGAGGCTGCCTTTGCCACGTCGCTATACTTTATCTTTCGCACCGTGGGCTGTCTGACGGGATCGTTCTTCCTGCGTGTGTTGAAGATGCGCACTTTCTTTATCGTCAGCATCTCGATGATGGCCTTGTCCATGTTGTTGCTGTTCATCGGTCAGGCACAGTGGGAACTCTATCTCGCCATCGCCCTGGTTGGCTATGGCAACTCGAACGTGTTCTCGATGTGTTTCGCCACTGCCCTTGAGTCGATGCCCGACAAACAAAACGAGGTGAGCGGACTGATGATCATGGGACTCTTTGGCGGCACCATCTTCCCGCTGCTGATGGGCTTCGCCAGCGACGGTTTCGGACAGGCTGGTGCCGTACTGGTCATGGCAGTCGGTGTGCTCTATCTCTTCACCTATATCAAACAATTAAAAACCGCATAGAACTATGAATGAGAAACGTTATGTAGTAGGACTCGGCGAGGTCCTGTGGGACGTGCTTCCCGAAGGCAAGAAACTGGGTGGCGCCCCTGCCAACTTCGCTTATCATGCCGGACAGTTCCTGGGCATGGACAACACGATTGCCGTGAGTGCGCTGGGCGAAGACCGTCTGGCTGAAGAGACACTGGATGCACTGCGCGAACACAACCTGAACGACCTGCTGCCTCGTGTGCCCTATCCAACGGGAACCGTACAGGTGCAGCTCGATGAACAGGGCATCCCCAGCTATGACATCAAGGAGAATGTGGCATGGGACAACATCCCCTACGATGAGGATATCCGTCAGATTGCCAAAAACTGCCGTGCCGTGTGCTTCGGTTCACTGGCACAGCGCAACGTGGTGAGCCGCACGACCATCCAGAAGTTCCTCGACGACACCCCTGCTGACTGTCTGAAGATTTTCGATATCAACCTGCGTCAGCAGTTCTACACGATGGAGATTGTCAAGGAGTCTCTGCAGCGTTGCAACATCTTGAAGATCAACGACGAGGAGCTGGTATTGATAGGACGCATGTTTGGCTATCCCGGTCTTGATATGGAAAACAAGTGCTGGCTCATCCTCGGCAAGTACAACCTCGACATGTTGGTGCTGACTTGCGGTACCAATGGCTCGTATGTGTTCACACCTGGTCAGATGTCGTTCCAGGAGACCCCGAAGGTGAAGGTGGCCGACACCGTTGGCGCCGGCGACTCGTTCACGGGTTCTTTCGTGGGTTCTATCCTCAATGGCAAGTGTGTGCCCGAGGCACATCGCACCGCCGTTCAGGTTTCGGCCTATGTCTGCACGCAGAATGGTGCCATGCCTGATATACCATCAGAGTTTGTGAAGTAAAATTATATCGTGCGCCACAGGCGCTCCAAGTGTGCATGAGGTCGTGTCTGTTACACGACCTCTTTTCATTTTCAATAGTTCTGCTTTTGTCTTGTTATAGTTCCGCTTTCGTCTTGTTATAGTGCTGCTTTCGTCTTGTTATAGTTTCGCTTTTGCGTTGTAATAGCTTTACTCTTGATGTCCATCCAGCCCCTAGATGTGGCGCATCCAGCCCCTGGAACGAGTCGTTTTAGCCCCTGGATGCGGTTGTTCTAAGGGCTGGATGTAGAGCATCCAGGGGCTAGAGAAGAAATGATAGCTTCGGTTTTAGACTTTAGAATTGCCACTTCTAGACTTTAAAAACGCCTCTTTTAGACTTTAAAACGACCCTCTCCAGACTGCCGTCTGACAGCCCCAAAGCCACGGTTGGACAACCCTATACCGCCAACTTTCCTGCCGAAAACCTTGGCAGTTTGGGATTTTTGTCATACCTTTGCGCGTTGGTAACTAACAACCAAAAACAACAATGAAACGACTATTACTCTTCGCATGCGCCCTGGTGGCCATGACCGTGCAGGCACAGACTGCACGCAAGTTCACAGTAAACATCACGCCCGACGGGGCTTCAAACATGGTGGCCTATCTGCCCGACATGCCGACGGGTAGGGCAGTGGTCGATTGTCCCGGTGGTGGCTACAGCCATCTGGCTCTGCAGCACGAGGGACACGACTGGGCTGCGTATTTCAATAAGCAGGGCATTGCCTACTTCGTGCTGACCTATCGCATGCCGAAGGGCGACCGTGATATCCCCCTGAGCGATGCACAGACAGCCATACGTATGGTGCGCGACTCTGCCGACTTCTGGCATGTGAACCCCTACGATGTGGGCATCATGGGCTTCTCGGCAGGCGGTCATCTGGCTTCATCTGTGTCAACGCATAGTGAGTTTGACTGTCGTCCCAACTTCAGCATCCTGTTCTATCCCGTCATCTCGATGAATCCGCGTGAGGGACATCGCGGAAGCAGCGAGGGCTTCTTGGGCAAAGAGGGACTGGAGAACGAACAACTGGTCAAGGAGTGGTCTAACCAGAATGCTGTGCGCCGCCATCTGACACCGCCAGCCGTCATCTTCACCGCCAGCGACGACCAGGTGGTGCCCGTCGTCAACAACTGCCTGCGTTACTATGAGTCCATGCGACGTGCAGGCAACGACTGCGCCATGTATATCTATCCCACCGGTGGCCACGGCTTTGGCTTCCGTGACAGTTGGACCTATCACAACCAGATGTTGAACGACCTGACCACCTGGCTCAATGCACACAAGGCCCCCCGCAAGGATGCCATCCGCGTGGCATGCATCGGCAACAGCATCACCGATGGGTCGGGCATTGACATGGCCGACCTGAAAGGCTATCCCGCACAGTTGCAGAAACTGCTGGGCAAGGGCTATCACGTGAAGAACTACGGCGTGGGAGCACGCACCATGCTGAACAATGGCGACCATCCCTACATGATAGAGCAGGCGTGGCGCGACGCGCAGGCTTTCCAACCCAACATCGTGGTCATCAAGTTGGGGACCAACGACTCAAAGGATTTCATCTGGAGCAAGCATTCAAAGGAGTTTGCGGGCGACATGCAGACGATGGTCAACGCACTGCGCAAACTGCCGTCTAATCCGAAAATCTATCTGTGTACGCCTATCAAGGCCTTCCGCGACAAGTGGGGCATCACCGACTCTGTCATCGTGAACGGTGTCATTCCCGCCATCCGACAGGTTGCCAAGAAGAACAAACTGACGGTCATCGACCTCCATGCGGTGCTCACCGATGAGGCCAGCATGACACACGACATGATACATCCCAACGAGAAAGGAGCAGGGCAGATGGCGAAAGCCATTGCCGATGCTATTCGACTAAAAGAATAATAAAAAGAAAGAAAAGCGGGATTTTTCTTTGCAATTTGGTAGATTATTCGTACCTTTGCACGCAGAATAAATTACTCGGGGTGCTTTTTGCTTACCTTTCTTATTGTAAATAAGAAGAAATGCAGGAGGCTGAGATTATACCCATTGACCTGATGCAGGTAATGCTGCCGTAGGGAATGAGCACTGATGATATGTATAAACCTCGGGTAAGGACCGTAAGTGGGTCTTTGCCCGAGTTTTTTTGTTTAAGAGGTATGACTATTAGACTAAATGGGAAAGAACAGCAGACAGCGGCTGCTACATTAGAAGAACTGGCACATGAACTAGGATTGCCTGAAAAGGGCATCGCCATGGCGATGGAGATGAGAATGGTACCGCGACAAGCGTGGGCTGAGACATGCCTCAACGCTGGTAGCGAAGTGATAATTATTAAAGCTGCTTGTGGCGGATGATACAGTTTATTAGTCATTACAACGACCAGTATAATTATTTGGACACGATTGCTCTGGCCCTGCAAGGCGGATGCCGATGGGTGCAGCTGCGCATGAAGAATGCGCCTGTCGATGAGGTGCGGCGTACGGCAAGACTGGCACAGCTGATGTGTCGCAGCGCCGGCGCCACGTTTATCATCGACGACCACGTGGAACTGGTGAAAGAACTGCATGCCGACGGTGTGCATCTGGGACTGAGCGACATGCCGATAGCCGAGGCACGCCGTCTGTTGGGTCCCGACTATATCATTGGTGGCACCGCCAATACGTTCGACGACGTGAAAGCACATGCTGAGGCAGGAGCCGACTACATAGGGTGCGGGCCCTTTCGGTTCACCACCACCAAAGAGCGCTTGTCGCCGGTGTTGGGACTGGAGGGCTACCGACAGATTGTGGAAAAGATGAAGAGCGAGCATATCAACCTGCCGATTGTTGCCATTGGAGGCATCACGGCTGCCGATGTGCCCGACATCATAAAGACAGGTGTGACGGGCATTGCCCTCAGTGGCGCCGTCATCAATGCGGTTGACCCTGTCGATGAAATGAAAAGATTGATAAAGATTGTAGATCATGAGTAAATTGGTAATCGCAGGTCGTGAGTTCAGCTCACGTCTGTTCCTGGGAACGGGAAAGTTTAACGACAACACCCTGATGGCAGAGGCTATCAAGGCAAGTGAGACGGAAATGGTGACGGTGGCCATGAAACGCATCGAACTGGGTGATAGGGATGACGACCTTCTGACGCACATCACGCAGAACAAAAATATACAGTTGCTGCCCAACACTTCGGGGGTGCGCAATGCCGAAGAGGCCGTGTTTGCTGCACAGATGGCCCGCGAGGCCTTTGGCACCAACTGGCTGAAACTGGAGATACATCCCGATCCGCGCTATCTGCTGCCCGACTCGGTGGAGACGCTGAAGGCCACCGAGCAGCTGGTGAAGCTCGGCTTCGTGGTTCTGCCTTACTGTCAGGCTGACCCCACATTGTGTAAACATCTGGAGGAGGCAGGCGCAGCCACTGTGATGCCCCTGGCAGCACCCATCGGCACCAACAAGGGACTGCGCATGAAGGACTTCCTGCAGATCATCATTGACCAGGCAACCGTGCCGGTGGTGGTCGATGCAGGCATCGGTGCACCCAGTCATGCAGCCGAAGCCATGGAGATGGGTGCCGACTGCTGCTTGGTGAACACGGCCATTGCCGTGGCAGGCGACCCCGTCAGGATGGCGGATGCCTTCCGTCAGGCGGTGATAGCAGGACGTCAGGCCTACGAGGCTGGCCTTGGAGCTATTGCCGAATGTGCTGAGGCCACGAGTCCTCTTACTGCTTTTCTTAACGCTTAATTATTCAGGAGTATGATCAACGACCATAAAGCTTACGCTCAACGTGAGAAGGCCTATATGCAAGGCACCATTTATCCCAGTGTGAAGGTGGGCATGACCAAGGTGAACCTGACACCCACTGTGACACGAGACAAAAAGGGAAAGACACACAAAGAAACCAACGCACCTATATATATATATGACACCAGCGGTCCTTACACGGACCCTAACTATCAGGTGGACCTGAAAAAGGGACTGCCACGCATGCGCCAACAGTGGATCGACGAACGCAGGGAGAAAGGCATGGGCGTCACTCAGATGGCTTGTGCCAAGGCGGGCATCATCACTCCCGAGATGGAGTATGTGGCTATTCGTGAGAATATGAACTGCGAGTCACTGGGCATCAAAACGCATATCACACCGGAATATGTGCGCGATGAGGTGGCTCGCGGGCGTGCCGTCATTCCTGCCAACATCCATCATCCTGAGAGTGAACCGATGATCATCGGTCGGAACTTTGCCGTGAAGATCAACACGAACATCGGCAATTCGGCCACGACATCGTCTATCGACGAGGAGGTGGACAAGGCTGTGTGGTCGTGTAAGTGGGGTGGCGACACGCTGATGGACCTCTCTACAGGCAATCATATCCATGAGACGCGCGAATGGATTCTGCGTAACTGTCCGGTGCCCGTCGGCACGGTGCCCATCTATCAGGCACTGGAGAAAGTGGATGGCAAGGTGGAAGACCTGTCGTGGGAGGTCTATCGCGACACGCTCATAGAACAATGTGAGCAGGGCGTGGACTATTTTACGATTCATGCCGGTATCCGTCGTCATAACGTTCACCTGGCCGACAGTCGCCTGTGTGGCATCGTGAGCCGTGGCGGAAGCATCATGAGCAAGTGGTGTCTGCTGCACGACAAGGAGAGTTTCCTCTACGAACACTTCGATGACATCTGTGACATCGTGGCTAAGTATGATGTGGCCTTGTCGCTGGGCGACGGCTTGCGACCGGGCTGCACTGCCGATGCCAACGATGCGGCACAGTTTGCGGAGCTCGACACCATGGGCGAATTGGTGGTGCGCGCGTGGGACAAGAACGTGCAGGCTTTTATCGAAGGGCCAGGTCATGTGCCTATGCACAAGATTCGTGAGAACATGGAACGCCAGTTGGTGAAGTGCCATGAGGCACCTTTCTACACGCTCGGTCCGATTGTCACCGACATTGCGCCGGGCTACGACCACATCACCAGTGCCATCGGTGGGGCACAGATTGCCTGGTTGGGCACGGCCATGCTGTGCTACGTGACGCCTAAGGAGCACTTGGCACTGCCTAACAAGGACGATGTGCGTGCTGGTATCATTGCCTACAAGATTGCGGCCCATGCTGCCGACTTGGCAAAAGGACATCCGGGGGCTTGCATTCGCGACAATGCACTTTCGAAGGCGCGCTTTGAGTTCCGCTGGCGCGATCAGTTCCACCTCTCGCTCGATCCAGAACTGGCCTTGAAATACTTTGAAGAGGCAGGGCACACCGATGGCGAGTATTGTACGATGTGCGGTCCGAACTTCTGTGCTGCCAAGCTGACGCACGACTTGAGACGATTGAAGAAGTAAACGACTGAAGACCGATGGAACTGTCCAACGAACAACGCAGGCGTTATAACCGTCACTTGATACTGGAGGGCTTTGGTGCTGAGGCTCAAGAACGTCTGTTGCAGTCAAAAGTGCTACTGGTCGGTGCCGGTGGCCTGGGGTCGCCAGTGGCTCTCTATCTGGCTGCTGCCGGGGTCGGCACGATGGGCGTGGTGGATGGCGATAGCGTGAGTATCACCAATCTGCAACGACAGGTGTTGCACAGCACAAGGGATATCAATCGCCCGAAGGTGGAGGTGGCACGCGAACGCATCGAGGCTCTGAACCCTGATGTAAGCGTGCATACGTATGAACTCTATCTGAACGAGGCCAATGCCATGAACCTGATAGAGCCGTATGATTTTGTCATCGATGGTACCGACAACTTTGCCACGAAGTATCTGGTCAACGATGCTTGTGTGATGCTGGGCAAGGCCTTCTGTATGGGTGGCATCAGTCGTTACAGCGGGCAGCTGATGACTCATGTGCCTGGTTCTGCATGCTACCGATGCTTGTTTCCTGAACCGCCAGCTAAAGAGGACGTGGAAACCTGTGCCATGGTGGGCGTGCTGGGGGCTGTTGCCGGCATGTTGGGCACGGTTCAGGCTACTGAGTGTGTGAAGTATCTGGCTGGGGTGGGGCAGTTGCTCACCAACGCCCTTCTCACCTTCGATGCGCTGACCATGCGGTGGCAGCGCTTTGACTTCGGACAACGAGACGACTGTGCTCTTTGCGGCGAGCACCCAACGATACATGAACTGAAGGAATATGCCTTCCGACCTTGTAAATCAAAATGAAAGAGATATGTTTTCTGACGAACTAAAGAATATCAACTGGGACGAGACGACCGAGCGTATTGCACGGATGACCGATGCCGACGTGCGCCGGGCATTAGGTAAGAGTCGTCTGGACGTGAACGACTTCATGGCTTTGCTCTCGCCCGCTGCCGAGCCTTATCTGGAGACGATGGCCCGACTGTCACGCCGTTACACCGAGGAGCGCTTCGGGCGCACCATGTCGATGTTTATTCCCCTCTACATCACTAACTCGTGTTCTAACTCATGTGTCTATTGCGGGTTCCACCGCGAGAACCCGATGGCGCGCACAATTCTCACCCCCGAGCAGATTGAGGATGAGTATAAGGCCATCAAGCAGTTGGCGCCTTTCGAGAATATACTGCTGGTCACGGGCGAGAATCCTGCCAAAGCGGGCGTGCCCTATCTGGCCAAGGCCATTGATATCGCCAAGCGATACTTCTCGAACATCAAGATAGAGGTGATGCCACTCAAGATGGAAGACTATCGGGAACTGACACACCATGGACTGAACGGTGTCATCTGTTTCCAGGAGACCTATAACCGTGAGCACTATCAGCTGTATCATCCACGTGGCATGAAGAGTCGTTTTGAGTGGCGCTGCGATGGGTTCGACCGGATGGGACAGGCTGGTGTGCACTCCATCGGTATGGGCGTACTCATTGGACTGGAGAAAGAGTGGCGTACCGACGTGACGATGATGGCTCACCACCTGCGCTACTTGCAGAAGCACTACTGGCGCACCAAGTACTCTATCAACTTCCCTCGCATGCGCCCGGCACAGAACGAGGGGTTCCAGCCTAACTGCTTCATGACCGATCGTGAGCTGGCACAGTCCACCTTCGCCATGCGTATCTTCGATCACGACGTGGATATCTCTTACTCTACCCGTGAGCCTGCTTATATACGTGACAACATGTGTACGCTGGGTGTGACCACCATGTCGGCAGAAAGCCATGTGAATCCTGGTGGCTACCACACCTATCCACAGGCACTGGAGCAGTTCTCGGTGAGCGATGAGCGCACGGCCAGGGTGATCAACGCCCGACTGAAAGAGTTGGGGCGCGAGCCTGTGTGGAAAGATTGGGATGCTTCGTTCGATTATGTTAATCGTGCCGTATGACAATTGTTATAACCCGTCCAGACTTCTTTGATGGTGAAGCAGAGCGCATCACCGAACTGCTGCACAGCGGCAGGGCTGACTTAGTGCATATCAGAAAGCCACAAGCCAGTCGTGAAGAGATGATGCGATTACTAATAGCGTTGCCAGGTGACATCTACGACCGGCTGGTGTTGCACGATCATCATCAGTTGGCCGTAGTATGTCATTTACATGGCGTCCACTTGAACAGTCGCAATCCGCAGCCACCGGCAGGATGGACTGGGACTGTCAGCATTTCGTGTCACTCGTTCCAAGAGTTGGCCGAGTGTCGTCGCAAGCCCTATGACTATATGTGCCTGAGCCCCATCTTTGACAGTATTTCGAAAGAAGGGTATCGCTCTGCTTTTACGCGTGAACAGATAGCAGAAGCCAGAGCAAAGGGAATCATCGACGAACGTGTGATGGCGCTGGGTGGCGTGACGTTTGACAGAGTGGAAGAGGTGATGGAAATGGGCTTCGGAGGAGCCATGATACTGGGCGACGCATGGAGATAGTACTGAGCATAGCAGGCAGTGACAGCAGTGCTGGTGCCGGCATTCAACAAGACTTGAAAACCATCACGGCGTTGGGATGCTATGGGGCCACGGTGATAACGGCGGTCACATCGCAGAACACCATGGGGGTGCAAGATGTGATGGCTGTGCCTCAGCAGGTGGTGATGAGCCAGATGACGTCGGTCTTGTCTGACCTCGACGTCAAGGCTGTGAAGATTGGCATGGTTCCTAATAGGGAGGTGGCGGAAGGTATTGTGGAGGTGTTGGAAAGGTTCGCTTGTGAAAACATTGTCTATGACCCAGTCATGATATCTACAAGTGGCACGCGGTTGATGACAGATGATTGTATATCGTATGTGCAGCACCACTTAATGCCGCTCTGCACACTTGTCACACCGAACATCCCTGAGGCTGCTGTGCTCGATCTGCAGGCATTGCATGACGCTGGCGTCGCCTATCTTGTGAAGGGCGGTCATGCTGATGGCGAGGAGATGACCGACAGACTGTATCTGGCTGATGGCGCACAACGAGTGTTCTCTTCGGCTAAAATTGCAACGACCAACCTGCATGGAACGGGGTGTACGCTCTCAAGTGCTATAGCAACCTTTTTAGCCAAAGGTGCATCACTGACCGAGGCTGTTGCTCTGGCAAAGGAACATATAAAAAGGGCCATTCTCGCGGGGCGTCACCTTGGCGTGGGTCACGGGAATGGTCCTTTATGGTTTTAAGAGTACCTTTTCTTATTTGTTGATGGCCTCGTTATAGCGCTCCATCAACCATTCGTCTTGCTCGGGAATGGTCATGTGGCTGTTGTCGAGCAAGAGGGCATCGTCAGCCTGACGAAGGGGCGACACCTCACGATGAGAGTCGATGTAGTCGCGCTCCTGCACATTCTTCAGAATGTCGGCATAGTCGGCAGGCATTCCTTTTTCCTTTAACTCATCGAAGCGACGCTGTGCACGAACCTCGGCCGAGGCGGTCACAAAGATCTTCAGTTCGGCATCGGGGAACACCACGGTGCCGATGTCGCGTCCGTCCATCACGACGCCTTTGTCCTTGCCCATCTGCTGCTGTTGTGCCACCATTGCCTCGCGCACAAAACCCAGTGTGGCGATGGGTGACACATGGTTGCTCACCTCCAGCGAACGAATCTCCTGTTCCACGCACTCACCGTTGAGGTAGGTGTCAGGGCGGCCGGTCTCAGCATTTAGTTGGAACGATATGCTGATGTTGGCCATCTGTTGTTTCAACTCGTCGGTCTTGATGCTGCCATCCTCGCAAAACAGATTGTTGCGCAAGGCATAGAGGGTGACCGAACGGTACATGGCACCGGTATCTACATAGATATAGCCCAGTTTGCGAGCCAGTGCCTTTGCCATCGTGCTCTTACCACATGATGAGTGGCCATCGATGGCTATCGTAATCTTTTTCATAGTGTATAGCTGAAATTAATGATTAATGAAGTGCTACTAACATGATATTTGCCATAGGCAACGTGCAACTTGAGGCGCTCTAACGACATACCTGCACCCAATGACAAACCAGCACCGTGTGAGGATGTATCTTCGCCGGCGTTGATCTTCATCTCTGAGGCACGCATGCCATTATAGCCAGCGGCAACATAAAACTGATCGGTGAGCAACAGGTCGGCACCGAGCACCACGTGCTTGCCAATGCCATATTCCCAGTCGTTCAGTCGTACCAGTGTTGCCGAGAAGCGCAGGGGCGAACCAATCAGTCGTTTGGTGACACCCAGTTGCAGGTCGAGTGGGATGCGCTCGAAGTCGTCTTCGTAGGCTTTAATCTGCCCACCCAGGTTGCGTGCCACAGCACCGATGCCCCATTGTGACGCTTCGTCGAAGTAGTGCAGTCCCAGGTCAACAGCCACTGCCATTGAGTTATAGTTGCCAATATATGAGGCTGCCCACTTGGCAGTGATGCCACCGCTGAGATGTTCGGAAAGTCCGTAAGCAAAGGTGCCACCCAATGCAAAATCGTTGGCACGGAAAGTGCCAGTCTCTTGATGGTCGTAGGTGGTCTGTTTCATCTCTCCGAACGAGATGAAGCGTCCCTGTATTCCCCATGTGCTTCTTTCGCCTAAAGCACGCGTATAAGAGGCCGAACCAGTGAGCGTCCCTTGCATATACGTCATCATGTTCAGGTTCATGGTGCGGTCTGTCACATTGTTGATAAGGGCGGGGTTGTGGAATACCAGTGAGGCATCGTCTTCGTCTATCGACACATTGTCACCGCCCAGCGCAGCAACATGGGCACTGACAGGCAACCGCAGGAAGTTGAATGCGGTCTCACTGTCTTGGGCCTTCGCCCATAGGGTGAAGACCGACAACAGGCATAACAGAACGGTTCTTCTCATTGTTTATTCCGAAATTGACGGCAAATATACAAAAAATATATGCCATTACTTTATTATAACGTGTTATTTTATGATTTATTTCGGAATAGTTTTGTATATTTGCAGCCGAAGCCTGTTTCTTTACGGGTTTTTCATTGAGAAAAGTAACTAATTAATAATGTGTATAATCATGGGAAATATCAAGAAACTGTTGTTTGTATTTGTTGCATTGATGCTGGCAACCACCACTGTTCATGCTCAGACTCACAAGTATTACGACACCAAACATGAGGTTGGCGTCTCGGTTGGTGTTGGTGCTAATACGGAGATTATTGGTGCTATCGGCGATGCTGTAGAGATTGTAACTACCAATGTGGTACTGCCTATATTGACGGGGGGCTACAGTCTTGAGAGTCAGAAATACACCTATGGCGATGCGTCCTATTATCCGACGGTTGCTGTGGAGTATTATTATCATGTTAATAGAGTCATTGGCCTGGGTGGCATCATGGCCTACAACGGAATGAGTCGCGATATGTTTGTCACGGTAAAGGATAATAATACCGGCGCACGAAGTACGCAAAAGACGGGCGTGGCCAAGCGTCATAACTTCAGCATCATTCCTACGGCTAAGTTCGATTGGTTGCGCAAAAAGAACTTTGGCATGTATTCAAAGTTGGGTGTTGGTGTCAGTTTCCTCAATGAGAGTCAGAAAGATGATGCAGCAGGTGGAACAGACTATAGCAACACCGATGCCGTTGTCAACTTCCAGTGTTCGCTTTTAGGCATAGAAGTGGGAAGTCAGCGTTTGCGTGGTTTTGTTGAGGCGGGTGTTGGCGAACGTGGTATCTTCTCTGCTGGACTGCAATATAAATTTTAAATAGAAAAAACGCCAAGCTCATGCTTGACGTTTTTTGTTTGCGGAGAGAACAGGATTCGTGCTCGACCTGTAAGGGCGCTTTCACAAAGCAAAGCGACTGAAAGAACCGTGAGAACCTGTTGTCAACGCAATAGAAAAAACGCCAAGCTCATGCTTGACGTTTTTTTGTTTGCGGAGAGAACAGGATTCGAACCTGCGAACCGGTTTTGCCGGTTACACGCTTTCCAGGCGTGCCTCTTCAACCACTCGAGCACCTCTCCTTTTACAATGCGAGTGCAAAGATACTAATTAGTGAGCAAAACACAAAATAAAAGTGATTATTTATTTTGCCTTAAACACTCTTTCCACATTTTCTGTAGTCTGCCTGCCAATCTCCTTTTCGCTCACGCCGTAGCTCTTGGCTAAAAGTGCGATAATGTGTGGAATATAGGCACTCTCGTTTCGTTGTCCACGCATGGGAACGGGCGCCATATAGGGCGCATCGGTTTCCAGTACCAGACGGTCGAGTGGGACAGCTGCTGGCAGAACCTCGGGCAGATGACTCTTTTTAAATGTAGATACACCACCGATGCCCAACACAAACTGCGGGAACTGTAGCAGCTCGCGCGCCTCTATCTCGTTGCCTGTGAAGCAGTGAAACACACCGCCTGGCAATTCGTCGGCATAGCGCTTTAGAATGGCAATCATCTCGTTTTGTGCCTTTCTGCAATGAATCATCAGTGGCAGTCTGGTTTCTACAGACCAACGGACCTGTTCCTCGAAGGCTTCCAGTTGTTCCTGCTCAAACTCCCGACTCCAGTAGAAGTCCAGTCCCACCTCGCCTATAGCCAGTACCTTTTGCCTGTTGGCATCCAGCAGTTGGCGTATCGCTCTCAACTGCTCTTGCCAGTCGGCATGCACCTCCTCAGGATGCAGTCCGACCATTGGGTAGAGGAAATCCGGATGACGGTCGCAAAGTGCCAGAATACGTTGTGAAGAAGCAAGATCGATGGCTGGTATGAAGAGGGCGGTGGCTCCTGCTTCACGAGCACGATCCATCACCTCTTGGCGGTCGGCATCAAACTCCTCGCCATCGATGTGTATATGCGTATCAATGAAGTTTAAGTCCATCATCTATTTCTTGCGCTTCATCATCTCGTCGGTATAGTTCAGCAACAGTTGTTTACGTTCTTCGCTGACGTTGACCTTAGCCAGATACTTGCGACATTCGTTGAAGTAGTAGTTGATTTTTTCCTCACACAGCTGACGAATGCCAATTTCGTCGTAGAGCGCTGTCACGGCATGTACTTTTTCCTCGCGGTCAAACTCCTTAGCCTCAATCCAGTGCATCAGTTCGCTGCGCTGCTTATCGTTGGCGCGGTTCACTGCATTGATGAGCATGTAGGTCTTTTTGTTGGAGGTGATGTCACCGCCAATAGCTTTGCCAAAAACTGCGGGGTCGCCATACACATCGAGCAGGTCGTCTTGCAGTTGGAATGCTAATCCCAGCTGCTCGCCAAACTTATAGAGATGATAAGTGTCCTCTTCGGAGGCATCGGCCAGGATGGCTCCAATCTTGGTGGCACAGGCCAGTAGTACGCTGGTCTTCAAGCGAATCATCTCAATATATTCTTCTTCGGTGACGTCGTTGCGCGTCTCGAAGGTCATGTCGTACTCTTGTCCTTCGCCAATCTCGAGTGCTGTTTCGGTGAACACCTCCAGTACGGCCTGCAGATGTCGCGCATCACATTGCATCATGCGCTGATAGGCCAGCACCAGCATCGAGTCGCCCGAGAGGATGGCCTTGTTAGCATCCCACTTCTTGTGCACCGTCTTATGACCGCGACGCAGGTCGGCATTGTCCATCAGGTCGTCGTGCAGCAAGGTGTAGTTATGATAGGTCTCCAAACCCAAGGCGGGCATCATGATGTCTTCGGGCTGGTCTTTGTATAGTTGGTAGGCAAGGAGCATCAGCACCGGACGGATGCGCTTTCCTCCAAGAGACAGCACATAGCTGATGGGGTCGTAGAGTGATGTGGGCTTTCGGTCATAGCTCATGCCGTCGAGGGCGGCGTTTACTTTCTTTAGAATGTCGTTTGCGTTCAACATAATCTCTATTGCTTTTTTTACAATTTAAATATTACGGGGATGCACACCTTGGTGCGACAGGGCTTTCCATCCTGAATGCCGGCAGTCCAGCGGGGCATGGTGCGCAGTACGCGCAGTACCTCGTGATCGCAGGCTGGATGAAAAGAAGAAACCACCTTGACGTCGGTCACCGAACCGTCTTTGTTGACGATGAACTCTGCCACCACCTTACCTTGTTTCTTGGCTTGTTGCAGGTTGGCAGGATATTTCAGGTTGCGTGTGAGCCATTTCATAAACTCCACCGGACCACCGGGAAACTGTGGCAGATCCTCAACCACTCGGAAACTCACAGCCTCTTCGTCGGGTGGGGGAGGCGGTTCCATCTCGTCATCCACGGCATCCATGTCGCTGCTGAGGTCAGTCTCTACAGGCTCTTCGTCCGTCTGTGGCTTGTTGTCTTGCGTTTGGTCGTCGGGCTTCACCACCAGCTTCATCGTGGGCTTTGGCTCAGCCTTGGGCGCCAGCGCCAGCTCATCCTCTGTTCTCATCAGCGACGAGAGGTCTTCATCGTTGGACAACATCTCCAGCAGATCCGGGTCGTCAAGGGGGTCGTCGGGGGTTATCGTGTACTCTAATGCCACGAACAAGCAAGCCAACGCAACAATCAGTCCCAGCAGGAACCGTTCGGTGCGCTTGCCTTCCAAATCAGCCTTATCGCTCTTCTTTATCTCCATTGACGCGGCAAAGGTACTATTTTTCTTTTTAATTACGACATCTTTTGAAATATTATTATTACCTTTGCCACGCAAAACGAAAAAAGATTATGAAAAAGTTTTTGTTTATACTTGTCGTACTCCTGCTGACCATCGCCGCAGGCGAAATCATGGCGCAAGACAGTCTGGCTAATATCTCTGTCGAAGAGATGGTTGGCGAAGAGGATATGGCTGCCTTGCAGGAGATGGCCGATGGCGACATGAGTTTCCACCAGCAGCTGAAGACCAAGTTTGTGGAAGGCACGGCCGGCTTTATGTCGCTGGTAGCCATTGCACTGGTGCTGGGCATGGCTGTCTGCATTGAGCGCATCATCTATCTGACACTGTCGGAAATCAACGCAAAGAAACTGTTGGAGGACATCGAGAAGAAGGTGGAATCCGACGATGTAGAGGGCGCCAAGACCCTGTGTCGTAACACACGCGGTCCTGTTGCCAGCATCTGCTATCAGGGACTGATGCATGTGAAAGACAGCATGGACACCATCGAACGATCTGTGATGAGCTATGGCTCGGTACAGACAGCCAAGTTGGAGAAGGGCTGTTCGTGGATACGTCTGTTTATTGCCATCGCCCCTTCGTTGGGTTTCTTGGGTACCGTGATCGGTATGGTGATGGCCTTCGACCAGATACAAGAGGCTGGCGATACCAATGCCACGATTGTGGCATCGGGCATGAAGGTAGCCCTGATTACCACCATCTTTGGTATTATCGTTGCGCTGATTCTGCAGTTGTTCTATAACTTCATTCTTTCTAAGATAGAGCATCTGACCTCGCAGATGGAAGAATCGGCTGTTTCGCTGCTTGATATTATCTCAGAACAAAAGTCAAAGCAAGGGAAATGATAGACGTCATACTCTATACCATCTACATCCTGTTGGCCGTGGGCATTGGGCTTGCATTGTGGTCGGCACTGCGTCATGTACGTGTGACACCGCTGATGCTGGGCGTAGCAGCAGGCATGTTGATCATCCTGACGCTGACCTATTTTCTGGCCGACACCACACCGCTGACCATCAATGGCCGTACGTTTGATGATGAGTTCTGGTTGCGCGTCAGCGACATGCTCATTTGGACATCGGTTGTGCTGATGCTGATAGCAGTCTTGGGTGTTGTGATCAGCGCCACGGGGTTGGGACGTAAACTAAAGTAATTGATCATGTTTCGAAGACGAGAGCAGAGGGACGTACCCGAATTGAACACCACATCGACAGCTGACATCTCTTTCATGTTGCTGATATTCTTCCTCGTTGCCTCATCGATGGACGATGTGGACAAGGTGATGCCTCGCCAATTGCCCCCTCCCGAGGAGAGCGCTCAGGTGCAGGAGTTGGTGGTGAAGCAACGCAATGCCCTGGTACTGAAACTGGATGCCGACAACCGTCTTACTTGTAATGATGAGGCAATCACCCCCGAGGCGCTGACTGAGCGTGTAGAGGAGTTCGTGGCCAATACGAACAACGCTCCCTCGCTGCCAGAGAAGAGTCGCCGCGAGGTAAACCTGTTTGGACTTTGCGAGGTCAGCGACAAGCACGTCATCATGATTGATGCCGACCGCGGTGCTACCTATGATGCCTATTTCCAGATGCAGAATGCCATAGCCCGTGGCTATATGCACCTGCGCAACCAGCTGGCACTGCAGCACTTTGGCCGTCCGCTGACCAAATGCACGCCTGAAGAGCGTGAAGCTGTCCAGATGGTCTATCCTCAGCGTATCAGTGACCGCAGCGAGACAGAGGAAGGAGGTGAGAAATGAGATTCAATCGCTATTCTTTCCGAAAGAAGCCGCGTCCCGATGTGCCCACGCTGAACACCGCCTCGCTGCCAGACCTGATTTTCACGGTGCTGTTCTTCTTTATGCTGGTGACCCACATGCGTAGTGCCGAGGAAAAGGTGCAATACACCATACCGCAGGGGCGAGAATTGCAACAGCTGACCCACAAGGCCGCCAACTGCTACATCTTTATTGGTCGCCAGCCTGGTGCCGCCCCCGACGAATACAGCATTCAAATCAACGATAAACTGGTGAAGCTGGCCGATGTAGAGAAATACGTAGAGGCAGAGCGTGCCAAAATGGCCAGTGATGACCAAGCCTACATGACTGTCACCATCAAGGCCGACAAGCAAGTGCCCGTGGGTTTGATTACGGACGTGAAGAAGGCGTTGAAGAAAACTTATGCGTTGAAAATCAACTATTCTGCCAGCGAAAAATAGAACATAAATGTTTTGATTTGAAACATTTATGTAAAAAATGACTATAAAGTATTTGTACAAATGGAAAAAAAATATTATCTTTGCACGGATAATACATTATATAAGATATGGCAAATCAGAAACTTGATCGCTTAGATAAGCAAATACTGAAACTTATTTCTGAAGATGCGCGCATTCCTTTTCTGGAAGTTGCTCGCGCATGCAATGTCAGTGGTGCTGCTATTCACCAGCGCATCCAGAAACTGACCAATATGGGCATTTTGAAAGGCTCGCAGTTCGTGATTGATCCTGAGAAGGTGGGCTACGAGACTTGCGCTTTCATTGGCCTGAACTTGAAGAATCCCGAATCGTTCGACGAGGTGGTAGAGAAACTGAAAGGTATGCCTGAGGTAGTGGAGTGCCACTATACTACAGGTAACTATGACTTGTTTATCAAGGTTTACGCCTTGAACAACCACCACCTGCTCACCTTTGTTCACGACAAGTTGCAGCCTCTGGGATTGGCGCGTAGCGAGAGCCTCATCTCGTTCCACTCGCCCATAGACCGTCCGCTCCCCATCGTTGACATGATCAACGCCGAGGAAGAGGAAGTTTAAGCCGGTACATAGTCAACAAAAGCATAAGCGTGCGAATGGCGCTCGTCGGTCGAGTGTTGTTCGCGCGCTTTCTCTTTCCACTGGCTGTAGTCGGGGAAGAATGTGTCGGCCTGTGCCGGCACATCGTCTATTTCGGTCAGACATAGGCGGTCGGCCTTGTCGATCAAGTTGCGATAGAGGCTGGCGCCACCAATGATATAGATGTCTTCGTCAGGGGCGCATGTCTTGATGAAGTCGTCCCAGCTTTTGAAACACTCACAGCCAGGCAGTTGGCTGACCGATGTTGACAGCACGCAGTTGCGGCGATTGGGCAGTGCTCCTTTAGGCAGACTCTCGAAGGTGCGTCGTCCCATCACGATGGTGTGGCCCGTGGTCAGCGCCTTGAAGCGCTTTAGGTCGTTGGGCAACCAATATATCAGTTTATTCTCAAAGCCGATAGCCCTATTTTTGGCTACGGCAGCAATCATTGAAATCATATTTAAAAAGTCTCCTCCCTTATGGAGTATAGCATTGTCAGACAGATACTTCGGCTTTAATGTGTGGCCATGGATCGTAGTTCTCCAGCTGGAAGTCTTCGAACTTGAAAGCGAAGAGATCCTTCACGTCGGGGTTGATCTTCATGGTGGGCAGTGGTCGCGGCTCGCGAGTCAGCTGCAGACGTGCCTGTTCCAGGTGGTTCAGGTAGAGGTGTGTGTCGCCGGTGGTGTGGATAAACTCGCCGGGCTGCAGTCCTGTGACCTGTGCCATCATCATGCACAACAGGGCATAAGACGCAATGTTGAAGGGCACACCAAGGAAAGTGTCGGCCGAACGCTGGTAGAGTTGCAAAGACAGTTTGCCGTCGGCCACATAGAACTGGAACATGGTGTGACATGGCGGCAACGCCATCTTGTTGACCTCGGCCACGTTCCATGCCGAAACAATCATGCGACGAGAGTTCGGATTGTTCTTGATTTGGTCCAACACATACTTGATCTGGTCAATGGCACCACCGTCGTAGTCGGGCCATGAGCGCCACTGGTGTCCATACACCGGTCCCAGTTCGCCATTCTCGTCGGCCCATTCGTTCCATATTCTGACCCCGTGTTCCTGCAGATAGCGCACGTTGGTGTCGCCCTGAAGAAACCACAACAGTTCGTAGATGATGCTCTTCAGGTGCAGCTTCTTGGTCGTCAACAGTGGGAAGCCCTTGCTCAGGTCGTAGCGACTCTGCGTGCCGAAGATGCTGATGGTGCCCGTACCCGTGCGGTCACCCTTCTCCGTACCCTCGGTCAGAATGCGGTTCAGAATATCCAGATATTGTTTCATAATGGTATTGTTTGGAGTGCAAAAATACATAAAAAAGCAGACACTGCCAAATAATCATCCTTGTATTTTCGGTTATACATCCGATGTGACTTTTGTTTGGTCGTTTCGTAATAATGATGTAACTTTGCAGCCAAATTGAAACTAAATCTAAAATAATGGAACAGCAAAATGCTATTTATGATGCCCGTCAGCTTGGTCTGCCACGCATGATGGTGCTTGGTGTGCAACACCTTTTTGCCATGTTTGGCGCCACCGTACTCGTACCGCTTCTTACTGGTCTTGATGTCTCTGTGACCTTGTTGTTTGCCGGTATCGGTACGTTGATGTTTCATTTCATTTCCAAGTGGAACGTGCCTGCCTTTCTTGGTTCGTCGTTTGCTTTTCTGGGCGGTTATGCCTCGGTCAAGGAGATGGGCGTGGCTCAGGGACTCTCCGAGTCGTTGGCGCTCGACTATGCCTGTATGGGTGTGGCCTGCGCGGGACTCTTGTATTTCGTCATGGCAGCGCTCATCAAGTCTTTTGGCGTCAAGAAAATATTAAACTTCTTCCCACCGGTAGTCACAGGTCCCATCGTGATTGCTATTGGTCTGGTTCTGTCGGGTTCGGCCATTGCTAACTGTCAGACCAACTGGGCCTTGGCCATCATCTCTATCGTCACCGTCATCACCTCGTCTGTGTGGGGCAAGGGTATTATTAAGATTATCCCTGTGCTGTTGGGCGTTGTGGTGTCGTATGTCATTGCCGCCTTGATGGGTGAAGTTGACTTCACACCTCTTGGCGAAGCTGCTTGGGTTGGCTTCCCCATTGCCAAAGAGCGCACCATTCTGGCCGTGTTCGAGGATGGTAACACCACGCTCATGCTGTCTTCTATCTTGGCTATCATGCCCATCGCCTTTGCTACCATCATGGAGCATATTGGCGACATGTTTGCCATCAGTTCTACGGTGGACAGAGACTTCCTTTCCAACCCCGGCCTGCACCGCACACTGACGGGCGATGGTCTGGCCACGGCTGTCGCATCGCTCTTTGGTGCCCCAGCCAATACCACTTATGGCGAGAATACAGGTGTGCTGAACCTCACAAAGGTGTTCGATCCCAAAGTGATTCGCATTGCCGCCTGTCTGGCCATTATCCTGGCCTTCTGTCCTAAGTTCGCCTGTCTGGTGCAGCTCATGCCTGCAGCCACCATCGGTGGTGTGAGCCTGATACTCTACGGTATGATATCGGCTGTCGGCGTGCGCAACCTGGTGGAGGAGAAGGTTGACCTGAAGAGCTCGCGCAACGTGTTTGTGGCAGCGCTCATCTTGGTGCTGGCCATCGGTGTGAAATATGGCGCCAACGACGACATCGCCTTTGGTCCCATCCACCTGTCGGGACTGGCCATCGCTGCCCTTGTTGGCATCCTGCTCAATGCCATCATGCCTGGCAAACTCGGTATGAAGGTGAAGTCGTTCAAAGGGAAGGAGAAATCATAAATTCCCGTATGCCTATGAAGTAGCCATTCATTCGCATTGGTATCATAAGAGTGCCACAATTCCCCTCGGATAGTGGCACTCTTCTTTTATAAAAGTGCCCCCTTTGCTCTGCAAGAGTGCCACTTTTGTCTGCATTCCAGGGGCTGGAGATGATAGTTCCAGGGGCTAGACGTCACACTTTCAGGGGCTGGACAGAGTCAATCCAGGGGCTGGAATCATCGTTTCTGGCCCCTGGATTGGAGTCAAACTCAAAACTGTTGCTGGCCACAACCGAAGCTATTCTCGCATGAAAGTGCCTGTATGGGGCGGCAAAAGCATGAAAAAAAGAAGTAAAAACTTGGATAGTAACGGGAATTTAGTTACTTTCGCAGCCAAATTAGAGAAAACAAGGATAGCGTATGTTGGAAGTGATGATGACCCTGTTTGTCATTGTTGTGGTGGGATATGCCGCCGGCAAACTGGGATATATGGGAGGTGAGTTCGATCGCAAACTGTCGAGTCTGGTCATCAACTGGACTTGTCCGGCCTTGATTCTGGCGTCGTCTATGACTGGCGACATGCCCGATCGTAGGTATATCCTGCCGCTGCTGGGCATCAGCGCCTTTACCTATGTGGTGCTGACGCTGTTGGCATGGGGGCTCTCGCGTGTGCTCACCAAGAATGCCGGTGACCGCGGCATCGTGGCCTTCGCACTGGTGTTTGGCAATGTGGGCTTTATGGGCTATCCAGTGGTGGCCAGCATCTTCGGTCAACAGGCGGTGTTCTATGCCGCCGTGCTCAACGTGGTGAACACGTTTGCCGTCTTTACCATCGGTACGATGATGATCACAGGCGGTCAGGGTAGCGACCGTGAGCGGTTCAACAAGAAGGTGCTCTACAGCACACCCATGCTCTCGGCCTATCTGTCTATGCTGATCGTGGCGCTGGGCATTGATAACATACCTGCCTATGTGAGCCAACCGCTGACCATGATAGGTAACATCACCGTGCCGGCGGCCCTGCTGATCATCGGCTCGTCGATGTCGCAGCTGCCGCTGCGCGCCCTGATGGGCAACATGACGGTCTATGGCACCACGCTGTTCCGACTGGTGCTGCTGCCCGTGGGTGTGCACTTCCTCTGTCTGGCGCTGGGCTTCGATCCCTATGTGACAAGCATCAACACCGTGGTCATAGCCATGCCCGTGGCCACCTATGGCACCATCCTTTGTCTGAAGTACCAGCGCGACACCACGCTGATAGCCGAGGTGACGTTTATCACCACGCTGCTATCCATGATATCTATCCCATTACTAGTGATGTTGTTTTAAAGAAGCTATTTCCAGTGCCATCAGGTTCAGCTGCTGGCATTGGTGGGCTGTAAGCTTCCTTCTGTCGTTGTGGTGCTCCCATGGCGACAGCATGAGCAGTGTGCCTTTCGCACAGGCATAAAACTGCTCTCCGTGTGGTTTCGATAAAGGACCAAAACCGTTTTCCATGAGCACGATGGTGGGCAAACCGGCATCGAAGGCGGCCCGCATGACGCGCTTCTCGCCAGGCGAGATGGCAGGCGATACCAGCACGGCCCCTTGTCGTGCAGCCTCAAGGTGGCTGCCAATCTCGCGCTCGATGTCGCTGTCGGACAGTCGGCGCGACAAGCGGACGGCCATGCGGCAAGGTGCCGACAGCAACTGGCGGTTGCCGATGCCGCTATAGCATTGCGTGTCTATGCGGAGGTTGAAGAAAGGGCGCAACAGCTCGGGGCGGGCGCGTTTCATCATCAGGCGCCGCGGGTTGTCGTGGAGGTAGTTGATCCAAGCAGATAGCTCGTCGTAGGAGCGGAGGATGAGGTCGTTGTAGCCCTTTGCGAAAAGCGGGCGATAAGGGAGCGACGGCACAGCCGCCGCCTGCTGGGAAGCCGCCGCCTGCTGGGAAGCCGCCGCCTGCTGGGAAGCCGCCGCCTGCTGGGGAGCCGCCTGCTGGGGAGCTGCCTGCTGAGAAGCGGGCGGCTCGGGAGGGGGGATAGCGGGTAGCTGGGAGGTTGCGCTTCTTCCTGTAGGTAGCGGCTTTGCCGCTGCCATCCGTGTGGCCGCTTGCTCGAGTGCTCGCTGCGCTTTGCGGCATCCAGCCTTAAAGCCGGAGATGACCTGCCCCAGGTGTACGGGCAGTGGGGCGGTGACAAAGAGGATGCCATGAAGGTGGTCGGGCATCATCTGGATGCCCTTCACCTCTATTTGGGGGTAATAGCCGTGAATGCCCATCCACTCGCTTTGAACGGCCTTTCCAAGCTCAGTCAGTTCTATGCGTGGCGCTTTCTCGCTGCCGGCAGGTGCAAATGGGGCTCCTTCAAGCTTGCCGAAGATGGGGCTCCGCCCTTCTGTCTCGATGGTGATCATATACATGCGGCGCTCACAGTAGTCGTGATGGTCGTCTCGCCGTTTCATGGAGGGCTTCTTTGCTCCTGCGTATTGCTTTTTCCTCGCTATCTGTTCGTCGGTCATCCTAATATGGGGACATAGGTGTCGGGGGTGTGGGTGGTTCTGATGCGCCACTCCTTAGGGTAGAGGTTGTTGGCACGGCTGCCAATGTTCTTCATGGTGCCAAGGATATGCTGTTGGAATGCCACTGCAACGATGCCACGAGGGGTGGCGGCAGGCAGCACCAAGGCTTCGCCACGCAGATAGGCGATGGCCTGTTGGTAGGTGAGTTCGACACGTTCGGCTGTCATCCCTTCTGTAGAGACAGGCGGCGTAAGAACCTTCAGGATGTCGGCATTCGCTTTCTTTGATGGGGCCGATGCAGGGAGGTGGCCCTTCTTGCGAAGGACGCACATGAAGAGCCCCTCGCCACGCGTGATGCCTGGTATGAAGCGATAGACGGGATAGGTGAACCCTTCGAGCAGCGAACCGGTGATGTTCCATTCTGCCTTTGTGACTACGGGCAACACGTCGGCACCCAGCTCGTCAATGATCCAGCGGATGTTTTCTTCGTTCTCTTTAGTATTAAATGTACAGGTACTATATATTAACAGTCCCCCCTCGTTGAGACATGTCCACGCATCGCCGACAATGTCGCGCTGCAACTGCCAGCAGCGCTCTACGTTCTGTGGACTCCATTCGCCGATGGTGGCTTCGTCCTTGCGGAACATGCCTTCGCCCGAGCAGGGCACATCGCAGAGGATGAGGTCGAACTTCATCTTTGACTTGCGGTAGTCCTTTGGGTAGAGGTTGGTGACGTGGTGGCGCTCATGGCCCCATTTCGTGATGTTTTCCAGCAGGATGCTGGCACGTCCGCGCATCGGCTCGTTGCTGTAGAGTGTCCAATCGGCAGGCAGAGCAGTGCGAAGCAATGTCGATTTGCCGCCAGGAGCAGCGCAGAGATCAAGGGCAAGTCCACCTCCATTGGCCCTCAACAGGGCGGGAAGGTGCTGTCGGATCACCTCGTCGAGAAACATGGATGCGGCTTCCTGCACATAGTAACAACCAGCGTGGAACAGAGGATCGAAGGTGAAGTTAGGGCGACTCTGCAGGTAGTAGCCCCCTTGGCACCAGGGCACTTGCTCGCCACTGATAGCTATGAGCCCATTGCTCTTTAAGGTATTCAGTCGGATGCTGACTGGTGAAGGCTCTTCGAACGAATGAAGGAAACGTTCGAAACGCTCGTTGCCCATCAGCTGACGTGTGGAGTGGATGAATTCTGTGGGTAAATTTGTCATTTCGATGCAAAGATAATCATTTTTTTAATACCTTTGCAACTAATCAGTTTATAATTGCGTCTAACAGATAAAAAGTAACAAACAAGATAATGTATTGGCGTATGAAGAAAATGATGTTGATGCTATTGACTGTGGGCATGTTTGCAGCATGCTCGTCGTGCCATTTTGACTACAAGCAAGAATCACGCATAACTGAATCAAGAAAACATGTGAAGGACTTCGAAAAGATCGAGATGTTGGGCAGTATGGACGTGACATATATGCAAGGCGACTCGTTTGAGGTGAAGGTTGAGGCCCCCAAAGATGTTGTTGACAAGGTGGAGACGGAGGTCAAGAACCACAAGCTGCTGATTCGTATGAAGGGCACCAACCACCTGTTTCATTTCGGAAATGCAAGCAGTGATGATGTGAAAGTCACGGTGATGTCGCCCGATTTGATTGGTGTCAAACTGAATGGCTCTGGTGATTTTGAGTGTGTCGGACTGCTCGATACCGATGTTCTCGATATCAACCTGGTGGGGTCGGGTGATGTAGAGTTCAAGAATGTCATCTGCGACCAAATCAATGTGAAGCTCGTAGGCTCGGGCGACGTGGACGTAGAGAAGGTAAGAACGCTGATGTCCACCATGGAACTGGTGGGCTCGGGCGACATAAAGATGAAGTTCGACGATGCAAAGATGGTCGATGCACGGCTGGTGGGCTCAGGCGATATCACTCTATATGGAAACGTAGAGACGTTCACGAGCAGTGCTCACGGCTCGGGCGAGCTAAACATTGATAAGCTGAAGGTAATGAATAACAAGAAATAATGTAAAAAGGGAATGAAGATGAAAAAGTATTTATTAGGATTGACAATATTACTGGCCCTCACCGTCTGCATGCCGGCATCGGGGCAGAAGCACCGCCATACGCCTCAGGCAGAACTGGTGGACTCGACAAGTCAAGATGCTGTCGAGGTGTTCTCAGATACCACTTCAACAGACACCGCCTCAGCGCATCGTACTGTCACACGGACGATAAGAACACCCTGGAAAACAGTTACCACGACCTACGATGCAGATGACGAGGAAATGGAAGAGTTGGAAAAGAATTTGACGATGTTTAACAGAGCTTTTACCCTGATACCATGGGGAGCCGTCACATCTGTCTTTTTAATCATCATGTTGGTCATTCTGATGCCCATTATGCTGATGGCGATTGTGATCATTGTTGTGGTCAGACATAGTCGCAAGCGTAGTCGGCAGAGAATGATGGATATGGCCCAGATGGCATCCCAGCAAGAGGCAGGCGCCGCACCAAAGCAGGCGTATGCAGACTGGACACAGGAGCCTCAGACCATAGAGGATGACTATCAGAAAGGTCTGCGCCAGTGCTTTGTGGGAGTGGGACTGATGATATTCCTCGGACTGACGGCTGGCAATGTGGGCTTCGGTATCGGTGCCTTGGTGTTCTGTATCGGACTGGGTAAGGTGTTTGGTGCTAAGAAAGCTAAACAACTGAGAGATGAGCACGATATCAACAGATCGGGAGAGGACCATCTGCAAAATAAAGATTAACGAATAGAAAAGAAGATTATGGCAAAGAAACTATATCGCAGCGACGACCGCATATTGGGTGGCGTCTGCTCAGGACTGGCAGAATATCTGGATTTTGATCCCGTACTCGTGCGTTTAGGTTATGCAGCACTGACACTGTTTACAGCATTCTGTGGTATCATCTTCTATATCATAGCATGGATCGTGATTCCGGAAAAAAACCTCAGATCGTTATAAGTTAAGTTAAATAAGTTTGTAAAAGAAGTGGCTACATTAAGTGACCTTTCTCTAGTTGCGCAGGTGGCGGTGTTCGGCAATAAGCGAGCTTTCGACGAGCTCGTGCGCCGATACCAGTCGCCTGTGCGCAAGTTCTTCCTGAACCAGACACTAGGTGACGGTCAGCTGAGCGATGACTTGGCGCAAGATACCTTTATCAAGGCCTATACGAATATTGCGTCGTTCAAGGGCCTGGCTTCTTTTCAAACGTGGATCATGCGCATCGCTTATAATGTCTATTACGACTATACACGTCGGCACCGTCTCACTGAAGATGTGGACATGGTGTCGCAACGAAGTGGAAGTGGCGGACAGACAGCCTTGCAGATGGATATCTATGCTGCGCTGGCATTGCTGAAACCTGACGAACGCAGTTGCATCACACTACAGTTGATAGAGGGCTACGACATAGCCGGCATCGCTAAGATTACAGGTATGAAAGAGGGAACGGTGAAGTCGCACCTCTCGCGTGGAAAAGACAAATTAGCAACCTATTTAAGACAGAATGGATATGATGGAAGATAACGAACGCTTATTGCAGAACTTTTTTTGTGAAGCAGCCAGAACACCTGTTGCTGACGATGGCTTCACCAATCGTGTGATGCAGCGACTGCCGCAACGTGTCAACAGGTTTACGCAATTGTGGAACGTCTTCTGTATCACGGTCTTCGTGGTGCTGTTTGTGATGTTCCGCGGATGGGAATCGCTGATGGCACAGTTTGAGGTGATGGCACGCACACTGGCGGCAACCTCGTTCAGCTTCAATCTGTCGGTGCTGCTATCGGTGGTGGTGGGCCTTCTGCTCGTGGCCATCATCGAGTTGATGTATAGTGATAATGTGAAAATCAGGGATTTGTTGCGCTAAGACCATAGGTGGTGCGCAGCACGATAAACTCGGTGCGGCGGTTCAGCTGGTGACAAATCTCCTGTTTCTCTTCGTCCTTTAGTGCGTTGATAAACTCCTCGGTCAACACATCGCCTTCCTTTAGCCAGGGATAGGTCTCGGTGAGCTTACGCTTCACCACCTTTGGCTTGCCTTCTCCATAGCCCACGGGCGACAAACGATCCTCGGCAATGCCGTGGTCGATGAGGTAGCGAACCACGCTCTCAGCACGTCGCTGAGACAGACGTTGGTTGTAGGCATCTGCCCCGCGGAAGTCTGTATGAGAACTCAGCTCAATGGTGATGTTGGGGTTCTCGTTGAGCAGGTCGATGAGGCTGTCGAGTGCCTGCGTGGACTCGGGACGCAAAGTGGCCTTGTCGAAATCGTAGAAGATGTTTCGTATCAGCACCGGTGCTGAGAGCGAAGCCAATGGGAATTGCAAGACGTATTCTTCAGACTCCTTGACGGGCTCCACTCGCAGTTCTTCCTTGTGGTTGAGGAATCCTTTGCAGGTGCCCAGGAATACGTAATCCACACCTGGATGAATCTCTTCGGTAAACGAACCGTCGCCTTTTACATTCAGTTTCTTATTTGTGCCATCGTTGCCTACCATATAGACCAGTGCTTGTGGCAATTCGTAACCATCTTTCTCGTAAACCCATCCTTTAACGGTCTGGATGACTTCCGACTTCTCGAATGAATAGATATGGTCCCAGCCATTGGCGTTGCCACGATTCGACGAGAAAAAGCCACGGTTGTGCAGGCCTTCGAAGGTCATGCCAAAGTCGTCGCCTTGCGAGTTGAGGGGGGCACCAGGATGTTCTAATGTGTATAAACTCTCTTCAGTCTTCTCCTGGCTCCCCTCCTCGGTGGGACTGGGGGAGGGTTTTGCTATGAAGATGTCTAGTCCGCCCATGCCTGGGTGGCCATCGCTTGAGAAGTAGAGGTCGCCGTTAGGTCGGAAGGTGGGGAAGAGCTCGTTGCCGGCAGTGTTGATAGGTTCGCCAAGGTTCTCCAGTCCAACCAATCCATGGCTGGTGATCTGTATGCGCCAGATGTCATAGCCGCCCAATCCGCCAGGCATGTCGCTCGCGAAATAGAGCCATTCGCCATCAGGCGAGATGGCAGGATGGGCAAAAGCAGAGAGCGTGTCCTTGGTAATCTCCAATTCGTTGGCCTTGCCCCATGAGGCATCACTACGTGTAGCGGTGGCTATCTGGGCGTAGCGTGGGTAGTTGGGGTCGGTCTTGCAGACAGTGAGGTACATAGTCTTGAAGTCGGGCGCAAAGGCGCAGGCACCCTCGTCGAAATCGCTGTTTAGTTCAGACTCGATGACCTCGGGCTTCTGCCATTTCCCCTTCTCATCTTTTTGCGAAACAAAGATATCGGCATTCTTCATGCCAGTGATGCCGCTAAGCTCATCGCCTTTGGCCTGATTGCGTGTTGAGGTGAAGTAGAGCTGGTCGAAGTCATCGCCAGCCAGCATCGGTGAGTAATCAGCGCGGTGCGAATTGAACACATTCTCCCTCTTGACCGTGTAGCCCGAATACATGGCTTCTGCTTTCCATTTTGGTGCCATGCGGGCCGACAGCAGACCGTTCTTGGCAAGTTGCGACTGGTCGCCATTCTCCATCATCTGGAGAAAGGTGTTCTCTGCCTCTTTATAGCTGGCATTCTTCAGTTGCAGTTTCCCCAAGTAGAACAGCGTCAGTGAGTCTTGTTGCTTGAAACGTAAGGCATTCTTATAGGCAGCAATGGCTCGTTGTGTGTAGTTGATGCGACGATAGCAGTCGGCCATCTTTAGCGCACGAAGTCCACGCAGTTGGCGTTCCTTGGCAGGTGTTTGTGAATAAGCTTTCTTGTATTGTGTGGCTGCGTCGTAATATTCTCCAAGGGCATAGTATTTGTCACCCTTCTTCATGGCAGTGTCGGCTCCGCATCCTGAAAGCAGGATGCAGGCCATGACAATATGTAATATAAAGAATATCTTGCGCATACCCTTATATAACGTCGGTATCGACATTTTATTGCTTAAGGGGCTGGTCGAAGGGTAAACGGAAGGTACATCCTTCCTTCCAGCGTGAACAACCATAGGCCGCCTTTCCCTTGATGATGGTGCCTTGGCCGCACAAAGGACAAGGACTTCCCTCAAGAGCTTGGGCATTGGTATCTGCTTTTGGCTGTTCTGCAGCTGACTTGGTCTTCTTTTGTCTCTTTTTGGGTGTCTTCTCTTTAGGAGCATCCTTTGGTTTGGAGACCGGGGCTGCTTCGATTGTTACTCGACGGTTGCTCTGGTCGGCAATGACCTGTCGTACGATGTCGTTGACCTGTGTCTTTAATTCGTCGATGAATACCTGTGGGTTGTATTTCTGGGCTTCAATGTCGCGAAGCTTCTTTTCCCAAATACCAGTCAGTTCAGCACTCTTCAAAAGTTCTTCACGGATGAGGTCGATTAGTTCTATGCCAGTTGGCGTAGCCACTAAGTTCTTGCGCTCCTTCTTGATGTAATGGCGCTTGAAAAGGGTCTCGATGATGGCAGCACGTGTAGAGGGACGACCAATGCCGTTCTCCTTCATGGCACGGCGCAATTCCTCGTCGTCAACCAGTTTGCCGGCAGTCTCCATAGCGCGTAGCAGGGTGGCCTCGGTGTAGAACTTAGGCGGTGTGGTCATCTTCTCGGTCAGTGTGGGGGTGTGAGGACCATTCTCTCCCTTTGTGAACGAGGGTAGGGTGCGCTCTTCTTCATCGGGCTTCTTCTCGTCATCATCACTCTGTACCTCTTTAGCATAAACAGTACGCCATCCAGCATCAAGGATGGTGCGGCCGGTCACCTTAAACTCAATTCCATCGACCTTACCAAGTACGGTGGTTTGTGCAAACTGACAATCGGGGTAGAACACAGCAATAAACCTGCGGGCTATAAGGTCATACACCTTGCGCTGCATGTCGGTGAGGTTTTGAGGGACGATGCCTGTGGGGATGATGGCATGGTGGTCGGTCACCTTTGATGAGTCGAAGACTTTCTTTGACTTGATGAGCGGTTTGCCTCCCAAGGCTTTCACAAGTTCGGCATAGGGCGACTGTCCTGCAAACTTCACTTGGAAAAGACCATTCATGGTTTGTGGGCACTTGGGATAGACGTCGTCTGGCAGGAAGGTGGTATCTACACGAGGGTAGGTGGCTAACTTTTGTTCGTAGAGTTGCTGGATGATATTCAGTGTCATCTCTGCCGAGAAACCAAACTTACGGTTGCAGTCCACCTGTAGTGAGGTGAGGTCATAGAGCGATGGTGGAGCCTCTTTACCGTTTTTCTTTTCAACCTTGGTTACTTCAAAGGGCTTTCCCTCGATGGTGGCAAAAGCCTGTTCACCTTCTTCCTTAGAGGTGAACTTGCCAGAGGTGGCTGTGAACGTGGTGTCGCGATAGACGGTGGCCAGCACCCAGTAGGGTTCGGGCTTGAAGTTGTCAATCTCCTTCTGACGGTTCACAATCAGTGCCAGTGTAGGGGTCTGAACACGACCAATGCTTAGCACCTGGCGGTTCTGACCATACTTAATGGTGTAGAGTCGCGTACAGTTGATGCCCAACAGCCAGTCGCCCACGGCACGACTTAGCCCAGCAAGATAGAGCGACTGATATTCGTTCTGATCCTTTAGATTGGCAAAACCCTCGCGTATGGCCTCGTCGGTCATCGATGAAATCCACAGACGTTGCACCGGACACTTGACCTGTGCCTTCTGCATGACCCAGCGCTGAATGAGCTCACCTTCCTGACCGGCGTCACCACAGTTGATGATGCTGTCAGCCTGTGACATCAGTCGTTCGATGGTAGCAAACTGTTTCTTGATGCCTTCGTCCTCCTTCAGACGGATACCAAATTTAGGTGGAATCATGGGGAGTGACGACAGACTCCACGACTTCCACATGGGGGTATAGTCTTCTGGCATCTTCAGTTCGCACAGGTGACCAAAGGTCCACGTCACCTGATAGCCGTTACCCTCCATGTAGCCATCGTGCGAAGCTGTTGCACCAATGATACGTGCTATATCTTTTGCCACGCTGGGCTTCTCTGCAATGCAAACAATCATGTTTGGTTCTTCTTTGTTTTATTTGGCAAAGGTAAGCATTTTTTTAGTAATAGGCAAAAAGAAAGAGGGAAAAACCAATGGTCTTTCCCTCTTTTATAATGGGCTTTATGGATTACTGAGCCAGTTTGCCGTCAGAACCGAGCACATTCACAATCTTGTGGATGTACATCTTCTTCATGTTCTCGCGAGCGGGCTTCAAGTACTGGCGTGGATCGAAGTGATCGGGATGCTCAGCGAAGTGCTTGCGAATGGCAGCAGTCATAGCCAGACGTGAGTCAGAGTCGATGTTGATCTTGCAAACAGCGCTCTTAGCAGCCTGACGGAGCTGCTCCTCGGGGATACCTACTGCGTCGGGCAGGTTACCACCGTACTTGTTGATGGTGTCAACCTCGTCCTGAGGAACTGAAGAAGAACCGTGGAGCACGATGGGGAATCCAGGAAGCTTCTTCTCGATCTCAGCGAGAACGTCGAATGCCAATGGGGGAGGAACGAGCTTACCAGTCTTGGGATCGCGTGTGCACTGCTCGGGCTTGAACTTGTAAGCACCGTGAGAAGTACCGATAGAGATAGCCAGTGAGTCGCAACCTGTGCGAGTAGCGAAGTCGATAACTTCCTCAGGCTTGGTGTAGTGAGACTCCTCAGCAGCAACCTCGTCCTCAACACCAGCCAAAACGCCGAGCTCAGCCTCAACAGTTACATCGTACTGGTGAGCGTAGTCAACAACCTTCTTGGTCAGGGCGATGTTCTCCTCGTAAGGCAGTGAAGAACCGTCGATCATAACGCTTGAGAAGCCCATGTCGATACAATCCTTACAGAGCTCGAAGGTGTCACCGTGGTCAAGGTGAAGAACGATCTCAGGATGCTCACATCCCAGCTCCTTTGCATACTGTACAGCACCCTCGGCCATGTAACGCAAGATAGTAGCGTTGGCGTAGTTACGAGCGCCCTTAGAAACCTGCATGATAACAGGTGACTTTGTTTCAACAGCAGCCTGAACGATAGCCTGCATCTGCTCCATGGTGTTGAAGTTGAATGCGGGGATAGCGTAACCACCGGCTACAGCCTTCTTGAACATCTCGCGAGTATTTACGAGACCCAAATCCTTGTAATTTACCATAATCGTTATTTACTTAAATTTATTGATTGAAGTTTAATTTTTTTTCTGACCGCAAAGGTAATACATTATTTTTAAATAAAAGAAGTTTTTCGCTATTTCTACCTCCTTTTCGAAAGAATAACAACTCCTTTTAACCTACTTTTGCGGCGATTTGGCGAAAATGCAACATGTAGTTGACAAAATCATTTGGCTTACTCCGTGATACTGTCGAGAAAGGCTTGATGCACTCTGGTGTCGTTGTCTAATTCAGGATGGAAGGCGGTGACTAACTGTTTTCCTTGACGAGCAGCCACGATGCGTCCATCGACCTTTGCCAAGACCTGGCACAGGGGTGACAATACTTCCTTGATATAGGGCGCACGGATAAAGGTCATGGGGATGTTGTCGCCTATGTCCGACATTGCGGCGGTGGTGTGGAAACTGCCCAGTTGGCGGCCATAGGCATTGCGCTGCACACTGATGTCCATGGTGCCTAAATGCATAGGAGACAGTATAATAAGTCCGGCACAGGTGCCAAAGACGGGAAGTCCGTCGATAATGGCATGGCGGATGGGGTCAAAGAGTCCCAGATCGCGGAGCAGCTTGCTTTGCGTGGTCGATTCGCCACCAGGAATGATGAGGCCGTCTTTGGGCTTTTGCCAGTCGGCCAACTGACGCACTTGGAAGGTCTCAACACCGAGGCGGTGGAGCATTTGCTCGTGTTCGGCAAATGCTCCTTGTATGGCTAATACGGCTATTCTCATGGCGCTTATTTCCCTCGTTCAGCCATCAACAACTCAATCTCCTGTTCGTTGATGCCTACCATAGCTTCGCCGAGGTCTTCAGAGAGTTCGGCTAGCATCTTGGCGTCTTGATAGTTCGTGACAGCTTTGACGATAGCTGCAGCACGTTTGCGGGGATTTCCACTTTTGAAAATGCCACTGCCAACGAAAACACCCTCAGCTCCTAACTGCATCATTAATGCAGCATCAGCCGGTGTTGCTACACCACCAGCGGCGAAGTTGACCACCGGCAACTTGCCATTTTCGTGTACGAACTTCACCAGTTCGTAGGGAGCCTGCAGCTGCTTGGCTGCCTCAAAGAGCTCGTCCTCGCTCATGCTCACCAGACGGCGAATCTCGCTCTGCATCATGCGCATGTGACTGACGGCCTGCACGACGTCTCCAGTCCCTGGCTCGCCTTTGGTGCGAATCATCGTTGCACCTTCGGCGATACGACGCAGTGCCTCACCCAAGTTCTTGGCACCGCAGACGAAGGGCACGTCGAACTTGGTCTTGTCGATGTGAAAGATGTTGTCGGCAGGACTCAGCACCTCGCTCTCGTCGATGTAGTCGATCTCGATGGCCTGCAGAATCTGCGCCTCGGCAATGTGTCCAATGCGGCACTTGGCCATCACGGGGATGCTTACGGCCTCCTGTATGCCGCGAATCATTTTGGGATCGCTCATTCTTGACACACCGCCTGCTGCACGGATATCGGCAGGAATGCGCTCCAGTGCCATCACGGCGCAAGCACCTGCTTCCTCGGCAATCCTGGCTTGTTCGGGCGTTGTTACGTCCATAATTACTCCGCCCTTCAACATCTGGGCTAACTCACGATTAAGTTTTTGTCTTTCGTTTATCATTTTCTTATTTCGTTATAGTTGATAATCTGTTGGGGAAACAATCTTTTATCTAGTTTTGTTTGCGGTGCAAAGAAACGAAGAAAAAGGGAGAATACACCTGATAATTCCGTTTATGATAAAAGAAAACACAATTTGGTAAAATAGTGACTCTAAAAAAAGAAGAAGGGGTACGCATCACTGCACACCCCCTTCAGTAAATGGTATCGATTATTTTGTTTACAAGGGATAATCTTCGAAAGCATAGAGAACGGTAGAGAGATAGCGCTCGCCGGTGTCGGGCAGCAGCACAACAATCTTCTTGCCCTTGTTCTCCGGGCGCTTAGCCACCTGGATAGCTGCATAGAGTGCAGCACCTGCAGAGATACCTACCAGCAGACCTTCCTGCTGGGCAATCTCACGACCAGTGCGGATGGCATCGTCGTTCTCTACATCAAACACCTCGTCTATCACATCAGAGTTGTAGGTCTTGGGAATAAAGCCAGCACCGATACCCTGAATCTTGTGAGGTCCGCTCTGACCACCATTCAGCACAGGGCTCGACTTCGGTTCTACAGCAATAATCTTCACATTGGGATTTTGCTCTTTCAGATATTTGCCAGTACCGCTAATGGTTCCACCAGTACCCACACCACCGATGAAAATGTCAACAAGACCATCGGTGTCGCGCCAGATCTCAGGACCAGTAGTGGCATAGTGCTTGGCGGGGTTGGCACCATTTTCGAACTGTTGCAGAATAACACTTCCAGGAATGCTGTCGCGCAACTCCTCGGCAGCGCGGATGGCACCTGGCATACCGTCTTTCCCTGAGGTGAGACGAACCTCGGCTCCATAGGCTTTTACGAGGTTACGGCGCTCTACACTCATGGTTTCAGGCATGGTAAGGATAAGGTGGTAGCCCTTGACGGCTGATACCAGTGCCAGTCCTACGCCCGTATTACCACTGGTTGGCTCGATAATGGTGGCGCCGGGTTTAAGAATGCCTTTTTGTTCTGCATCCTCAATCATCGCCAGTGCGATGCGGTCTTTCACACTACCACCGGGGTTGAAAAATTCTACTTTGGCGATGATGGGAGTTTCCAGTCCCTGCGCCTTTGAATACTTGTTGAGCTCCAGAAGTGGGGTGTTGCCGACGAGCTCAGTCAGCTGTTTTGCAATTTTACTCATAACCTTATCCTTTATTTTAATTATAGTGAATATCCTTCAGCTATTTTTATTAAGTTATTATATATTCAAACTGTCGTTTTGTTTTTCCGACGGTGCAAAGTTACGGTGTTTTTCCCAACCCTACAATACCACAGGAGGGTTATTTGCATACCATAATGATGGTATTTCAACGAAAAACGGCTAAAGATCGTGGTCAACCATTGCTGCAACACACGAATCTGACCATACGTTTTCGGCTGTTTCTATCATGTCGAGAATCGTATAGATGGGTAAGATGATGCCCAGTACGGCAACAGGTGCACCGATGCCCGACATCAGGGAAAGGGTCAGGAAATAGCATCCCATAGGTACACCAGCATTGCCTATGGCAGAGACAACAGAAATGAATAGCCATAGCAGGATGGTTCCAATGGTAATGGCTTCACCCCCTTGTTGCATCACAAAAAGAGAGGTGATAAGTATGAATGCAGCACATCCGTTCATGTTGATGGTGGTACAGATAGGCAGCACAAAGCGGGCTATGTCTTTCTTGACCCCCAATCGTTGTTCGGCTGTTTCCATGGTGACTGGCAGCGTAGCGGCACTGCTTTTGGTGAAAAGTGCCATCAATACGGCTGGCAGCATTTGTCCCAAGACGTGTATCGGATTTAAACCTCTTGCTAAAAGAAACAGAGGCAGAATGACAAAGAACTGAATGATATTGCCACCTACTACGACCAACACGTAGCGACCTATCGAGTCGGCAATCACACCAGCACTAACCTGTGCAGCTAATTGTGCTGAGAAAGCAACGATGCCCAATGGCAATGTTGAGATAAGCCAGCGAATCAACAAGAACAATAGCTCCTGTAGTCCGAGTAGTCCTTTGATGACAACAGCTTTGTTCTCGCTGTCTGGCAATTTGGAAAGACCAATGCCAATGGCAAAAGCCAGTAGCAGAAGCGACAGCACGTTGCCCTCGAGAATAGGTTTAATGATGTTGTTGGGGATGACAGAGAGCAGATGGTCAACGTAAGAAAGTTCTTCGGCAGTCCCTTCTTCATTTCCAGATGGAAGTGCTGCTAAGACTGTTTCTGGCAGTGTAGATGGGGAAATCAAAACATATAGCAAGGCCCCCACTGCTGCAGCAGCTGTAGTCGTGAGCAGAGTATAGCTCAGTGTGCGTCCAAAGATTCGACCTGTGCCTTTCGATCCGAATGTGGAAAGCGTGGTAATCACGGCCAAGACGATAGTTGGTACGGCTAAAAGTTGAAACAAACGTGTGTAGATGGTGGCAATGAAGTTCATGGTTTCATTGAGCCAAGCGATGCCCAACAATCCCAAAACGGCACCTACGATGAGTGCCAGTATCCAAATTAATGTTCTTTTCATTATAATTCAAACGATAGATTCATATAAATATTGCGCCCTTTCTGAGGAATATGACACCAGTCCGAATAGGTGGTATAGTATCTGTCGAAGACGTTTTCGATACCTGCACGGATGATGAAACGATGATGATTGGCAGAGTCGTGCTGTGCAGAGCTTCGCTTAAGCGAGAATTGATAGCTGGCAGACAGGCTGACGATGGTCCATGCAGGCGTTCCCGTCTCGCCATATTTACTGCCGAATCTTGCCTGACGGGCATGTCCTTTCACGTCGGCTTGTGCACTCAATGCCCCTTTGGCGTAGCTGAGTCGTGACTGATAGCTTAGCGGTGCTATCAGTGGCAGACTCCCACCCTCATGGTCTCGACTGGTGCTGTAGCTGCCTTTTGCACTCCAGCGCCACTCTCTTGTGGGGCACCACTCGGTTGATAGTGAGATGTTTGCTATGGTTGCATGGCTGATATTGCCATACACCTTCACTCCCTCTGCTCCAACAGTCATGGCACTTAACCTGTTCTCGAATTGACCGATGATATAGTTCGAGAAGAGAAAAGCGTTGGCATCAATTGAAAAATTGAAAGATGGAAGAATTGTAAAATTGAAGTTCGTGTTCAGTTCTATCGCACTCTCGTTCTTCAGTCGTGGATTGCCGATATAGTCATACTGGTCGAACGTGTTGTTCAGATAGTAGCCATAGGCCTCTGTCACCGTTGGCGCGCGACTGCCCCAACCGGCACCAATGCACCATTGGCCATTGATCATTGACAGTTGATAGTTGACAGCTATGCGGCCAGTGGTCTGATGGTATTGCCGTTGCATGCCCGGAAAGAAGACGCTCAGTGCTTTGTAGCCCTCCTCGTTATGTAGCTGCTGATGCTGCCATGAGAGTTTGCCCGAGAAATGAATGGCAGATTGATCTGATAGCCGAATGTCGTCGGTGAGGGCTGCCCCCATGTTCAGAGTTCCTACGTCAGGCCATGTCACCATATACATTGGAGCTGCACCTCCGGGGTACATTGTCATGTCGGCAAACAGACGGTTGTAGTAACTGTCTATGTTTAGTGATACATTGTTGGTCATATCAAGAATCTTAGCCTGAGCGTTGAGCATGGAATAAAATCCGGCAGTCCAGCTCTTGCCAGGCATGTCCATGTGGATTTGCACGTCTGGCCGTGTTGTGTCGTCCATGATGTGGACAATGTGGTTATAGTATCCCTTCGTTTCCCACGATTCCAACACCGAGCGCTGGAACAAGTGCTTGTAGGCTAACGACGTGATAATGGCCTCGGCTTTTGCGACATCCATATTCAAGGCCGGATAGCCCACATCGGTAGCCCGGTCAAAGATTAATGTACTTTCGATGGCATCATTGGTGGCAAGTCGATAGCCGCAGTTCACAAAGGTGTTTATTTTCTGGAACTGAGAGTAATCTACTTGGCGGTTTCCGCCTGCTTCGTAGTTGTCGGCGTGGCGATAGAAAGTCCCTCCGTTGGCATAGAATTTCTTTGAAGCGTATGCCAAGTCTGTGCCATACACCTGAACATGACCATTTGTCTCATACCCAGTGTTGACACCGAAGTTGTGAGAATTGTGCGATTCATAGTCATGCAGGAAACCAGCCTTGCGCAGTTTTAAATCTATTGCGCCGCCGATATTGCCTGTGGCTTGTGGATTGCCGTTAAGACCACTGCTCAGACTGATGCTCTGCAGGTTGCTGCTCTCTACGTAGGAGGTGACGGGATCCATCTTGTCCGTACATGCATAGAAAATCTTCATGCCATCGATGGTCGTGGACAAACGCTCTGTCTGCATGTTGTTGACGGTCGGTTCCCAGGCATACGAGCCTCGCCTCACCAGTTCTACGTGGTTCAGTTCCTGCAGATGTTCATCGATGGTTGCGGCCTGTCCTTTGGCTGAACGCTTTCCGCTTTGCCCGCGCGATACGACGACCACCTCGTCCAAATGTTGTGACGAGGTGGCAAGCGTATCTCCTAATAGGATAGTTGATAGCAAAATGACTCCTAACATACAATCTATGTTTTTTTAGCTATTAGGTCTCGATAAATTATTTTCTCAGTCTGCGATCAGATTGTCACATCCCAGTAGAGCGAGCTTAGTTCGCCTCCGCCAGCCACGATGTTGCCTTGTGCATCCTTGACCGTCAGGTGGATGCGCCACAAACCGGTCATCGTCAGGTTGATAGTGCCTTGATAGCTGCCGTCCTCTTGTTTCAGGAGTGGCGTGTTGTTGGGCGAGGTGTGGTTGCCCATGTCTGGCATGCGCGGGTCTATTTCGATGGTAAACGTCTCGGTGGCAATCTGGTATGGGTCGGAAGCCTTTGCACTTTTTTTTGAGATGTAGGCTCTGATGTCGTTAGTTCCTGTTTTAAAGTCTGTGGGGTTTACCAGTGACAAGTAGTAGGTGTCATTGTCAACCTTAAATGATTTCAGCCATGCTTGTCCGTCGGGCAGGGCATTGACGACGATGTCGTGCTTCTCTATGCCGCCTTTGGCTCCCAGTATCAGTGCGTCGTAAGACAGATTCCACGAACCGGCATCGCTGCTGTTCATGACAAATGAAACCCATGTGCGCTTTACAGCCAGATAGCCATTGTTGAAACTCTCAGCCACAGGTCCTACTGGTGTGCTGTGATACATGTCCATTTTCACCATGTGCATCAGTGGCGTTAAGCCCGATATCTCAAAGTTCTTGATGTAGTTGCCGGTTGCTTTCTTGGTGGCAACGAAGAATAATTCGTTGTAGCCATTGTGAAAGGTCCCCGTCTTGGTGTAGGCAAAGACATTATATTTACCGTCAACTTCGGTCTGCAGCTCAGGCACAATCTTTACGGTCTGAAGGAAGTGGTACACCTGTAGTGCCTCTTCTGCAGAGCAGCAATCTATGTCATCCGTAATAGTGATGCCTGGTATTTCAATACCTGCCTCTACACCGTCATCGTTACTGTTGCAAGCTGTCAGTGCTGCAACGACTAAAACTAAAAACAATCCTTTTACTTTTTTCATATTCCTTACCTTTTTTGAAGTCCCCTAAGTTAGGGGATTAGGGGTCTGAACAGACGAGAACCAGACCAAAAATATTCTTTCTATGGGATGCCTGCGCCTGTTCAGACCCCCATCCCCCTAACTTAGGGGGCTTTTGACAATGCAAAGGTACTAGGCTTTTTCTTTACCCACAATCCCATGTTCAAGGCATTCGAATACCATATAAAAGGTATAAACTATAGATTGAGGGGAACCGACTGCCTGTTGCAGTCCATTCCCCTCTCTTGGTTATATGATATTAGGAATTAATTAATATCCAGGATTCTGCGCTATACCCAGGTCTTCACCACTGAGGCCAGTAGGAATAGGTTGACGGTAGTGGCGACCACGGATGTTATTGTACTTTGCACGCAGGTGGTTATGCACTTTGGTGAAGTAAGCTTCCTGATCAGCATTGTAGGTGTTGCCAAGTGAGGTCTTCCAGTTGTCTGCAAAGTGCTTATAGTTAGCCACCTTCTTCACGCTGCTGATGAGATCTTTCCAGCGGTAAGAGTTGAGCACGGAGAACTGCTCGTAGGTGAACTCATAGTCCCATTCACGTTTGATCTGCTCGAAGGTGGGAGCGCTGATTTCTTCAATACCAGCACGACGACGCAACTGGTTGAAGGGCTCTGCAGCCTCGCTGTTGCGACCCAACTGTACGAGTGCTTCAGCCTTGATGAGCAGTACCTCTGCATAGCGGATTTCGATGCGGTCAACGCTGTTTTTAGTGATCTCCAGATTCTCGGCGTCTTCGTAGCTCTGATCAACTCCTTTGCCGTTGATGGGCGTATATACGGGCGAGTAGTAATGGTAGATCTTTTGATCTTCAGGGTTTTTGATTTCAATGAGGTAGGTCTCTGCCAGTCGCTTGTCGTTGGGTTGTTCGCGTTTCCAGTCGTCATACAGGTTGTCATCTGCTACCTCGGTGTGGTTCTGGGTGTAGCCGTTGCCGTTCTCACCATTCTGGAAGGGGAAGGTCCACGAGCAGTGTGTCTGGTGGTTGCCCTGGGCATCCACTTTGTCACCATCGTGAGCAATGGTGAACAGATGCTCGTTGGTGCCGCGCTTGTTGCTCTCATAGTCGCGGCCATAGAGCTTGTTGTAGTCGGGGTCAAGAGCCAGCAGTCCACTGTTGATCACCTTGTTGGCATATTCTATAGCTTTCTCCAAGCGACTGTCGGTCTTCGTGAACTGAGGATCGGTTTGGCTGGTTGCAATGGCCTGTACCTCAGCAGCCGAGAGAGGGTTGTCGCCCCACACGAGATAAGTGCGAGCCAGCAGAGCCTGCGCTGCTTGTTTTGACGGTGTGCGTGGGTCGCCGTCGTAGTCTTTCAGCAGTGACTCAGCATCGGTGAGGTCTTTAACCACCTGAGCCAACACGTTGTCTATGCTCTGTCGTTCTGTTGTAGAGCCGCCATTCTCTGTGAATACGGGCACTTCTCCCCACAATTGGGCCAACTTTAGATAGGCCAAAGCACGCAGAAACTTAGCTTTACCAACTGCAGCGTTGTAGCCTGCTTGTGTGACTTTCCCGGCTTCCACCGAATTGTTGATTGTCGTGATGGCCTCATTGGCCTGAGCAATGCCGAGCAGCAGGTGATTGAAAATCTTAACTTGATACCACGTGGTGGGCTCCTGTTCGAAACGGCTGTTGACCGGACCAGCTTCACTTTCCTCACCTTCGAAAGAAATGAGCTTGTTTGAGTTCAGTTCAATGATGAACGAAAACGATGATGATAGTGGCTGCCAGTGACTGTACACACCATTGACGAGTGAGAGTGCAGAGGCATCGTCGGCTACGACGTTCTCGTCCGTCACCTGATTGTCACTGCCATTGGTGTCATCGCTTGAGCATGACACGAAACCAAATGAAAGGGTTGTTGCCAAAGCGGCACTGAGTAGGATTCTTGCTTTCTTCATACTGAAATCTCCTTTTTACCTTTAGTTAATACAATAATGTTTATTTCCTCTTTTATGTTAGTTGAATGATTACAAAGAGATGTTCACGCCAAACACGAAGCTACGCGATGAAGGATAGACACCGCTGTCGGTGCCACTGGCCACCTCGGGGTCGTAGCCCTTATAGGATGTAAGGGTGAAGAGGTTTGATGCCGTTGCATAGAGGCGAAGACTTTCAACTTTCCATTTGGCACTGTCCACTTTAAGATTGTAGCCAATGGTCAGGTTTCTGAGTTTCAAATAGCTGGCATCCTGTACGTAGCGACTGTCTATGTAGCCAATGGGCCGGGCATTAGAAGCCAGGGGTAGCGTGTTGCCGCCATGACTTGGTGTCCATGAGTCTTTGACAGTGCTCAGCACGTTGTACGAGTCGTTGGTCAACTCCAGACGGCGACCCAGTGCGTTGTAAACCTCGTTGCCATAGCTTCCGGCAAACGATGCAGAGAGGTCAAAGTCGTGCCACGTGAGTTGTGTTGAGAAGCCATAGACGACATCGGGTTGGATGCTACCCAGAATCTGGCGGTCGTTACCATCGATGTGGCCATTCTTGTCGTTATCCACGAACTTGAGGTCGCCGGGCTTCGGCGTCTGTCCGTTGACGGTGGGTAGCTTGCTGACATCTTCGTCGCTCTGAACAATGCCGTCAAAGCGCAATCCGTAGAAAGAACCGAGAGCCTCGCCACGACGCAGAATCTGCTGGTTGTCTGAACCTTGGATTACGTTGTTCGTGGTGCCCATGTTGGTAATCTCGTTGTGGTTGTAGGCTATGTTGACCGAGGCCGTCCAGCGCAACTCCTTGTATTGTAGAATTGTAGAGTTGATTGCCAGTTCGGCACCCTTGTTTACGACATTACCTACGTTCTGCAACTGCGTGGTGACACCCGATGAAAAGCCCATTGGAACCACCAGCAGCAAGTCGCTGGTCTTCTTGTAGTAGGTGTCGAACACCACGTTTACGCGGTCGTTCCACAATCCCAAGTCAATACCAAAATTATATGAAGCCGTGGTCTCCCACTTCAGTTTGTCGTTGGCCGTGTTTTGTTTGGCGTAGCTACTGCTGCCGCCATACGAACCAGTGGCGTAACTGGTGGTAAAGGCATAGTCGCTGATTTCCTGATTGCCCACCAGACCACCGGTCAGTCGCACCTTTAGGTAGTCGATACCGTGAATACCCTGCAGAAATTTCTCTCTGTCAACATTCCACGAAAGCCCCAATGATGGGAAGTAGCCCCAACGATGGTCTGCAGCAAAGCGACTGCTGTTGTCTGCACGGAACGTGGCTGTGGCATTATAGCGATCGGCCAGCGTATAGTTGGCGCGAGCAATAAAGCTGTTCAGCCGAGCTTCGCTGATGCCCGTCTTGGGCGTGTAGATTTCGGCACCGTCACCCAGGTTGTGCTGCTTCAGACTCTCATTGGTGAAGTGGTTCGTGCGGATGGCGCTGTATGTAGAAGTCTGCGTCTGGCGCGTGTAGCCGCCCAAGACGTCGATGTGATGCTGGTCAAAGTCAAGGTCGTAGGTGGCCGTGTATTCCTGTTGCCAGACATCGGTCTGGCGATTGCCTGTGCCACCAATGCCCTGTGTGGCCAGTCCCAGTGAGGTGTAAGCTCCCGAGAAATAGTTCTGTGAGAGTTTCTCGCTGTTCAGTCCAAGTGAGACCTTAAAGGTGAGGTGGCCAATACGCAGAGTGGTCCATACGTTAGTCAAAAGGTAGTTGTTAATGTTTTCGGCCACACTCTCCTTTAGGTCGTACACAGGGTTGGCTGCATGATCGCCAATGGCAAAATAAGCATATTCGTAGGGGTTGTCGAAGTTGTAAGAGCCGTCGGCATGATAGACGCTGACTACGGGGGGCATCAGCAGCGCATAGACAAAGCTGTTGGTGATGCCAGCCGAGAATGGCGAAGAATTAAACACTTTCGCCTCGGCCGTGGTCAGTCCTTGTTGCTTGGAACGTCCGTAGGTGGCATTGACGCCAAAGCGCCAATCCTTCTGCAATTCCCATTCCACGTTGGTGTGGAAGTTATAGCGTTCAAATCCAGAGTTCAGGATGATACCTTCCTGGTCGGTATAGTTGGCAGAGAAGGCGTAGCGGTTTTTCTCTGTACCACCGTTGATGCTCAGTTCGTGGGTCTGCTGCAATGCCGTGCGAGTCACGGCATCCTGCCAGTCGGTTCCTGTGCCCAGCGCAACAATCTCCGCATCGCTGTAACCTCCTTTGTTGCTGTAATAGTCTTTCTGATACTGTGCCCATTCGCTGGCATTCAGCAGGTCTAACTTCTTTGCAATATTGCTCACGCCTACCGAGTAGTTATAGTTCACGCGAGCCTTTCCTTCACCAGGCCTTCCTTTTTTGGTGGTGATGAGAATCACACCGTTGGCGCCACGCGAGCCATAGATGGCGGTGGCAGAGATGTCTTTCAACACCTCTATCGATTCGATGTCATTGGGGTTGATGGTAGCCAGTGGGTTCAGTGAGCCTTCAATGGCGCCAATGCCTGTGCTGTTGTTGGCGGCATCTTTGAAGTAGATAAAACCATCGACCACGTAAAGTGGCTCATTGCTCGCATTTACCGAGTTGCCGCCACGAATACGTATATGACTGTCGGCACCCGGCTGACCGCTGCTGGCAGTCACGTTCAGACCTGCCACCTGTCCGCCAAGGGCGACGTCCAGTGTCGGAGCAGTCACCTTTTCAAAGATGTCGGCCTTCAACTTAGTCACGCTGCCAGTCAGTTGTGTGCGTTTCTGAGTGCCATAACCCACCACAACGACCTCGTTCAGTTTATGATCTTCCTCTTTCAGAGCCACTACGAGATTCTTGTCACTACCTTTCACGCTGATGACCTGCTGTTCATAACCGATGTAACTGATTTTTAACTCAGATGGAAAAGTTGTCACATCAATGCTGAAATGCCCTTCGGCATCGGTGATAACCCCCACATGATTGCGGGCATCGTATATCGTTGCACCAATAATGGCTTCTCCCGTCTCGGCGTCGGCTACCATTCCTATAATAGGGGCAGCCAACGCCGCACAGTGAGAAACAATGGCAAAAGATAGTATTGTTAATCGTGTTGTCTGAAAACTCTTCATACCTTATCCTTTTTATTTATCCGTTTAATACTTTCGACGGTGCAAAGGTACGGCGGTTTTCGGGCTCTCACAATCCCACGTGTGCGGCATTCGCATACCGAGAGTATGGTATTTCGATGAAAAAATGACTATTTCTGACGCATCACATCTACAATAACACCCTCTGTTTGGACCATTCCAGGCGATGCAATCAGTCCTATGTGGCGCATCGTTTGTTCTGCCGACGGGCCATTGATGCCGTGCTGTCGCTCAATAGCAATACCGCAGAGGGCTAGGTTGACCGACTGGTAGGCGGCATCTACCGCCACGATACCTTTCATCACACAGCCATGGTTGCCACCATCACAAATCATCCCCGTGATACTCGAAGCCATATTCTGTATGATCAATGTCAAGGTCTTATGTGTTCCACCCTTCAGATAAGCCAATCCGCAAGCCATTCCAGTACCTGCCGCGATAGCACATCCACAGAAAGCAGAGAGTTTTCCTGAATATTCCTTAATATACATACAGACAAGATAGCTGAGGGCCGTGGCACGCAGCAACTGTTCCTCACCATAGCCATTCACCCGACACGAAGCATAAAGAGGAAGCGTGGCAATGATGCCATGGGCACCACTACCCGTGATGCTCATTGCAGGTTTTGACAAGCCGAGAACACGCGCCTCGATAGCGCCATTACAAAGCAGAGAAGCAGTCTTCTGTTCGTCAGCAGAGATTACCAGCCGGTGGTTTTGTGAATACAGGTAATCAGTAATGGTGGCCTTACTGCTTTGGAGTGCTTCCTGAAAAAGGGCGAGATTCAAATCATAAGCATGCCTAATAAAAGTTATCTCGTCAATAGGAACCCTGTTTACATAGTTCAGCAGTTGTCGTAGAGAATAGCGGTGAATCAGAGGGGTGTCGGCTGCTGCCCTTTTCCCGTTGTTCTTTTTCTTTGCAGCTTTAAGAACAACCTTTCCATTCTGCACAATCTCTGTGATATTAATATGGGTGTCCTCTATCGTAACACTTGCATCGCCCTCATCAGTTGTGACGACAGCATGGATGTAAATACGACTGGATACATCGCCCATCGTCACTTGTATCCGACCTTCACTGACTATCTTCCTTGCCTGACGGTTGTGGATAGGTTTTACGCCGTCAAGACATTCCAGTTTCTTGTCGGCAACAGCTGCTACATAACCTAAAGCAGCAGCATGAGCAATGCCCACCTCATTACTATTAGGAATGCCGCAGGTGAAGGCATTCTTATACATGCCACTGTTGAGCGTGAGACGGATGCTCCTTAAATCCCCCTTGACATACCCCTTTGCCGAGGCTACAGCAAAAGCGATGGCTCCAGGTTCAGTGACGCCCAATGCTGGACGCATATCGTCATGAATCAATTTCGTTAATGTATTCATTTTCTATGGTGATGACGGATAATACATGTTATGAAACAACATACCAACAAGAACCAGGGATAGACGGTTGTGAAGAACATGTCGGTTGCTTCCAGTTCAACAGTCGCTCCTAAAGCTTCAACCCCCTTCATCAAAAGGAGCAGGCACCCACCATAAGGGAGCACAAAGGGGAACGTGCAGATAACGGTGGCAAGAATTGTGGTACGACGAAAAGGGTGGATTCCCTGCCGTTGTCCTATATCATTTACAAAGGGGGCAACGCAGATATTGGCAATGGTGTTGACGGCTGCAATCAGGATACCAGCAATGGCCACCAGGGAAAAGATGGTAATACAAAAATATTCACCTTACGTAAAGCCAGTATCATCACAACCAGGATTGGAAATAGCAGGAAAAGACCCTTATAGTCATCCGAACCGGAAGAGATGTCTGTCTGCAATGTCTCCGTCCTCCATAATCCCACAAAAGAAAAGAATAGCAGCGTTAGGACGACAGCCCATAAAACAACGGGCAGACGATGGCGAATACTTTCACCTACGTCTGCCACCCTGCCATCATCATATTGTTGAGTAGAGGCAGCTATCACAGCGGTATCAGAAACTGGCGAGATACTATCTCCTAAGGCGGCCCCAGAGAGGATGGCTCCACCCAGAAGAGCCGCATCTCCTCCAACAGCGATGCCTGCAGGAAATAACGTCAGACTCATCGCACTGATCGTGCCAAAGCCTGACCCCGTAGATATGGCGAACAAGCCAGAGAATAGGAAAGTAACAATAATGAATGCCGTGCCTCCACAATCCAGAGTGGTTGCCGCCCACACCAAGCCCTCCACAAGATGTCCCTCCTTCAGGATGTTTCCATAGACACCTACTATAAGCCAAAGCAACGAAGCGGTAACAGCCGTTCGACTGCCGAAAAAAGTAAATACGGTTGCCCAGTACTGTTGTCTGTCAGTGGATAATAAAGAGCCTCCAATGACAGCTACGAGACCTACAACTATGAGAAGATTGATATCTACAACCTCAAAAAACGACAGTCCAATAACTGTCGTTACAAAGAATGTAAAGGGTAGAACTGATGCACCTGACGAAATACCAGCAGAAGAATGCTGTTCGATAGTATTCATTTATTTTCGGATGCCTTCGAAATGAATTGTACCAACCATCTGTCCAGCATGCTTGAATGTGTAGTCTAGTATCAGACGATTATCTTGATACTTGCCGTTAAGATCGCCAGCTACCGTATAAATGCCATTCATACTGCCATAGTCTTTTATTGAGAATGTGATTACATTATCAGTCAACGTAGCAGGTATTTTATATATGATAGCACCGGGATAAGCACTTTTCCCTACATAGAAAGTGGGCTGTTTTAGTGTCACCGTTCCATCATCATTCACTTTAACAGTAGCCGTCTCCGTGCCCTGCGGTGTTACATCCTGACTACGTTCCTCTCCCTTCTCATTAATAGAGACCAACGTTCCACTTGCCTCACCGATAAAATCACCAGCAAGGGAATTAAGCGTTAGGGGCGCACTTTCATCGTCACTGCTGCAGGCTGTAAATGCCACAGCCATCATCATCATCCAAATCAATCCTTTTACTGTGTTCATAATTCTTACCTTTTTTAAAGTCCCCCTAACTTAGGGGGCTTTTGACAATGCAAAGGTACGGTGCTTTCAGCTTTCCTGCAATCCCTCTTTCACGGCATTTGCGTACCGAAAGCATGGTATTTCAGTAATTATTATTAATTATTCCTCCTTTTTTTGTACCTTTGCGGCCAAATTCAAACAATAATGGCTATAGATAGTGCAATCTTTCGTAGAAGTGAGTTGCTGTTGGGTAATGACGCAATGGACCGCATTGCCCAGAAACGAGTAATTATCTTTGGTGTGGGCGGTGTAGGCTCTTGGTGTGCCGAGAGCTTGGTGCGCTCAGGTATCCGCCAGTTGACAATTGTCGATTCCGACCGCGTGTGTATCACCAATATTAACCGTCAGCTGATGGCCACGACGAAAACCGTTGGTCAGGTGAAGGTTGAAGCATTGAAAGAGCGCCTGCTCAGCATCAATCCGAAGGTAGAGATTACCGCACTACAGAAAATTTTCTCGGAAGAGACTGCCGAAAGCTTCCAGTTGGACACCTATGATTATATCATCGACGCCATTGACTCGCTAAAAGACAAGGCCTACTTGATACTATTGGCATGTCGCACGCAGGCAAAGCTGTTTTCTTCTATGGGTGCTGCCTTGAAACTGGACCCCACGCGTATCAAGGTCACTGAGTTCTGGAAGGTGCAGGGAGACCCATTGGCACGTGCGTTGAGAAAAAAGTTCAAGAGTCAGAAGACATTCCCCAAGCGCAAGTTTCAGTGCGTCTATAGCGATGAACTGCTGGAGAACCGCGGCCAGAACGCCACCTGTGGCACAGAGCAGTGTATGTGCCCCAAAGCAAAGAATGGTCCTGGCGACCAAAGTCTCTTGAACCATGAATGGTGCTCGTCGAAAGCACAAATCAACGGCACCCTGGCTCACATCACCGCCATCTTTGGCTTCATGCTGGCAGGTCTCGTCATCCAAGATGCAGCAAAATAGTTAAGTTCCAGAAGATCTGTTACTATAATCTTATACTTATTGGCATATCTTAGCAGCAATGTTATTAAGTTCCAAGCAGCGGGCACGCATATTTCTCAGCTGTTCATTTTGCCAAGGATAGGGCGAAAGCATGAGTAGCCTACCTTCTGCACAGGCCATGAGATAGCGTGGATCTGGTTTAAAGAAAGGAGGGAATCCTTTTAATAATAGCACGATAAGAGGTATCCCGTTTTCCAGACATGCAGAGGATATCTGACGTTCTCCCGGACTGATACAGGGAGACACAATGACAGCCCCTTCTTGTCCTTCCTTTAAGAACCTTTGTTTTTGCTGTTCTATTTCCTGAGGGTAGAGATGTCGGGAGCATTGCACTTGCAATTTGACTGCGGCATCAAGTAACCTAATGTTTCCCATCGCATCCATCGGTATTCCTGCAACCATTATTTTCCCCAATGGTTTGAATAACCCAGGATGGTCACGCTTTAACAACAAACGGCGAGGGTTGTCTTCAAGATAGGCCAACATACGGTTCAGCTGTCCCTCGTGGCGCAGCAAGCGGTCATGATATCCTTGCTCCCAAAGTGTCCCCTTCTTGCTATTGGAAGACGGCAACGTTGTTGCTGTGTACAGAACCGACTTTCCGCTTTCTCCGGCATTCATTGTCTCTGTTTTAGTACACAGCGACATCGTCGCCGTCATCACCCCCAGTTCCCTTGCAGCCTTATGCGTGCCAGCCTTAAAGCCCTTAATAACCATGCCTAGATGATACTCCATTCTTTCGTGCACAAAGAGAACACCATGAATATGGTCTGGCATAATGCATAGCTTCATCACCTCAACTTTTGGATAAAAGCGGGGAATATTCATCCAGCATTCCTTCACCTTTTCTCCCAAGGACGACAGTACCACATTGGGGCGCTCAGCCCCCTCTGTTACTTCCGCCTTTCCAATCAACGTCCCTAACAAAGGTCTTCTGCCTTCTGTGGCAATGGTTATCATATAGATGCCACGGTCAGTGTAGTCATTATATTCGCAGCGACGTTTCATCGATGCTACCTTGTCCTGCTGCATCGACCACTCCCTGCTTCTTTCGTTCCTAAATATTTTCTTTTCCATAAAATGGAACAATGATTGACCTGCAAAAGTACGCAATAAAAATGGAATAAAGATTGTTTTTTAGATAAAAAGAACACAAAAGGGACGGTTCCTTTGTGTACTCGATAAAAACGATGAGTTCAAAGTGATTGTTGAACAGCCGTTTATCAATGGCCAGCCTGTCTGTGATGCCGAAATTGCAGATTATATGAAACAAATGGGATTCGAATTAAAGAATCCTCGTAATTGGACCTATGCCACACCTGACATCTATTTGAGTGATATGCATGATGAGAATATTATCCGTTCAGCAACGGGTGCCATTTTCGTTGTAGATTGCGACATTCGCATTAACACGCCAGAATTGCGAAACGGAGGTGTAAGGTCACTTACCACAAATATCATTTATCAAGCCTAATCCGCTTTTGAATTAGAATACATTTATACCTTCCAAGGAATCAGTGGAATTCAGCGGGACAGACCTTATAATTTCTCTCACTAGTCAAGAAATCATACGCCTGTCCCGCTGATTTATCCTTTTACTTTTTCCTTCGAAACATCCTCGTGTCCTATATATATCTTGAACATACCATTATCATCTGCAGTTTCCAAATCCATCAGATTATTAGAAACAGCTGATGTGTCTGTTCCATTCACTATATGGATATATGACCTATATATCGGAATGTATGTTGTCTTAGCTGATATAGAACTAACAAACAACAAAGCGCCAATGATAGAGATAACTATTCGTTTCATATTTTTTATTTCGCCCCTTTTCTTCTATTACACTCTCTGCAAAGCATCTGGCAGTTCTCTACTACTGTTCTGCCTCCATCGCGCCATGGAGTGATATGGTCGCCTTCCATAAATTCATAGTCGAACTCCTTACCACAGATAGGACAGATGTGGTTTTGCTTTTCCCATACAGCCAGTTTAATATCCTCTGGGAAGGCGCGAAGATCCAGATAATGCTCATCACCAGTCAATACGTATGGGATAATACCAGCTTGTTTCTGAATTTCGCTGTCGCGCATCAAGGCAGAAATTCGTTGTCTAAGAGCAACCGTATCAAGTGTTTCTGAACCATACTTATCATATAGCTCTGCCCAGTCCAACCCCTTCATGATTTTCTTAAACTTCTTCATATCAAAGTTCGTGATAGCCCAATTGAGTACCGTTTGGAAATATGACCACAGATTATTTGCATTGGGGGCGTGCTGATGTTGGGCCATATAACCAACTACAGTTTGGCGATGTCCCAGACGAGTCTCGTGGTCAGCCATCCATTCTAAAGCTTTATGAAGGAAGTCTTGGCGGATAGGTGTTCCATTTACTAAGTCCTTGCCTAAGCGATAAGCACCACAATTTGACTTTGAGAAATGTCGTTTAGCATCGTTCACAAATGGACCTGCATAAATGGCGTTATTGATTTCCTGTTCATTCAGGGGTTTGCCAGCGATATTGATAGTCTTAAACCACTCCAACTTTTCTGATGGCTCACCTTCGCAAACGTATACAGTCAACTTATAGTCAAGAATGCGTCGCTGGATATCTGCCGGCTGATTGAAGAAGTTCTTGAAGTCATACGAGAACTTACCATCTACATATTCACAGAGCGACAATGTGCGTTGCTGACCATCCATCACCTCGTAAGGACAATCGGCATCGTCACTCCGCTTAACCCAATACATCACGTTTAGTGGATATCCATGAAGAACAGTTGTTATCACAGCTTGCTGCTCCTTTTCATTATAGATGAACTCACGCTGATAAGGCGGACGGATATCCAACTTACCATCATACCCACGAACGCCTTGTTCGTCGTTGTTAACGTAACCTTTGACAATATCGCCAACTGTTACTTCTATCTGCTTGATTGTCATCATATCTTTTGAGGGTGTTTGTTGCGGATTACAATTCGTGCAAAGAGACGTTGATATTCTCCATTCCTTTTGATATAGAAAGCTGGGCCTCCTTGTTTTGACTTTGGCAAGTCTTTTGGTTTTGTTGTCCCAAGAACGAGGCTAATTCCTATTATTTCAAATTGTTCAGGATTGTACTTTTCAAGAAATGTAACAGGAACTCCCATTTTACCCTCATAATCGTATGGAATGTTTGTGGCCTTATTGACTTCTATTGCATCATAGTTTTCATAGTATGGATATTCTTCATGAGAATAACGACATATCAAGTCTATCTCCTCATGTCGCTTCTGATGGTCGAGATTAGTAAACCAACAGATATTACCAAGATTCCGCCATAAGCGTCCATCTCTATATGCATAACCATTTGATCGAAGTCGTTTGGTATCATTCAAATCATAGAAATCTGGTATCTCATAATCATCAGGGACAGCAAACCATGTATGTCCAGAATGATATCCCATCCATAATTCATTATTCAATATAAGTGGGTATATTTCTTTGTATGTAATAGCATTCTGATTGCCAATAATCAAGAATTTCTTCTTATACTCCATTAGTTGACTAATATATTCTCTAAATAAGGAAAAAGGAGGATTTGTCACAACGATATCCGCCTGCTTCAACAGCTCTATGCACTCTGGGTCACGAAAGTCCCCAGTCTTTAATGTACCTATAACATTCTTGTCGTTCTTCAGCAAGTATTGAACATCGCTGAGGTCAACAGCTCCATCGCCATTCAAGTCCTTGACTTCAGTAATCTCAACTTTATAGGCAATTTTCTTTGGTTCCTCAGTAAAGTCGCCAAAGTCAATCATCAGTTCATTGCCTTGTATTGGCGAACCATTATAACACGTACAGATTAACTTCTTCAAGCCCAGCTGATTGAATCTCAAAGCAAAATACTTAAAGAAGTTACTCTCATAAGGGTCATCGCAATTGCACAGCACAACCTTATCACGAAAGTGCTGCCAGTAGTGCTGCAACTCTCGCTCAATGTCTGTTAATTGCGTATAGAACTCGTCTTTTTTTGCTGTTTTGGCAGCATTTAGGTTTTTATTAGCCATACGCTAAGCATTATGCGTATTGCTTATCTTCGGAGAGGTTGTGTTAAAGCACAAAGAAAGCATGAACGATTCCCATCCACACTTCCAGGCTCTACCACAAGCCTCAAAAACCAGATAAGTCACGCCCATGCTTAACGCACAGACGCTTGCAACTTATTCTTCGGTTTTTGTACTTGTTTGAATGTGGTAGATTCAGAAGTGTACCGAACAAAGCAAACGCTTGTTTATATTTCCTCAAAAGTCATACCGGCACCTCCACTGAGGCTTCGCGCCGATACTTAATTGCAAAGATACGAAGAAGTGGGGATAAAACAAAATAAAAGCGGAACTTTTTGTGAGTAATAGTAGGGCTTTTATCTCGCAATAGTTATTGGTTTGCGATGCAATAGTTATTGTTTTGAGTCGAATCTAGCCCCTGGAATGGATGATTCTAGGGGCTAGATTGTATCTGTCTAGCCCCTAGATTCGTGCTGTCTAGCCCCTAGACGTTGATATTCTATCCCCTAGAATCAAAACAAGACCTACGCTTTTGCATGGGCAAAGTGTAGGTCTTGGATGATAAAAGGGGGAGTGTTGGAAGTCAAGACGACCCTTCTTGGGTGGTTATGTGCTATGTGGTGCAAGCATCTCTCAACTGCTTTAGTGCGCGATGAAGCAGTTGACGAGGTGTCCCTATGTTGAGGCGCATAAAGCCGTTGCCGTTTTCGCCAAACATGGCACCGTCGTTCAGGGCCAGGTGGGCACGGTTGACGAAGAGGTCAACGAGGGCCTCGTGACTGAGTCCCAGTGCACGACAGTCGAGCCACACTAAAAACGATGCCTGTGGGCGCCAGGGTTTAATCTGTGGCAGGTGATCACGACAGAAGTCTTCCACAAACTGGATGTTGCCTTCCAGGTAACTCAGCATCTGACGGCGCCATTCTTCTCCCTGCTGAAAGGCTGCAATGGTGGCGATGGGCGCAAAGAGGGGTGGGTCGTTCAGCTCGTTGGCATCGAGCCAGGTGTAGAACCGGCGACGCAAGGTGTCGTTGGGCACAATGGCATAGCTGCTGACGATGCCGGCAATGTTGAAAGTCTTCGATGGCGCACCAAAGGTGATGCTGATCTGGGCAGCTTCGTCGCTCACCGAAGCGAAGGGCACATGCTGATGGCCAAAGAGTGCCATGTCAGAATGAATCTCGTCGCTGATGACGATGATGTGGCGTTCGTAGCAGAAGTGTGCCAAGCGTTGCAGGGTTTCCTTTGACCAACAGATGCCTGCAGGATTGTGAGGGTTGCTCAGAATCAGCAAACGACACTTATCGTCGGCCACCTCGGCCAGTTGCTCGAAGTCCATCTCATAGGTGCCGTTAACCTCTTTCAGCGGATTGTAAACCACCTTTCTGCCATTGCCTTCGGGCGTCAGTCGGAATGGATGATAGACGGGTGTCTGGATAATCACCTTCTCATCCTGCTTTACAAACACATTGATGGCCATGCCAATGCCTTTCACAATGCCCGGTATGTAGGTGAGCCATGGGCGTTCTACGTGCCACTCGTGGTGTTCCTGAATCCACTGTATGATGGTGGTCCACAACTCATTGGGCACCACGGTGTAGCCAAACAGCGAGTGGTCCAGACGGCGGCGCAAGGCATCGGTGATAAATGCAGGTGTCTCAAAGTCCATGTCGGCCACCCATAGTGGCAGCAGGTCGTCGCGACCATATCGCTCCTTCAGCACACCGTGCTTCAAGTCGCCACTGCCCGAGCGGTCAATGATTTTATCGAAGTTGTACTTTATATTCATAAAAAAACGAATCATATCTTTCATCTCTCATCTTTCATCTCTCTCTCCAGCGCCTGCTTGATGTCTGCCAAAATATCCTCACGGTCTTCCAGTCCTACCGATAGGCGGATGGTCGTCTGCCGAACGTCCATCTCCTTCAGTTGCTCTTCAGAGAAGTTGCCGAAGATGGTTGAGGCTGGGTGGATGGCCAATGTGCGGCTGTCAAACAGGTTGGTGGCACGATGCACCAGACGCAGACGGTTCAAGAAACGGAAACAGGCTTCCTTCGATTCGAGGTCGATGGTGAGCATAGCGCCGGCCGTCTTGCCAAACTGCTGTTGGGCAAGAGCATGATAGGGATTGCTCTCCAACCCTACATAGTTGACCTTCACCACGCGGCTCAGCTCCTGTGCCAACCACAAGGCGTTGCTGGCCTGACGCTGATAGCGCACATCGAGCGTCTCCAGACCGAGCGTCTGCATGTAGGCTGCCTGCGGTGTCATGTAAGCACCCAGGTTGAAGAGCAGGTCATACTTCACCCGCTTGTTGATGTCGGGGAAAGTGCCATAGTCGATGACCAGTCCGCCCAGCGATGTGCCGCCACCCGAGAGATACTTTGTGCTCGACACCACTTCGATGTCGATGCCCAACGCTTTCAGGTGTGTCTCGGTGAACGGGATCACCGTTGAGTCGGCTATCACGGGAACACCCTTTTGGTGGGCAATCTCTGCAATGGCCTTCAGGTCGGCTACTTCCAGTTGAGGATTGGTGACCACCTCAAGGAATACAGCAGTGGTCTGCTCGTCGATGGCATCGGCCACCGCCTCCAGATTGGTGAGGTTGCGCAGTCGTGCCTCAACGCCAAAGCGCTTCAGGGTGTTGGTGAGAAGTGCCAGCGTGTTGCCAAACAGATGGTGTGACGAGACGATGTTCCTGTTTTGTTCGGCAACGGCCAATAGCGTATTACTGATGGCAGCCATGCCCGAGTTGAAAGCCGTCACGTGGGCAGCACCCGTCAGCGCTTTTACGCGTTCTTCGAAGTTGGTCACGGTGGGATTCTCCACGCGCGCGTAGTCAGGCGCTTTGATGCGGTTGCAGAAGGCATCGGCCATGACGGCGGCATCGTCGAACTCGAATGCCACATTATTATACACAGGTACGGCCAGTGCTCCGTAAACATCTGGCCGTACAAATGGGTTGTTGATTGCGATTGTTTGTTTTTTCATCCTTACCAGTTTAAACTTTTTTGTCAATTGTGTTTGTGAATGTTGTTATGTTAGATATAGAACTCAGAAGAGTCAATAAGTCCTGCACGCAAGGCGTATTTCACCACTTCGTGGGCAGTGTTGATGCCTAACTTCCTGAAAATGTTCTTGCGGTGGGTGGTGATGGTGTGGACACTTGAGAAGCGCTCAGTGGCTATCTCCTTGGTTGTCTTTCCTTGGGCGATGGCCTTCACGATTTCTGTTTCTGTCGTTGTCAGTATGTTGGGGTGCTCTTCTTCCTCCTGTTGCTGGGTGATGATGGCTTCCAGTGCACGTTGACTGATGAAACGCTGGTGATGGCTGACGGATTGCAGCGCATCGCGCAATTCATGTATTGAACCATCCTTGAAGACAATACTGAATTGGTGTGACGAATAGATAACACGTCGCATGAACGGTGGTGTCAGTTCTTCGCTGATGAGTATCCATTCCGAGAGTGAGAAGCGTTCGGCCACAATCAGGAGTTGGTCTTCGTCGGTGAAGTCGAACAGCGTGTAGTCGAGCAGCACCGTGGCACACTCGTGCTCCTTGAGCAGAGCCACAAGGCCTGCTTTGTCGGTGGCTTTATACACTACGTTCGCATTGTCTTTCGTGAGAAGACTCTCCAGCGCAAAACGTGTCAACTCCTGATTGTCAGCTAAGATATACTTCATGGTCGTTTAATCTATTTGTTTTTCGACTGCAAAGCTACTGTTTTTTTCTGATTTCTCATCATCAATAGCACGAATTTTACGAATGTGTCATGTCAATGAACATCATTCGTAAAATCGTGCTCGCCCCCGTTTTGGGGTAACTTAAATCTTGTCGAGAGCCTGTTTCAGGTCTTCCAGAATGTCGTCGATGTGCTCAGTGCCAATGCTCAGACGAATGGTGGCAGGCGTGATGTGCTGCTCAGCCAGTTCCTCGGGCGACAACTGTGAGTGGGTGGTGGTGTAGGGATGAATCACCAGACTCTTCACGTCTGCCACGTTAGCCAGCAATGAGAAGATCTGTAGCGCATCGATGAACTTCCATGCCTCTTCCTGTCCGCCCTTGATCTCGAAAGTGAAAATGCTACCAGCACCATTGGGGAAATATTTGTTGTACAGTGCATGGTCACGATGGCTGGCGAGGGCAGGGTGGTTCACCTTGGCCACCTTGGGATGGTTGGCCAGGAAGTCAACAACCTTCAGGGCATTCTCCACATGGCGCTCCACACGTAGGCTCAGCGTCTCGACACCTTGCAACAGGATGAAAGCGTTGAACGGCGAGATGGCTGCACCGGTGTCGCGCAAGATGACGGCACGAATGCGCGTCACATAGGCAGCTGCGCCTACAGCATCGGCAAACACGATGCCATGGTAAGAGGGATCGGGCTTGGCCAGCGTGGGGAACTTGTCGGGGGCGGCCTTCCAGTCGAACTTGCCACCGTCAACAATCACACCGCCAAGTGAGGTGCCATGACCGCCAAGGAACTTGGTTGCCGAATGAACAACAATATCGGCTCCATGTTCCAGCGGACGGATAAGGTATGGTGTTCCGAATGTGTTGTCAACGATGAAGGGGATGCCATGCTTGTGTGCAACGGCAGCAACACCTTCAAGGTCGAGCACATCGCTGTTGGGGTTGCCGAACGTCTCGGCATATACTACTTTTGTGTTGGGTTTGATAGCGGCTTCCAGAGCGTCGAGGTCGTTGACATTAATAATGGTATTGCTGATGCCCTGGGTTGCCAGCGTGTGAGTGATCAGGTTGTAAGAACCGCCATACAGATTGTCGGCAGCTACAATATGGTCGCCAGCCTGCACAATGTTCTGCAGGGCATAGGTGATGGCAGCAGCACCAGAAGCTACGGCCAAACCGGCTACACCACCTTCGAGGGCTGCCACTCGATCCTCGAACACACCCTGTGTCGAGTTGGTCAGACGACCGTAGATGTTGCCAGCATCGCGAAGACCAAAACGGTCGGCGGCATGCTGTGAATTACGGAACACATATGAGGTGGTCTGATAGATGGGCACGGCGCGAGCGTCGGTTGCGGGGTCGGCCTGTTCTTGACCTACGTGGAGTTGCAAAGTCTCAAAACGATAATTCTTCTGTGCCATAATCTTTTTCCTTTCTTTTTATTGTTAATGTTTATGTTTTCTTTTGTTTTTTTGTCCTTTTGACGTTGCAAAGGTACTATGTTTGGAGAAATACACCAAATTATTTGCTAAATCCAGAAGAAAACACTAATTTTGCATATGAAAAAGAATAAAATTCTAAATAGGCTTTTGTGGAACACCTCAAACAGAATAAAACTCTAAATGATGGCAGAAATCTTAGACGAAACCGACTTGCAGATACTGAAAACGCTGCAAAGAAATGCAAAACTGACGACCAAAGAATTGGCAGATGCCGTCCATCTGACGCCAACTCCTGTCTTTGAACGCCAGAAACGACTGGAGAAAAAAGGGTATATCAAGAAGTATGTGGCTGTGCTCGACCCCGAGAAGTTGGGGCAGGGCTTACAGGTGTTCTGCAAAGTGAAGTTGCAGCAGATTAACCATGAGATTGCTGATGCCTTCGTTCGTCGCATTCAGCGCATACCAGAAGTCACGGAGTGTTACAACACTTCTGGCTCCTACGACTATTTATTAAAAGTACGTGCGCGAGATATGAAACAGTATCAGGAATTTGTGCTCACCAAGTTGGGCGATATAGATCATGTCGGTGCTATCGAGAGTACTTTCGTGATGAGTGAAGTAAAGCAGACTTATGGTATCAATATTTAATCTTTTAATATCAAAAAAACATAAAAAAAGGGTCACCGCTGTGACCCAACCTTTGTTAACCTTAAATCTAATACTATGAAAAACACAATGCAAAGGTAGGGTAAAAAGTTTCAAACTGCAACAAAAAGGAGCAAAAAAGTTGCTTGATTGTTATTTAATTGATATATGTCAAGCATTTGGGACGGTTGTTGTTGGCTTTTGGTGGTGTTCATGAAAATTATTACCTTTGCAATACAGTTATTAATTGCGTAGAATTATCAAGTATAAAAACGATTGGATATGGAAAACCCTTATGTGAAACAATACCCCGAACTGCTTGAAGGCAAGACCCTGATATATGTGCATGGATTTGGTTCCAGTGGTCAGTCGGGCACGGTGACGCGTCTGCGCACTGTGTTTCCCAATACGAAAGTGGTGGCTCCTGATTTGCCTGTGGACCCATTTGAAGCCATGACGTTGCTGAAGCAGTTGTGTGCTGACGAGCAGCCGTCGCTGATTTTAGGTACTTCTATGGGTGGTATGTACACGGAACAGCTATATGGTTTTGATCGTATCTGCATGAATCCAGCCATGTGTATTGCTGACACGATGCAGGCTCACGGTATGACGGGCACTCAGACCTTTCAGAATCCACGTCTTGATGGCGTGAACCAGTTTTATGTTGATAAGGCACTGGTGAAAGCGTACCGCACTGTTTCTGAACAGCGTTTTGCCAATGTTAGTGATGAAGAGCGTCAACGTGTGTATGGACTCTTTGGTGACCGCGATGAGGTGGTGGACACCTTCGATATGTTTCAGCAGCACTATCCCAATGCCATCCATTTTCATGGCGAGCATCGTATGGACGATCGGTCGTTCATGCACTCGGTGGTGCCGGTGATTCGTTGGATTGACGATCGTCAGGAGAAACGTGAACGTCCTATTGTATATATCGGTGTGGAATGTCTGTGGGACGACTATAAGAAACCTGCGAGCAGTAGCCAGAAGACGGTGCGCCAGCTGATAGAGAAGTATCAGGTCTTTTTTGTCGCACCTTCGTCTTCGTCGTGTCCTGCTGAATATGCCGAGATGGTGGCTTGGCTGCAAGAGTATTTCGATGTGATGGCGTGGGGGCACACTATCTTTACCAACCAGCGCCATTTGCTGTATGGTGACTATCTGATCGAGAAAATGCAGACTCGCGATTCGATGGCAACGCGTCTGGAGTTTGGCTCTGATACATTCAAAACCTGGGAAGCTGTCTTGGATTATTTCTCATTGTTGGGCGGACAATAGGTTTCCTCCATTTCGTCATCCAGCTTGTCCTCCCATAGATAGCGTTTGGTCTCCTTGGCCGCCACACCGCTGAGCAACAACAGGGCCACAAGGTTAGGAATGGTCATCAGTGCATTCATGCAGTCGGCAATGTTCCAGATAATATCTAAATTGATGATGCTGCCAAAGAACAGCATCACAATATAAAGAATGCGATAGAAACGATTGGCTTTTTTCCGCTCAATGTAGTTTACGGCACTTTCGCCGTAGTAACTCCATCCAAGGATGGTACTGAAGGCGAAGGTGATAATGCCAAAGGTGAGAACTGGTGCACCGATGTAAGGAATCTTAGAAAAAGCTACTTTGGTCAGCGCTGCTCCATCATTGTAGCTGATTTCGGGATAGGCCAGAATGCTGCTGACCAGTACGATGCCTGTCATGGCACAAATGATGACTGTGTCCCAAAAAGTACCGGTACTTGATACCAGGGCTTGGCGCACTGGGTTGCGTGTTTGAGCAGTTGCGGCAACGATAGGTGCCGAGCCCATGCCACTCTCGTTGGAGAACAGGCCGCGGGCAATACCATAGCGTGCTGCCATCATGACCGAAGCACCCACGAATCCGCTGCCTGCAGCTTCGGGGTTAAAGGCGGAAAGGACAATCAGACGGATGGCGGGCCACACAAAGGGGCTGTTCATGCAGAGAATGACGATACATCCTGCGACATAGAGTATGGCCATAAATGGAACCAAGAAGGTGCATACCTTTGAAATGGTCTTGACACCGCCAAGGATGACCGAGGCAGTGAGTGCACATACGGAGATGCCTACTACCCAGGTAGGAATGCCAAAGGTCTCGTTGGTGAGCAAGGCAATGGAGTTGGCCTGCACCGTACAGCCGATACCAAACGATGCCAGAGCTGTGAATGTGGCAAAGAGGATGGCCAGCCACTTCATGCCAAGACCGCGTTCCAACGCATACATCGGTCCACCATAGTAGTGACCGTCGGCTGCTTTTACTCGATACTTCACAGCCAATAGTCCTTCGGCATATTTGGTGGCCATGCCAAAGATGCCAGTCAGCCAGCACCATAGTACAGCGCCTGGGCCTCCCAAGGCTACCGCTGTTGCGACTCCTACAATGTTACCTGTGCCAATGGTGGCAGCCATAGCTGTTGCCAGTGCACCAAACTGGCTGACGTCGCCAGTGGCTCCTTTGTCTTTGCATACAGACATGCGGATGCCTTTCAATATTTTGCGTTGAGGAATGCATAGTCTGAAGGTAAGGAAGATGTGTGTGCCTAATAATAGGATAATCATGGGCCATCCCCATAGGAAGGTTCCGGCTACGGTAAAGAAATCGTTGATTGCGTCCATTGGCTTTAGTGAATGTTTATTAGTTTGTGTGTCTGCAGTGACAAGTGCCAGTGTGGATGTTGCTGGATGTATGTCACGCATTGTGTGATGATCTGTTGGTTCTTGTTGTCGTTGCCGGTGTCGCATGGTTGAAGACATAGATAGGCTTCTTTTGCTATGCAGGCATATCGCTCGGGGTCGTGCAGACCGTCGAACACAACTTTTATCTCGTTAATCTTATTGAGTCGTAGTGACGATGGTTGGTCGGTAAACAGATCTTTTGGCGACCATGTGACCCAATCAATACTGGGTGGCAAGGCATGGGTGCCATTGGTCTCTATGGCTACATAGAAACCCGCATGATGGAGCTTTTCTACCAGTGCGTCATCTACCTGCAGTGATGGCTCGCCACCGGTGAGAACCACAAAACCACACGACCGCCACTGACTGATGGCTTTGAGAATGTCGTCGGCTGTCATCGATTGATAGTTGCTGAAGTCGGTGTCGCAGAAGGGACAGCGCAGGTTGCAGCCACTGAATCGTACAAACACAGCGGCACGTCCTGTGTGGCGACCTTCGCCTTGTAGGGAGTAGAAAATCTCGTTGACTCTATACATTACAGCAGGTAGCGGGCATCAATGGGAAATTCATTGTCGTAGGCTTGTGCCACATTACCAATCGACTCCTCGACGATGGCTTTATAGCACTGGGGGAACTGGTGTACCACCCAGGCGGCAATGTTTTCGGCAGTAGGGTTGAAGGGTAGCAGGTCGTTGAGATACCCGTGATCCAGATAGCCGTGAATGGCTTTTTTGATGTGAGAATAGTCCATCACCATGCCTTCGGCATTGACATCTTCCGAGGCCAGGAAAACAGTGATTGTCCAGTTGTGACCGTGCATACGGCTACACTTGCTGTCATAGGGCAGCGATAGTTGGTGGCTACCAGCCACGTCCATTTTCTTTGAAATACAATAGATCATAATATAAAAAGCTTCCACCATCATTGCTTTCGCATAGTGGGTAGGGAAAAAAGCTCGTTTTTTTCAGTTTTCTTGCAATATTGCGCTGCAAAGATAGTACAATTATCTGACAGTGCCAAAACCGCAAAAAGAAATTTGGGCCTGAATGAAACAAAACATGGCCAGAATTTAATGAATCCTAGCCATGATAAAATGTTCGTTCTATCTCTGTTTAGATGATAGAAGCAAAGTCTTTCTCGCAAATGTAGTTCAGGTGGTTGGCTTTGATGACCTCTGTAGCCTTGTCGGTATCATCGGTGCGGAAAATCAAGATGCCCTTGCCTGCCAACAGGAAAGAATAGAGGTAGGTGATGCCAAGACCAGCATCGCTGAATGTCTTGACGGCATCGGCAGCACGACCAGGCTCGTTGTCCAACTGAATGGCGAAGACCTTCGAGAGTGCAACGGCAACGCCTGCATTCTTCAGTTCTTCGTAGGCGCGGGCAGGTTCGCTGCAGATGATGCGGTAGATACCGTACTCTGCCGTATCGGCAATGGTCGAAGCAATGATTTGAATGTTTGACTGCTTCAGTAGGTCGAGGACCTTGACGAGTGTACCCGAACGGTTCTCAATGAAAATGGATAGTTGGTTAATTGTCATAATACTAGCTTTTTTACTTGGTTATATCGTATCTTTATTGTTGTCTTATGGTATTACTGATACACCTTGCGTTTATCTATCACGCGGACGGCCTTGCCCTCGCTGACAGGCAGTGTGCCGCGGGGCACCAGTTTGACACGTGGCGTGAGCAGTATCTCGTCTTTCAAAGCACGGGTGATATCCTTGTTGAGCTGCTGAAGACGACTGTAGTCGTCGGTAAACATATCGGCTAACTCCACCTCGACGGTCATGTTGTCGTTGTTATCGTCGGTGGTCAGGGTGATGAGATAGTTGTTGCCCAGCTCCTTGAACTGCATCAATATCTTCTCAATCTGGATGGGGAAGATGTTGACACCGCGCAGCACCATCATGTCGTCAGAGCGTCCGCGCATGCGGTCCAGACGCACGTGGTTGCGACCACATGGGCAGGTGCGTCCCAGTACGCGGGTAAGGTCGCGGGTGCGGTAACGCAACAACGGCATTGCTTCACGGCACAGGGTGGTGAGTATCAGTTCTCCGATTTCTCCGTCGGCTACAGGCTCCAGCGTCTCGGGATTTACAATCTCAACAATATAATAGTCTTCCCAGAAGTGCAGACCATTCTGTTCGGGACACTCGAAACCAACGCCGGGTCCGCACATCTCGCTCATGCCAAACGAGTTGTAGGCCTTCACGCCCATCATCTCCTCGATGCGCTTGCGCTGTTCTTCACTATGAGGCTCAGCACCTATGGCCAGCACCTTGAGTTTGGTGTCGCGGCGTGGGTCAACGCCCTGCTCCTGCATCACCTCGTAGAGGCGTGTTACATATGACGGGACGGCATGGATTGCCGTGGTTCCGAAGTCCTTGATGAACTTAATCTGGCGCAGCGAGTTGCCGGCAGCAGCAGGAACTGTGAGCATGCCCAGGCGCTCGGCGCCATACTGGAAGCCCAGTCCGCCCGTGAACATGCCATAGCCCGATGAGTTCTGGAATACATCGTCGGGACGCAGACCGACCATCCACAGATTGCGTGCCACCTGATTGGCCCATTCATCAAGGTCTTTTTTGGTGTGCAGTATCACGGTCGGGTTGCCAGTAGTGCCACTGGATGAGTGCAGGCGCACACAGTCGCGCAAGGGCACACAGCTCATGCCAAAGGGATAGGTGTCGCGCAAGTCTTGTTTGGTGGTGAAGGGCAGCTTTCGGATGTCGGCCAGCGACTGTATATCGTCGGGCGTGATGCCTGCCTCCTTGAATTTCTTTTGGTAGAACTCGTTGGTCATGCAGTGGCGTACAGTCTCTTTGAGACGTTCCAGTTGGAAAGCCTCAATCTGCTGGCGTGTCATGGTTTCGCGTTCTGGATTGAAGTAGGGGCTATTATTCATAGTTTGGGGGTCTAAGTTATTTACACATTATTGGTTTGGTTATTATCAATAGTTATGGTTCATGGTCCTAGTTTGTGCAACTTAGAACCATGAACTATAAATGAATTTACAACTTTCTGTTGTCTATGACGTGAGCACTCTTGCCTTGACTGCGCTCAATGGTGTTGGGCGCCTTGAGTTGTACTTTGGCGACGATGCTGAGCACACTCTTCAACTTGTTGCTGAGTTTCTTCTCAAGTTCGGCAACGGCAGCAGGTGTATCGAAGGTGGCGGTGAAGTATTCCTGGCGCAACTCTACCTGTACCTGCAATGTGTCGAGGTTGTTCACACGATCTACTACCAACATATAGCGTGGCGCAAATTCTGGCATAGAGAGAATGACGCTCTCTACCTGTGAGGGGAAGACGTTGATACCACGGATGATGAGCATGTCGTCCGAGCGACCTTCTATGCGTCCCATACGGATATTGGTACGACCACACTGGCAGACGCCTGGCAGCAGCGAGCAGAGGTCGCGGGTGCGATAGCGCAGCAATGGCATGCCCTCTTTCGTAAGTGTAGTAAACACCAGTTCGCCAGTCTCGCCAAGGGGCAGCGGCTCGAGGGTTACGGGGTCGATGATTTCGGGGTAGAAGTGGTCTTCGTTGATGTGGCTGCCGTGTTGCTTCTCGCATTCGTAGCTCACGCTGGGGCCCATAATCTCGCTAAGTCCATAGATGTTGTAGCCTTTCAGTCCCAGACGGGCCTCAATCTCCTGTCGCATCTGTTCGGTCCAAGGTTCAGCACCAAAGGCACCAATCTTCAAGCGGATATCTTCTTTCTTGATGCCCATCTTCTCCATGGTCTCGGCCAAATATAGTGCATACGATGGGGTGCAGGCAATACCAGTGATGCCCAGGTCACGAATCAATTTCAGGTGCTTTTCGGTGTTGCCCGTTCCTGCGGGAATGACAGAGGCTCCCAAGTGCTCTACACCGTAATGTGCACCAAGGCCTCCGGTGAAAAGGCCGTAACCGTATGCCACAGAGAATATGTCGTTGCGCGTGACGCCAAAGGCGGTGAGACAGCGGGCCATCGTCTCGCTCCATATACCGATATCCTTGCGCGTATACCCCACAATAGTAGGATTGCCCGTGGTGCCCGATGAGGCGTGTACACGGATAATTTCGCTCTGTGGCGCTGCTTGCAGGCCAAAGGGATAGTTGTCGCGCAGATCTTGTTTGGTGGTAAAGGGCAACTTTTTGATATCTTCGATGGTTTGAATATCGTCGGGGCGGATGTTCAGAGCCTGAAGTTTATTACGATAGAAAGGTACATTGTGGTAAACGTACTCCACAATCTTATGAAGTCGCTTGCCTTGCAGAGCGCTCATTTCATCGCGGCTCATGCATTCTTTGTTGGGATTCCAAATCATGTCTATGTTTTTAGGTTTGTGTGTTGCAAAAGTACAATATTTATTGCTTTTCGCCAAAAAATAGTAATGAAACTTTTTGCCTTCTTCTTAAATTGTATTATTTTTGCAACAAAATGCAAAACGACTATGATAAACAAACAACTGCTAGAACCAGAGAGTATTGTAGTGATTGGTGGATCCAATAATGTGCACAAGCCAGGTGGCGCCGTGGTGCGAAATTTGTTGAGCGGAGGATATGAGGGAACATTGCGCATCGTGAACCCTAAGGAGGACGAGGTGCAGGGCATCAAGGCCTTTCATGACCCAAGAGAGTTGCCGCCTACGGATTTGGCTATATTGGTGGTAGCTGCCAGGTTCTGCCCTGACTATGTAGAACTGTTGGCCAGCGAGAAACAGGTGCGAGCCTTTATCATTATTTCGGCTGGCTTTAGTGAAGAGACTCCAGAGGGTGCACAGTTGGAGCAACGCATTTTGGATACTTGTAGGCAGTATGACTGCGCGCTGATAGGTCCTAACTGCATTGGCTTGCTCACACGTTGGCATCATTCAGTGTTTACCAAGCCTATTCCGCATCTCAACCCCAAGGGGGTGGACTTTATCTCGGGTTCGGGCGCTACGGCAGTGTTTATCTTGGAGAGTGCTGTCAGCAAGGGACTGCAGTTCAACAGTGTGTGGTCTATTGGCAATGGCAAACAGATTGGTATCGAGAGTGTGTTGGAATATATGGACGAACACTTTGATGCAGAAAGAGATTCGTTGGTGAAGCTGTTGTATATTGAGAATATAGCCGACCCCGACAAGCTGTTGTATCATGCCACCTCGCTGATTAAGAAAGGATGTCGCATCGCAGCCATCAAGGCAGGTTCGTCGCAGGCAGGCAGTCGGGCTGCCAGCAGCCATACGGGAGCCATTGCTTCGAGCGATTCGGCTGTTGAGGCTCTGTTCCGAAAGGCTGGCATCGTGCGCTGTTTCTCAAGGGAGGAACTGACCACTGTGGGTTGCATTTTTAAGTCAACCGAGAAGTCAAAGTTGTTACCACTGGGACAACCATTGAATGTTGCCATTGTGACCCATGCTGGCGGTCCTGGTGTTATGCTGACCGATGCGTTGTCAAAGGGCGGTATGAACGTTCCACCATTGAGTGGCCCGGTCGCCGAAGAACTGAAGTCGAAACTTCTGCCTGGCAGCAGTGTGTCTAATCCAATCGACATTCTGGCTACTGGTACGGCAGAACATTTGGGCATAGCCATAGACTATTGCGAAAAGATGAATGATATAGACGCTATCATGGTTATCTTTGGAACGCCCGGGTTGGTGAAGATTTTCGAGGTCTATGACACACTGCATAAGAAAATAATGGAATGCCAGAAGCCTATTTTTCCCATCCTGCCCAGCTTGAGTACGGCGGGGCCCGAAGTGCAGGAGTTCTTGAAACGTGGACATGTGAACTTCTGCGACGAGGTGACGCTGGCCACAGCACTGACGCAAGTCATGAAGACACCGGCGCCAGCTGAACAGAATGTGGTGGTGAACGGGGTTGATGTGCCTCAGATACGCAAAATCATTGATGGCATTAGTGATAATGGATATGTTGCGCCCAACTTGGTTCACAGCCTCCTTACGGCAGCAGGTATCCCAACGGTGCCCGAATTTGTGAGCCCCAGTCAGGATGAGATTGTGTCTTTTGCGGAGAAATGCGGCTATCCTGTGGTGGCTAAGGTCGTAGGTCCTGTGCATAAAAGTGATGTGGGTGGCGTGGCGCTGAATATCCGTTCAAAAGAGGTGTTAGTGGCAGAATTCGAACGCATGATGCAGATACCAGGTGCAACGTCGGTGATGGTACAGAAGATGATAAAAGGTCGTGAATTGTTTATTGGCGCCAAATATGAACCTCGTTTCGGTCATGTGGTACTCTGTGGACTGGGAGGCATCTTTGTAGAGGTGCTGAAAGATGTGTCGTCGGGCTTGGCTCCGCTGTCTTTTGAGGAGGCTTACTCCATGATACACTCGCTGCGCGGCTATAAAATATTAAAAGGTACGCGAGGTCAAAAGGCTATCAACGAACGTAAATACGCGGAGATTATCGTTCGGCTCAGCACCTTGCTTCGCTTTGCAACTGAAATTAAAGAGATGGATATCAACCCGCTATTGGCCGACGAAAATGACGTTATCGCAGTCGATGCCCGTATTCTGGTTGAGAAATAGGAAAGCTCTTTAAACAATTACAGCTATAACCTTTTGAGCTATAGCTGTAATTGTTGGGATATTAACGAAATTTATTCTGGGTTGTTTTCTGCAAATATCTTCATGCGCTCGTCTAACTGGGCATACTGATGATCCTCGATAAACGAAGTGCATACGCGCAGACCTTCTTGGCATGACCCTGTGGTGACAAGACAAATGGCAGACACACCGTAGTACATCAGCTCGCGGGCCAGTTGGCCGCTGGTCATGCCTTTGTATCCAATCGTAAAGTAGAATCCATCGGCCACAGGACGGTCCAGGTCGCGGTCGTAAACGACATGGAACCCATGGCGCAGGAATATCTCCTTCAGCTTGTGGGCACGCTCACCATAGACCTTTACTTCGTCGCGGAAATGATACTCGCCATCGCAGGCCGCACGAAACATCTCGGCCAGTGCATACTGAGCCGAATGGCTAGTGCCACTACTCAGCGCGTAAAGCATACGGGTGGAGAATACCAAACCAAAGGGCAGTCCTTCGTAGCGTGCAGCCAGGTCAGGGTAGTGGCGATGGAACAGCTTGTTGCTGATGCAGACCACGCCGATGCGCTCCCCGGCATAGCTGAATGCCTTGGAACCACTGATCAGCAACATGTAGTTGTCTGTGTAACGAGCCACGGTGGGCTGATAAGGCGCTTCGAAAGGTGTGCTCAAGTCTTCGCGGAAGTCCATGGCAAAGTAGGCCAAGTCTTCCATCACGACGGCATCATACTTGGTGGCCAGTGTGCCAATGGTCTGCAATTCGCTCTCGGTCAGACAGACCCACGAGGGATTGTTGGGGTTGGAATAGACAATGGCACAGATGTTGCCTTTCGCCAAATAGCTCTCGAGTTTGGCCTGCAGTTTGTCGCCGCGGAAATCATAGACGTCGAACGTCTCGTACTTCACGCCTTGTACCTGCAACTGCATTTTCTGAACAGGGAAGCCTGGGTCGATAAATAAGACGGTGTCTTTCTGCTTGTTAGCCTGCGAACAGGTGAGGAACGAAGCAAAGGTGCCCTGCATAGAGCCACATACAGGTACGCAACCCTCTGCCGCAATGTCAACACCGATGAAGGCTTTCACAAAGCGCGAGGCTTGTTTTTTCAGCTCGGGGTAGCCCTGTATGTCGGGATATGAGTGGGCAATGCCGTTCTGGAGGGCTTTGATTTGAGCTTCGACGCCCACCTTGGCAGCGGGCAGTCCCGGAATGCCCATCTCCATTTTTATATACTCTACGCCGCTCTCCTTCTCGGCGGTGGCTGCCACCTGCTTCACTTCGCGGATGGTGGCTTTAGCAAAGTCCTGAATGCCCATCTTGGCAATCAGCGCATCTACAATTTCTTTTTTTATTGGTGTTGGTTTCATAATCATGCAAACAGGTCGAGCACGAAGCGCGTGCCTTTAGTAAACTGAGGGTCAATCTCCAGATCGCCCTTCATCTTCAGTGCCATCTGCTTGCAGATAGGCAGTCCGAGGCCGTCGCCATTGGTCAGGTCGTGGACTTCGCGGAAGGGCTTGAAGATTTCATCGCGTAGCTCTTCGGGAATACTTTCGCCCGTGTTGGATACGAGGAACTGGAACTTATGCACGCTGCGCTTCTTGAATTCGAGGGTGATATGTCCACCTTCTGGGGTATGCTCAGCAGCATTGCTCAGCAGGTGGAAGATGATATGAGAGACGTAGGGACGGTTGATGTTGGCAAACATCTTGGGCACGTTGACGGTCAACTCCACATCCTTGCGCACCTTATTGCGAATCTCATCCATCAAGGCCTCGCAATATTGGGGCAGCGAAGTATCCTCCAGTTCTACGTTCTCTTCCATCGTGTTTTCAATGTCTGATAGCGTCTGGATGTGTGCCGAGAAGTCGAGCAGAGCCTTAATCTCAGGTTGCTGACCGTCAATCTTGCGCAGTGTGGGTTCGAGCTGAGACGAGATGTTGCTGATGAACTTAGCTTTCAGGGCATTGTTCTCATTGGCCAGTTTGATGGTTTTCTTCTGCTTGCGGGTGAGCAGGATAAAACGCATCAGTGTGATGCCTCCGATGACCAGTGCGACAACCAGTGCGGCGACAACCACAATGAGGGCAATGATGAAGCCCATGCGCATGGACAGCGAGCTGTCTTTGTCGGCGATAGAGGCTTCGTTGTTGGCTATCTGCTGCTTCAGAGAGTCAATCTCTTCGGCTGTTTTCAGTGCGCTGACAGAGTCTTTCCACACCATATAGCTGCGATAAGATTCGGCCACCAGGTTGGCACTGTTGCTGCGACGGCCGTTGGCAATCAGCATCTTGTAGGCTTCGTCCACCTTGTCATACTCCTTCTGGGCAGTCAGCTTCTGCGACATCTGTGCGAACATGGCGTTGCCGAGCTCGTTCTGTCCGAAGGTGTAGTAATAGATAGTCTTGTTGTAGAGCAGGTCGTTTTTCAGACTTTCGTCGTTGGCGCGGGCTGCATAGACCTCCATATTTTTGATGTGGTCCATTGCATTAGCGCTGCGACGCATCCTGACATACATCTGCATGCGTTCTCTTGAGGTGAGGTAGCGCATGCCAGCCTTGGTCTGTTCGTTGGCGCTGGCATTGCTGATTGCGACATCGATGTCGCGCAACAGATCGAAGGCTTCCTTGAAGGCATTCTCTTTATAATACAGGGATGTGGCTTTGACACCACACTCAACACCTGCCTTGATCTGTCCTTTGTTGGCATAGTCGTGGAATGCCTTGATGTAAGATGAGCGTGCTGCTGCGATGTTGGTGCTTTCCGCTTCGAGGGCACGCTGGTGGTATTCACTCTTGTCCTGAGCAATGGCGAGCATGCTGCAGGCGAGAAATGCCATCATGAACACATAAAATCTTTTCATCATGCTATTAGTTTTTTTTGTAATATTGTTATTTCTGAGCCTCACGTCCCAGTGCCAAAGCCTTGATGTTGGCTTCGACGATAGCTTCGCCCTTACGACCAAAGACGCGTCGGATGGCATCTTCCAACTTCTCGTATTCGATGCCCAGCGCCTTTTGGGCAGCGCCCAGCAGAATCACGTTGGCAGAGCGGGGCACACCATTGTTCTTGGCCATCTGCTCGATGTTGAGGCTGATGACGTGTGGCAACTTGGCAAGGTCGCCTTCGATGACGGCCATATCGGGATAGTTTGGAATGTTGACAAACGGTGTGGCAGAGGTGATGACCCATCCGTCTTGTTTCAGAAAGGGCAGATAGCGAAGCGCTTCCATGGGCTCCATCGAGATGATGACGTCGGCACTGCCTTTGGCTATCAGGTCGCTATGGATGGGATTGCTTGAGATGCGCAGGTTTGACTGTACGTCGCCACCGCGCTGACTCATGCCGTGTACCTCGGCCTGTTTGATATAGAGGTTCTCGTTCATGGCGGCTTCGCCAATGATAGTGGCGATAGAGAGGATGCCTTGTCCGCCTACGCCGCAAAGGATGATATCTGTTTTCATTTCTGTGCTTTCTTTTGTTTCAAGTGACGTTGTAGAGTTTGCATGCATTCGCGACGGGGAATGATGACGCTCGTTCCCTTGTAGTTGATTTCGTCGCGGATGATCTGCGTAATCTCTGGCATGTTCTTGGGCAGGGGAACCACCACCTTCAGGTGCTCGTCGGAAAGACCAAGACCGCGGCAGATGGCCTCAAACTTATTGGTGCCGGCAGAGTCTTGTCCGCCGGTCATACCCGTAGTCAAGTTGTCTGAGATGATGACGGTGATGTTGGCATTCTCGTTGATGGCATCCAGCAGTCCCGTCATGCCACTGTGTGTGAAAGTAGAGTCGCCGATGATGGCTACGGCAGGCCACTGACCTGCGTCGGCTGCACCCTTGGCCATGGTGATTGATGCACCCATATCCACACATGAGTGGATGGCACGGAAGGGGGGCAGGAAGCCCAGTGTGTAGCAGCCAATGTCGCCAAAGACGCGTGGATTCTCATATTCCTTCAGCACCTCGTTGAGGGCGGCATAGACATCGCGATGACCGCAACCCTGACAGAGTGCAGGGGGGCGTGGCGCTACATCGGCACATGGATCGAAGCATTCGCCAATCTCCATGCCCAGCGCCTTCTTGACGATGTCGGGTGTCAGCTCGCCGGTGCGGGGCAGTGTGCCGTCCAACTTGCCGTGAACGTTCTTCATGTCGGCCACGCCACGCACGATGTCTTCAATGAATGGCTGCCCTTCCTCTACAATCAGTACCTCTTTGCACTCGTCCATCAAGCGACGCACCAGCTTCTTGGGCAGTGGGTACTGCGAGATTTTTAGTATGGGGTAGGGGCTTCCGTCGGGGAAGCACTCATTGACATAGTTGAAACCGATGCCGCTGGCAACGATGCCCAGCGAATGGTCTTGTCCTTCAACATATATATTATAAGGTGAATTGGCTGCATCTTCCTCGAGCGTAGCTTGCTGAGCCGTCACCACATCGTTGCGCTTGCGGGCGTTGGCAGGCAGCAATACCCAGTTGGAAGCGATGGCATCGTAGTTCATCTCGTTTTCCTGTCGAGCTTCGCTGGCCACCTCGACCACGGCGCGAGAGTGGGCCATGCGGGTGGTGACACGCATCAATACAGGCAACTTCTGTTGCTCGCTGTATTCAAAGGCATGTGCCATCATGTCGTAGGCTTCCTGCTGGTTAGAGGGCTCGAAGGTGGGAATCAAGGCAAACTTTCCATAGAAGCGAGAGTCTTGCTCGTCTTGCGATGAGTGCATCGAGGGGTCGTCGGCCACTAAAACGATCACACCGCCGTTGACACCCGTCATGCCGCTGTTGACAAAAGGGTCGGCACAGACGTTCAGACCGACATGCTTCATGCACACCAGCGCTCGCTTGCCCATGAACGACATGCCCAATGCGGCCTCCATGGCTGTCTTCTCGTTGGTGCTCCAGCGGCTGTGAATGCCGCGCTCTTGTGCTAATGGATTATTCTGTATAAACTCAGTGATTTCTGTCGAGGGCGTACCGGGATACGCATATACGCCGGAAAGACCCGCATGGATGGCTCCAAGCGCGATGGCCTCGTCGCCTAGTAAAAGTTTCTTGTTTGCCATGATTCTTATTAAGTTGTATAATTTGATGACTGCAAATTTAGACATTTTTTTTATAACGACCAAGATAAAATGCTTTTTTTGCTTGGCTTCGAGGACTAATTCATATTTATTCTGTAACTTTGCAACGCGTAAAAAATAACTTTTCTGCGGGTAAAGTATCACTTTTCGATACGAAAAGCGGCACTTTAGGCACAGAAAACCATAGCTTTAAGAAATGAAAGGCAAAGAGATAAAAGTGGTGGCTGTTGATGCCGACGATACATTGTGGGACTGTCAGGGCTATTTTGACAAGGTAGAGCAACATCTATACCGTCTGATAGCGCCTTATTGCGATGATCCAAAGCGCGAACTTTTCAAGACGGAGTCTGGCAATATGGCCGATATGGGCTATGGTTGCAAGGCTTTCACTATCAGTATTCTGGAGACGGCCATGAGGGTTGGCGGCTCACATCTCTCTATAGCCGAACTGAATGGTCTGCTCATGGATTGCAAGTCGCTGCTGCATCTGCCTGCAACACCGCTGAAAGGGGTCGCTGAAACGCTCGAGGTGCTGCAGGAACGTCCGTACAAACTGGTGTGTTTCACCAAAGGTGAGTTGCAGGATCAGGAGAATAAACTGAAACGCTCAGGGCTGCTGAAATATTTTGACGATGTGGAGATCACGTCCGACAAGACACAACGAGAGTTTTTGGCACTTTGCGAACACCAGCATATCCATCCTTCTGAGTTGCTCATGATCGGCAATTCTCTGAAGAGCGACATCGCTCCGGCGCTGGCTATCGGCGCCTGGGGCATACACATTCCTTTTCACGTCACGTGGCAATTGGAACATTTCGATGATATCGATCACGAGCGATTGGTGAAGATTGAGCATTTCAGCGATGTTCTGCGTTACATTTAGAGTGCTTGTTAGGCTTTAATTTGACCAGAATAGCCAGCCTATTCTGGTCGTTTTGCAGTTTAAGAGAAGAACTTTTATCTACCAATAGTTAAGCTTTTGCTTTGATTCCAGGGTCTAGAAACTGTATTTCCAGCCCCTGGAATGAGTGCGTCCAGCCCCTGGAATTCGCATTTCCAGCCCCTGGAAAGTGCATTTCTAGCCCCTGCGTCCAGTGCAATACTTATTGAATGAGCATACAACAGCGCCGCTTTTGCCCCATAGAACAAGGACTATTGACCATTGAAAAGACTGCTTTTGCCTTGCAAGGGCGAGTGTCTCTTTGGCAACATAGGCTATCGCTATCAGCCATCGCACGTTTTCCTGTTTAGGATGGGTGTCGGTCCTTCGTTTAACCTTGGCGGCGAACATGCCGTTACAAAATCCGTATTCCCATATATGAGCTTTGGATTTGTATTATAATACAAGAAATCCCACAGATATTTTGAAATCTGTGAGGTTTTTTGTACCTTTGTGGCCAAAATAAGGAATAAATACGTATTTAATAAAGATGGAAAACAAAAATTATAAGCGTACGACGGTGACTTCGGCGCTGCCTTATGCTAATGGTGGCGTGCATATCGGTCACTTGGCAGGTGTGTATGTGCCTGCCGATATCTATGTGCGCTATCTTCGCTTGAAGAAGCGCGATGTGTTGTTTATCGGAGGTAGTGATGAGCACGGTGTGCCCATCACAGTACGTGCCCGTAAGGAGGGCATCACTCCTCAGGATGTAGTAGATCGCTATCACAAGATGATTAAGGACTCGTTCGAGGAGTTTGGCATATCGTTCGATATCTATAGCCGTACCACCAGCGAGACGCACCATAAATTTGCTGCCGAGTGGTTTAGGAAACTCTATGACGAGGGAAAACTCGTGGAGAAAACGACTGCTCAGCTCTACGATGAGGAGGCTAAACAGTTCTTGGCAGACCGCTATGTGGTGGGCGAATGTCCCTATTGCCACAACGAAGGTGCTTATGGCGATCAGTGCGAGAAGTGCGGACGCGACCTTTCGCCGACAGAACTGATCAATCCTAAGTCAACCATCAGTGGTTCGACACCGGTCCTGAAGGAGACTAAAAACTGGTATCTGCCCTTGAATGAGTATCAGGACTGGCTGAAAAAGTGGATTCTGGAAGGTCATAAAGAATGGCGACCCAACGTCTATGGTCAGTGCAAGAGCTGGCTGGATATGGACCTGCAGCCCCGTGCCATGACGCGCGACCTGGACTGGGGTATCCCCGTTCCCGTGGAGGGAGCAGATGGAAAGGTGCTCTATGTGTGGTTTGATGCGCCTATTGGCTATGTGTCAAACACCAAGGAACTCTGCGAGCGTGAGCCCGAGAAATGGGGCAACTGGGAACAATGGTGGCAGGACGAGGACACGCGTCTGGTGCATTTCATCGGTAAGGATAATATCGTGTTCCACTGTATCATCTTCCCCGTGATGATGAAAGCCCACGGCAAATATATCATGCCCGACAACGTGCCTGCCAACGAGTTCCTGAATCTGGAGAACGACAAGATCTCTACCTCACGCAACTGGGCCGTATGGCTCCATGAGTATCTGGTGGATATGCCAGGCAAACAGGATGTGCTGCGCTATGTGCTGACTGCCAATGCGCCTGAGACCAAGGATAATAACTTCACTTGGAAAGACTTCCAGGATCGCAACAACAACGAGTTGGTGGCTGTCTATGGCAACTTCGTGAACCGTGCACTTCAGCTCACCAAGAAATACTGGAACGGTGTCGTTCCTGCCTGTGGCGAACTGCAGGATGTTGACAAGCAGGCGCTCGAGGAGTTTAAGGACGTGAAGGCCAAGGTGGAGGCACTGCTGGAGCAGTTTAAGTTCCGCGATGCCCAGTTCGAAGCCATGAACCTGGCCCGTATTGGCAACCGCTACATCACTGAGTGTGAGCCTTGGAAGGTGTGGAAGACCGATCCCAAGCGCTGCGAGACTATCCTGAACATCTGCTTGCAGCTCACCGCCAATCTGGCTATCGCTTTTGAGCCATTCCTGCCATTCAGCAGCAAGAAGCTGCGCGAGATGCTCAATATTGACAGCTTCGAGTGGGAGCAGTTGGGCAGCACCAACCTCCTGGAGGCCGGACACCAGTTGGGCGAGCCAGCTCTGCTGTTCGAGAAGATTGAGGATGAGGTCATCCAAAAGCAGCTCGACAAGCTCGAGGCAACCAAGAAAGCTAATCAGGCAGCTGCCTATAAGGCTGCTCCCATCAAGGATACCGTATCGTTTGAGGATTTTGAAAAGCTCGACATCCGTGTGGGTTTGGTGAAGGATTGTCAGAAGGTGAAGAAGTCAAAGAAGCTACTTCAGTTCACCATCGACGATGGTTCAGGCACCGATCGCACCATCTGCTCTGGCATTGCCGCTTTCTATGAGAATCCGGAAGAGCTCATTGGCAAGCGTATTCTCTTCGTGGCCAACTTCGCTCCTCGCACCATGATGGGCATCGAGAGCCAGGGTATGATTCTCTCGGCCGTCGATGCCGACGAGAGTCTGAGCGTGGTAACCACAACAAAGGATGTGAAACCTGGTAGTCAGGTGGGATAAATAGTTGAGAGATGAGTGCTGAGGCTAAGGGCAAGCAGATGACTATATGTATCTGCGGAGGTGGTAACCTTGGACATTCCATAGCGGGACGAGCAGCAGCTGTACTCGAAGGTAAAGCTTCGGTAAGGCTGCTGACTCGCAAACCCGATTTGTGGAGCCATACCATTGTTGTCGAAGATGACTGTGGCGGCGTTTTCTCTTCTCCGTTGTCGATGGTGACAGATGATGTCTGTCAGGCGGTGTGTGATGCTGATATCGTGCTCCTTTGTTTGCCGGGGTATGCCATCACCAGCGAATTACTCAGGCTCAAGCCTTTCCTCTCTCCACGTGTCTTGCTGGGATCCGTGGTGTGCAGCACGGGTTTCTTCTTTGATGCTTTTGATGTTCTTGGAAAAGAAACACCGTTGTTTGGATTCCAAAGGGTTCCTTTTGTGGCCAGAATCGCTGACTATGGCAAGAAATCGTATATCTGGGGTTATCGTAAAGAGGTGTTTATGGCCACCTCGCATATAGACAGTGATAGCTGCACAAAACTTCAATTGCTATTCGAACAGCTCTTTGGAACACCCGTCAGTCTCTTGCAAAGCTATATGGAGGCGGCGCTGACCAACAGTAATCCAATCCTTCACACAGGACGATTGTACACCATGTGGAGAGACTGGGATGGACAACCAATGGAGCGTCAGACCTATTTTTATAAGGAATGGACCGATGAAGCCTCTGAAACCATCATCGCAATGGATCAGGAGTTTTTCCAACTTCTTTCTGCTTTGAATGTCAGAAAGGGCGCAATCAAACCCCTGCTCGAGCACTATGAGTCTGTCGATGCTCAATCAATGACATACAAAATCAGAAGCATTCCTTCGCTGGCAAAGGTGCTCTCTCCAATGATTGAGGTGGAGGGAGGCTTTGTGCCCGATCTTCAGAGTCGCTATTTTATTGAGGATTTCCCCTATGGCTTGTCTCTTATTTGCAAGCTGGCAAAGGATCAGGGTGTGCCGACACCCATTATGGATAAGATAAATGCCTGGGGAATGAGTATGTGTCAGAATAGGTAAATGACCGAGACGTTAAAGGATAAAACGGCAAAGGGCCTCTTTTGGGGTGGGCTGAGCAATGGCGTTCAGCAGGTGTTGGCATTGGTGTTCGGCATCATCCTTGCCCGAAAGCTGGATCGTGGTGATTATGGTATGATTGCCATGATTGCCATTTTCTCGGTGATAGCAACAGAATTGCAGGCCAGCGGATTCAAGACAGCTCTGCTAAAGAGCAAGAATCCCCAGCACAACGATTATAACTCTGTTTTCTGGTTCAACGTCATTGCAGGACTCATACTCTATATAGTCCTCTTTTTTTCGGCTCCCTTTATTGCAGATTTCTACCATAAACCTGAGTTGGTGACGCTCTGCCGCTATGTCTTTTTGGGCTTCGTCTTCTCTGGTTGGGGAATGGCTCAGTCGGCCTATCTGACGAAAAACCTGAAGATTAAGGAGGTGGCCAAAAGCACGACGATAGCCACATTGGCATCGTGTGTCATAGGTGTTGTGATGGCCTATTGTCGTTGCTCCTATTGGTCGTTGGCAACGCAGAGCCTGACATTGATACTCTTCAACACCTTGCTTTTGTGGTATTACAGCCCATGGCGTCCAAGTATGCACATCGACTTCGGGCCCGTGAAGCGCATGTTCCCGTTTAGTGTGAATATCATGTTCTCGGCAATACTCGTTCAGGTGAACGCCAATATGATGAGTATATTGTTGGGACGCTATTTCACTAAAGAGGAAACGGGCGATTATAGTCAGGCCTACAAGTGGAGTTCGATGAGCATGTTGCTGTTGCAAGGCATGCTGAAACAAGTCGATGTGCCAGTGTTGGCAGGGTTGCAGGATGAGCGTGAACGGCAGTTGCGCGTACTTCGCAAGATGATGCGTTTCACGGCCTTTATCTCTTTTCCTGTCTTATTCGGTTTCGGATTGGTTTCTCATGAGTTTATTATGTTGACCATTGGCGAGAAGTGGGAACAGTCTTCTCAGCTATTGCCATACCTCTGTCTGAGTTGTGCTTTTGTTCCGCTTGTCACGCTGATGCAGGATGCTATCGTAGCACGAGACAGCAGCCGCATCTATATGGTGAACACCTGTCTGTTGGGATTGTCGCAGTTGGCTCTTCTCTATATGCTGTGGCCCTACGGCCTAAGAGCGATGGTCTGCCTTTTTGTGGCAGTCAACCTGTTGTGGGTGCCCATCTGGTTCTTCTTCTTGAAGAGACTGACGGGCTATCGATGGCTGTCATTCTTTGCCGACATAGCTCCTTTTGCCCTTTCGGCATTAGGCGTCATGGGCCTTACCTATGTGCTGACGTGTGCATTTGAGAACTATTATTTGCTGCTGTCGAGTCGCATTCTGATAGCTGCATTACTATATTATGCCGTGATGCGCATGGCCAAGGTGAAGATACTGGACGAGTGCCAGCAGTTCCTGTTACAGAAGTTAAGAAGAAAAGAGACACATCATGAACTCTAAGATTATTTCATTTCTCCGTTTTCCATTGACTTTCCTGGTCGTAGTGATACACTCGCGAGGCGAAGTGACGCACGTCTCTGATTGGTTACATCTCACAATGACGGATGTGTGCAGCTTGACGAAAGTATTTCTGAGTGATGGCGTAGCACAAATTGCTGTGCCTACATTCTTTTTTATTTCTGGTTATCTGTTTTTCTATCAGTTGGAGAAATTCGATTTCAGCACCTACAAACGCAAGCTGAGGAGTCGTTTCCATACGTTGATGGTGCCTTTCGTCTTGTGGAATCTTCTGTGCATTCCTCTTACTATGCTCGTATTCTATGGTGAGGGGCTTAGCGGAACCAGCGCTCCAACAAAGGCAATTGACTATTGGAACAGCATCCCTTGGGGACACATCTTTTGGGATTACACATCGCATTTGGCCGAGTATCCAAATCTGTTTGGTATGCCATTGCTCATCAATGGACCTGTTTTAGGCACCTTTTGGTATGTGCGAGATTTGATATTGGTGGTTCTGCTTTCTCCTCTCTTCTATTGGTTCTTGAAGCGTACGGGGAAGTATGGCGCGCTGTTCCTTCTTCTGCTGCTATGTTTCAGGGTGTGGCCCTACATGACATTGCGTGTGCAATGTCTTTATTTCGTGTTGGGTGGCTATTGGAGCATGAACAAACGAAACTTGTATATTGAGAGCAATGTGCTGAGAAGGCTCAACTATCTGCTGACTGTCTCATTGTTGTTGTTCCTCACGGCTGTTGGAAGCTATGAACATTTCTGGGGCTTCCAACTGATGCCATTGTATGCATTGTCGGGCATGGCAACCGCTTTCTGCCTTGCTCACAAGGTGCTACAGCTTCGTCCCAACTTTCGTTTTCCTAAGATTCTGAATGAGAGTAGCTTCTTTGTCTATGCCTTACACATCGAGTTCTCCTTGCCTTTGGCTTTCTTTGTTGTAAAAGGTATCTTAAGACAACTGCCCTTTGAACTGCAACTTCTACAGTATCTTTTGGTCCCTGTTGTCATCTATGCTATCAGTATAGGAGCCTATTGGCTGATGCAGAGATTTACGCCAGCCTTGCTTCGCCTGCTTACGGGTAGTCGTTAGACTAGAGAATAAGACCACTAAAAGGAGGAAGTAGAGCCGCTATCCTACGACTATTGAAGCCCCAAAGAACGGACTATGTCTTCATAGGTGTTTTCTGCCACGCTCTTACCGTTGTCAGGGAGCAATGTCTTATGCAGAAAATTAGCACGTTCTGCTTGTTTCGGGTCGTTGCCTGCCAGAACAACATCTTCTATGAACTGCAGAATGTCGTTTTGATCTTTACCGATGTAATGCTGATCGTAGGCCATTTGGCACAGCTTACTGACCTCTCTTTTAATCAGGTTGATGTCTTTGCTGATAAACATGACAGGCTTGTTGAAGTACATATAGTCAATGACAAACGAACCGCTGTCGTGAACCATGGCGTCTGAACCGCGGAAGAGATCTACGAAGTCGCCGGTCTCTAACTGCGTGTTAGGCATCGTAGCCCATTTCTGATAGTATGCGTCAGTGCGTTCTTGCCCCCATTCTGGATGCTTGCACAACTCGCGATAGAGGCTGGGATGTGGTTTGAAGGCTATCTGCAGTTGCTCTTGATAGCGCTCGGCCAACTGCACCATAAAGTCGCAAAGGTTCAGAAAGTTAGAACGTGAGAACGATGTTCCTTCGTTGGCCAGAGAGAAGTGAGGTGCCCAAATCAGATGTTTGCGCTTGTGATCTTCGTCGTGCCATGCTGTCGAGGGCTCGTCACGCATGAATATGTCAGAACTGGGATACCCCGTGACGACCACGTTGCGTGCCTTGTTCTTTGCAAAGTGCTGGGCATCTTGCATGCTGTAGCGGTCGAAATAGAACAGCTTCCATGCTATGTTTTGGAAAGGACCATCGTAGTTATAGGCCGTTGAGGCTTGAAGATAGCAGTAGGGATAATAAGCAATCAGACGGTCTGTGAACTGCAGGAAGCAATGTTTGGGATGGAACACACCATGATAAGGCTGGGGGTAGAACACAATGTCTGGGTTGATTTCGTGTCGCACATCCAATGGCGGCTCGTTGTCTTCCAGACGCCAGTCGTGGTAGGGCATCCCTTGCTCAGTGAAGAAGGCACGCATCTTCTGGAGGTTGTCTAGCTGCTGCCTCCGATCATGATTGATGGTAGGCGACAGGATGATGTGCAGTTCAAATCGTCTGTCGGACTCCAACTGGCGGTATAGCCCCTGATATTTCCACATGGCAATGTCGAGGGCAAAGAAAGCCACACGGATGGTTTGGCGCTTCTGCAGCTCCTTGATGAATCGTTTCTGGCGAGCAGGCATCAATCGATAGCCCCAATGTTCTAGCCAGTATTCTTCTGCGTATTGGCAGAGTATGGTCAGTTTATCTCTAAACGATGTGGTCATATGGAGGTTCCCGATATCTTTATTGATGAGATTTGACGTGCAAAAGTACAATATTTTGTTTGAAGTTCAAAATATTATTTGTACTTTTGCACTTACGAAGTGTTAACGCAAATATCATGAAGTATTATTCAGCCAAGACTGACGTTGCGGTACTGGTATTGTTTTTCAATAGGCCAGATATGCTCAGGCGCCTGTTTGCACAGATCAAGAAGGCAAGACCTTCAAAGCTATTGCTGTATCAAGACGGTCCGCGTAGCCAGGCTGATATGGAGAAGATGATGCAGTGTCGGGAGATAGTGGCCGACGCAGAGATTGACTGGACATGCACTGTTCATCGTAACTATAGCGAGGTGAATCGCGGATGCGACCCTTCCAACTATTTGTCGGTGAAGTGGGCCTTCTCTCTCTACGACAAATGTATCAAGTTCGAGGATGACGATTGTCCTTCGTTGTCGTTCTTTCCTTTCTGCAAGGAGATGCTTGATCGCTATGAGAAAGACTTGCGTATCAGTGTTATCACAGGTATGAACTATGATGAGATAACTCCTAATATGCCTTATGATTACTTCTTCACCACTACGTTCAGTATCAACGGGTGGGCCACATGGCGACGTGTCGTAGATCAGTGGGATGATGAGCAATATGCTTTTCTGGACGATACATTCAATATGCACCAGCTGGAGGCACTTATTAAGGAACGTAAGTATCAGAAAGACTTTGTGAAGTTCTGCCGCTATCACCGCTCATTGGGAAAGGCTTATTATGAAACACTCTTCCATGCTTCTATGTTCTTTAACTCTGGAATGAGCATCATCCCACGGGTTAATATGATTTCTAATGCCGGTGCTACCGATGAAGGAACACATTATTCCGGTAGTAACGACACCATTCCTCATGGTCTTCGACGTATTTTCACCATGAACCATCATGAGTTGACCTTCCCTTTGCGGCACCCGAAATACGTGATAGAGAATGTGGAGTACAAGCAGCGGGCCTTCCGCACGATGGGGTGGGGACATCCTTGGGTGAAGATGGGACGCTCCTTAGAAGAACTGTGGCTCAACTTGAAGAAGGGCAACTTCAGACGCATTACGTCGGCTGTAGGCAACCGCATAGGCATTTGGATGGGCCACTCGAAATTTGATTAACACAATGCAATAATTCATGCGACTGGATTCTTTCAAGCACTTCAAGACCGATATGTACTTCGGCATCGTCAAGAGCTTCCTTGCATACCATCCCGTCAATACCGGGACGAAGACAGTCTTCTTGACCTTCGATGACGGTCCGGAGCCTGGCATCACCGAATTCGTTCTTGAACAGCTGGCTCTTCATCAAGCAAAAGCCACCTTTTTCTGCTGTGGCTGTAATGTGGCGGCCCATCCTGCTCTTTACGACAGACTGATGGCTGAGGGGCATGCCGTTGGCAATCATACCTACTCCCACCTGTATGGCCCGGAAACAGAACCGCGACACTATGCTGACGACGTGAGAAAATGTGATGAGATATTGTCCACTAGCACAATCCTGTTCAGACCCCCATGGGGTATTCTTAACTTCTGGGAAATGTTTCTCCTGAGGAAAAAGCGAATAGTGCTTTGGGATGTCGAGTCAGGCGACGTGCGTCCTGACGTTGAGTTAACCAGCATACTGGCCGATATCGATGCTCATACAGCCAAGGGGCAAGGTATCGTCCTCTTCCATTTCTCGAAAGAGCACGAACAGAGGACAAGGCTGTTGCTGCCTGCAATATTGGAGCATTGCACAATAAAAGGATATTCTTTTGAAACACTTTAGGAAGGAATTTCAACATGTTTGAAACCGTATTTGCAACAGATAAACCTAAAAAAGGGATTACGCCTAAACCCCACAAACTGCCTTTCGATTATGAAAGCCGCTGTCTGCTCATGTGGGAGGAACATTGCGTAGAGTGTAGTCCCCCTTACTGTTATCATCACTGTGTAAACTACCAGCGGCGTAAGGACAACCGTTGCGTCAGAATGCAAGGAGGCATCCGCAAAAGCTATGAATCGACCGGTTCTCTACCTTATGCGGCTGTCTGCACTTTCAGAAAATGGGCTAAGCTCGAAGCTATGTATGCCTCTCATCCCGTTCGCGATATTGTTTACAGGAGGGCAGACAAACTCAATGAATGCTTGTCGAAGATGGTGTTCACTGTGGCACATGCCATGAGAGGACTACTGCCAAGCTATGCCCCCTATTCCCGGTTTAACCGCTACAAAAATCATTGGCTCACCACCTGTTGCGTGAAGAACGAAAAGTTTGACCTGCTTTACATGGACTGTGAGCTGAGAGATAAGGAGCAGGTGCAGCTAATGGTACAGATTGACCAGCCCGAGAAAGTCCTTTTCTCGCAAATGTTTACTCTGAAGAAAGGCGATAACCAACTTTCTGTTGATACATCATCCATTGAATTCAATGTGCCCGAAACACGCATATTCATCACCCCGATGAACGAAGAGACCGACACCACCATTGTTTTCACATGGCTGGACCTGTTCAGGTTGAAGACGCAGAAGTCAGCTGAGGAGGAGAAACCTGCAGAAAAAATAAAGGTCGTTGTATGGGATTTGGATAATACGCTCTGGAAAGGCACGTTGGTAAATGACAGCAATGTCGTGCTCAACGACGAGGCCCTTAGCGTTGTCAGACAGCTCGACCAGCGTGGCATCTTGAATTCGATAGCCAGCAAGAACGACTATCAGCCGGCATTCGACAAACTCAAGGAACTGGGCATCGACGAGTATTTCCTGTGTCCTGCTATCAACTGGGGGCAGAAAAGCCTCAATATCAAGGAGATTGCCAAGCGGTTGAACTTAGGCATCAGTTCTTTTGCTTTTATCGACGATAACGTCAGAGAGCGTGAAGAGGTAAAAACAGCGCTCCCCATGGTGCGAGTTTTCGACGAAAAGAATCTGCAACAGTTGTTGAAACGCGACGAATTCAACGTGCCCGTCAGCGAATTGAGCAAAAAGCGCAGACTTTCCTATATGCAAGAAGTGTCGCGGAAGCAATTTGCGGAAAGCTTCTCAGACAATTATGAAGCCTATTTAAGAAATCTTGGAATGACATTGGAGGTCTATGCTGTAGGCCCACAGAATCAGCAACGCTGTTTTGAGCTAGTGTCAAGGAGTAATCAGCTGAACTTGACAACCAATCGGTATACAGAAGATGAGTTTCAGCAGTTGTTGAAACGGAATGATGTGGTTGCTTTTGCTTTCGGCTGCAAAGACAAGTTTGGTGACTATGGCATTATTTCCTTTCTGTCATTACAGATAGAGGGCAGCGAAGGGAGCATCACTGATTTCGTAGTGTCGTGTCGTGTGGCAAAGAAAAAAGTAGAGAATGCTATCATCACGTCACTGAAAGAACCGTTGGCAATCCGCGGTGTCGAGCGCTTGAAAGCCACACTCATCAGAACTAAGAAGAATGGTCCGTTGTCTGAGGTCTTTCGTGATTTGCCTTTCAATATTGTCAGCGATGATGAACGGCAGACTGTCTATTTGTTGCCAGACCTCCAGAAAATTGCCGATAGCGGTATTATCAAGATTGACTACCTGTAAAGCTTGCGTACCAAGGGTTCGATAACCTTTGGTACGTAAGTTTCTATAGACTCGTTTCGTTTTACTCGTCCGCGTATTTCGGTGCTCGAGATGTCGAGCAACTCTGTATTGGCTACGCTCACGTTGGCTGGCAGCGAAGCTGTGTCAATCTCGCAGCCGCGTCGGGGATAGACCACTATCTGATGGTTGTTAAGAATGTCATCGGCTCTGTACCAGCGATGGAAGTTCTGCCAGTTGTCGCCCCCTATTAATAATATAAAGGTGTGCTCTGGGAAGTCCTTACTGAGTTGTTGCAGTGTGTTCCATGTGTATGAAGGCCTGGGCAGGTGGAACTCATAGTCGCAGGCCTTGAGCCCTTCCTCATCCTGAAGGGCAGCTTTGGTCAGCTCAAAGCGTAGCTTTTCATCCAGCAGAGTGCCACGGTCCTTCAGTGGGTTCTGCGGAGAAACCATAAACCATATCTCGTCAAGTCCAGCTATTTTCAGCAGTTGCTTTGCCAACGAGATATGGCCTATGTGTATAGGGTTGAACGAACCGCCGAGGAGACCGATGGACCTCCCCCGGCCCCTCCCAAGGAGGGGAGTGCCTTGCGGGTATGTGTGACTTTCGCTTTCCATTTCCTCAAGCCCCTGATTCTGTTTACACTCCCTCCTCTTAGATGAGCTCGGGCGCGTTTAGGAATCTTGCTATGATTTCCAGTGTCTCCTGCTTGGCTTTTTCCAGGTCGTCGTTCACGATGATATGGTCAAACTGGGGCGCAAACGTCATTTCGTATTCAGCCTTTGCCAGTCGTTCGGCAATAGCCTCGGGTGTATCTGTGGCACGACCTTCCAAGCGGCGGCGCAGTTCCTCTACCGAGGGTGGCTGAATGAACAGGCTGAGTGCCTCTTCGCCATAGAACTTCTTGATGTTGATGCCACCTTTCACGTCAACGTCGAACACCACGTTCTGTCCGGCCTCGCGTTGGCGCTCCACCTGCTGCTTCAAGGTGCCGTAGAAGCGATCTTGATAAACCTCTTCATACTCCAGAAACTCATCGTTCTGAATCTTCGCCTTAAACTCCTCGGGTGTCAGGAAGAAGTATTCCACACCATTCTGCTCAGTGCCACGAGGTGCACGCGAGGTGCAAGAGATTGAAAAATACAATTTCAGCTCAGGATGCTCCTTCATCAGCCACTGCACGATGGTTGATTTGCCGCTGCCGGAGGGGGCACTGAAGATGACTAACCTCCCCCGACCCCTCCCAAGGAGGGGAGCGCCTTGCGGATTTCCTGATGTTGTTGTTTTATTGTTCATTGATTGTTTATTGCCTGTTTTATGGTATCTATTACCTTTTCTATGTTACAAATAACCTCCTCATTAGTGAAGCGTATCACCTCAAAACCATATTGGTTTAGGTATCTCGTGCGTTCTTTATCGTTCATGGGATGGTCACCAATATAATGATAGCCTCCATCAACCTCGACAACAAGTTGTTTCTCTAAACAAACAAAATCTGGAATATAACCATAAATTGGATGTTGCCGTCTGAATCGCACGCCTAGATTCTTGTGTCTGAGATATTCCCATAACGCCGACTCTGCGGGAGTCATATACCGACGATTACTTTTGGCATTTCTCAGCAGTAGTTTATAGGTAGAACCATCTGTCGTCTCGTATCGGAACCTCCCTCGCTCCTTCTCAGGGAGAGGAGCACCTAGCGTATTGATGTCCTCTTCTCTATGTTGTGAATCAACAAGATCATTCATACTTCATTATCTAATGATGGTATCCCTTCTACCGGTGCCCGTTAGGCCCCCCCCCTCCTTGGGAGGGGTCGGGGGAGGTTTTACAGCGCATTCAGCACCTGTTCCTTAATCTGCTCCAGCTCGTCTTTCATCTGCACCACGATGTTCTGCATCTCGGCCTGGTTCGACTTCGATCCTGTGGTGTTGATTTCGCGTCCCATCTCCTGAGCGATGAATCCCAGTTTCTTTCCCTGGCCGTGATCGTTAGCCATCGTCTCGCGGAAGTATTTCAGATGGTTTGTCAGACGCTGTTTCTCCTCGCTGATGTCCAACTTCTCAATGTAATAGATGAGCTCCTGCTCCAACCGGTTCTTGTCGTACTCCACACCAGGAATCTGCTGCAGACCCTCTACAATGCGCTGACGAATCTTCTCTACGCGGCTCTTCTCGTAAGGCTCGATCTCTGCCAACAGACGCTCAATGTTATCCACCTTCTCGGTGAACTTCTTCTCGAGTGCGGCACCCTCCTGTTTGCGGAAGTCAACCAGTGCTTCAATAGCACTTTCTACGGCTTGACGTGCGGCCACCCATTCCTCGTCGCTGAGTTCTTCTTGCTCGGTCTTGGTCAGCACGTCTGGCATGCGTGTCAGCGTGTAGAGCCAGTCAGCTGGTTCTGGTATGCCAACCTTCTCTGCCACGTCTTTCAGTTGATGGTAGTAGTTTTCTACCAGTGCAGTGTTGATAGGGGTGGCATCAACACCGGTATTTTTCTCAATCCACAGTGCGAAGTCCACCTTTCCGCGTTCAACCGAAGTGGCAATCATCTGACGTATCTCCATCTCCTTTTCGCGATAGAGTGGGGCGATGCGTGTGCTCAGGTCCAATTGCTTGGAGTTGAGCGATTTTATTTCGGCAGTGATTTTCTTGTCTTTGAATGCTACGACTGCCTTGCCGTAGCCCGTCATTGATTGTATCATTATCCTTTATTGCTAAAAAATATTCTTATTTCATCTTCCACCCTCCTTCGCTCTCTATCATTGGAACAACAATCTCTTCCATGGTAGAGTCGGCAAAGTTGAGGTTTATGAATACCTGCATGACATTGAGCGTGGAGTCCACGAGGGCACGGTTGGTCTCAATGCCGACCACACCGCCGTGCTCTTCCTGCTGTCTGACCACGAATTGCTGATAGATTTTCAGCAGCCCTTCGCGATAGCTATCGGGCAGACTGTCTGCATTGACACGCCCTTTCAGGAAGGCTTCGTAGTCGCCTGCCAGCAGACTGTTGTAGTAGGCCAGCGCCGCCTGCTGGGCTTTCTCCTCGGGAGTCGGTTCTTTGTCACAACCAGCAAAGACCAGCACCAGTGTCGCAATCGCAAGAATGGTTCTCTTCATCAGCTCTTATTTCTGTCGTACAAACACGTTGATAGGCGAGCCTGTCAGCGTCCAGTTCTCACGAATCTTGTTCTCCAAGAAACGCTTGTAGGGCTCTTTGATATACTGAGGCAAGTTGGCATAGAAGATAAATGTAGGTATCTGCGTGTCTGGCACTTGCGATACGTACTTAATCTTGATATACTTACCTTTGATTGAGGGTGGGGGTGTTGCTTCCACGATGGGCAGCATCACCTCGTTCAATTTCGAGGTGCCAATCTTCACCTTTCGGTTCAGATAAACCTCCTTAGCCGTTTCCAAGACCTTGAAGATGCGCTGCTTGGTCAGTGCCGATGCAAAGATAATGGGGAAGTCAACGAATGGTGCCATGCGCTTGCGGATGGCCTGTTCGAAGGTGTCTATGACTACCTGCGATTTCTCTTCTACCAAGTCCCACTTGTTGACCACCACGACCAAGCTCTTGTTGTTCTTCTGGATGAGCTGGAAGATGTTCATGTCCTGAGCTTCGATACCGCGGGTGGCATCAAGCATCAAGATACAAACATCGCTGTTCTCAATAGCGCGGATAGAACGCATCACGCTATAGAACTCCAAGTCTTCCGACACCTTGTTCTTACGACGGATACCGGCGGTGTCCACCAGATAGAAGTCAAAACCGAACTTGTCATAGCGTGTATAGATAGAGTCACGTGTCGTACCGGCAATGTCGGTCACGATGTGACGGTCTTCGCCGATAAAGGCATTGATGATGCTCGACTTGCCAGCGTTGGGACGACCAACCACCGCAAAGCGGGGAATGCCGTCTTCTGCCTCGTCCTTCTGTTTCTCGGGCAGCGCCTCCAGCACCTTGTCCAGCAGGTCGCCCGTACCACTACCCGTGGCAGCGCTGATGCAGTATGGATCGCCCAGTCCCAACTTGTAGAAGTCGTATTGTCCGTACAGGTCCTTACCATCGTCAGCCTTGTTGGCCACCAGTATCACTGGCAGCTTGGCACGGCGCAGGATCTGAGCCACGTCCATGTCCCAGTCTGTCACGCCGTTCTTTATGTCGCAAAGAAACAGCACCAGGTCGGCCTCTTCGGTGGCCACCAGCACCTGCTTGCGAATCTCTTCTTCAAAAACGTCATCGCTGTTGACTACCCAACCGCCCGTATCTACTACCGAGAACTCGCGTCCGCACCATTCGCACTTGCCGTACTGGCGGTCACGTGTAGTGCCGGCTTCGTCGCTCACGATAGCTTGTCGGCTGTTAGTCAGTCTATTAAACAAAGTGGACTTTCCCACATTGGGACGTCCTACAATCGCTACTAAATTTCCCATAATACGTATTATTTGGGTGCAAAGTTACGAAAAATATTCCGAAACACATCGTGCTTCGGAATATTTCTTACTGTTATTCAGGGTTATACCCGAAATTATCAAGTTCCTTTTTCGACGAGCGCCAGTCCTTATCTACCTTGACAAAAATCTCCAGGAAGATATGTTTGTCGAAGAACTTCTCCAGCGTCTTGCGGGCTTCTGTAGAAACCTTCTTCAGTGCCACGCCCTGATGGCCAATGATGATGCCCTTTTGCGAGTCGCGCTCCACGTAGATTACGGCGTTGATGTGTATCTGTCGGTCGTCCTCCTTGAAGCGCTCCACCACCACCTCCACCGAGTAGGGTATCTCCTTGTCGTAGTACAGCAGAATCTTCTCGCGGATAATCTCGCTGACAAAAAAACGGGCCGGTTTGTCGGTCAACTGGTCTTTGTCGAAGAAGGCCGGACTCTCTGGCAGCAACTCTTGGATGCGCTTCAGCAGGATGTCGGTGCCAAACTTGTTCTTGGCCGAGATGGGCAGAATCTCTGCGTTGGGCAGTAGCGAGTGCCATTTCGTGACAATGTCGCCCAGTGTCTTCTGGTCGCTCTCGTCTATCTTGTTGATCAGCAGAATCACGGGGATGGTCATCTTCTGCACCTTCTCCAGAAAGTCCATGTTCTTCTCGGGGTTCTCCACCACGTCGGTCACGTAGAGCAGCACGTCGGCATCGGTCAGCGCACTCTCCGAGAAAGCCAGCATCGACTCCTGCAACTTGTAGTTGGGCTTCAGCACACCTGGCGTGTCAGAAAACACAATCTGCATGTCGTCGGTGTTCACGATGCCCATAATGCGGTGGCGTGTGGTCTGTGCCTTAAACGTAGCAATGCTGATACGCTCTCCCACCAGCTGGTTCATCAGTGTTGACTTACCCACATTGGGGTTTCCTACAATGTTTACAAATCCTGCTTTATGTTTCATATCATCTGTTTAAGTTTTGCAAATTTCGCTATTTTTCTTGTAATATGCAAATTCTTTGTATCCTTTTTCACAATCATCGCCATTCTTCCGTTTTATTTTGTACCTTTGCACCAGCAAACTGTTTCATCAAAAAATAGGAATCATCAGACAATATCTTTATGAAGACAAAACATATCCTCTACGAGACACAGGGCACCTGCTCTAAACTGATTGACGTCACTGCCGACGAGAACAACATCATCCAGCAGGTGTTCTTTGTGGGCGGTTGCAATGGCAACCTGCAGGGCGTCAGCAAGTTGGTCACCGGTCAGCACATCGACGATGTCATCAGCAAGCTCAATGGCATTCATTGCGGTGTGCGCAGCACCTCGTGTCCCGATCAACTCTGTCGTGCGCTGGAACAACTCAAGGCTGCTCCTTTGGCATAACGATATTTGTTAGCCCCTTTTCTCACTTCATCCACGCCGTTTGAACAGCCAATAGTGGCACTCTCGACGTGCAGTAGCGGTACTCTTGACGTGCAGTAGTGCCACTCTTGACGTGCAAAAGTGGCACTATTGTCCTCGTTCTAGCCCCTAGAAATGTCGATTCTAGCCCCTAGATACACCCATTCTAGCCCCTGGATGCCCTGGTTCTAGCCCCTAGAAATACCGTTTATAGCCCCTAGAATCAAATTCAAACCATAACTTTTGCAAGTAGAAAGCCCCAGTATTAAGCATCAATAGTGCCACTCTTAGCATGCAAAAGTGCCACTATTGTTATGCAATGAAGCTTTTTCTTTGCGTAAAAAGAATAACAAAAAATAAAAAGAATAGCAAAAATTTGGAACTTATAGAAATTGTTCCTATCTTTGCAACGTCAAAAGTTTCTCTTTTGACTATCCGGTAAATCCGAGAGGAGCAAGCCTTTATCGACACTACTCCAATTTAAAAGAGCTATTTCGGTAGCTCTTTTATTTTTCGTATCGTTTCTTTAATAGACGGTAGAATGCTGGGTGAAGCGCAATGTGTCTATCTATGGATACGCCCTTTTTCCCCTTGAAGATAAGAACTTCAATGGCATTTGTGTTTATTTCAAAATATTTCTTTATGTCAGCAACAAGCAGACGAGTATTGTAATCAACAGCCATATTTAGAAGTACTCTGTTGCTTTGCCCGATAGATTCCACAAGTCTGTTGCTAACGGACGATTTTCCTGTAATCGTTTTAAGGTCGTATAGTTTGTAATTACCCTTTTGTTCAAAAATAAAGTCGGGCGTTCTGAACCCTTTGGGATTGGGTAGGATGAATACCTTGTAACCATGTTCTACTGCTTTTCTTGCAGCATTCAGCAGGTTGGGGTAGTCGCAGTCTTTTTCTCCTCCGGTGCTGTAAATGTGTGATTCGCCTTCAATAGGTGTAAATGATGGATGCCCAATGATTAGTTTTAGCTGATTAATGAAACCAGCTCCGTGACAGATTTGTAAATCTTTTAACAGAGTGTCAATGTCGTAATAGGGCGTATTCTCGCATGCCAACAAGCATGCAATCTCTTCGGATATGCTTTCCTCTCGTTCTATGATTTCGGCTTCAGTCACGGTTTCTGGTAATTTAGTGGCGCAAAGGTACTACAATAACGCAATTCCTGCAAACTTTCTTCGAAGAATTCTTCCCGATTTTCAGAATCTAGATTCGTCGGGAAACTTATATTTGTAAACAAAAAACGTCATGAGTTTCGATGTACTCATGGCGTAAGAGGGCTCGCTTATAGCTATATGATTATGTTGTATGTGTCAAAGAGTATCCTTCCGTAAGATCTATTAGGGCTCTGTTGGGAAATGGTACTCCACGAATGCCTCCATGGCTTCGTAGCAGGCGAGGCCCAGCTCGTCGTAGCGGCGGGCGGTGTCGCGGTTGCGGTCTTCGGCACGCTGCCAGAACAGGCGCTCGTCGTTGCCCAGGAAGGGCGCACTCTCCATCTGACTCTGATGGCGCAGGATGGCATTGCGCTTCTCGCGCAGTTCCTCAGGCGACATGGGCACACACATCTCGATGTCGGCCACGTCCCATTCGGCCCACGCACCACGATACATCCAGATGCGACAGTCGTTGAGCCAGGCGGCACCAGCCTGTCTTTCCTGATCGATGGCAGCCAGCACCACATCGGTACACTTGCGGTGGGTGCCATGCGGGTCGGCCAGGTCGGCAGCCACGTAGATCTGGTGTGGCTGGATGTCGGCAATGAGCTTCTGCACGATGCGCACATCGCGCTCGGTGACGGGCAGCTTTTCTATCTTCCCGCTCTCATAGAAGGGCAGGTCGAGAAAGTGAGTGTGGTCTTTGGTGATGCCGTTGTAGCCACAGGCATTGCGTGCCTCACCCCGGCGAATGAGCTTCTTGACCGTGAGCACCGCAGGTGTGTCGAGGTCGCCCTCCTTCTTCTGCTTGATATAGCCCATGATGTTGCTGTAGTAGCTCTTGATGACCTCGTCGGCGTCGTTGGCAAAGAGCTTGTTGAAACCGTTGATGAAGTGCATGTAGAGACGCACCTCCTCGTCGGCTACGGCAATGTTGCCACTGGTCTGATAAGCAATGTGCACATCATGATGCTGTTGGATGAGACGGCGAATGGTACCTCCCATTGATATGACATCGTCGTCGGGATGCGGTGAGAACACAATGATGCGCTTGGGATAGGGCAGCGCACGCTCAGGACGAGTGCTGTCGTCGGCATTAGGCTTGCCGCCGGGCCATCCGGTGATGGTGTGCTGCAGTTCGTTGAATACGGCGATGTTGACCAGTCCCGCCTGTCCGTCGAACTGTTGCACCAGATGGCCCAGCCCGTTGTCCTCATAGTCTTTCGTCGAGAGCTTCAGCACAGGTTTGCCCACCTTGCGGCATAGCTCGATGACGGCCCGCCGCAAAGCGTGGTCGGGCATCTGAATAGTAGTAGTTAGATTGAGATTCAACATAGGAATAATTGTTAGGTTCGTTCGGGTAGGAGGACGACGCCCTGCTGCTTCTTGCCGTCCATCATGATTTTGAGCGGACGGTCGAAGCGCACATGGCGCACGTATTCGGTCTCCTCGACGGCAGGCATGGCATCGAGAATGTCCTGCTGCAGCACCCCATCGCCCGTATAGGTGTTGATGGTGAAGTAGCCCACACCAAACGAGGTGAGGTTCTGGAAGAAGTGAGTGCCCTGCGAGGGATCCACATGGTAGTTCTTCAGGCCAGCCTCGACGATGACACGGGCGGCAGAGATGTGTGGCCACTTCACGGGAATGCCCAACCAATAGTCGCTGGAGCCCCAGCGTCCTGGACCAATCAGGATGTAGTTCTTGCCTTCGTCCAGGAACTTGCGGTTGATCTTCTCTATGTCGCAGGCAATCATCGGGTTGTTGGATGCCGTGAAGTTCTCGTCGGTCTTGACGTAAACCACATCGACCACGTCTTCCGAGATGCCGTGTCCCAGAGAGTTATGCGAACGCATGAGACACTGTTCGTCGGATATCTTCTGCAGGTCTTCGTCGAGCACCTGCTTGGAATCGACGATAGGACGAATCTGGAGCAGGTAGAAAGCCCCTGTTGCACCACCCGATGGGTTGCTGGAAGTGGTGTCAAGATTGCAGGCAAACTCAATCTCCACGGGACGACGCATCTCCTCGGCACCATATTTCTGGGCCAGTTGCAGAATCTCTGGCAGAGGGAACACTCCCTGTTGCAGCACGCCATCGAAGGTGATGACCTTGCGCCCGCCCTCGTAGATGCCAGGGCGAATGACCTGATCCATGGGGTCAAACGTAGAAGCAATGAAGCGCAGCGAACCATCTTGGTCGGCCTGTTTCACGCGCAGGCTCTTGATGTTGAACCCATCGTCAACCTTAAAGTCGGTGCCAACGTGCGACATGTCGAGTGCATAGAAGCGCGTCTGCGTGTCGCGTAGTGCCGTCTCCATTTCGCTGGTCTGCAGTATCTGGTGCGGATGATAGGGCGATACGCGCAATGTCTGTCCGCCATCCACGATATATTTTCCCAGTCCCAGTGCCAGCGAGGCAATGCCCTCTTCGGCCGTTTCATCGCCAATGGGGTAGTAGTTCAGCGAGCGCAGCACACCCGAGAACGAAGGATAGTAGAGGTCGCCATACTGTTGGCCCACCACCTCCTGGATGATGACCGCCATCTTCTCTTGGTCGATGACGTTCTGTGTGGCCGTCATGTAGGCCTTCGAGTCACGATAATAGACCGAGGCATAGACACTCTTGATGGCGCATGACAACATGCTCAGCATCTCATACTTGTCATCGAGCCATGGAATCATGTAGGTGGAATAGATGCCAGCGAAAGGCTGATAGTGAGAATCTTCGAGCAACGACGATGAACGGATGGCGATAGGCTTCTTGATGGCTTCAAAGAAGATGAAGAAGTCCTCAATCAGGGCATCGGGCAGTTGCGCCTTCAGGAAGTGCTGAAGGATGATGTCATCGGGGGCATCGCTCAGAGCAATGCTCCACAGGTTGTTGGAGTCCATGAACTCATCGAAGAAGTCGGTGCAGAGCACCACTGTCTTCGGAATCTGCACGGGCGCATTCTCAAACTTGTTGAGCTCGGGATGGCGCTTGATGATGTTGTCGAGGAAAGCCAGACCACGGCCCTTTCCGCCGAGCGAACCATCGCCGATGCGTGCAAAGTGGGCATAGCGGTCGAACTTGGCACGGTCGAAGACGGCCACCACACCGATGTTTTTCATCTTACGGTACTGTACGATGGCATCGAAGATGATCTGACGGTGGGCATCGACATCCTGCAACTTGTGCCAGGTGACGTGCTTCAAGAACTGCGATACGGGGAAGATGGCACGAGCGCATAGCCAGCGACTCATGTGGTTGCGGCGGATGTGATGCATCAGTGAGTCGTGGGGAATCTTGAAGATGTTGTCCTGCAATTCCTTCAAAGAGCGTACGCGCATCACCTCCTCCTTGGTCTCTGGGTCGCGGAAGATGAAGTCGCCAAAGCCCATATGCTCCTCCAGCACATTGCGCAGATCTACGTTAAACTTCTTGGAGTTCTTGTCTATGAAGTCGTAGCCCTCGGCTTCAGCCTTTTGTTTGTTGACGGTCTCGGAGCTTTGCAAAATCAGCGGCACGAACTCATCGTGCTTACGAATCTCACGGAACAGTTTCAAGCCCGCCTCGGGGTCGCCCTCTTCCATGTGTGAAAGGCGGTTTGTCGATGCCTTCATCGGGAAGCGTGTGTCGCTGATGACGCCCTGCACGTTGTCTTGATACTTCTCGTAGAAGGCCATTGCCTCCTCGTAGTTGGTGGCCAGCACCACCTTGGGGCGCCCACGTTTGCGCTGGGCAGCAGCGTGAGGGTTGAGCGCCTCGGTCGAGAAGCGCTTGCTTTGTGCCAGAATATAATTATAAAGGTTGGGCAGAATAGACGAGTAGAAACGAATGTTATCCTCCACGAGCAAAATCATTTGCACGTCAGCTTCGCGGATATCATGGTCTATGTTCATCTGGTCCTCAATCAGTTTGATGATGGAGAGAATGAGATTGGTGTTGCCCAACCAGCAGAACACGTAGTCGAAGATAGACATGTCTTCGTCCTGCATGCGGCGTGTGATGCCATGCGAGAACGGTGTCAGCACCACGCAAGGAATATGCGGGTGCGCCTGTTTGACCTCGCGAGCCACGGTGAAGGCATCGTTGTCGGCATTGCCGGGCATACAGATGACCAGGTCAATGTCGGTGGTCTTCAGCACCTCGTTGGCCTCCTCGGTGGTAGAAACCTGGGTGAAGGTGGGCGGGTAGCGCATGCCCAGCTCGGTATATTCGTCGAACACTTTCTCGTCAACGCGGCCATCGTCTTCAAGCATGAAGGCGTCATAAGGGTTGGCCACGATGAGAACGTTGAAGATGCGTCGGGTCATCAGGTTGACGAACGAGACGTCTTTCAGGTAGAAAGAATTGAATTCTTGTGGTATGTTAGCCATAGATGATATGTTTACAGTTTTAGTAGCGCGTCGCGGCACTGCTCCATGAGCCACTTAGGTGTGCTGGTGGCGCCACAGATGCCAATGGTCTCGATGCCTTTCAGCCATTCGGGATTGATTTCTTCGGGTCCCTCGATAAGGCGGGAGTTGGGATTCACGCGCAGACACTCGTTGAAAAGCACCTTGCCATTCGAGCTCTTGCGCCCACAGACAAAGAGGATCAGGTCGTGGCGCGTGGCAAACTGCGAGATGTTGGGCATGCGGTTAGCCACCGAACGACAGATGGTGTCGAAGCTCTTGAAGGTCGCCTCGGGCGAGATGTGCTCCTGAATGTACTTGGTGATGCGGTGAAACTCGTCGAGCGACTTGGTGGTCTGACTATATAAATAGATGTCGCGCGTGAAGTCCAGCTGTTTCACTTCCTCGAAGTTCTCGATGACAATGGCCGAGCCTTCCGTCTGTCCGACCAGTCCAAGCACCTCGGCATGACCTTTCTTGCCGAAGATGACAATCTGGCTTTTCGCTGCTTGTTTCTGACTGTTGACGTTCTGACTAATGGCTAAATGCCAATTGTCGATAGTCATATCGTGTTGTTGCTTGATCCTGTTCTGCAGCTTCAGCACCACGGGACAGGTGGCATCGATTATCTCGATGTTGTTCTTTCGCGCCAATTCGTAGGTGGCAGGAGGTTCGCCATGCGCACGCAGCAGCACTTTCACGTCGTGTAACAGTTTCATGTCTTCATGCGTGATGGTGATAAGTCCCATCTGTTTCAGTCGTTCGCACTCCATGCTATTATGGACAATGTCGCCCAGACAGTAGAGCGTCTTGCCCTTTTTCAGTTCCTCTTCAGCTTTCTTGATGGCGGTGGTCACTCCGAAGCAGAAGCCACTGCCTTCATCTATTTCAACTTGTAACATTGAACTTTACTGTTTAAGCAATTTAAAATAATCGTCGAGCAGGTCCTGAGCGGCTACGAATGAAGTCTTCTGTCCATCCAGTACCGTCTGCTCGGCAGCATTAAGTTGAGCTTTGATCTGCGGGTTGTTGTAGAAACTCAGGCGCAGATGCTCGTTGATACTCTCGTACATCCAGTACTTAGCCTGCTCGTTGCGACGATGGTCGAAATAGCCATTCTGCTTCACAAAGGCAAAATACTCGTAGATCATATCCCAGATTTCCTTGACCCCGGTGCCATAGAAGCCACTGTAGCACAGAACCTTCGGCGCCCATCCGCTTTCGGGCATGGGAAAGAAATGCAGCGCATTGCGGAAGTTGGTGGCAGCCATCTGGCAGCGATCCACGTTGTCGCCGTCACATTTGTTGATGACAATGCCATCGCTAATCTCCATGATGCCTCGCTTGATGCCTTGCAGTTCGTCGCCAGTTCCTGCCACTTGGATAAGCAGGAAGAAGTCAACCATGGAATGACAAGCCGTCTCACTTTGTCCCACGCCGACGGTTTCAACGAAGATCTTATCGAAGCCTGCGGCCTCGCAGAGAATGATTGTCTCGCGCGTCTTGCGGGCTACACCGCCCAGAGACCCTGCCGATGGGCTGGGGCGGATGAAGGAGTCGGGATGGACAGCCAGTTTCTCCATGCGGGTCTTGTCGCCGAGGATGCTTCCTTTGGTCCGTTCAGAAGACGGGTCGATAGCCAGTACGGCAAGGCGACCGCCTTTCTCATTCAGCAGATGGACGCCAAACTCGTCGATAGAGGTGGACTTGCCGGCGCCGGGGACACCGCTGATACCGATGCGCACAGACTTGCCGCTATAGGGCAAGCACTTGTTAATCACCTCTTGCGCCTTGGCTTGGTGGTCGGGATTCGTGCTTTCTATCAGTGTGACAGCCTGCGAGAGAATGGTGACATCGCCTTTCAGAATGCCCTCCACCATCTCGTTGGCGGTGAGCTCACGGCGGCGTATGCGGTTGCGCTTCAGGTAGGGATTGATGATGGAAGGTTGCTCCACACCACTGTTCACCTGTAGGCCTGCATATTCAGAACTGTTCTCGGGGTGCTCCATAATCTTCTTTTTTATTTGTAGTTGATGCTGATGACCACCTTTGCGTGGTCAGGATCATTGGTAATCATGAGAATACGTGGTCTTGAACGAACCTTCTTCAGATCGTTGGGATAGACCTTGGCTTTCAGCGTGGCAACTTCGCCTGGTTGCAGCTCACTCTTGTTGAGTTGCACCTTCACACCTTTGGTGAAAAGCTGCATAGATGAAATCTTGAGTGGCGTGCGCCCCTGATTGGTGATGGTGATGACTCCGCGTTTATGCTTGGCATCCAGTGTCAACTGGTTGGCAGAGAGCTGCATCTTGGGTGCATACTGCTTGTTGTTGCCGTCGAACTTCGACATGTCGGGCAGCAGAACCACCGATACGGGAATCTCAATTTCAGAGCGAATAGACTCGCCCAAGGTGCTGGCCAAATAGACTGACGTCTGGGTAAGTCCCATGCCATAGACCTTCTGACTGTTCAACGTGACAATCATCTTGCCAGTGCGGTAGGGACTTAGCTTTTCGGGGATGGCCTTTGCTGAGAGGTATGGAGGCAGATGAAGCATGTTGGGCGTGATGGTAGAACTGCTGTTGTTGTAGATGTTGAACTCAGCCTGACGGACATCGCCCTTGTTCACATCGTCGAACTCCAGATTGTTGACGTCTGCACGCAGTCCGTTCAGGTCGTAGGGGTATTTTTCTGCCATGTTCTCGGCAGTGGGTTCGGCAAGGACGATGCCTTTCATCTTCAGATAGACAGGCTTTATTTCCGTCTTTGCAGAGCGGCCACTGGTCTTGCAATAGACAGCAATCTGCTTGTTGAAATGACCAAGCATGCGGGCATCGTAGGTCATCGAGATGGTGAACTTCTCGCCTGAAGATATGCTCTTCTTGGGCCATACCGTCTTGGTGCAGCCGCAGTCGGCTTTGACATCGGTGATGACAATACTCTTGGGCCCTTTGTATTTAAGTTCAAAGGTGCCGGTGATGGGCACTTCATAGGCAGTCTTGCCTACGTCAATGGTTGACTTGCTGATGGTCAGTTTCTGTGCCTGAGCGGTGAATGCTGTCAGGCAACACAGAGTGAGGGTCAGTATCTTTTTCATTTTACGATGATGGTTTCTGATGCTGTTTGGCCGCGGAACTCAGGCGCATAGGCGCATCCTGCTGTGAGGGCGCCTGTCTCGTAAGTGCCGAGGCGGTCGATATAGTATTCTGTCTCGATGACGTGCTTGCCTTTTGGCAGGCGGTCGAAGTAATAATGGGTGGCATTGTCCTTGGGTGCGCAATAGTAACCATTGCGGAAACCACTGAGCTGGTTGACGGGTTCCATGCAGGCTGCGCGCTTGTCGATGACCTCTACGAAGTCGAAGTCGCGCGCGGCATTGATGGTGATGCGCACCTTGATGCGGTCGCCAACCTTCAGAGGCTGATGACCAATGAGTTCGCGCTTCACGCTGATCTCGCTGCTACCCGGCTGAATGCTGGTGGTGGGCTGCATGAACTGCGCATAGACTGCGCCCCAACTGGTACCGGCAGATGTCTTCTCGGCAGTGAATGTCTGTTGGCCATGATAGTCGTGAGAAACTTTCACATAGCCTAATCCTGCGGTGGCTTTTGAGTGATCCAACAATTTCTCGTCAACCCTCAGCGTGGTGGGCATGCTTGGACTGTCGAGAATGCCCTGGTTGTCTTGGGCGTTCAAGAACGCATAGATGGCATTAACGCTGTTGATTGGCGTGTCCCAAGCCTGTGTGCGCTTCTGCTGCAGGAGCCAGCGGCGCATCTGGTCGATGGTCGTTGTGTCGGCAGGCGTGAGCTTCTGCAAAGCTTCGATGACAGCCACCTGAGTAGGAATGCGATAGTCGCGCCATGAATAGCCAGCACGGGGCGTGTCGTAGTAGCGGCCCATGTCTTCCTTATACACGGTGTACTCCTTGAGACTCTTGATGTAGGCAGGTGCGTTGAGGATGATGGCTGCAAGCGCTTTCTCGTAGATGCTCTGGCTCTTGACGTCCTTCTTCAACAGTTTCTTGAGGTAGCTCTGTGCCTCTTCAACCTTTGCCGTGGGCTTTCTGCCACTGATTTTCGACATGTAGAGATACTGCAGAGCCTTGAAAGAGGGGAACGACTGGCGATGGCCTTTCTTTTCTTCCTTCTTCATCTCGTCAACCATCTTCAAGATTTCCTGATCCATGAATGTGAACGAGGCTGCCAACATCTTTTTGGTGTCAGCCTGTTCGCCAGCCATCTGGTTCAGTCTAACCAGCATCTCGCTCACCTCAACGGTGATGAAGAATGAGCCATTCATGCCTGGCCACCAGCTCCATGAGCCATTGGCTTTTTGCAAAAGGCTGAGCTGATTGATGGCCGATGTGATGCGGTAGTCCATTAAAGAACTGTCGAAGAAATCGGCCAACTGACGTTTCTGTTCGGTCTCGCTACGGGCATCAGCCACCCAAGGCGTCTCGTTGAGCACCAAGTCCTTCAGCGCTTCGTTCTTCTCGAGTGCACTTGTCAGTGACGTCTCCTCGCCGTTCTCTTGCTTCCAGGTTTCAAAGACGTGCTTGGCTTGTGGGTTCTGCCCCAGTATATGACGTCCCAAGGTGTTGGCATAGAGTGCAGTGGCCTGACAGATGGCGCACTGGTCGTTGGCATGTGCCACGGTGGGCAGGGCCTGAATCATGAGCCATGCAGGATTGTTGGTGTATTCAAAGGTGAGACGAGCCTGTGTGGCATCGGTGGGAATCATGGCAGCAAGATCAATGGTCTTGGTGCCGGGAGCCGTCTGTGTGAAAGGAATGGTGACGGTCATCTGCTCCTTGTTGGGCAGAATGGGGAGGTAGTGCTGTTCGCCGTCGCTGAAGCCTTCGCCAGTGAATGATAACTTTGCTACTACCAAACCTTGGGTTTCGTGGCGGCAAACGTATGGAAAGGTGACGCCAAACGTGGCGTTTGCCGGCACTAAAGTATTGCGGCTGTCGGAGTAAAGCACTTGCATCGTTTCAGGATCGAGCAATTCCAGACGTGCAACACCCTCGATATCATGGTCGCTGGTGTTAAAAATGCGCGCGCTGATGGTGGCCTCGTCGCCCATGCGAATGAAGCGAGGCAGGTTGGGTTGAATCATCACATCTTTCTTGGCCACGGCTTCGCCCTCCAGTAAACCGTATCTCAAGTCTTTGGTGTGGGCCAATCCGATGAAGCGCCATGAGGTGAGACTCTCTGGTAGCGTGAACTTGAGGGTGAAGATGCCGGTGGAGTCGGCCATCATTTGGGGATAGAAGAAGGCGGTCTCCTGTAGGTTCTCGCGCATGGAAACTTGCTCGGTGGCGTGTGCTGCCTGGGACGATTCTTCGCTGCTGGCAGTCTTCTGCTTGATGTCGAGCCCGGCAATGCGACCATTAAGTGTACTGCCCGAACCTGTCACGATATAATTGCTTTCCATGCATTCGTATGTGTCTGCATTGCTATTGACTTTCAAAGGCTCTTCTGCAAGGTGTAAACCACGCTTGAACGGACGTCTGGTGCTGGGATACCACATGCTGGGATAGCAAGAACTGTCGAAATGGCTTAGAGCTAACTCATCGACTTTCAGAGGGTTCAGCTTTCGTGTGGCGTTTCTTCGCACGCTGTATCCCTCGCTGAAACTCCACTCAAGGATGGGCAGTGAGTAGTTGGTGTAGGGCATGAAGTTCCAGTTGTGCATGGCAAGTTGGTCAAGACTCTTGTCGAAAAGTGTTGCCATGAGTTGGATGCCGTCTGCTGATGTAGGCTCTACCTTCAGCGTCCATTCTTCTTGCTGACCAGGAGTGAGCCTGTCTCGGAAGGTCTCCCACGTCATGTTCAGCTTCTTGTCTTCTGTCGGACGCAGAATAGAGAAATTGTATCTATAGACAAGGCCGTCTTTAACCCAGACGTAGCTCAGTGAAAGTCCGTCGCCATATTCTGGTTTGTAGGTCAGCTTGCGGTTGATAAGTGCGTTAGACTTATCGACAGATCCTTGCTCAATGATACCGATGCCCGATGCTATGGTGTAGATGATGTGTACGTCCTTAGCAGAAGAGCCAATCTGAAGGGTGACGGGTGTGCCGTCGTTCGGAAACTGACCGTCGGAGAGATAGAACCACTCATCGGTCTCTTCTGCTGGCTTCTTGTCGTTGAGCGAGAACACGATAAAGGATTTTTCTATGATCTCATCTTCGTATTCGGCTCTCAGCGTGTGCTTACCGCTCTTCAATCGGGGCAGAATGATGGGAGCACAGGTCTCTATGGTCTTCCATTTCCCTCTATCCAACTGATAGCGAACCTTACGTATGAGGTCGTTGCCAGCGGCATTCTTCAGGTGCAATGTGGGCTTTTGCATCTTCTCGATTAAAAGTTTGTCTTCGATATCGATGCTTAGTGCCGTCTTGCGATTGCCGAGAGGGACGGAGAGTTCACCGTGATGCGTCTCGCCAGCCATGTCTGTAACGTCGGCCGTGACAATGAAATTGCAGAACAACGGATGTTCGGTAGCTGGCATCACCAGAGGCATTCTTACCTCAAAATGGCCATTGGCATCGGTCGTTGATTCGCCAGTGAGGATGGTCTCGTCTTGTATGTCGTTGCCAAACCGCATGCTGCTCCAATAGGCCATGTCAGCAAACCACCACCATGCGCGGCGGCGTTCTACGCGATAGGTCACATGGGCATTCTGAACAGGTATGCCAGCATAGCTCTTGGCAGTGGCTTTGATGGTCAGAGTGTCGCCCGCTTTGTAGTCTTGCTCCACTTTCGGAAACTCTACTTGGAAGGTGGGACGCTTGTATTCTTCAACTCGGAAATAATGATACTCATTGCCTATACGAATATGATAGTTACCTGTCAGGCCCTTAACGGGCAGGTTGAAGTCGGCACTGACTGTGCCAAAGGCATCGGTGACGAGCTGTTTCTCGGTCAAAACGCGATGGTTGGCGTCATAGAGAGTGACAGTGACCTGCTTGTTGGCTGCCGCCCGTTGGTCGTTGTGCTGGTTGACATGATAGATAATGGCAGCCATGTGAACCTTCTGCCCAGGGCGATAGATGGCGCGATCGGTCATGATTGCTGTTTTGTCGCCTTCGTATTCGTATTCTTGATAATCGTACAGACGGTTTAAAAAGGGGCAGGGACAGAAACGGTCGTCTTTGGTTGAAGCAAAAACCTTGGTGTCGTAGGCATCGTTGGCTTGCTTGAAATGGTAGTAACATTCGCCTTGTGCATTGGTGGTGAGCGTCGTTGACTGCTCTTTGGTGATCAGACGCACGGAGGCTCCAGTGATGGGTTGGCCTGTTGTGGCATTGACAACCACAAAGCGCATTCTGTTGTTGGGCTGACCTTGCGAAAGTAAACGGACGTCGCTCACGAAGTAAAGAATACGGGCGTTTGCGGTTTGGGGCTGTGAATTAAACTCTATCAGGTAAACGCCAGCAGGCAGACCAGGAAGTGTGACGGTGTCATTCTGTAGCTCGTAATCCTTCCAATCGGTATAGTTGCGTGTCTCGTTAAATGGCGTAGCCGTGAGAAGAGGCTTGATTTTTTCGTAGTCTTGGGTATTGTTGGGGGTCAAAGAAATGTCTCCGTTGGCATTTACCTTGTAGATATGCATTGCCAACTGATTGATGCCTCTCAGGTTTTTGATGGTAATCTTCTGTTCGCGGTTTGGAATAAAGATATGTTTGTCAACGTTGACGGTGAACTGTTCTCGTGTGAGGTTCATGCGAGCATTGCGCAGTTCGTTCATGCGGGGCCAGCTCCCCCAGCGCTGAAGGGCTTTGTCGATGTAGGCAATGCGGTCGGAGACTTCTGCGTTGCGCATCTGCTGGTAGCGGCTGATGGCTGCTTCGCCACAAACATCCAAGTCGCCATAGAGCGCCATTAGTGAGTCGAGTTGTTCAATAGTGGCACCCTTGATTGCTGTAAGAAGTTGCGCCTTGCGGTTGGTGGTTGTCAGATAGTACTTGTGGAGAACCTTTGTCTGGTCTGTTTCATAGCCTATCACACTCAGCAGGTCGTCGTCAAAGAAACGACTGTCTTTCTCTTTAATAATAAAAGGAGTGTAGCCTGTGACCTTTGTTGCGGCTAATATAGCAGGGTGGGAAAGTGCCTTCTCGCGATAGTATGCCGCTTGTTGACGGGCTTCGTCGAAAGACAACGCATTGTTCTCGTATATTGAAACGAGCACTGCATCATAGACGGCCTGTAGCGCCCAGTTGCCTTCTGCCTTCTGTTCGCATGCCTCCAGACGCTCAATGGCTGACTTGAGCGAGTCGGTCGAGATAGCTGTCAATGCTTTTGCTGCCGAAAGTTCGGCTTTCAGCAGATGCCCATAGTCCTTTTCTCTTTCTGCTTTCTTGGCAATCTTTTGCAAGATAGTGATCTGTGTGCGTGGCAGATCTTTATCCTCTGCATCGTTGACCTGTTTCCAAAGAGTGTTGTATGTCTGTTTGGACTGGGCGTATAAACAATTAGTTGATGCCATCAGCAAGATGGCTGCAATCATTATATACTTCTTCATTGTAGCTTACATTTTGAGCAAAGTTACAAATAAATATTGAGACAAAAGGGGATTGTGCCATTAAAAAAAGAAAGTTTAACGAAATAGGACCGTTGCTTGTATGATGCAATGTGCTGTTTGTCAATGACAAATTGTCATACTCGCTTGCCGTTTTGTCTGTATTTTGCCTTGGGCATGCAGTTTGAGGAACTTGGGTAGAACGAATTAATTAATTGGAAAGGAGAATATTATGACGCTTGAAAAGTTTACAATCAAAGCACAGGAGACAGTTCAGCAGGCTGTGAATATAGCCCGTAAGAACAGTCAACAGTCCATTGAGCCCATTCACTTGTTGAGGGCTCTGATGGATAAAGCGCAGGACATCACCAATTTTGTATTTCAGAAGTTGGGTGTCAATGTGCAGCAATTAGAGGTGTTGACTTCGCAAGAACTCCAGCATTTGGCTCGTGTGCAGGGTGGAGATCCCTATCTTTCAAACGATAGTCAAAAGGTTTTGCAGAAGGCTGAAGACCTTTCGCGCGAAATGGGCGATGAGTATGTGTCTTGTGAACCCATGCTTCTGGCACTGTTAATCGTTAACTCAACGGTTAGTCGCATGCTGAAAGATACCGGTGCCAACGAGAAAGACATGCGGCAGGCCATCCTGGAACTGCGTCGTGGACAGAAAGTGCAGAGCCAAAGTGCAGACGATAACTATCAGTCGCTGGAGAAGTATGCCAAGAATTTGGTGGACTTGGCACGTGCTGGGAAGCTTGACCCAGTGATTGGCCGAGATGATGAGATTCGCCGTGTGCTGCAGATTCTCTCGCGTAGAACGAAGAATAATCCTATTTTAATAGGCGAACCTGGAACGGGTAAAACCGCTATCGTAGAGGGATTGGCTCAGCGCATCGTTCGTGGTGATGTGCCAGAGAACCTGAAAGACAAGCAACTCTTCTCGCTTGATATGGGCGCACTGGTAGCTGGCGCTAAATATAAAGGTGAGTTCGAGGAGCGACTAAAGAGCGTGATCAATGAGGTGACGGCGTCAGAAGGACGTATCATCCTCTTTATTGATGAGATTCATACACTCGTAGGAGCTGGTAAGGGTGAAGGTGCCATGGATGCAGCCAATATCTTGAAGCCTGCACTGGCACGTGGAGAACTGCGTTCAATTGGTGCCACGACCTTGAATGAATATCAGAAATATTTCGAGAAGGACAAGGCATTGGAGCGTCGATTCCAGACAGTGATGGTTGATGAACCTGATGAACTTTCGGCAATCTCGATCCTTCGTGGCCTGAAAGAACGCTATGAGAACCACCACAAGGTGCGTATCCAAGACGATGCTTGTATTGCGGCGGTACAACTCTCGGAACGATACATCACAGAACGTTTCCTTCCAGATAAGGCTATCGACTTGATGGACGAGGCTGCGGCTAAATTGCGCATGGAACGCGACTCGGTACCAGAAGAGCTGGACGAGATAATGCGTCGCTTGGCTCAGCTGGAGATTGAGCGAGAAGCTATCAAACGTGAAGGCGATCAGCCCAAAATAGCTCAGTTGGATAAAGAGATAGCAGAGCTAAAAGAGCAAGAAACTCGGTTCCGCGCCAAGTGGGAAGGCGAGCGCCAGCTCATCAACAAGATCCAGCAGGACAAGCAAGAGATGGAAAACTTGAAGTTGGAAGCTGAGCGTGCTGAACGAGAGGGTGATTATGGTAAAGTCGCTGAGATTCGATACTCAAAGCTAAAGGCCTTGGAGGATGATATCTTAGCTATTCAGGGGCAGCTGTCAAATGCTCAAGGCGGCAACTCGTTGGTGCGTGAAGAGGTCACAGCCGATGATATTGCTGAGGTGGTGAGCCGCTGGACGGGCATTCCTGTGACTCGCATGATGCAGAGCGAACGTGAAAAGCTGCTGCATTTGGAGGAAGAATTGCATAAGCGCGTGATTGGTCAGGAGGAGGCTATCACGGCGGTAAGCGATGCAGTGCGTCGTTCAAGAGCAGGACTGCAAGACCCCAAGCGACCGATTGCTTCATTTATTTTCCTGGGTACAACGGGTGTCGGAAAGACGGAACTGGCAAAGGCATTGGCAGAATACCTGTTCAATGACGAGACCATGATGACACGTATCGACATGTCGGAGTATCAAGAGAAGCACACTGTCAGCCGCCTTATTGGTGCGCCTCCGGGATATGTCGGTTATGACGAGGGCGGACAGCTGACCGAAGCAGTGCGTCGCAAACCTTATAGTGTGGTGCTTTTCGACGAGATTGAGAAGGCTCATCCTGATGTGTTCAACATCCTGCTGCAGGTGTTGGACGATGGAAGGCTGACCGATAACAAGGGACGTACTGCCGATTTCAAGAACACAATTATTATAATGACGAGCAATGCCACGCGCGAACAGCTTCGACAGAACATGCGTCCCGAGTTCTTGAATCGTATTGACGAGATTATCACCTTCCAACAACTGTCGAAAGAGGAAATCGCTCAGGTGGTTCGTCTGCAACTTGGACGAGTGCAGAAGATGCTGGAGCCACAAGGATTCCAACTGCAGGTCAGCGATCATGCTGTGGCATGGCTGGCTGAAGAGGGTTATGATCCTGACTTTGGAGCTCGCCCTGTGAAGCGTGCTATCCAGCAATATCTGCTCAATGACTTGTCGAAGAGAATACTTGCAGATGAAATTGACCGGACCAAACCAATAGTAGTTGATGAGTTCGGCGAAGGATTGGTATTTCATAACTAAAAAAGAAGTTTGTTTTTCTGAAAAAAATAAAAAAGGATACTTTCTGTGATAGAAAAGTTTTGCGCAAAGTGAATTAATTGCTAACTTTGCCGCACCGTATGAAAAGGATAACACAAGAATTAAGAATGTCAGCCATCTTGCTCATGATGCTGATGCTGATGGTAGCTGTTGAAACACAGGCTCAAATTACAGGACACGTAGTAGATGCCACTAATGGTCAGCCTGTTTCAATGGCTAGCATCATTTATCGTAGCAATAAGGTGGCTGTTCGCGCTGATAGCTTGGGATGTTTTAGTATTGAACGTCATCATGGGTGGCGTCTGACGGTCAGCGCTGTTGGTTATAATCCCAAAGTGATAAATATAGATAGTAAGACGCCTGCAACTCTTATTGTTCGTTTGAAGCCTAACTCAAAAGTGCTTGAGGAGGTGACGGTCAGCTCGAAGAAAAGGTCAAAGTATAGTCGAAAGAATAATCCTGCCGTGGAGTTGATGAAGAAAGTGATTGCGGCAAGGAAAAAGACAGATATCAAAACTCACGACTATTACCAGTATAATAACTATCAGAAGATCATGTTCGGACTGAATGATCTGAAGTTAGATACACTCGAGTCGAAGTTGTTTCAGCGTCATCCTTGGTTGCTTAATCAGGTGGAAGTGAGTGCTTACAATAACAAACTCATCTTGCCGCTCTCGGTCGATGAGAAGGTTACGCAAGAAATCTACCGTCGCGACCCGCATACAGAGAAAAGTATTATCAAAGGAGAGACATCAACGGGCGTCAACGACCTGTTTCAGACGGGCGACATCATCAACCAAGTACTGACCGAATGTTTCACGGATATTGATATTTACGAGGATGATATCCGCCTGTTCCAATATCCCTTTACCAGTCCTATCGGGAAAGACGCTATTTCTTTTTACCGCTATTACATTACAGATACAACGATGGTTGGTACTGATCGCTGTATCCAGTTAGACTTTACACCAAATAATCAACAGGACTTTGGCTTCCGTGGACGTTTGTTTGTGCTTGACGATTCAAGCTATCAGGTGAAACGTTGCGAACTGACTATTCCCAAGACCAGCAGCGTGAACTGGGTTGAGAATATGCAGAGCATACAAGAATACACCAAGCAGCCGAATGGCGACTGGGTGCTCACGGTCGATGATATGATGGTAGAGCTCTATCTCTCTAAGCTATTATCGAAGTTTATTGTCGTACGTACGACGCGCCATAGCGACTATGATTTCACAGAGGTGCCCCGCCAATTGTTGAGAGGCAAGAAGAAAATACTAAAGGATGCCTATGCCGAAATGCAGGATGATGATTTCTGGGCAAAATACCGTCAGGTGGAACTGACAAAGAGTGAAAGCTCAATGGATAGCTTTGTTAAGAACCTGCAGCAACTCAAAGGATTTAAGTATGCCATCTTTGCCCTAAGAGCACTTGTGGAGAACTTTGTGGATACAGGTACCAAAGAACACCCCTCGAAAGTGGATATCGGTCCTATCAACACGATCGTCTCGCAGAATTTCTATGATAAGTGGCGTCTGCGTGCCTCTGCCCAGACAACTGCCAATCTGCATCCTCACCTTTTCCTGAAAGGTTACTATGCCCGTGGCATGGAGTCGAACCAGAACTACTACGATGCCCAGCTAACCTATACGTTCAACCGCCCAGGTTATCTGCCTCGAGAGTTCCCTCGTAAAGCATTATACGTAGAGTCAATGCGCGATGTGATGCTGGCAAGCGATAAGTTTATTCAGACGGACAAAGATAATCTGTTCACCTCGCTGAAGTTTGCTGAGATGGACAAAATGTTCCTTTACAACAGACAGCAGGTGGGCGTTGACTATGAAATGGAGTGGGGACTGAAACTCTTCGGTAATGTGAAAACCGAGAAGTTGCAGCCTATTGGCAACTTGTCGTTCACAACACTTCATGACATGGATGATCCTACACAGTATTATAAGCAGCCAAAGATGACGGGATTGGGTCGCCAGTCCCTGCGCTATACGGAGGCTACCGTTGGGTTCCGACTGGCTCCAGGCGAGACTTTTATCAACACCAAACAGCACCGTTGGCCACTTTCTCTTGATGCACCCGTGTTCCGTTTGCAGCACACGATGGGCTTTGATGGCGTGTTAGGGGGACAATATCGTTACAACTTCACTGAGGGTGAGTTCTATAAGCGCTTCTGGTTGCCCATGAACTGGGGAAAGTTTGGCGTCAGAACCAAGTTCGGTGCCCAGTGGAATCAAGTACCTTATCCCTTGCTGATCATGCCTGTGGCCAACTTAGGCTATGTGCTTGAGGACGAGACATTCAACTTGATTAATAATATGGAGTTCCTGAATGACCGTTACATCTCCGTGATGGCCGACTGGGATTTAAATGGTAAACTGTTTAATCGCATTCCTTTCCTCAAGCGACTGAAGTGGCGTGAGTTTATCAGTGCTAAGATGTTGTGGGGTAGTTTGTCTGACAAGAATAATCCTTTCTTGGAAGAAAATCAGTCGAGCGACATCCTGATGATGTTCCCCGATGGCAGTCATGTGATGGATAAGAGCAGACCTTACTGGGAGGTCTCTGTAGGAATACATAACATTTTCAAACTCCTCCATGTGGAGTATATCCGGCGACTCAGCTATAATGAGTTGCCAACTGCTCATAAACAGATTGTGAAATTCACGTTTAGGGCATCGTTCTAAATTGTAGTCAATAGTAAGTAATGTTTATTTAACCAATACAAACAAAACAATGAAACAATCAACTGTAAAGCCTGCCGAGGGTAAACTCGGCATCATGGTTGTGGGAAATGGTGCTGTCGCCACAACATTCATGACTGGTGTTCTGATGGCCCGCAAAGGACTGACCAAGCCCATCGGCTCGATGACGCAATACGACAAGATGCGCGTCGGCCGTGGTGCAGATGCAAAGTATCTGAAGTATGATGAGATTGTGCCAATGGCAAAGCTCGATGACATCGTGTTTGGCTGTTGGGATGTCTATCCTCAGAATGCTTTTCAGAGTGCCATGTATTGCGAAGTCCTTAAAGAGAAGGACATTATGCCAGTACGTGACGAGCTCGAAAAGATTGTCCCGATGCCTGCCGCCTTCGATAAGAACTATGCCAAAAGACTTGACGGTGACAACGTGAAGGACTGCAAGACACGTTGGGAGATGGTGGAACAGTTGCGTGAAGACATCCGCAACTTCAAGGCAGCCAACAACTGTGCACGTATTGTGGTGCTCTGGGCTGCTTCAACTGAGATCTATGTGCCAGTCTATGAGCCAGTACACGGAACGCTCGAAGCACTTGAAAAGGCGATGAAGGCCGATGATCGCGAACACGTTGCTCCCTCTATGTGTTATGCTTATGCAGCGCTGACCGAGGGTGCTCCATTCATTATGGGCGCTCCAAACACCACTGTCGATATTCCTGCAATGTGGGAACTGGCAGAAAAGACCAAGATGCCTATTGCCGGTAAAGACTTTAAGACTGGCCAGACATTGGTGAAGAGTGGCTTCTCGCCCATCATCGGAACACGCTGTCTGGGACTGAGCGGATGGTTCTCGACCAACATTTTGGGTAATCGCGATGGTCTTGTGCTCGACGAACCAGCCAACTTCCGTACGAAGGAGGTCTCAAAACTGTCAACGCTTGAGACCATTCTGCGTCCTGATCTGCAACCTGATCTCTACGGACACGGCAACGATGAGGATACGCAGTATTATCATAAGGTGCGCATCAACTATTATCCTCCACGTAATGACAATAAGGAAGGCTGGGATAATATCGACATCTTTGGTTGGATGGGCTATCCCATGCAGATTAAAATCAACTTCCTCTGTCGCGACTCCATCCTGGCAGCACCACTCTGCCTGGACCTCTGTCTGCTGACCGACTTGGCTGCTCGTGCTGGTCGTTATGGCATTCAACGCTTCCTCAGCTTCTTCCTGAAGAGCCCAATGCATGACTATACAAAAGGTGAACTCCCCGTCAACCACCTCTATCAGCAATATACGATGCTGAAAAATGCCATCCGTGAGATGGGAGGCTATGAGGCCGACGAAGAGCTTGACTGATGAATATCAAAAGATAGCCCGCTGTTTAATGGCAGCAGGCTATCTTTTTTATGTCCTTATAGTAACGATAGGTACTAACTTAGGTTCTGTATATACTGAGGCCTATCTTATGAATTTTATTATTTCTCCATTCTCTTTCCTGATGATAAAAATCCCCTTCTTGCCCGTTTGATGGCGTATAGTGCCGTCAAGCTGATAGCAAAGGGCTGGGTTACGACTGGTTTTGGGGTGTTTTACTTCCAGTATTGCTGGGTCTCCCCCCATGAAGTTAAAAGAGATGAGGCCCTCTTCCGTCATGCGTATGTCCGTGATAGCCTTAGACAACAGCGTCTCGGCAGCAGCGTTCTTGGTAATCATCACGCTGGCAGGAACAGAGGTATTAGTCAGACTGTCATTCCAAGTCGAGGTCGAATCTGTTATACAGGGGTAGGCAGAAGAACTCAGATGATAGTTATTCATATTCCGCTTGTTTCGGTAAGGACTACGGGCTAAGCCTCTTTGTGTCAATAGTTGATCCCATTCATTGTAGTTCAGGTCGTCGGCATTCACAAGTTCGTAGTGCAGTTGGCCTTTTGTGTTGTTTACGGTATTTCCTGCCCATTCGATGGGAAGGTAATAGACGTGATAAATCACCAGTCCTTTCCCTGGCAATCCTGCATCCCATCCTTCCCATTGCCTGTTTTCCAACAGGTAGAACTCGTTGTCCGAATGGCTGATTTTGTAGCACTCACCACCTTGCGAAACAGGTTTCAAGTTGACGATGCTTGTCGGATTGGTCAACTCAATAGGCTTGGCCCATCCCAGCAGCATCTTCAGCATGGGAGAGTAGTTGGGCGGGCACCATCCGTAGTTTGTGAAGTTGCCACCGTCCATCAGGTCCCATTCATCGACGGCAGTATACTGCCAAAGATTCACAGGGTAAAGGTCGGGTAATCCCAAAAAGTGGCTGTATTCATGACAAATAGTGCCTAAGCCGTAAGAAACATTGTTAGGCCATATCTCTCCGCTGCAAGTATAGTCTGAAAGTTGATAGCCGCTTTTTGTGGTAATGGTGGTGTCTAAAAAGCTGGTGTGTGGCCAGATGTGGCCCCAGCATAAGGGACTATTGATATTGCCACTGGTGCCTGCATATACAAAGATGACTTGCTCTATGCTTTTGTCGCCGTTCCAGTCATATTGACTAAAATCCAAGTCTGCATTCTCTGCCACAAAAGCATTCAGGGCTTCTCCTAAGGCTTCTTTATTATAGTCTTTGGTGTTTTCTGTCGGGTTCTTTCTGCCTTGTGCTTTCTGTGAAACCTCATAAGGACCAAAGACGTCGAATTTTAGGTTTAATAAGCCATTCGACTGTTCACGGAAATAGTCGGCAATACAACCTTTGCCATCACGCTCGTTGAAGCCATGAGCATTAAAAAGCGAGTCGTAATAGGCTTTGGTGTGTTTCTGGGTGAAATAGGTAGAGTCGCCTTTGAAGTTCAAAAGCACTACCGGGTGTTTATACACACGAGTGGAATCCCAATCCTTTTTGATAGGAGGAAGCTTCTTTCTTGCACGGTGCTGATGCGTTGCTTCTGTATCGAAGTCTGGCATACAGCCACCTCTCTCAACGTTCTGCGCCGTGAGAAGAAGGGGAAAAATTGCCCCTATCAAAAAGGCGGGAATCCTTTTCATGTGAGCTTGATATTATTTCTGACAAGGTGTCCAGGGCTTCAGCGTCTGGAAGAAGTCGTTGCCCTTGTCATCTACGAGGATGAATGCAGGGAAGTCTTCTACGTCAATCTTCCAGATAGCCTCCATACCCAGTTCTGGATACTCTACGCATTCAATGCTCTTGATAGAGCTCTGCGAGAGGACTGCAGCTACGCCACCAATAGTACCCAGATAGAAACCACCGTGTTTCTTGCAGGCATCGGTAACAACTTGCGAGCGGTTGCCCTTGGCAATCATTACCAATGAAGCACCGTTGGCTTGGAACTCGTCAACGTATGGATCCATGCGGTTGGCTGTGGTGGGCCCCATCGAACCGCAGGGATAACCCTCTGGCGTCTTGGCAGGACCGGCGTAGAGTACTGGATACTTCTTGAAGTATTCGGGCATTCCTTCGCCAGCGTCCAGACGAGCCTTCAACTTGGCGTGGGCAATGTCGCGAGCAACAATAATCGTACCCTTCAGGTTTACTCGTGTAGAAACAGGATACTTAGACAGTTCCTTGCGTACGGCATCGATGCCTTCGTTCAAATTGATCTCGATACCCTTGGCGCCCTCGCCAGGTTTTGCATATTCAGCAGGAATCAATTCGCAGGGATTAGAGTCCATCTTCTCCAGCCAGATGCCGTCTTTGTTAATCTTTGCCTTGATGTTGCGGTCGGCAGAGCAAGAGACGCCCATGCCGATAGGACAGCTGGCACCGTGACGAGGCAAGCGAACCACACGGATGTCGTGAGCCAGATACTTACCGCCAAACTGTGCACCCAGTCCAATCTTGTGGGCTTCTTCCAGCAACTTCTTCTCCAAGTCCACGTCGCGGAATGCGCGACCTGTCTCGTCGCCTGTCGTGGGCAGGGAGTCGTAGTACTTGATAGAGGCCAGCTTCACCGTCAGCAGATTCTTTTCTGCCGATGTACCACCAATCACAAAAGCAATGTGATAAGGAGGACATGCAGCCGTACCCAGTGATTTCATCTTCTCTACCAAGAAAGGAATCAGTGTGCCTTCGTTCTGAATGGTAGCTTTGGTCATGGGGTAGAAGTAGGTCTTGTTGGCCGAACCGCCACCCTTGGCAACCATTACAAATTTGTATTCAGCGCCCTCTGTTGCCTCGATGTCAATCTGCGCAGGCAGGTTGCAGCGGGTGTTTACCTCGTCATACATGTTCAGAGGCGCATTCTGCGAATAGCGCAGGTTGTCTTGAGTAAACGTGTTGAACACGCCAAGGCTCAGTGCTTCTTCGTCTTCAAAGCCTGTCCACACCTGCTGACCCTTCTCGCCGTGGATGATTGCAGTACCTGTATCCTGGCAGAAAGGCAGTACGCCCTTGGCTGCCACATCGGCATTGCGCAGGAATTGCAGCGCCACATATTTGTCGTTCTCTGAGGCTTCAGGATCGTTCAGAATCTGAGCCACCTGCAGATTGTGCTCACGGCGCAACATGAACTCTACGTCGTGGAATGCTTGCTGAGCTAACAATGTCAGGGCTTCCTTTGATACTTTTACAATCTCTTTACCTTCAAACTGGCCGACGCTTATGCCTTCCTTGCTCAAAAGTCTATACTCGGTCTTGTCCTCGCCCAACTGAAACATAGGGGCGTACTTGAATTCAACAGGTGTTGCCATAGCTTTTATTATTTCATAATGTATTTGTTACTGAGGGCAAAGTTACGAATAATCTTCGAGACGCCCAAACAAACACACGTTTTTTACTTGTTCTTCTTGTAGTACTCCAGTGCCAATCGAACATTGTCCTTCACTGCCTCAGAAGAGAATGTGGCACCAGTGACGCCATCAACTTTAGCGTTCAAGGCATCATTGACTTTCATGCCGTTCCATTTGCCCAGCATCTCTCGCTTCACTTTCGCAAAGAACTTAGGTGTTTCCTGGTTCTTCAGGGCCTCAATCTTAACCACTTTGTTCTTTTGTATATAGACCTTCAGAGGGGTTGCGCCCACATAGCCTGTCACTTTCTTGCCCAGTGTGGTTGTGTTGACCACGTACATGCCGTCTTGTTTGGTCATTACTTCGTCGGGTTTTGCGCTTTGAAACATGGTGGCCAGCATCAGCAGCGAGGCTGCGCTGACAAGTGTCATTTTACTTTTCATCTTTTTATCCTTTATTCTTTGTTTATACAATCTATTAATTGACGGACTGGTTGCCCCTCGGTTTAACTGTGGTGTTTGCCAAAAAAACTTAATTATAGAGTCCGATGCTCAGTCCGATGCAACGACTATCCATCTGGCCGTTGGCTCTGATATAGGTGCCGTAAGCACGCACAAACCACCAGGATCTCTGTCCTTTCATGCTCAGTGGGAACTGGTAGCTCAGCGCCACTTTGCCAGTCCAGTAGTTGGCTTTGTAGTATCTCATGTCGGGCAACAGCACCTGTTGGGCATAGTCTGTGTTCATATCACTCAGGCTAAGTGCAGCTTCTTGTGACAGGAAACCGCCGGCTTCGGCATCTATCCAAAGCCTTTTGCCGATGGCGGTGCCACCTTCTGTCAGTAGCAACGTGCCTCCGTGTGACAGTCTTGATGTGGGCAACAGGTACTTGTTCTCGTTGTCGTTGATGGAAATAGAGGCTCCGAAGTAGGCTTTCTCATCTTTTTGACTGGTCAGATGCGCTCTGTAGCGCATGTTTGCCTCGAAACAATTCACCTGGTAACGCTTCTTGAAGGTTATCAGGTTCGTATAATAAAAAGAGGTGAACCCCGTCTTTGCATCCTTTTCCTGTTGCAGCTTCTGCCGGTATTCGTCGGCATAGGCTTGGCGATAGCTCACATGAAGATCCAGCTGATGAAGCAGACGGCCCTCCTTGCTGCGGTGGTGTGCATCAAGTGCATAGGTGAATTCGGTGAAGCGTCCCGGTTCATACTTATATTGACCATACACATACTCGTTGTCTCTCGCTATGCTTGCAGCAACAACGGAATGTCCATCCGCATGTCGATAGCCATAGCTAACCTCTGCTGCAAAGGTGTGATCCACCCATTCACGTGCGAAACTGCTGTATCCGCCTGTGGTTCCATCGGCATGTTCCATGCCTGTCATCAGATAGTATTTCAGAGTAGGGTCTTGCTGAACGGTGGTCACACCTGTGATTTTCTCCTTGCGTCGCTGATAGCTGGCACTGAGACCAAAGACGTGTCTCCCCATCGTGCGAATCACGGCTGGCGACAATTTATAGTCCAACAGTTGCGAACGCGAACGCGGATCGCGCAGTCGGCTCAGGTCGCCCACCTTGTAGTCTAATCTAAGACCATATTGCCAGTTGTTCAGGTTCACCGTTCCTACGGCTGCGGTGAAGTCGAAATCCTGAAAGTCGTATTTGCCCTTGATGGCGCTTCCGGCAAAGTAGGGGTTTGCATCATAGGGGCGCATGACGTCACACCATGTCCTGTCTTTCTCTCTGCCATAGTCGAAGTCAAACCGACCGTATCCGTGCAGGTATTTCCCAATTGTCTGATAGCGCTCGGTCTGAAACCGCAACTGGTTTGTCGGCATGCCCTCTTGTACGCGTTTATAGTCTCCACTCAAGTGTTCTGCGTTGAAAAGTGCATAGCCACGGTTCTCGGTAGAGTCCAGTCCCAGTGCTGCAGCATTGTTGGTCAGACGCCATGTCTGTGTGGCATCGGCATAGCGATAGTTGCTCTCCTGTGCTTGCAAATACATGGAGAACAGTGCCAGTAGTGATAGTATGGATATTCTATTCATCGTATTCGCGAGGGGCTATTGTGGTTGAAACTTTGAAGTCGTTCAGACTGTTGTTGGTGTCCATCAGAATCTTATGCCCGTCTGTCGCGGTCCTTTCCGTACGGCGATAGACCACTTCTCCGGTGTAACCGTTGGCGGCATTGATGTTCGTATAGCCGGCGTCAATGTCGGTATAGAGGCGTTTGGAACTGACGTCCACTCCTGTGGGCTTGTTTTTCAGATAGTCCACACCGTCAAGCACCAGTTCGCGTGGCACCATCAGGTACATCATACCCGATGTTTTGCCGTAGGCATAGTCGCGTTTCCAGTCTGCCAGATTGTCGTCGGTCCTGAAGATAATCACACCGCAGGGACCGCCCTGCACCAGATTCATGGTTGCATTGGCATTGGTCGATGAGAACGCAGTCAGCAGAGCAGGCGTTGCGGGGTTGTTGATAGTCTTGCCTGTTGCATCCTTCGACTCGAAGTCAGCGCCGCTCAAGTCGTGCTCTGTCGCATTGATGTCGCTATGGTCTGTGGCACTATTCGTAATCAGAATAGTTCCTCCAGGCGCTACCAGACAGGGCTTGTCGGTCGGAATCTGGAACACCTGCTTCACCACGACGTAGGCATCGTTGTATAATTCATGCAGATTGTCGAGCGTAAAGGGCTGAGGGTTTGTTGAGTCAAGCAGACCAATATAGAGGCCGCTCGCATCTACCGTCTCGTCGGCTTGGTTGTAAAGCTCCAGATATTTGCCAGCCATATAGTTACGGTTGTTCTGGTCTTTCGATCCCGCCGATGCTATTTTGCCGATGACAATGTCGCGTTTGATAGCCAAGAATGTGGGCAACAGAATAGGTGTTCCCTGTTGCGCTTCTGTGATGAGTTGTTCGTTCAGACTTCCTGACACGGTGCAACCATTGGCGGTGAGCACCTGTCCTGTGAGCTGTGCATATTCTTCTCTGCCTACAGACCATGAGGTCGATATCCCGTAGATGTCAGGTATTAGCTCCTTGAATGTGGCAATGCCGTTGGCATCGGTCTTGGCAGTCAGGGTCTTGTCGCCTATAGTCATCACGATGTCGTGACCTTCATAGTCGCTGCCCTGTGTGAATTCTGCTGGCATTTGCAGTTGTATCTGTGCGTCAATGGCATGACTCACGTCTTGGTAGTCAACGCAAGCCACGAGGAGTGATGCTGATAAGAGGACCAAAATATTCTTCTTCATGCGCTTATAAGTTCAGATAAAGTTCGGCACCAAAGCTCATACCGACATTGCGTTGACTGAGCGTGTTGGTGTTGTTGCCCTTCATGTAGGGCTCATAGTAGAGGGCATTGTTTACATAGAACGACAAGCCGCCCACTTTTCCCAGCTCTTTTGTCAGGCGTGCCTGCAGGTTCCATGTGATGGGCGATTTCGATGGCACGTTGTCGTTGATGCGTATAAGCAGGTCTTGAATAGCAACACTGCTCTGATTGGTGGGCTTGATGGCATAGTATTGGGCATCCATACCCAGGTAGCCATTCAGCATGTCGCTGGTTATTTCGTGGCGTTGCAGGTCGTTGTCAATCCATCCGATAGGGTCTTTGTCTGCTTGATAGCTGGTATGCCAGTCTTGCCAGATGGCCTGAGCAGTGAGCGAGGCCACCATGCCCAGTTCGGGGATGTGTGTCACCGTGCGCAGTGTGGTGACAAACCGACGATATTTCGAATAGTCTAACCCCGAGGGATAAATCACCTTGAATGGCGTTGTGCCGATGCTGGAATAGGAAGTGGGCAGCAATGCAGCTTTGGGCGACTGACTATTCAGGTCGGTTGACCATGTCTTCGTCTCCTGCCAGGCACCACTTAGATAGAAAGAGGTGCGCAGCATCTTCACCGTTCCAAAGTCCATATCGGCTTCAATACCACGGTTTACAGTGGTGTTGGTGTTGCCTATCTCGCCTGTTGTCATGGCAATGATGTCCTGACAGTCGTAGCCTTTCGTGAAGTCATAATTGCCATTGGCGTCGAAGGGTGGCACTGTGGCAAAGTGGTTCACGGCATACGTGAAATAGTTGGTCACAGGACCAAAACCGTTGGGCGTCTTATCTCTGTAGGCTAACAGTGACAGCTTCTTGCCGCCGCGTATTTTAAAGTCCACACCAAGCTCCACTTTCGTCGTGGTGGCATTCTTCATGTTCTTTGAATAAGCTACCTCATAGACCTGTGTGTGGTATGCCAACAGTTGGGCAGAACCGTCCTGTGGCATGTAGTTGGCCGACACGCGGTCGTTGTATTTCTTATCTGGGTAGAGGTAGTTCAATCCGGGCGTCTTAGAGTTTAAGCCGAAGCCGGCACGAAGATCCAACCATTTTGCAACGGAGAAGGACGCATTCAAGCGAGGAGAGAGCGCCGTGGTTGCCACATTACCGAATGGTTGCAGGGCCGTAAAACGTACACCAGCAGTGGCTCTCAAGCGGTTCACCTTGTTTATGTTCCATGTGAACATATCCTCGGCATAGGCAGCCAACTGGTGCAGGGCAGGGATGTCGCTGAAGGCACGGGGGCGACCATCACTGTTGGGGCGCAGCGGATAGCGCTCGTCGGCATTGTAATAGCCGCGTCCATGGTTCCAGTCGTAGTGATATTCTGCCCCCACCTTAAATGTCTGGCGTGTCTTGCCCGAACGGAAAAAGAACTGGTCGCTCAGCTTGGCGTAGATATTACCTGGACGACTCTCCGTGATGCCTGTTGCCAGATATGAGCGTGTCTCAAACGGCACTACATAATAGCCCGTCTCTGTGGCAGTGATGATGGGAAGCAAGCCAGAACTTACACTGGCGAACGACGAGTTTCTGCTATCGTTCTGCGTCAGGCTGATGCCGATGGTGTAGGCAATGGTGCGGGCCAGCAGCTTGTCAAGTTGCAACTTTCCGTTGTGTGTCAACGAGAAGGTCTGGTTCTTTGCTTCCGAATAAGTGCCATCGGCAATAGCGTCGGGATCCTTGCCTGTCCAGTCCTTTGCCTGCATATAGCGCAGCTTGGTGTTGGTGTGCCAACGACTGTTGATGTCGTAGCCCCAACCTAAGGAGGCCGTATAACGGTGGAACGAGCGCGTCTTCATACGTGGATCGCCCCATGCCTGTGCATAGTCCAAGCTGCCGTTCAGTATGCCCAGCTTGCCCATGTTCTCGCCCTTGCCCAGACTGTAGTTCATCATGCCTGGGTTGATCTTGCTTTTAAACTGCCATGGAGTGACACCCACCTTCGAGTGTACAACCACCAGACCGCTGGTGAGGTCGCCATATTCAGCCGAGGGGATGCCTCTCACCACCTCCACTTCGTCGATATCATCGGCAGCCACCTGACGCAGGTCGGTGCCAGTGAAGGCTGTCGAAGAGAAAGAGCCTTGTTGCACAGCACCGTTGTTCGACATAGGCACACCGTCAATCACGATGCTTGAACCAAATGCCGAAGTGTTGTTGTTCACCAGTTGGCGCAGTTGCAGGTTGGAGGCCGATGTCAGATCATTGTTGCCCATCAGCTGTCCGGGCACCAACTGCATGATGTCTGCCAGTGATGTGGCCTGCAGATGGTCGATGGCCTGACGACCAATGACGCTCGATGTCGATGCTCCGCTGATGTTCTGGCGTGCGGTGACACTCACCTCTTTCAGCGACAGAGACCTCTCTTCCAGCTCCACCTTCATTGAAAGGTCCTGATCATCTACACGCACTTGAATCTGGCGAGTCTGGAATCCCACGTAGCTCACGGCCAGCGTGTATTGTCCCTTGGGCACATTGCTCAGCACTGCCACACCTTGAATGTTGGTCACCACGCCCAATCCGATGGGGTTCAGCATGACGGTACCCATGATGATAGGCTCGTGGGTCTTCTTTTCTGTGACGGTGATGCGTATGTTGGCTGCCGTCATAGCTGCGGTACATAGCAACATCAATGAGAATGATAGTAATCGCTTCACGTGTCTTGTAGTTATGACTGAAAGTTATTCCTTGCACTGATGGGGAGCGGGTAGCGTGGCTTTGATGCCTGCACTGCGCAGTCCTTCCAGCAGTTTCTCTTCTGTGGTGTACTTGTTGGCATAAGTGATGGCCAGCGAGTGTCTGCGCTTGTTGGCATTAGCATCATCTACCGCCTCCAGTGAGAGTGCAAGGTCGATGGCTTCGTCCACATCGGTGTCTTCTGGGATGAGGAAATAAGCAAAGCTGATATCCTTGCTGGTGTAGTAGTTCACTGGTGTGAAGCCCATCTCGCCCAGCACTTCACGGATATGGGCCTTGCATGTGCGGTTGGCGTCATAGCGGAAGAATACATAGTGGCGGTCCACGTGTGCCGCCATACTGTCGATGCCCTCCATGCCTTCAAAGCGCTTCATGATGCGATTGGCACAGTTCTGACAGTGCATGTCGCTCATCTGCAGACCCATGCCACGCAGAATGGTGTCGTTCTCATGGTATGCTGACGCCTTATAGCGTGTGCCTTTCAAGATCGACTTGATAGAGTCTGGGCTGATTTTTGTATGGTCATAACAGATGGTTGTCGTCCGTTTCTCCAAGTCGAATGATAGTCTTTCCACACCGTCTTCCTTTAACAGTCTGTTCTTAACTTTGTGAGCACACTCCTCACATCTCATCCCTTTGATACGGATGGTAAATGAATCAGTGTTGTCTTGTGCCGACAGGTAGGCTGGCATTAGTAGCGCAGCGAAAAAAAGAATCAATGTTTTCATAGTTTCTACACTTATTTTCTGCAAAGATACATATTTTATATATAAATACGGTGTGAAATGCACTTTTTAACTAAATCAGAAGACCACGAAACCACCATTGGGCTGTACGGTGATAGTCAGCTTCCCTTTCTTCTGTGCCTTGTTCGAAATACGCGTGATGGCGGTGCCTGTGATGTGGCCTTTCTTGTCCGTTTGGTCGTTGAGCAACATGTTGAAACCGGAAATGTTGAGTGTCAGTTTCAAAGGAACTTTTTGGGCGTTGAGACCAGCCATGTACCATTTGTCGCCATGACGACGCGCCATGACTACATACTCGCCAGGGTAGCCATCAATGAATCGCGTCTCGTCCCACGTGGTGGGCAACTGTTTCAGGAAGTCAATCTCATGTTGAGGCAAGTCGTTGAGGTTGTTGGGCTGGATGGCCACACACTGGATGGCGGCCTGGTTGATGAAGCCCGTAGCTATCTCAAAGCCATCGGTGGTCTGACGCAGGTGGCGGCTCTTGTTGTCGCGACTCATGTATTTGTTCATGATCACACCGCCCCAGTCCATGGCTCCCACGGCATTGCGGCAGAAGGGGTGCATGGTCAGCTGGAATGGCTCCTGAGCTGCGTGGTAGTCGGAGAAATAGACATTCTCTGATGCCAGCACGGCTTCACTTGATACATAGTTGGGATACATGCGCTCCCAACCGCGCGGCAGCGTGCAGCCATGGAAGATCACCTGAATGCCATAGCGGTTGGCATCGTAGAGGATGTCCTCGTAGAGTTTCATGGTCTCCTGCTTGTCGCCGCCAAAGAAGTCCACCTTGATGCCCTTCACGCCAATCTCCTTCAGCCAGCGCATCTCTTTGTCGCGAGCAATGTTGGTGTCCATGCATCCACGTGGGGTTTGAGGTGCATCGTTCCAGTGACCGTTCGAGTTGTACCACAACATCAGTGCTACTCCCTTTTCTTGAGCATATTTCGACAAGGCAGGCATGCGGTCACGACCTATCTGCGTGTCCCAGCAACCATCCACCAGACAGTATTCATAGCCCATCTTGGCAGCCAGGTCGATGAACTCAATCTGGTCGTCCCAGCAGACGGAGTTGTCTTGCCAGATGAGCCAGCTCCAGGTGTAACGGCCAGCCTTGTAGTCCTCTGAGGGTTCGTAGAGAGGTTCCACCACGTCATAGGGAATGGTGGTCTCTACGATGGGTTGCAGTGTTTGTCCCACGGTGATGGTGCGCCATGGTGTAGTGCCGGGTAGCATGAAGCCAGGCTGTGCCGAGCCGTTGCCGTTGTTCTCCTTGGCATCGGGGAAGGCGATGGAGTAGCCCTTGCCCGCTTCAAAGTCAGAAAGGTGCGAGCCGCAGTATTGACTGCTGACGCCGGTTTCCGAGATCAGCACCCAGCCGTTTTCCCCCTCATGGAAAAGACATGGGAAGGTGTAGCCCCGACCATATTTCGATTTCACGTTCATGGGTGCATCTGCCTTGTATTCCTCTTCATAGCTGGGCTTGGTGCGCTCCCATCCGGTAAAGGGACCAATCTGCGGACAGATGAAAGTGGTGGTCTGCTCGGGCAGCAGGAAGGCTGTAGCTTCCTCCAGAATGAAGGCACACTTCGGGTTGTCGTTCTTCTGACGGGGAATGCAGTAGCGGAAGGCCACATCGTTATCAGACACCGAGAATTGTACCGTGAACTTCTGATGTTTGGCATTCTCCATTTCCACGTCCAGCTGCGTGGCTACATAGTGCATTTGCGACTGCTTCACCTGTCGCATCGTGTAGCTTTTATCCACCTGTGTGGTCTTCGTGCTTGTAATAGTCAGTCCTTGTGTGAAGTCAGCGAAGTCGGTCTTCAGTCCCAGTGTCGATGGCTGCACCATTCGGTTGCCTTCTAATGTGACGGCATAGGTGGCGCGACCATCATGATCGTTGATTTCTACTTGGAGTTTTCCGTTGGGTGAGGTCACTGTTGCTTCACGTGCCGAAAGCATCATAGGCATCAACAGTGCCATTGTCAGTATGGTTCTTTTCATAGTCAAGTATGGTGTTTTATTTTAAGTAATCTTGATTGTCTGGACCAATATAATAACCTGGTTCCGCAGGTTGGTTGTAGCCTACGTTCTGTGTGGCTACCGAGAGCCGATAGGGAATGTCACTCATCAAGCAGTTGATGCGATAGTCCGTGGGAATGGTCGTGGTATAGATGCGCAGTTCGCTCGAGTCCTCGCTGCGGGCCATGACTTCCTCGCGCCAGTCGCCCAGGATGTCGGCTGCCAGACAGGGATTCGACTTGGTGCCGTTGTTGAAACGGATGTCTTCGAAGCGCTTCACGATGTCAATGCTCTTCTTCTCCCAGTTGTATTTAGTCACCGTCTCGTGATCCAGCAGCTCGCGTAGCAGGTCGCCGTCCCACCAGATGCCGAAGTTGATGCTCAGCCAGCGTCCCTTCTTCATGCCCAGCCTGTTTTGGTGTTGCGGGTCTTGAGCATCTTTTGCCGTGCCCACCACGTCGCCTTTCATGTTGCGAATGCCGTGGCTGTCGCTGCTCCACAGTTCCCATCCGTAGTTGGTGGGGTCAATGTCGGCACCCATTGCGCGGCCAACGTCGTTCGGACTCTTGATCTGAAACACCACCTCGCCCGTTTTCGCATCGCGGAAGTCACTACCGTCTTTGCGATTCTCATGACAGTCCCAGATGTAGAGCTTGTTGGTCTGTGGGTCAGGCACCAGGTGAATGGCGTCGCCGTGGCCCATTCCTGTGTTGTAGAGCCCCTCGCCATGATGGTCCACGGCCATCGAACCATAGGTTATCTCGTCCCATCCATCACCATCTACGTCGGCAATACGCAGGTTGTGGTTGCCTTGTCCTGCATAGTCGTTCCATTGGGCATCGTCGGTGTCAAATGTCCATCGGTTTTGCAGCTCGTGGCCGTCCCAATCCCATAGTGCTATCACGCTGCGGGTGTAGTATCCGCGACAGAAAATGGCGCTGGCTGTGGTATGTCCGAAATAGCCGACACCTGCCAGGTAGCGTTCCGAACGGTTGCCGCGATTATCGCCCCAGGCACTCACTTTCCCTCTTTCGGGTATGTAGGGCTTCGTGTCCATCACCTTGCCCGTGAGTCCGTTGAACACGCTGATGTACTCCGGGCCGTCCAGAATGCGTCCTCGCAGTTCGCGGTAGTCCACCGTGGCATCGCCAATCACGTGGCCTTGTCCATCGCATGTGCCATCGGCTGTCTTTACCATCAGCTCTGCTTTTCCATCGCCATCCAGATCATAGACAATGAACGGTGTGTAGTGGGCACCACTGCGTATGTTCTTGCCCAGGTCTATGCGCCACAACCGTTGTCCATTCAGTCTGTAGCAGTCTATCAATGTTGAGCCCGTATAGCCATCGTGCGAGTTGTCGTGTGAGTTTGAAGGATCCCATTTCAGGAATATCTCGTACTGTCCGTCGCCGTCCACATCGCCCACGCTGGCATCATTGGCTGAATAGGTGAAGGAACGTCCGTCGGGTGTCGTCCCGTCGGCAGGCTTGTCCAGTCTCACGGAGATGTAACCATGCGGAGCTTCGCTGCGCAGGGTGAACAGACCGTTGGCAGCACCGCCTCGCACCTCGTAAATGTTTATGTTGTCCAGTGGCGTGCTGTCCACAAAGCAGGTGCCACCCTCGGTCAACGGCTCTTTCGTCAGCAGTTCACCATTCTTATATACATAGAAAGCTTCGTTTTTGCGGTCGCCTTTCAGTGTGCGCCAACTCAGGAAGACACGATTGCCGTCGCGTACAGCCACCAAACCTCTGTCCAGACTGTCGGTGCTAAGTTTCTCGTTGTTGTAAGCGCATTGTGCCCCGGCGTTCAGTGCCAGGAGGATCGCCATGCAGTTTAGTAGAAAAGTTTTCATCTTGTTTGTAACGTTAGCTTTTAGTTTCCTGCTGCAAAGTTACATTATTATTTTTAAAAGACTGCGACTTTCCTGCTTTTTTGTTGTCTGGTGGCGTGCTTTAATGTTTGAAAAAGAATCCTTTAGTTGAGCCCTATTGCATTTGGTATATCTGTTGTTCCAGCTCGTCGAGGTCGATTGGGTCAATGTCTGCGTCGAGGAGCTCACCATTCTGATTAAACAGCTTGTAGGTTGGCCATGTATGCACATTCAAATAGCTCTCAATGGCTTTCTGTTGTTCATCAGGCAGATTGTAGTGAGCCACGTTTGGTCCATAAACCTGATACTCCTTGATAACATTCTCCCATGATTCCTGTGGACTATGGTTGGCCAGATAGAGATACTGAATGTTGTGGTCTTTCAGTCTGGCATACTCCTCACTAGAGTGCGATAGTCTCTCCTTGCAAGGGCTACACCAGGTGCCCCAAATGTCGAGCAGCACCATCTTTCCTTTATAGGGCTCCAGGATTTTCTTGAGTAATGCTTCGCCCTCTGTGATGCCGGCAAGATGGTCTGCCGATTTCAGTACCTGCTTGTCAAATTCTCGATTTTCGATGGTTAGATAGTGCTTGTTGGCCTCCTCAATCAAGGCAGTGCTGTAAGGGTTATTAATGATGGCTGTCATCGAGTCTAAGACAGTTGGCGTTAGCGATGAATGGTCATGCTCAAAGGTATTTAGTACAGTTCGTGTGAGCCAGACGTTCTTGATAAATGGATCAATACCCATTGAGTCAAGAAGGTATGACTCTTTTTCCATTTTATGTAGGGTGTACATGCTGTGAAGGAACTTTTGAACCTTTGGTCTGTTCAGAATCTGACTAATATCTCTGATCAGTGCAGCATTGTCGGCATTGATTTTTTCTACCAGTTTTTTCTTTTCTTCATTGGTTGGAGCAGCATTTATTTTCGCATTTGTCTCGTTAATCCATTTACTCCAGCGTGTCAGAAGGGCCTGCTCCTCATCGCTGGATGTAATATCGTTGATATAGTCAGCAATCTGCAAAGAAGTTGGTTTTGAGTGAGCTCTTAGTATATCATCCAGATAATCGCGCATAAAATAGCTTAGAGAGGAATGCAAAGTGTAGGGATGCTCGAATTTAGTCCAGAAAGTGTCGTGAGCATAGCGGCGGGCATTGTCGGATAGCATGAAATTACGCATTCTGAAACGTGCCTGCCCGAATGATTGTGCATGATTAGTCAGCATGTTTCCTTTACTGAAAATACGATAGCGTGAAGACAGGGTAGGGTGATGCTCGCAGAAAGCGTCTAATTGGGCCGTTTGAACCTTTAAGAGACTGTCAACCGATGTCATATACTGCTCGAGCTCTTCATCGCTAGCGTGTCCTGCTCCTTCTAAACCAATATAAAAGTTGTTGGAATCCCAACAGGGTGGATACTTGATAAGTTCATTTTGTAGCCTACAGTCGTCGCCCATAAAGTAACGTCGCCCCTCCTTGTAGTCATACAGCAGGAAGTAGGTCTTGCCGGGTTCAAGCATGGTATTAAAATTGCAAAGATTATAGTCGCATACAATCTCCGAACTGTTTAGCAGAGGTATTTTTATTATGAATCGGCCCTTTTCATCCAAGTCGGCATTGACAGTTTCTCCTTTATCGGTATAGATATTCCTGTGGTAGATGCCAAAGGTGTTCTGGGGTTTCATGAAGTCGGGCATGTCTTTAATCCAGCCTATGAGTGTCACAGTGTCGGTTTTATAGTCTGTATCCACAAAGTCGGTTCGCATGTCCTTTGTGGGGTAGTCGGGCATGTAGCGAGAGGTTATCATAGCTAGTTCTTCTTTTTGGTTGCCCATCTGTATGGTGCGTATGCCTTTCTTGTTCTTTCCAATGCTGACTTTCACTATGTCATTGCCATTCTGCATGACGATGTCAGCCTCGCCAGTCTTTTGGTTCACGCTGCACTGTCTATAGTCCCAGAACTTACATTGGTAGATGGCGCAATCATCCAGAAATGCTATTTTCCAGTTGCCCTGTTTGTCGCTCCAATACGAAGGGAAAAGCTGTTTCCAGCGTTCTTCTGCAGGTTTGATGCCTTTGATCTGATATGTCTCTTGATTGTTGCTGGCGAAAAAGTCGAAAGCCTTTGTACCTTTTGGAAGTGGTGGGAAGTGGATGGCTAGTTCGTATAGTCCTTTTTCCTTGGTTTCTTTAGGGTCAATCAACACTCTGTAAAAACGTTTTTCGCCCACTTTTAGATAGGTGTCGCCTGTCAGTTGGAAGGCGTAGTCTGTTTCTGCTTGGCGAAGACGTGCTGTGATGTGTACCATCGTCTCGTCGGTTTTCAATTCTACTTTACTTACGTCGAGGTCGAGCAGAAAATTACCATTGCCGTAATGGCTTCCATACTCAGTAGAGGGATTATCCCACACCGTTGTTTTAACTTTTGCCCGTCCTGTTAGGGAGAACAGTAACAGAAGGGCCATGATGACAGCATATTTACTCATTATTTTTTAGGTTTTGGTTGGTAATGTTTTTTTTGTAGTGCAAATGTAGTAATTAAATAATATATGGTACGTACATTTATGATTTTATTAGGTTAGTTTAACTATTTTGTACTTCCGTTTCGCTGTCAACGATGTATTTTTGCGTTTTTTCTTGTTAGTATTCAAAATAATTTGTATCTTCGCAACGTCAATCGATTAATTACTAAGCTACTATTAACAACATGAATCATCGTATTACTGAAGGCTATATGCCGTTTCTGGACTATCAGACCTACTATCGCGTTGTGGGCGAGCCATCTGACAAAACACCGCTGTTGCTGCTGCATGGCGGCCCGGGCAGCACACATAATTATTTTGAGATGCTCGACTGCTTGGCCGACACGGGGCGGCAGGTCATTTCATACGATCAAATAGGCTGTGGCAACTCTTACCTTGACGGACACCCGGAGTTGTGGACTTTGCAGACGTGGATGGACGAACTCATGGCTATCCGCGAGTATCTTCATCTGGACGAGGTGCATCTTCTCGGACAGTCGTGGGGCGCCATGCTGGCCATTGCTTATGTCATTGACCAAAGGCCAAAGGGAGTGAAGTCGCTGATTCTTTCATCGGGCCATGCCTCCAGTTCGCTCTGGGCCAGTGAGCAACATCGACTCATCACCTATCTGTCGGAAGCAGATCAAACTGCTATCCGCAACGCTGAGGCTACTGGCGATTGGGATAATCCAGACTACCTGCGTGCCAACGAACACTATTTCGATTGCTATGTGACCAGCACCGACGCGCTCTCGCCCGAGTGCCTGACGCGCCCAAAACGTACTGGCAAAGAGGCCTATCTGTATGGGTGGGGCCCCAACGAATATCAGCCTTTGGGTAGCCTGAAAGACTTTGAATATACGGACAAGTTGAACCAAATCATCCAGCCAACGCTGATCTGTAGTGGTACCCAAGACATCTGCACGCCCGTCGTAGCAGCCTCGCTCTACGAGCATATCCTCAACAGTCGCTGGCACCTGTTCCGCCGTTCGCGCCACATGTGTTTCGTCGATGCCCACAGAGAGTACTGTCAGGTGCTGACAGCGTGGCTGGATGAGCAAGATTGACCCTTCGTTTATTAACCTGTTTACCCTCCCAAAGTGCTTGTATTGCATGACTAAAACGGCTGTTTCGTGTAGCAACAGTGGCGGTGTTGTGATGCAATACGGTAACTATTGGGTTGAATCCAGGGGCTGGAATACCCTAATCCAGGGGCTGGACGATTGCTTTCCAAGGGCTAGACAGTTGCATTCCAGGGGCTAGAATCCACCAAGCCAGGGGCTGGAACGAGTGTAAAAGCTATGCTGTTGATGTGTAAAAGTGATGCTCTTCTCCTCGCAAATGAGAAGAATTAGATGATTATTCAGCCTGAATAAACCATTGAACCAGCTTAAATCACACCTGTCCCTATTTCTGAAGTCACCTATTGATAGGATATTGATATCAACGAATTATCTTAATAGAATAGAAAACATTTTGCGTATCATAATTAATTTTGTAATTTTGTGCCCTCAATTTATATATATGCTAAAAACAATGAAACACCTAACATTACTTTTCTTTTGCCTTATGGCATGGAGCCATGTTAATGCCCAAGTGAGCATTACTTACAACAACGAAGCACAGTGGAAAACCTACGATGACTTTAATGCCGTATTCCTTGACAGTGACGAGTTTATTTATAAAGCAGACACCAAACAGGCACGAGCTGACCACCGCGGCAACGGCTATCGCGACAACGACGTCTCGGGATGTGCTGCCGCCATCTGGTGCCAGGCCATCTATTACGATATGGTGGTCAATGCCTATAATCGTGCTAAGGCCGAGGGTGACAAGGCGCGCATGAAGAAGTACAAGAAACTGCACGATAAAATATATAATGGTGAAAAGTCACACTATGTGAACTTTGATTTCGACAACCCCAGTACGAATAATGGCTGGTTTGTCTATGACGACATCATGTGGTGGACAGGTGCCTTGGCACGTGCTTATGCAACTTTTGGAAAATCAGAGTATCTGAAATACTCGGAGATGAGCTTTTGCCGTGTGTGGTATGGTTCTGAAAAAGTAGGCGATGACGGCTCTTATGCCGATCCTGCCCGCTTTGAAGGCAAGGCCGGCGGCGGTATGTTCTGGGAATGGCAGCCCATTGACCACGCTCGTCCTCACCAACCGGGTGACTTCCGTTCGGCTTGCATCAACTTCCCAACAGTTATTGCCGCTTGCCATCTCTATCAGTTGGTACCAGAGGGGCGCACACCATCTACAGCGGCACGTCCTACGTATCAGACGAAAGCCTGGTATCTGGAAAAAGCTAAGGAAGTGTATGCATGGGCAGATAAAGTGCTCGTCGATGCCAACGGACGTGTGGCAGATGGTATTCATGGTGGTGCACCAGGTTTCAAAGATCACCTGTACAATCAGGCAACCTACATCGGTGCCAGCTGCATGCTCTATCAGTTGACTCAAGATGCCAGCTACCTGACAAAGGCACAGCGCGCTGCCGACTATATCATAGATCACATGTGCACCAAATCCATCCTCGACTTTGAAAAAGGTTATGAGCAGGGTGTCTATGCGGCCATCTATGCACAGTATATCAAAATGCTGGTTTATGATTGTGGCTTGGATGACGTGGCGAAGCAGAAATACCTGTCACACATTCAGATTAATCTGCAGAGTGCATATGCTAATATGGACAAGACTCGTGGCATCCAGATGGGTAACTTCGCAAAGAAGACCAGCAAGAACGATGTTGTCGAGAGCTATGGTGCCAGTGGTATGCCAGCCCTCATGCTGATGTTCCCTGCAGAGAAGAAATAATCTTATAGCGGTAAGATACAATCTGTATAAATAAAATGTGGGACGACCTGATGGTTATCCCACTTTTTATTTATACCTTTGTAGCCGATTATCAGATAATTATATTGAATGAAATGGGTATCGGGGTGTTTGGTACCTTGCCACACGTCTTTTTCTTGATTATTAACTTCTTTTAAGGGATAGACTGTACTCTTTAACAAAATTATATGTATCTTTGCAGTCAAAGACTTGTGCTTCTTGTGGCAGGGTGTATTGTGTTTGCCCTGTCTTATATAATTATATAACTAGTAACAAAAATGACTACACCTAAAACATTAAACAGGTTGTCTTTACTGACAACGATTATGGCTGCTATTCTTATTTGCTGTCACGTATTCACATCATGTTCGAACAATGATGATCCTGCCCCCATTTCAGGCCGTGCATACAATCTCGACCAGAAGATAACGAACCGTCGGGAGTGTCACGCGCTGAAAATGATTGCGAATGATGTGCTGAACTTGAAGTTCCGTCAAATCGTGTTCGAATATACCAGCGTCGGTCCCGACTTGAAGACACCTGTGCGACTGACAGGCGTCATTTCAATGAATCCCGCCGTATATAATAAAGATGAGGCTCCACGTGGTCTGATGCTTTACAATGAGTTTACATGTGCCAAGCATGGTGAGCGTACTTCTCAGAACGAGATTGACGACATCGGTCTATACATGAACAAATACCAGAATCTCATTATGGTTTCTGCCGACCTCTATGGTTGGACACTCACGGAGGACAAGCCACAGGCCTACTGCTGTCCGGAGATTACCAGTGTTGAGACCATCGATGCTTGGGATGCCGCCATGCAGATTCTGAAAGACGAGGGCTATGCCATCAGCGGACTGCCCACCTTCAATGTGGGCTATAGCAGTGGCGGTTTCTCGGCACTCGCCGTTCAGCGCTACTGCGACGAGAAACGTCCTGATATCCATTGGAACCTGACCTCGGGAGGTGCTGCTCCCTTCGACTTGCATAGCGTTTATATCAGTAACATTACCAACCCCACCTCTGGTTATGCTTGTTCTTTCCCACTCGTGGTGGTGGCTTACAAGGAGACTTACCACATGGACTTTGACTACAAGGACGTGTTTGTAGAGCCTCTTGCCAGCAACATCCAGAAGTGGATACTCTCCAAAGACTACGGCACATGGGAAATCAACAAGCTCATTGCCGGTGGTGATGAAGCAAAGGTCAAGGACTGCCCCGTCAACCTTATTCTGACGCCCGATGCACTCAATCCTCAGTCTGTCGTTGGCAAGAAACTGGCCCAGAAGCTCCGTGAGAACTCCCTTTGCGGCGAGGGACAGACTTGGCAGCCCAACACCAAGACCAAATATTACATTATGCACTCTGCCGGCGACAAATACATGGATTGGCATGTGGGCGAGGAAATGGCCAACTACCTAAAGGCTCATGGCTGCAACGTCGAAACCGAGTTTGGCGACTGGGGCAACCACGTGGACTACGGACTCTTCCAGCACATCGGCAAGACCATTCTCTTAATGGAAGACTTTATGCCCGACAAAGATGCTACCAGGGAGCAGGCAATAAAGGATGCCATTGACAAGGCTGAAGAATATATCAGAGACCAGGTCTCTGATATGACGGGAATCTCACTATAATCTGCCAATAATAATAAAAATAAAACTATATGATTATGAATCCAAGAAAAATACTTCTTTTATCCATGGCGTTTACAGCTATGGGCACGTGGGCACAGAGTGCTTTGGGCAATCTTCCCGAGGTTAATGTGAACGACGTTGAGATTATGTCTGTCAGCGAGATCGAATTCAGCAGTCGCGATAGTATTGTGATTGACTCCGTTACGGGGCGGGCCGACACCCTCATCATCGACGAGGGCATTACGTCAATTAAACCGATAGACGAGGCCACAGAGCAGGCTCGTGCGCCACGCCGTTCGCCCAGCACCAGCGACAAAGACCTATACGGAGGTCTGACGGATGCAGGCAAGCAGCTAATCCGTTCTGGTGCCTATCTCTATACCTATAAATACCCTTCGGTAGATGCCGACGGCAACAAGGTCATTCTTTCCGCGTTGATGGGTGTGCCGCGCTGGCAGTTGAATATGGGATTTGCCGCACCGAGCAATGTGCTCATAGCCTGCCACGAGACCATCACGAGCAACTGGGAATGCCCCACTAGTTATAATAATGGTGATAATGGTGGCGATTGGAAAACGGGTGTCGGCATGATGCTGATGTACACCCGCTACGATCGTACTCGCCAGCCGTGCTGTCTGGTCATCATGCCCGACTACGAGGGCTATGGCATCACTGCCGACCGTGCACATCCCTATCTCTATCAGGAACTCACCGCTCGTCAGGTGGTCGATGCCGTGCGCTACGGACTGGCATTCTACAATGCTAATGTTGGCACGGGCAAGAACTTTGACGCATTAGAGAGTAACTGGCAAAGCGTCAGCCTCGGCTACTCGCAGGGCGGCAGCGTGGCACTGGCCGTACATAAGTTCATCGAACAGAACGGACTGGACACCGACCTTCACTATGCCGGCTCCGTATGTGGCGACGGTCCCTACGACCCGGTGGCCCATCTGCGCTATTACATCACGGACAACGGTGAAACTTATGATGGTAGTAAAAAGACGAAGCACGAAGCCGGTACCGTGTCGATGCCAATCGTGATGCCACTTATTCTGAAAGGTATGTGCGACAGCAACCCGCTGATGCGCCAGCATTCAATCGACGAGTATCTATCCGATAAATTTCTGGCAACAGGCTCCCTACAGATGATTGAGGCCAAGAAAAACCCCAATAAGGCTGACCAGTTCAGCACCGACGACGTCACAAAACGCTATGTGTGGCAAAGCAAACATGGTGTCACCCACGCCTTCACGCTTCCCAGACCATACGGCGGTAATGCGGCTGTAGGTGGCAGCTTCACAGCCGCACAGATGAGTGATATGTTCTACTATACGTCAACTCCCTTTTTGATCTTTGGTACTCTCGCAGCTTATGGTAAGCTTAGTGAGATGTTGACCCCTGATTGCTACACCTATTTCACAACTAAATCGAATTTCGAAGATGCCGGTGGCAATCGCGTGACTCCCACTGGTCGCGGCTTCATGCAGGACCTGCACCGAGCCTTGGAGAGCAACAACCTCACCGTAGGCTGGACACCTAAGCACCGCGTGGCCTTCTATCACTCTTCTTACGACACTGTGGTGCCTTTTGTCAATCTGTGTTCGTTTGTCAAAAATCAGCCATATTTGTACTATTACATCCAACCAGAAACGGACGATATCACTACCGAGACTCCTTCTTATCGGTTGCAACAAGCAGGTGCCTATCCTTTGTGGCCGACTGGAGACCCAGATAAAGCGGATGTCTATATCAACGACACCAATAGTTCGGATGACCACGTGGGTGCCGGTAAGGACTTCTTTATGTTAGGCGAAGTCTTGGGCACCTCGCCCGACTACGCTTTGTTCAAGTGGGTGCTGAAGAAAAAGACAGACTAAGTATTAACCTAAAAAGGACATACGACAATGAAAAGATATATTATTCCTATTATCATAGCAACCCTGCTGCCGGCAATGGCCTTTGCCGCGAAGATGCAGGGAACGCTGACGCTGGGAGCACCAGCTATAGAGGCTGTCTGTATCTACGACACGGAGGCAAAGACCGCCACCTTGGGCAATGGCTATACCTCCTGTATCAATCACTACGAGGATGGTGAACTCGTCATTCCAGGTTCGGTGACCTATAAGGATGAGTCCTATAAAGTTGTTATTGGACAGTTTGCTTTCCGTCTGTGCAACAAACTGACAAGAGTAACCATCGAAGAAGGTGTTGAGCACATTGGCGACTATGCCTTTGTAGGTTGCTCCTCAGTGACAGAGATCAGGCTGCCAGCCACGTTGCAAACCATCGGAGCCGGCGCCTTCTGTAACCTCACCAGTCTGACGACTATGCGTTGCAAGGGAACCACCGCCCCCACATGGCAGTGGAACGATGTCTTCTCTGTGCTTGGTACCAAGGAGAGCATGGAGGAAATGGCGCAGAAGCGCATCCTCTATGTTCCTAAAGACAAACTTGCCAGCTATAACGATACCAAGTTCGACGGAACTTCTTCTGGCACCCTGACGGGAGCCAACGAGAAGGTAGGCTGGCAGGAAGCCTTTGCACGTATTTACGAGCTCAGCGACGAGCCATACGAAATCACTTCATTAGATGCGTTCAAGACATTCCGTGACAAAGTGAACGAGGGTACGGCTTGGAGCTATTACGGGACTACCAACTTTAAGCTGACAACAGACCTTGACCTCAGTGAGAGCAATTGGGAACCCATCGGTACTGATACCCATCCTTTCAGCGGCATTTTCGATGGTGGCGGTCATGTCATCAAGAGCCTGACAATTGACAGAGTTGAAACGGATTACATCGGTTTATTCGGCTATGCCACAGAAGCGACTATCTATAACATGTATCTCGAAAATCCCAAGGTTTGGGGAAGAGACTATGTGGGCACCGTTATCGGCTATGCCTCTAACAACACTCATCTCACCGACCTGCTTGTAATTAGAAGCAGAAGCGATGATGCCTCTGCTGTCTATGCCAAAAGTGGCAGTAGTGGCGGTATCGTAGGCCGTGCCAATGATGGCACCATAGAGCGTTGCATGTTCCGTGGAATGATTTATGGCACTGGCTGGACTGGCGGTATCGCCGGCAACATCTTCAACAATGTTACCGTCACCGACTGCTCGGCAGCCTACTATTTTACAAATATAGGTCAAAATCAGCCAAAGGTTGGAGGCATCGTAGGCGGCGCTGGCAGTGTTACGATTAATCGTTGTTTAGCAAGACACGAATTTAATGTCCTTTCTTCATCAAAGGGCTGGATAGTAGGAGGTACTAACCGGACCGAGGCAAGCAGCATCTCGAACTGTATATATTGGGGAGTTACAGGGTCATTAGCTGCTAATGGCATAATAGGTGTTCAAGAAAACAGTAGTACATGTACATACACAAATAATGTAAGCAAGGATAGCCAAGATGACATGAAGGAGGATAAAGCCAAGTCCACGCTAGGCGAAAACTGGTACTACTTTACCGACAACTATGTTGACTTACCCATTCCCATCACGCTGAAGGATATGTATATTAAATACTGTGTAGATGAGGCGGATGAATCTACCGGACTGGTCTATCGTCCGGCGTATGCTGACGATAGCGATTACGAGGTGATTGGCTATACGGGAACGGCTACCAGCCTCACCATCCCCGCCACATATAATGACAAGCCCGTCTCCGCCATTCTCGACGGTGTCTTCAAGGACAACACGACGCTGAACACCATCACCTTAGGCAGCAACCTGAAGAGCATCGGTGCCCATGCCTTTGAGAACTGCGATGCGCTGACCAGCGTCGATTTGCCCGATGCCGTGACCTTTGTGGGCAGAGATGCCTTCCGAGGCTGCGACAACCTGACGAGTTTTAACATCGGCAGAGGCTTCGAGAACCATGAGGGCAACTTCCTGGCCTACTGCCCCAGCATGACCACGCTGACGGCATCGCGCGGCAACGACAACGGCTACAGCTGTGTGGATAATGTGCTGACACATAAAATTAATCGTGAAGGAACGTACTATGGCTATATTATTGCATGCGCACCGGGTAAGGAGGGTGACTACACGATTCCCGATTTAGAGTGTAGTTACATCACCTTGTTCCCATACAGCTTTGCTACTTGCGAGAAACTGACCAGCATCACTGCCCCTAACAAGCATATCGTATTGAACGATGCCCTCTTTGACGGGGACTATAATCTCCGCTATGTGGACATGCGCAATGTCGATGGGTTTAAGGATGAAAGCAGTTCTGGATATACAGATACAAAAGTGACCGTTGACCGCAACGATGCCAACAGTCCCTTCTATGGCATGAGCGGATATACGATGGTCTATCTGCCTTCAGGGAACAGTGCTGCTTCCGGCGAGCCCAATGCCGTTATCGACGGTACAGCCAACCAGATTATGCTGAACGACAAATGGGACTTCAATCCGAAGGTGTCGCCCATCACGGCGACGAACGGTGTCTCCTACAGCCGTATGCTTAAACCCGATATGGTGGAAATAACAGAGGACACCGACGAGAGTATTACCATTGAGGGAAAGGAGACAACCCAACTGGAGGGTCACTACGAATACGCCGCAGCGGGTTACACCTGCTACCTGCCTTACGCCCTGACACTCAGCAATGAGAACGCAAAGGTATATAAGCCTACAGAAACCAGCGTCGAGGCGGGTGTGACCACCATCACCTTCGAGCAGGTGGAGAATAACGCGATCGAGGCATATAAACCCTACTACATCGTGGTAAGCGGAAGTAGCGGTGTTGACCTGAGCACCGATGCAGAGGTGACGGTCAGCACCGACACTGGCGGCTCATGGACTGTGGGCGACTATGCCCTGAAAGGCACTACGGTGACCATTCCCAACAGCTCGCTCTACAATGCTACCTATCCCACCTACATCTTGCAAAGCGACGGCAAGTGGCACAAGGTGCCTCAGAACCAGCCGAAGGCATACATGGGTCCCTTCCGTGCTTACTTCCAGGCTACGAGCGCCAGTGCTACCCGTGCCCTCAACATGACAATCGAGGACAGTGAAGCGACGGCTGTTGACGCTGTCATCCGCACCATCGATGCCGACGGCACAGAGCACTACTACGACATGAACGGCAGACTGCTCAGCGGAAAACCCCAGAAGGGCATGTATATCCACAACGGTAAAAAGTACATTAACAAATAGGAGGACACAGCAATGAAGAAAAAATATGAAAAACCCGCCACAAGCGTGGTAATGCTTAAATATAAGCCCAATTTGCTAGTAAGCAGCCCTGTGGACCCTGTGGATACTCAGTTTAGCGACGATGAAGATTACGAAGATTGGGATTATGACGGCGGTCAATAGATGGCCATAGTGTCAATGGAACCTGACAAAGAGACGACGGACGGCCTCCGTCGTCTCTTTGTGTCAAATAAAATAATAATTTTTAAACATTTATAGCAATGAATTGTGTCAGGTACTGCTACCTTGTCATATAACAAGGGCAGAGCGATGATGCTCTGCCCTTTTTTCGCTTTTGTCGAAATTTTTATTGAATTATAGCTATAATTTGATTTAAGGGTATAAGTCTATTTCGCTAATTTGAGCCTGCTTCGCAGGGAAATTATCCAAAATTTGGTTCAAAATTAAGCAAAAAAAATAAAATCATCTCTGAATAATTTTGTTTCCAATTCTGTGGAATTTGACTTTCCCTTCTTGCGTCCCGATGGTAGCAAGCGACCAAAGGTCGAGCGCGGCCGTCGAGCTAAACCTTCCGCACGAAGTGCGCTCCTTTTCACAAGACATGCTGTAACTACGCTTTTAAATTTTTGCCAAAATTCAATTAATTCTGGCCAAAATTTATTTGAAGAGTTGAAAGATTACGTGATTTTCTTTATACCTTTGTGGCCGAATATCGATTAAATAATCTTGAATGAAGGAATTTGTAATATCAGAAGCTAAGGCCGAGACGGCTGTGCTGGTGGGACTCATAACCCCACAACAAGACGAAGCAAAGACAAAGGAATATCTCGACGAACTCGAGTTTCTCGCTGATACGGCTGGCGCCCGCGTGGTGAAGCGATTCACGCAGAAAGTGGGTGGACCCAGCAGTGTGACCTATGTGGGAAGCGGTAAGCTGGATGAGATCCGACAATATATCAAGGCGTGTCAAGATGCCTACGACGACTGGATGGATCAGCAGGAAGAACAGCTGATTTCGGCAGAGGATATGGGCGAGGCACCACAACCTGTGGGCATGGTGATCTTCGACGATGAACTGAGCGCCAAACAGATACGCAACATAGAGAAAGAACTGCAGGTGAAGATACTGGACCGCACCTCGCTGATTCTCGATATTTTTGCCATGCGTGCCCAAACGGCCGAGGCTAAGACACAAGTGGAACTGGCACAACATCGCTATATGCTGCCACGACTGCAGCGTCTGTGGACACACTTGGAGCGACAGGGCGGTGGCTCTGGCTCGGGTGGCGGAAAAGGTAGTGTGGGACTGCGTGGACCAGGTGAGACGCAGTTGGAGATGGACCGACGCATCATCCTGCACCGCATCACACTGCTGAAACAGCGACTGGTCGAGATAGACAAACAGAAGACTACGCAACGCAAGAACCGTGGCCGACTGATACGTGTGGCACTGGTGGGCTATACCAATGTGGGCAAATCGACGTTGATGAACCTGCTGTCGAAGAGCGATGTCTTTGCCGAGAACAAGCTCTTTGCCACGCTCGATACCACCGTTCGCAAGGTGACCATCGAAAATCTCCCGTTCTTGTTGGCCGACACGGTGGGCTTTATCCGTAAGTTGCCCTCAGACTTGGTAGAGTCGTTTAAGTCAACACTTGATGAGGTGCGCGAAGCCGATCTGCTGGTGCACGTGGTGGATATCTCGCACCCCGACTTTGAAGACCAGATAAGAGTGGTGGAACAGACGCTGGGCGAGTTGGGCTGCTCGGAGACACCGTCAATGGTGGTCTTCAATAAGATAGATGCCTATAGGTGGACTCCGCAGGACGAAGACGACCTGACGGAACCCACCAAGGAGAATATTTCGCTCGACGACCTGAAACGCACTTGGATGGCCAAGATGCAGGGCGACTGCCTCTTTATTTCGGCTAAGCAGAAGGAGAACATCGACGAACTCCGTAGCGTATTATATAATAAGGTGCGCGAACTGCACGTTCAGAAATACCCGTATAACGACTTTTTGTACAACATTGAAGAACAGTAAAAATCGTTAAATAATAGCAAAATGAAAGGCAAGAACGAAAGTTTTTGCCTTTTTTCTTGGTTGGTATTGCTATTTTCTCTATATTTGCGGTGTGTAAGTAAACAAATTGACAACTTTAAAACTATAAGACACTATGGAAGTACAGAAAATTATGCAAGAGTTGGAGCGCAAGCACCCCGGCGAGTTGGAATACCTTCAGGCCGTACGCGAAGTGCTCGAATCTATTAAGGATGTATATAACCAGCACCCAGAGTTTGAAAAGGCAAAGATCGTGGAGCGTATCGTAGAGCCCGAGCGAATCATTACATTCCGTGTGCCCTGGGTCGATGACAAGGGCGAGGTGCAGGTCAACATTGGCTATCGCGTGCAGTTCAACAGCGCTATAGGCCCCTATAAAGGCGGACTGCGCTTCCACCCATCGGTCAACCTGTCTATCTTGAAGTTCCTGGGCTTCGAACAGACCTTCAAGAATGCGCTGACAACACTGCCTATGGGTGGCGGTAAAGGTGGTAGCGACTTTGCCCCTCGTGGTAAGAGCGATGCCGAAATCATGCGCTTCTGTCAGGCCTTTATGACGGAGCTCTACAAGGTGATAGGTCCCGATATGGACGTGCCTGCCGGTGATATCGGTGTTGGCGGTCGTGAGATTGGCTACCTGTTTGGTATGTATAAGAAACTGACCTCGCAGTTCCATGGCGCTACCCTGACGGGTAAGGGTATAGAATGGGGCGGCAGTATCCTGCGCCCAGAGGCTACAGGTTATGGTGCTCTCTACTTCGTACATCAGATGATGGATACTCACGGCATCGATATCAAGGGCAAGACAGTAGCTCTTTCAGGCTTCGGCAATGTGGCTTGGGGTGCTGCAAAGAAGGCTACCGAACTGGGCGCTAAGGTCATCACCATCAGTGGTCCCGATGGTTATATCTATGATCCCGCAGGACTGGATGCCGAGAAGATAGAGTACATGTTGGAGCTGCGTGCATCGGGCAACGATGTCTGTCAGCCCTATGAAAAGGAGTTCCCCGGTTCGAAGTTCTTTGCAGGCAAGAAACCTTGGGAACAGAAGGCCGATATCTATCTGCCCTGTGCCACTCAGAACGAGCTGAATGGCGATGATGCCGACATGATTCTGGCCAACAAGCCCCTCTGTGTGGCTGAGGTGTCGAACATGGGATGCACTGCTGAGGCCGTCAATAAGTTTATCGCCGCTGGTCAGTTGTTTGCTCCTGGCAAGGCCGTCAATGCAGGTGGCGTGGCTACCTCTGGTCTGGAGATGACGCAGAATTCGATGCGCATGTCGTGGACGGCAGAGGAAGTCGATCAGCGTCTGCATCAAATCATGTCGGGCATTCATGAGCAGTGCGTCAAGTACGGTCGCGAGGGCAACTACGTGAACTATGTGAAAGGTGCCAACGTGGCTGGCTTCATGAAGGTTGCCAAGGCGATGCTGGCGCAGGGCATTGTTTAATTCATTTGAATGCAACTTAGAAAGATAACGATATTTCTGATTTCAGTGGCAATAAGCCTTACTGCTTTGGCACAAAGTCAAAGCGGTAAGGCTTCTTATTATTCTAAACGGATGACTGGTACGAAGACGGCCAATGGCGAACGGCTTCATCACGACAGCATGACCTGTGCGCATAAGAGCTATAAGTTTGGCACCTTTCTGAAGGTAACGAATACCAAGACAGGCAAGACAGTGGTGGTGAGGGTGAACGATCGCGGTCCCTACATTCGCGGACGCATCGTGGACCTGAGCTATGGTGCTGCTGCACGACTGGGCATCCTGGGCGATGGCACTGCGCATGTGCGCATAGAAAAAGCCGAACCTGAAAACACCATTTGGTTCGATGTCAACAGGTTCGACTCTAAGGGGCAAAGCCATCACTCGCCTTTAGGCCCCTTGCATCTTCCCAAGGCAAAGATTGACTCGACACTTATCGGGCGACCAATGCCTGTGGTCAGATAGCTTTTTATTTCTCCTTTATCTCACGATTTTCTTTCCATGATAGATGTAGAGTCCTTTGGCAGGGACCGCTACACGACGTCCCATGAGGTCGTAGAACATCCCATCGGGTGTTGATGCCTGATGTTCGCGGATAGCGTCGATGGTGTTGCTGTCCTGAAGAAGACGCACATTGTCCAGATAGAGCAGTGTGTTGTTGGCAGCACCAGCGCTGGCCGATGACTTATAACCCATAGAGATGGTGACGTCTTGTGGCGATGTCAGCTCGAAGTCAAAGCATAACAGTTGCCACGAGGCATTCACGGAAGGATAGCGGTAGTCGCTCTTGGAGCCGATCTTGATGCCAGTCATTGAGGTGCAGGTGTTGTTGCCGCTGGTGGTGACCACAGTTCCGTTGTTGCTAGTCTGGTTGGGACATTCGTAACGGGCATCCATCAGCAGGCGAAACTTGCCCTTAGGCAGTGTGACGGACTGCGTGATGGCATTGGTGCCGGCATCCCACGAGTTCAGTACTGTCAGCACACGGTCGCCGCAAGTGGTGTCGGCCATGGGGCGCGAACAGCGTGCGGTGTAGTTGCCTACGGAGCTGGGGCTGGCGCAAAACTGCGTGGTGCTGTAGGGCATGGAGTACATGCGACAGAAGTTAGAGCCTCCGCTTAGTGTGTTGCCAGCCTTCCACCCCTTGACGGGCAGTATGTTGGCCCATTTCGTGTTGGTCGCAGCCACGGTGTTAGTGTAGCAGGGGTTGTAGGTCACACCGTTCAGAGTCACGCTGCCGTCTGCTTTGCCATAAGTCTCATCATTTTCAAAGTTGGCATTCTCCAGTGCTATCTCTGTGATGTCTTCATAGCCTTGCGTAAGGTCTTCATTTTCATCGGAAACGGGAAATGTGGCACCTTCCTCGATCAGAAGGTCGCCTCCCACAATTGATGCTTTAATGGTGCCAGAGAACTTGATGGTTTTCTCCTTGACGCCATCGGTGGTGACGGCGTGGATGGTGAACTCGTCATTGCTCTTGGTGAGGTTCATGAAGTAGGCCACGTCGGGATGGTCTTTCTCTTGGACGGTCAGTAATTCTGGTTGGTCGTAATAGAACTTCACGATGTCTGCATGACTATGGTTCTCCTCCAGTGCAAAACGGTAATCAACAGAGGGGACTGACAGAACTGGATAGCCCATTGTGGTCTTGACCAAAGGCAGACGGAGCTGCTGGTCGCTGGCAAAGTTGGCCACGATGAAATAACCGGTATTGTCGGGGTCGAGGGCGAAAACGGCCTGCCATCCCTCTGGAACTTCTATCGCTCTCAGTGCTGCTGAAAGCTGGGCAGTGGTCTGGGCATCGGTGTTGGAGTAATAGACCACGGCACGGCGGTCCACCGTCTGGCCGGCTTTCACGCTACGGCTGGTATTGTCGTAGCATGTATATAGCTTTGAAGTCATCACCGAATTGTTGTTGCTGCGTTCGCCAAAGCCCATCTGATTCTTGTTGGTCACGATGCCCAGCTGGTTGTCGATGTTCACCCAGGGCGTTGTCAGCTTTTTCAGTGTGATGCCATCCAGTAGCTGTTCGCCTTCTGCCGTGTAGAAGGTGCGCTGAGTCTTGGTAAACTCGTCCATGCTGATAGCCATCAGTCCGCCCTTCTCGGCTGTGATTGTGACAGGTGCGTTGGCACGTACATAATCTATATAGATAACGGCATTGCCTGGTGTTGAATAGATGGCAAAACGGTTGTTCAGTGAGGCATCGTTGGTGTTCAGTTCACCATTCATGACATAGCTGTTGCCACGAAGGTCGTAGATGCCGCTCACGACCGGTGTGGCATTTGCCTTCTTGCCACTCACGTCATACCATCCAATGAAATTGCCGGTGTTGTTGGCGCGGTAGGGCACGATGAGGTTAGACTGTTCCAAGTTTTTCACGTGGGGCGCAATATAGCCAGTATAGCTCTGCAGTCCGCTGCTCCAAGAGAATGTGGTGAAGCGCTGTTGGGTGGAAGCGCGTATGATGTTCTGTGTTGCAAATACCTTGGCCTCGGCATACTGACGGTTGAAGTCCTCCCAACTGGTGGGTGTCAGGTCGGCAGTAGAGAGCAGTTCGTGCATCAGCCAGGTCATCATCACGCGATGAGCCTCTACACCCATTCGGCGGGCACCAACGTCGGGTCGCAACAGCCACTGTCCATCGGTGGTTGTCTGCTGGCGTGACTTGATCATTTGGTAGGCGCGGTCTTCCAACATCAGCGCATGAGGGTCGCGCAAGAAACAAGCATTGGTAGAGTAGGAGGTGATTTGGTCGTAAAGGAACAGGCTCCAGTCGTTGCCGTTAGGCATGGCCAACTCTCCATCGCTGAGTGCCAACCAGTAGAGCACTTCGTTCATCACCTTGTCGTTGTTGTGCATCAAGGCGTTAGTCTTCCATTTCTCTTCGCCATAGAGTCCCTGCTGGAACAGTTTAAGTGCCAGAGCAGCCTCGCCCAGTTCCTGAATGACTACGTTCTGGTATGACGTATGGAAATAGTTGTGGTTCTGCAGCGTAAAGTCGTCATAAAGGTTCTGACCCTTATAAAGATCCTTGACGCGCTTCTGATCGTAGTCAGGGTCTATCACGGTCTCGTCGGTTGCATCGTCTTTCTGCGAGTAGCTGTTGATGGCAAATTCGCGCAGGCGCTGGAACCAACGAGGTGCTAATTCGTCGTTGGGGAACAGTCCTAACGTGGCTGCCAGTACATCGGCCTCCCAACCGTTTTCCTCTGCCTTGGTGTCGCCGTTGAAACCTATGGGAATCGATCGTCCCAATTCGTAGTTGCATTCTGCCTTCAACAGATTGTAGATATATCCTTTCTGATTGTCAGTCAGCTTGTCCCATTGGAAAAAGGCCGAATAGGCTACTGACATGGCCCATAGCGAGCTCTCCCACACTGCATCGCTTGTGGAGGTAGAGCCCCAGTATTTGTTGCCGGCGCACACCTTCAGCTTGTTGGCCTTGTGCGTAGAATAGGCAAAGACAAGGCTTTTCTTGGCCATTGCCTCCATGTCGTCCCACGTTACATTGGCGGGGAGCGTCACCTGATCTTTGCCATATTTGACCAGGAAGGCGCAAATCATTGAGAGGTCGGCATTGGGGCGCACACCGCGCTCGTCGTTGCCCATCGTGTTCTCGCCCTTGAAACAACCACACACCTCGTTGAGGCTGTTGGGGGCAGCACAGTCCTGGAAGTCGTTCTTAAGATAAGTGGAAAAGTTGGCCAACATCTGCATCAAGTCAGCCTTCATGGCCTGTTCTGAGTTCTGTGCCATCATATTGATTGCCACAGTCAGCCACATGGTTAAGAGTAGTATTTTTTTCATTGTTAGTATATTTAGTTATTTGTTTTCGGGCTACAAATTTACGGATTTTTTTTGAAAGAACATAAAAGACATGGCACCTTTTGTAAGGTTTTTGTTTTTTTTATTATCTTTGCCGCAGATATGAGGATGAAAAGATATATTATTGCGTTGATGCTCATAGTCTTAGGACTGATGGATACTTACCCTCAACGGGCACGAATGGGCAAACTGTCGCCTTTGTTGCGGAGGGTGGCGAGGACCACCGTGTCATCACCACAGCGGGTCTGTGCCTTTGTGAAGGTGACCGCAGGTGGCCAACGGGCACTGCAAGAGCATGGCTGCAAGGTGTTGTTGAGAAAAGGACAACTCTATATCGTGGATCTATCGACAGACCAATTGGCAGAGTTGTCGCTGGACCCGCGTATCTTGCGCATTGAGGCTAATCATGCTGCACAGGTGCTGACCGATTCGATGGCTGTCCACCTGAATGCGCTACCCGCCTATGAAGGTCAAGCACTACCGCACGCCTTTACGGGCGACGGTGTAGTGGTGGGGGTGATGGACATTGGCTTTGATCTGACGCATCCAAATTTCTATAGTCGTGATATGTCGGCGTATCGTATTAAGGCGTTTTGGGATATGCTGTCTCGCGATACGTTGGGAAGTAGGTTCCCCGTGGGACGTGACTATACGGATGTTACAGAGATTAAAGCACTTGGGCGCTCGACCGATGGCCGAGACATGACACACGGCACACACACACTTGGTATTGCTGCTGGTAGTGGCTATGACACGAAATATCGGGGCATGGCGCCCGACGCAGACATCTGTTTGGTTGCCAATGCAGTGGGCGATAATGCTGCTTATGTGGATTCCGCTGATTACTATAAATATACATTTGCGACTGATGCGCTTGGGTTCAAGTATCTTTTCGATCAGGCAGAACGGCTCCAACAGCCATGTGTGATTTCTTTTAGTGAGGGCAGCAGTGAGGATTTTTATGGCCATGATCAACTGTATTACGAGATGTTGGACAGTTTGGTGGGACCTGGACGCATCTTGGTGGCAGCGGCAGGTAACAGGGGACATCAGAAAACATGGTTCTGTAAGCGGCGCGGTGAGCAGTCTGAAGGCACGTTCTTGACGTCGAAGAATCAAGAGTCGGCCTTCACGTTGAAGTCGGCAGATGACTTTGTCTTGCGCATGGTGCTATATGGCGCCCGCAATGATACCGTATTGGTGGACAGCAAGCAAGTGAAGGAACAAACCGACAGCACCATGCAGATGGCACTGCGCCATGATGGCACTACTTATTTTTTCGAGGTGGAAGCCTATGCTTCTTGCTATGATGCTCAAGATGTGTGCTACGATGTGATGGTGAATAGCGAACGTGGGGTGGGAAAGATTTGCCCTTTTTCTGTCGAGATTGTCGGGCGCGATGCAGAGGTGGGTTTCTGGAATATGACCGGTACGTTGGTAACGAATGCTGTGAATCCCCTGCTATTTGCTGGAGAGAGCACGCACAATGTTCATTCACCATCGTCAGCTCCTTGTGTGATTAGCGTGGGGGCCACCAGCTATCGCGACAGCATAGCCAATTACGAAGGCGCATGGAAGCACTATTGGCATGCGCCTCAAGGCATGCGTGTGCCATTTTCTTCGGTGGGACCGACAACAGACGGGCGCATCAAACCCGACGTGATGGCACCAGGCAATAACATCATCTCATCGTATAGTAGTTGGTACTTAGAGCATCACCCTGATGCTTCTGACGTGAAATGGGATGTGGCCCATTTTGATTTTAACGGACGGACCTATGCGTGGAATTCCAATAGTGGGACCTCTATGTCCTGTCCGGCTGTGGCTGGCGCCATCGCACTATGGCTTCAGGCTAAACCTACGCTGACCCCTGCCGAGGTGAAAGATGTGATGGCGCACACCTGTCGGCAGCCAGACCCATCGCTGACTTACCCCAATAATGAGTATGGATATGGTGAGATTGACGTCTATCGTGGCTTGCTTTATCTGTTGGGAACTGATAAAATAGACGGTGTCTCAAAGAAACAAACGCATGCCACCGTCAGTATGACTGCCGATGGCATGCTTCGTGTGTGTATGGCGGACGCCTTACAGCGGTCTGCCACGATTCGCTTGTTTGCTCTTTCTGGCGCCCAGGTGTATGTTGGACAGTTGCACCAAGGATTGACGTCTTATAACTTGGCATTGCCTTGGCTTGCATCTGGCATCTATGTGGTGCAGATAGATGGGCCAGTAACGGTCAGTGGGTCAACACTCGTGCGCCGCTGATTACTTCTTGAACGTGATACGGAAAACGGGAGCGATGGTGTTGGGTTTGTCGGCAGGAATCATGATGGTGAGCCCATTGGCGTCTTGTGTGAAGGCTACTTTGTGGCCACCTAACAACTCTACCTTTTTTATCTTTCCGCTTTTCGTGCTCAATGCTTTCATGAGAAAAGCGCCAGACTCGGGCCAGTCCATGATGGTGGCATAGACAATGCCTTTCTTCTGAACGTAACGCACATCCCTTGATGAGTAAGTCTGCCCTTCGTTGAAGCCCTGCGCATTCATTGGGTTGGCTGATTCTGCAAGGGGACCTTCGCCAAAGGTCTGCCACGTGCGTGTGCCGTAGATGCTTTCACCATTGATGTCCATCCATGCCTTAATGTCGGCAAGTATGGCTTGTTCTTTGTCATCGATCGTTCCATTGGCTTTTACGGGGACAGAGAGCAGCAGATTGCCATTCTTGGAGACTACGTCAATGAGCATGCGGATGACTGTAGCACCACTCTTATAGCGGTTTTGCTGATACACATTCTGGTCGTAGTGCCACTGGCCAATACATGTGCAGGTCTGCCAATATTCCTGTTGTGGACGATCGGGGACACCACGCTCAACGTCCCACATCATGTAATCCTTTTGCTGTGCCGTCAGTTGCTTGCCCGTGACGATGACTTGTTGTTTGCTTTTGTGCTGAGCAGCGCTATGGTTATAGTAGTGTTGCAGAATGTTTTGGCCTATATTGTCATCGCATCCGTAGAAGGGCATGGCCGTATCATCGAAGTATATCATGTCGGGATTATAGTCGTTGATGAGCTGCAGCACGCGGTTTTGAAATTTTAGTTTGTACTGTTCAGAGGGTAGTGAGGCTCCTTTGCCCCAGTCCCATTGTGGGTGAATGCCGCGCACCTTCTTCCAGTCGGCTGAATGCGCATGTCTTTGGGCATAGAGCTCCTGTGGGTCCATGCCTTCCCACCACTTGCCTTTGCCTTCGGCTTTGGTCAGGTTGCCGTCATATTCCTGAGATGGTTCCAACCATGTCCATGCGTGTGAGGCATGGATGCTGACTCCCAAGGGAAGACCAACTTTTTGGCAGGCAGTTTTCCAACCTTTGATGATGTCTTTCTTTGGACCGATGTTGACCGAGTTCCATTCCTGGTAAGGGGAGTCCCAGAGGTCGAAGTTGTCGTGGTGATTGGCTAAGGCCATGAAATAGCGAGCACCTACGCTCTTATATAGCCTGACCAACTCGTCGGGGTTCCAAGCTTCTGCTTTCCAAGCATTGCATAGCTCCTTTAGCCCAAACTCTGCAGGTTGACCAAAATGACCAACGTGGAACTTGTTTTGGGCGTGCCCTTCGAAATAGATGTGGCGGGCATACCAATCGCCATCTTCTGCCTGACACTGTGGTCCCCAGTGTGCCCAGATGCCAAACTTGGCGTCCTTAAACCATTCTGGACATTCCCATTGTGACAGACTCTCCCAGGATGAATCAAAGGTGCCTTGCCTTACGGCGACATGGTTCTGTCCGATTGTGATTGATGTTGCCGCCATGAAGAGCAGCGTAGTAGTTAGTTTTTTCATTTCCAGTAGTATGGTTGTTTAATTAATAATATGGTTGTTTTAGTGTTCTAAAGGGGAAGAAAAGGGATGCTAAAGCGACATCATTCTTCCGCTTTAGCGTCCCTTTTCAAAGTCAAATCAATAACCAAAGATTTGTTCGGTGGTGACACGCTTCACGGGCCCGTATTGTTGCAGGGTCTTCATGTCGAGTTCCTTCTCATCGCCAAGGATGATGTAGCGGAATGGCTTTTTGGCCATGCGCTCTTGCTCAAACTTCACAATGTCTTGCATCGTCAGGGCGGGGAGGGCATTGTAAATTCGCTCGTTCATGTCGTAGTCGATGCCACGCTCCTTGGCCTGCAGCCATGCGTTGATAAGTCCGAACTTAGTAGTACGTTGACTTGCCAGACGCTTGGTGAGCGACTCTTTCGCAATGTGGAAAGCATTGATGCTCTGAGGGATGCTGTCGAGGATGGTGTGGAATTGTCGTGCGCAGTCCATCATCTTGTCGTTCTGGGTGATGATGTGGGTGAAGAAATACTCAGATGCGTCGGCATGTTGAGGTTGCATATAGAGCGCAAAGGCATTATAGGCCAGACCGCGCGTCTCGCGCATCTCCTGGAAGACAATGGAGTTCATGCCTCCACCGTAGTATTCGTTGAAGAGGGCCTGGATAGCATCGTCGTCGTGGTTCCACTGACGTGGTTCGTTGTGGAACATGCGCATGTAGATGTTCTTGGCATCATAGGGCGCAATGAGTATCTCGCTTTGCGGGGTGGGCTGCAATGTGTAGTGCTTGCCTTGAGGCACGGCGGCCAACTGCCCCGTAGGATGCTGTTCGCTGATGACGGCTGACAACTCTTGCTCGTCCATAGGGCCATAATATAATATGGTGTGCTGATAGCGCTTCAGGTCGCGCAACAGGTTGAGCAGTTCCTGAGGATTGGTCTCGGCTAATTGTTGTGCAGTGTAATCATTGCGATAGGGGTTGTATGCACCATACATGCCATAAGCGAACAGATGTTGGAAATTGGCATTCTGGTCTGCTTTCTGGTCCATGCGGCTTTTCTCTCTGATGGCAATATACTGCATGTAAGCAGCGCTGTCAACCTTGGCATGCTGCATCACGTGTTCTGTCAAAGCCAAAGCCTCGGCCATATTCTCGCTTAGTCCGTTCAGGGTCACGAAGATGTCGCGGTCGCCCACGCTGATGTTGTAGTTGCAAGCCAGCTTGTAGAACTGCTGTTTCAACTGCTGGGCAGACAGTGAGTCGGTGCCAAGATAGTCCAGATACTCGGCAGCATAGTTATAGCGCACATCACTTTCCTCGCCAAAGGCATAATGGAAAGCCAGTGTGAACCGTCCGTTCTCTACGTTTTTGACATAGATAAAGGGCAACTTTGAATTGGTTTCTCCAAAGGTGAGGTCACGTTTGAAATCTACAAATTTGGGCTCGATGGGAGCTACTTTGGTGTTTTGTATGCTCTTGACGTAGTCTGACACTAATTCGCGGTTGGCTGGAATAGGTGTGATGGCAGGTTTTTCAATCTTCCTTTGTGTGGTGTCAACGCCTTGACGCTTATAGACAGCTACATAGTTGTTCTGAAAATGCCGATTGGCAAAAGCCACAATCTGTTCTTTTGTCATGCCTTCCAAACGACTGAGCCACTCTACCTCCTGCTGCCAGGGTGTGCCATTGATAAAGGCCTCTACAAACATGTTGGCGCGGGCTTGGTTGGATTCAAGTGCATTATAGTACTGTAGTTTCATGTTGTTGATGACAGAGGGCAAAAGATCGTCTGAGAACTGGCCTTTCTTTAATTTCTCGATTTCCTCAAGAAGCAAACTGCGCACTTCGTCGAGTGTCTGCCCTTCACTTGGGGTACCTGCCATCAGGAACGTAGAATAATCCATGTTGGTCTGTGAACCAGCCCAAGCCTCGAGCATCTTCATCTGCTGGTTGATGTCTAAGTCGATGAGACCGGCAGTTCCATTGCTTAGCATTTGCTCTACAACTTGCAGTGTGTCGGTCTGGAGCGAGTTGGCCTTGTCAAAGCGCCAACCCAGCCAGATGGTCTCTGCTTCCAGTCCCACCACGGTGGTGTCGATAGGACTCGTGATTGCCGGTTGTGCGGGGAAAGTAGGCTGTTCGACATCATCGCCTGCCTTCCACTCACCGAAATATTTCTTGATGGTGCTCATCACCTCGTCGGGATCAAAGTCGCCAGCCATGCAGATAGCTACGTTGTTGGGCACATACCATTTCTTAAAATATGCTTTGATATTAGATATTGAAGGATTCTTCAAATGCTCTTGTGTGCCAATGGTGGTCTGTGTGCCGTAGGGGTGGTTGGGGAACAGCTTGGCAGACATGGCAACGAACAACTTATCAATGTCGTTGGAAAGGTGCATATTGTATTCCTCATAGACTGCTTCCAACTCGGTGTGGAAGCCACGAATCACCATGTTCTGGAAACGATCGCTCTGAATCTTGGCCCAATTCTCAACCTCATTGGATGGGATGTCCTCTACATAGCAAGTGACATCTTCGCTCGTATAGGCATTGGATCCCTCAGAGCCGATGATGGCCATCAACTTGTCGTATTCGTTGGGAATGAAATACTTGGCAGCTAACTGGCTGACAGAGTCTATCTCATGATAAGCCTGGCGACGTGCTTCGGGATCGGTCAATTTACGATACCGCTCATAGCGCGCTTCAATGTCGTCTAAAAGTGGCGCTTCGGCTTTGACGTTGGTTACGCCAAACTTGTCTGTCCCCTTGAACATCAGATGCTCTAAGTAATGTGCCAAGCCCGTGGTCTCTGCCGGGTCGTTCTTAGAACCAGTGCGCACGGCAATGTATGTCTGTATGCGTGGTGCCTCCTTGTTGACACTTAGATATACTTTCAGTCCGTTTTCCAGTGTGTAAATGCGTGTTTGCGTAGGATCGCCCTTAACGGTTTCGTAGTCCTTGCTGCAACTGCTCAATAAAAAGAGAGCCAGTGAGAGAACACAGGCTCCTGATAATAGTTTAAAATTCATTTATCTTTGATTAATTAATTCTCGTAGTCAATTTCATGATCAAGCTTTGAAAGGAAGTCATCGAAGACATTCTGCTCAACATCGCCCATCTGAAATTCTTTTTCTGCATCTTTCCGAATCTCGGCAATCCATGCTCGACGGGCTCTGACATAGTCCTCGCGGATACGTTCACAAGCGGTCTCATTGAGCTCTTCCAGGTGGTAATAGTCCAGAATCATTTGGTAACTCCAAGCCCAGCGGTAGTTGCTATAGTTCTTGTTGATCTCGTCGAAGCGGTCTAATACCTGTTGGATGTTGTCTATGTTGCCTCCTTTGATATCATCGATGAGGCGCTGTTCTTCACTTTGGGGTAGCAGCAGTCCGCTCATGTCAACCCACGTTCCTTGTCCTATGTTGCTGATGGGCTTACCAATGTATCCCTCTTTTTGGGCGCGTTTCAAGACGGCACCCATGTAGATGCGTAGGGCAATGTCGTAGTATTTCAGTCCTTTCTTTAGTGATGAGGCATTGATGACGTACTCATGGAAGTTATAACTCGTCACATTTTCACCTGATGCGTTACGCAATGCTTTTAGGATTTCAATGCCTTGCATAATCTCACCCACGGTGAAAGGGCTGAGCCAGTCGAAGTTGATGATACTTTTTTTCGACTGTTTAGAACGCTTGTCGCGCTTAGGCCATTTCTTGATGTCGCGGTAGAGACCTACTGTAGTAATGTTGCGGCCTGGCACCAAATACATAGTGTCGCCGTAAGCAATCAGGTAGGAGAATGGCAAACAGCGTGTGTCGGGGTGGTGCATCAGCTTTCCGAAGCAGACACTGAAAGCACCAATAGTTGCAGGCATCAGCACGTAGGAACCCGAAGCTGTTTTGGTGCCACGCTCCAGCGTGCCATAGTGCATGGGGCCCATCTTATAGGCATGGTTCGAGAAGTTGGTGTTTGAACCGGCATTGTAGAATGAGAACTCGCCTCCAATCAGCAAAGAACTCTTATGATGTGAGGCTGAGAAAGGACCACAGAAGGCTGCACATGCTTCACCATTGGCCATGAACGAGTTGGCAAAGAACAGACTCGCTTCGGCTGTGAAACCATTGGTAATCTGACAGGCTTCGCCGACGAAGCAGTCTTGCATCTTCACCGAGTTGTTAATAGAGCAACCGTCGCAGATGATAGAATTCTCGCAGATGACACCTGTGCCGATAAAGACGCTGGCATCTTCGTTGCTTAGAATGGTACATTCGTTCAAACGGGCAGCTCCGCTAATCTCGCAGTCGCCCTTGATGACGGTATTTGTAATATCTTTGGTGTTGATAATCTTCACGCGGTTTCCAATAATACCTCGTTCTGGCGTGCTGATACGTACCTCATCGTCTATGAGTTGCTTCAATTGATTGATGAGCGCCTTGTCGCAATGATGCTTCACCATGAATGAAGCCAGTTGTGAATTCAGTTCGCGAAACAACGTCACGTTTCCGTCACCCATCTCGTTTAGAACCGAGATAGTAGAACCAGCACCATAGCTGGCACCTTCGAGTGTCTCCATGGTCGAGATGTTCGAGATGTAGCAGTCATCACCGATAGTATAGTTATTGATAAAGTTTCCAACTTTTTCTATCAGGCAGTCGTTGCCAATGCTGACATTGCGCAACGTAGCATCGTTGATGCCAGAATGCTTGAAGAAGCCGGAGCTAACCTCAATCTGCTTATTGAACGATCCAAGGCAAATGTCGCCATAGAGTATCATACGATGAAAGTTGTATGGTTTGAAGTCGAGTGCCACTTGCACGCGGCTCCAATCTTCTGCCCAACAGCCGTTGGATTCAAGCACGTTAATCTCGTCTTGGTTCAATAATCTATATTCCTTCATAAGGTATAAAAATGATGTTTTTTAATGATTCTGTTGCAAAAATAGTTATTATTTTTTATAAATGAATGCAATTATACTGTTTTTTTTAATAGGCATGCTCATCGTTGGCAATCTCGTCTTTATCTATGGGCTTGCTGTCAATCTTGCGCCAAGCATAGCAAATATAAGCCAATACAAAGGGGATGAGTAGCGAAACATAGAACATCGTGTTGAGCGTGAAATAGCTGCTGCACGAGTTTTCGAGTGTCAGCGATGACTGAAGATCGGCAGTAGAAGGGTAGTAGGCAGTGTGGTTCCAGGCACTTGTCAGTAGCAATGCCAGAACAGTCAGCACGGTGCCAATGCCTGCCGACCAGATACCAGCAAACTTGAAGAGAGAAGGATGCTGTGTAAAGAATTTGCTGTCACGCAATAGTTCGGTTGCGATACCCCAAAGCACAAGGACTACGCCAATCAGCATCACCACTGTAAGGTACCACATGTCCATCATGTTGTGCAGATATTTGTTGGGTTCAATGAAGATTTCGCCCGTTTCTGGATTCCAAGCGTAACCGTCTTTTAATAGCAGGTGGACAAGATAGCTCACAAAAAGAATGACGAAAGGGATGGCAGTACCGATTAGTCTGACGCTGCCACGACTGCGTATGTTCTCGTCGTTCACGTTGTTGATGATGTATAAGATGCCCAATGTGCGTGCCAGAAACATCACCGCCAAGCCAAACACCAGTACCCATGGATTAAGCAGGGCGTCGAGTCCGTGTGACGCATTGGCCCAACGGCTGATGATGGGAGTGACGGCTTCAGTATTGATCAAGTTGCTTTTTTCTACGATGAAGTTAGAACCCTCAAAGAAGGTGGCAACAGCACCACCCAACAACAGTGGACCAAAGATGCCGTTGATAACCAGAAACCATTGGAAGGTCTTTGCTCCCAACAAGTTTCCTATCTTGTTTTGAAACTCATAGCTCACCGCTTGCAGTACAAAAGTAAAGAGAATGAGCATCCACAGCCAGTAAGCACCACCGAAAGAGGTGGAGTAGAACAGTGGAAAAGAGGCGAAAAACGCACCGCCAAAGGTTACCAGGGTCGTAAATGTAAATTCCCATTTGCGTCCTGTAGAGTTAATCAGCAACCGGCGCTCTTCGTCATTGTGTCCTAATGAGAATATAATAGAGTTCGCACCTTGTACAAATAGCAGGAATACCAGCAGGGCTCCCAGTAGCGAAACCAAGAAGCACCAATAATGTTGTAAGAATGAATATGTTAGCATAGTTGTTTCTTTTTGGACAGTTAGCAGAAATAATCAAATTCAGATTCTCAAACGTTCGGTCCTTTTTTGATTTGTTTGAAAAGGATGCTGATTTCCACCGCCAGCATTGTAGTGAACAGAATCAGAAACAAGAAGAATGTGATAATGACGCTCGACGAATGCAAGTCGCTGACCGCAGCCCATGTGGGGAGCATGTCTTGAATAGTCCAGGGCTGTCGGCCAAATTCCGCTACCAGCCATCCGCATTCCGAACCGATGTATCCCAGGGGCACCAACATGATTGCCCCCCAGTAGTGCCATGCAGGCAACTTCGTGATGTCGCGCTTGGCAAATAGCCATTTGGGCCAGTGATAGAGTGTTGCCAGAACAACGGCGAAGAACAGGATAAACAAGCATCCCACGCCTACCATCACACGGAAAGCCCAGAAGTTGACCAGCACCGGAGGAATCAGTTCTTCTTTGTTGTGCAGGTAGCCGTAACCAAAATACTTCATGTTCTCCTGAAGGGTGGCCAGGTGTGTGGTCCCATCCTCACCACTGGCTTTCGCGTTGCGGTAGGCTGCCAAAGCACTGATTGCCTTCTTGCCACGTTCTATCTTCTCATCGGCAGATGGTTCTACTCTTCCGTCTGGCGTAGTATAACCATTCAGAATGTCGTTGATGCCAGGTACAAATCCTTTTGGATCGTTGGTAGCCATGAGTGACAGTCCATAGGGTATCTCAATACCTTCAATCAGTTTAAGTCCCTGCTCTGTTCCTCCGTCGTAAAGCGCTTCCATCGCAGCCAGTTTCATGGGTTGCACCTTGGCCACGTCCATGCCCGACTTGTGGCCGGTGGCACCAGCCAACAGGGCAGCAACGAGTCCGACAGCAGCGCCAATCTTCATACTCTCTACAGCCATCTTCACGTGTCGTTTCTTCATCAAGTACCAACAACACACGCCAACGCAGAAGATGCCTCCAATGATCCATGCTGAGGTGACGGTGTGGCAGAATTTAGACACCGCAAAGGGCGAAAGAGCAACCTCGAAAAAGGAAACCATCTCGTTGCGCATGGTATCGGGGTTGAACTCGCAACCTACGGGATACTGCATCCATGCATTGGCCACTAAGATCCACCAGGCAGAGATGGTCGCTCCCAAGCCAGTGAGCCAAGTTGAAGCAAGATGGAAACCTGCCGACACTTTCTTCCAACCAAAGAACATGACTGCAACAAATGTGGATTCCATAAAGAAGGCCACAATGCCTTCGATGGCTAATGGTGCTCCAAAGATGTCGCCCACAAACCATGAGTAGTTACTCCAGTTGGTACCGAACTCAAACTCCAGAATGATGCCAGTGGCTACACCCATGGCAAAGTTGATGCCAAAGAGTTTCTGCCAGAACTGGGCTGTATGCTTCCAAAACTCATCTTTCGTCCGATAATAGATGGTTTCTGCAATGCCCATAATGACAGCCAGTCCTAATGTTAGTGGAACAAATAACCAGTGGTAGATGGCTGTTAGAGCAAATTGAGCCCTCGACCAGTCAATGGTTCCTGCATCGATGTTTAATAATAGATTTTCCATATAACTTATTTGTTTTAGTTGTCATTCACACGTTTGGTCAGTTCGTTGGCTACGAAGCCAGCTTCATCGCCATGTGCATTCTGTTTGAGAAAGTTGGGAAAGAAGAAAGGTTTTAAGATAAAGAACATGATGAACAGTTTTATCAGGATGATTATCCAGAGTGTCTTGCCCAGTGTCATATGACGGAAGCCGTCATAGTAAAGGTCGATGACTCGGTAGATAAAGCTGTTCTTTTTCATAGGCTTTTAATCTAATTGTCTGTGGGCAAAGATAGATAAAAAACATTAAACAGCCAAATAATCGATTAATTTTTTATAATTTTGCATCCCGAACAGGCTCAAGCCCTGACAAGACACTAAAAGCCAAAGTTTCGATAAATAGTAAATAAACGATGAAGACAAAACAATTATTACTTCTATCTGCTGCGCTCATTGCCGCTACTCAAGTGAGCGCAGGAGACATTACAAAGCATGTAAACCCATTGATGGGGACAGAAACATTATGGTCGCCTCAAGACCTCGGCTACACCCGTACCGAGACAAAACGCGCTTGGGGCGCAGAAACCTTTCCTGGTGCTGCCATGCCCAATGCCATGGTTCAGGCAACTCCCGTTACGATGTACCATTCAGGCTCGGGCTATCAGTATGAAGACCATCAGATTTATGGCTTTGCCCATACCAGTAAAGGGCACTGGAATCTGTTGCATGTCCCCATACTGCCAGTCACTACCGAAGGTCAATGGCGCCCCGACAACTATTGTTCGTGGTTCAGTCATGAACATGAGTCGGCGTCTCCTGGCTATTATCAGGTGCTGCTCGACCGCTATCAGGTCAATGCAGAACTGACCACTACGCTACGCTGTGCCTATCACCGCTATTCGTTTCGTGCAGGCGACGAGAAAATGTTGTTAGTAGATATCACTCATTCCAATGCTCATCCGCACAATTATCAAGTAAAGAAGGCTGCAGATAATGCCTTCTCTGGTTATCAGGACGGCGAGGGACGCGCCTATTTCTATGCTGTCACCAACTACGAGATCAATCAAGTTGCCATGGTAAGCGAGCATCGCAATAGTGTTGGCGTGGTCACATTTAAGGACTCTCGCGCAGCAAAGCCATTAGAGGTGCGTATCGGTTTCTCGTTTGTGAGCATTGATAATGCCAAGGCTAACCTTGAAGCAGAACTGTTGAAGGAAGGTAAAACCTTTACAGAGGTGCGCCGTGATGCCGATCAGACGTGGGAGAAACTCTTAGGTCACGTACGTATCAGCGGTGGTACTGCTCAGCAACAAGACATGTTCTATTCCACACTTTATCGTGCCTTCCTATGGCCTTGCCTGCGCAGCGATGCCAATGGCGAATATCGTGACGACCATGGTCAGGTGGTGCGCGGCGACTATGCCTACTACACCGATCCTTCGTTGTGGGATACCTATCGCAACAAACTGATTCTTCTTGGTATGATCTCGCCCGAGGTGGTGGCGGATATCATCAAGTCGTGTGTTGACAGGGGAGAGAAACATGGTGGCTATATGCCCACATTCTTCCATGGAGACCATGCTTCGGCCTTTGTGGCAGGCTCCTGGTTGAGAGGTATTCACGACTTTGACCTTCGTCGTGCCTATCAGCTGATGTTGAAGAATGCCACCGTGCCTGGGCGTGGCGGTCGTCCCTACCTCGATGAGTATCTGGAACGTGGCTGGATTTCGGAGAAAGACACCACCAATGTTCCTACCGAGGATGAGTACAAAGGCTCCGTCACCAAAACCGTAGAGTATGCTTACGACGACTATGCGACGGCATTGGTGGCTCGTGTGCTGAAAGACAAGAAGAATGAAAAGATGCTGCTCCAGCATGCACAGAATTATAAGAACCTGTTCGACCCCTCTACAGGCTTTTGGCGTGGCAAGGTGTTGCGTAATGGCGAAGGACAGTGGATAGAAGAATTCTTTCCAAACTATCCTTATTATCAATATATGTATCGCGAGGCTGATGCTTGGAATTCGCTGTTCTTTGCACCTCATGATCCTGCCGGCATGATTGCTCTTTATCCATCATACCAGGCTGTAGAGCAGAAGCTCGATTCGCTCTTCTCTGTTCCTTGTGGCGGTTATGAGGCTTGGAACCTGACGGGCTATCTGGGCACATACTGTCATGGCAATCAGCCTGGTCATGGCATTCCCTATACCTACTATTTCATTGATCGTCAGGAGAAGGCTCAGCATGTCCTGAACATATTGATGAATAACTATTATGGTATGGGCGAACATCATTTGGCTTATGCAGGTATGGACGATGCCGGTGAGATGTCATCGTGGTATGCTCTCAATGCCATGGGCATCTATACTTATTCGCCTGCCGATCCGCAGTATATTGTCACCGTGCCCCTCTTCGATAAGGTGGAGTTCACGCTGGGCACCACAGGCAAGACCTTCGTTATCAGGAAAGAAGGTCAAGGCGAGAAAATCCGTCAGATCACGATTGGAGGGAAACCCTTGAAAGGATGGTTTGTGAACCATGCCGATCTGGCACAAGGCAAGACGTTAGTCATCAAGGTGGAATAAATATAAGTAAAATAAATGGAAGAAAGACCGTCATCCTATGTTCGGGTGGCGGCCTTCTTTTTTGTCCCTGCATTCTTCCATTTCACCTTATTATTATTTGTATTGGTCGAAAAGGTAAAGAATAATTTGGCGCATTCGTGAAAATCTATTATTTTTGCACGCGGTTAATTTACAAATGAAATAAACAAAATGAAGAAAAGTTGGATTGTTATTGGCATAGCTGTTGTCACCGTACTGATTGGTTTGGCTGTTGCGTTATTTATTGGTCTTCAACAGCAGAAACAACAAGTGGCTGAAATGCAAGAGCTGGCTGAGTTGGATAAACAGGAAATGGAAAACGAATATGAGCGCTTCACACTACAGTATAGTGAGATGATGACTCAGATTAACAATGACTCAATCATAGAACAACTGACGCAGGAACAGTTGCGCACTCAGCAACTGCTGGAAGAACTGAAGAATGTGAAGGCCAGCGATGCCCGTGAGATAGCTCGATTGAAGAAAGAACTGGCCACCGTGCGCGAAGTTCTACGTTCGTATATACGTCAGGTGGACTCGCTGAATCAGGTCAACAAGAGCCTGATGGCCGAAAATAGCCAGATCAGAGGCCAGTTGGAACAGACCAATCTGGAGAAGCGCGACCTGCAACAGGAGAAGCAGAACCTGACAGAGAAAGTTGCCATTGCAGCACAGCTTGATGCAACAGGCATCACCATGACACCTCTGAACAAACGTGGTAGGGCAGAGAAGAAAATCAAAAATGCCAAGACCCTTCAGGTGAGTTTCAATATTGCACGTAATGTGACTGCTGCCAATGGCAACCGCACCATCTATGTGCGTATGACTAAGCCCAACGGACAGTCGTTCACAGCAGGTACGTTCACTTACGAGAACCGTCAGCTGGAGTATTCTATGAAGAAAGTCATCGAATATAATGGTGAGGAGACCGGCGTACAGACCTTCTGGACGGTGGGAGAGTTTCTCGAGGCTGGCGAATACCGCGTCAGCATCTTTGCCGATGGTCACATGATTGGATCAAGAACATTTAATTTTAAATAAACAAACTATGAAAAAACGTTTGGCTTTAGGACTTTGCTTCCTGACGCTTGGAGCAGCAGCCGCTGATGCACAGCAGTTGTTGAGCTTGGACAGTTGTAGAGCCATGGCCCTGCGCAACAACAAGCAGATGAACGTGCAGCAGCTGAAGCAAGACGTCGCCGCCAACCTGCGAAAGTCTGCACGCACTAAATACCTGCCGCATGTAGCCGCCATAGGAACTTATCAGTACACCAGTCGCGAAGTGTCTCTGCTCAGCGACGACCAGAAGAGCACCTTCCCCAAGTTGGGAACGGCTGCAGGTCTGCGGATGGAGCAGGTCGTGCCGGGAGCAGCATCGACGCCCGCTATAGCGACGTTGCTTGGTGTGCTTGATGCTACTGGTCAGCATGTTGTCGATGCCTTGGAAACCGACACACGAAACATCTTTGCAGGTTCAATCATGCTCACGCAGCCCGTGTTTATGGGTGGTAGCATCGTGGCGATGAACAAGATGGCGCGTATCAATCAGGCCATGGCCGAACATACGCAGGACGCCACCCGTCAGATAACTCTCTACGAGACCGACAAGACCTATTGGCTGGTTGTCTCGCTGAAGCACAAACAGCGTTTGGCCGAGAGTTACCTTGAAGTGGTGAAGAAGCTTGAGACGGACGTACAAAAGATGATTACCGAGGGAGTCGCCACGCGCAGCGACGGCCTGAGTGTCAGCGTGAAGGTGAGCGAAGCCGAAATGAATCTTCAAAGAGTGAACGATGGACTTGTGCTGGCCAAGATGTTGCTTTGTCAGCAAATAGGTCTGCCGTCAGACAGCAACATCACTTTGGTTGATGAGAACACCGACAGCCTGTCGGAGGTGACGCCCGTTCTTGGTTCCAATGGCGAACAGGCTCGTTCGATGGCCATGGAAAATAGACCTGAGTTGCGACTTCTGGAAAGTGCTGTCGATTTGTCGCGTCAGTCCACCAACCTGTTGCGTGCCGGCAATCTGCCTCAGGTGCTGCTCACCGGTGGTTATGTTGTTTCCAATCCCAACGTGCTCAATGGCTTTGAAAAAAAGTTCGGAGGCATGTGGAATGTAGGTGTGATGGTACGTGTACCCCTTTGGAACTGGGGCGATGTGAACTATAAAGTCAGAGCATCCAAGGGCGCTACCGCTATTGCCAACCTGGAGCTGGAAGAGGCTCGCGAGAAGATAGAACTGCAGGTCAATCAGACCAACTTCAAGGTTGATGAGGCCAACAAGCGTCAGGCCATGGCGCAGGCCAGCATCAAGCGGGCAGAGGAGAACCTGCGTACAGCAGAGGTTGGCTTCCGCGAAGGTGTGATAACTCCCACGACTGTGATGGAGGCGCAGACGGCATGGCTTCAGGCCAAGTCGCAGAAGATTGATGCCGACATCGATGTCAAGATGGCACAAGTGGACTTGCAGAAAGCCATGGGACAACTTAAGTAGTACACCGTTTACAGTAAAGAGTTCAAAGTAAAGAGTTTTAGTTTAATAATCATTTTGAATTATGTCAGTACAAGCATCAACGCAACATAAGAATATTTTGTATGCCATCCTGGGCTTCTCTTGCGTGGTCATACTAGTCGCACTCATTGGCGTCTTTGCCCTAGGTCGAGACCCAGAGCTGATACAGGGACAAGTAGAAGTGTCGGAATACCGCGTGTCAAGCAAGGTCCCCGGACGAATCCTTGAAATCCGTGTGAAGGAAGGCGACTTCGTGAAGGCTGGCGATACCCTCGCCATACTGGATGCTCCCGAAGTGGATGCCAAAAGACAACAAGCACAGAGCGCAGAGGATGCTGCTTCGGCTATGGAGCTGATGGCAAAGAATGGCGCTCGCAAGGAACAGGTGCAGGGCGCCTATCAGTTGCTACAGCAGGCTAAGGCTGCCTACGAGATTGCCGAGAAGTCATACAATCGTGTTCAGCGTTTGTTTGACGAGGGCGTGGTGAGTGCTCAGAAGCGTGATGAAGCTTTGGCCATGTATAAAGCCTCAGAGGCTCAGATGAAAGCAGCGCAGAGTCAATATGAAATGGCGCAGAACGGCGCACGCCGTGAAGAGAAGTTGGCTGCTCAGGCACAGGTGAATCGTGCCAAAGGTGCCGTGCAGGAAGTAACGTCATACATCAACGAAACAGTGCAGATTGCACAGATGGATGGCGAGGTGAGCAACATCTATCCAAAGGTAGGCGAACTGGTTGGTACAGGTAGTCCTATCATGACCATCTCTATGATGAACGACATGTGGGGCACATTTAATGTACGTGAGGATCAATTGGGCGCGTTGACCATTGGAACAGAGTTTGATGCCTTTGTGCCCGCCTTCAACAAGACCGTCAAGATGAAGGTGTACTACATGAAGGATCAAGGCTCTTATGCCGTGTGGAAGGCAACGAAGGCCAATGGTCAGTATGACTTGAAAACATTCGAGGTGAAAGCCCGTCCGGTAGAGAAGGTGGAAGGACTCCGCCCGGGAATGTCGTTGATTATCAGATAAATGAAGTATCTATTGCGAATATTCCATTTGATGATGCGCGAGTTGGCGATTCTCAGACGGAATCACCTCTACGCCTTCTGCATGGTGGTCTTTCCCATTCTTGTGTTGGTGTTCTTCACCACGCTGATGAAAGAAGGACTTCCCACGGAGATGCCTGTGGGTGTTGTTGACCTCGACAACACCTCGATGACACGTTCGCTGACCCATCGACTGGATGCTTTCCAAATGTCGCGTGTCGTTGCACACTATCCCAGTGTGACAGAAGCACGGCGCGCCATTCAGCGCAACGAGATATATGCCTTCATGTATCTCCCCAAGGGAACCACCGACAAGTTGCTGTCTAATCGTCAACCCAAGATTTCCTTCTATTATTCTTATACCACGATGGCAGCAGGAGCCCTGTTGATGAAGGACTTGAAGACCATTTCAACCCTGGGGTCGGCTGCCGTAGGGCAAGCCACGATGCAAGCCAAGGGTATGACCGATGCCCAGATTCAGACGCTGTTGCAGCCTATAAGGGTGGATTTGCATCAGATAGCCAATCCGTGGACCAGCTATAATGTTTATCTCACAACGATGATTGTGCCAGGTATCATCATGCTGTTTATCTTTCTTATTTCGGCCTATTCGCTGGGTACCGAGATTAAGTTTGGCACAGGCAAGCAACTGATGGAGATTGCAGGCAATAACATCCTTGTGGCTATCGTTGGTAAGTACCTGGTTCAGACACTCATCTTCCTGGCCATTGTCTATGCTTACGAGTACTATGTGTTCATGGTGCTGGGGTTCCCGCATCTGGGTAGTCCGTGGATGTTGGTTCTGCTGGGCCTCATTCAGGTGCTTTCGTCACAAGGCTTTGGCATCTTTGCTTTCGGTCTCACACCCTCGCTGCGCATGTCGCTCAGTATCTGTTCGCTGTGGGCCGTGCTCAGCATCTCGATGGTTGGTTCGGCGTTCCCCGTGATGGGCATGGATGGTGCTCTGCAAACATTGTCGTGGCTTTTCCCGTTGCGCCATTACTTTATGATATATCAGATATGTATCTTCAATGGTTTCCCGCTCATTGATGCGTGGTTCCATTTTGCAGCTTTGGTAGCATTCTTGCTGTTGCCTTGGTTTGTGATGAAGAAAATAAAGAATGCAATGCTTACCTATGTCTATATTCCGTAATCTGAATGAAGGGCTTCATGACATCTGTTTCATCTGGTGGCGTGAGATGAAGCTGATGGTCAGGGACGAGGGTGTCATCATCTTCTTCTTTGTGGTGCCCATTATCTATCCCCTGCTTTATTCGTGGATATACAATAATGAAACGGTGCACGAAGTGCCTGTGGCGGTGGTTGACGACTCGCATTCATCGTTGTCGCGACAGTTTATCCGCATGTGCGATGCCTCGGCGGATGTCAAGGTGGCATACTATGCTCAGGATTTGAACGAGGCCAAATCGCTGGTCAGCCGTCAGTTGGTGAAGGGCGTGTACCATATTCCCAGTGACTTCGATACGAACATCAACCGCTTGCAGCAAGCCACGGTGAGCGTGTATTGCGACATGGCGCTGATGTTGACCTATAAGGCCGTCTATCAGACAGCCCAGTTGGTGACCATGCAGATGGGCACAGAGATTAAGACCAAGTTGGCAGGTCGCTTCACGAAGCAGGAAGAACTGATAGCCTCGAAGCCGCTGGCATTTGATGAGGTGCCGATTTTCAATCCCTCGGGTGGCTATGGCTCCTTCATCTTGCCTGGTGTGCTGATGCTTATCCTGCAGCAGACTCTGGTGTTGGGCATCGGTTTGGCGGCAGGAACAGCACGCGAGCAGAATCGCTACGGTCAGTTGGTACCGATGAGTAAGCACTATCATGGCGTGTCGCGCATAGTGGCAGGCAAAGCTTTGGCCTATTTCATGGTCTATGCCGTGATGGGCGCTTGGTTGCTGTTGGCAGTGCCCCGCCTGTTCCACTTCCCGCAGTTGGCAGCCTGGCCTTCGTTGTTGGCTGTGGTCTTCCCTTATATTTTGGCTTGTATTTTCTTTGGCATGACGGTGTCCTGCTTGGTTCGCTATCGCGAGAATGTGATGCTGCTCATGGTTTTTGTGTCTGTTCCCCTGCTGTTTTTGACGGGTCTCAGTTGGCCTCAGTCCAATATTCCCGCTGTCTGGCAGGGCATTTCGTGGTTATTCCCGTCCACCTTTGGTGTCCGTGCCTTTGTGCGTCTCAACTCCATGGGCGCGTCGCTCGCAGATGTGTTGCTAGAGTATCGCATCCTGTGGATTCAGGCTGGTGCCTATTTCCTGTTGGCCTATGCGGTCTATCGTTATCAGATCGGGCAGGCTCAAAAACGTATCAAGCAGGAGTATCAGGACATGAAGGAACGCATCGAAGAGCGCAAGAAGCATGCCAAAGTTTAGGATGCCTTACGGCAAAGTGCCACTTTCGTTCCGCAAAAGTGGCACTTTGCTTTGTTCAAAGCGGTACTTTCGTTATGGTAAAGTGCCGCTTTTCTGTTGCAAAAGTAATGCTATTGTCTTGTCTCTAGCCCCTGGGAGTCACGTGTCTAGCCCCTGGATCTGCTGTCTCCAGCCCCTGAAAACACCATTTCCAGCCCCTGAAGCGGACCATTCTAAGGGCTGGATGACGACCAAGAGTGTAACTATTGTCCGCCAAAACCTCTGCTAATAGTTATCAAGAATCATCTTTCTGCGTTGCTTTTCGGCCGCTTTTCGGCGTCGTTGCTTCTTGAGCAACAGTTCGTCAACGCCCCAATAGATGAGCCCAAGAGGGTTGAAACCCTTCGGGTTGGCCTCCATCAGTTGCATATCTACCTTCGATGGCTTCTGGAAGGCCGTGGCAGTCTTGTCGCGGTGGCGCCCCCAGATAATCACCTCATTGACCGAAAAAAGTCGGGGCAACAACTCTATCGTGTCGCCTTGCAGTTCGTCGCTGTCCATCGTGCGTTTCTCAAAGCTGGGGTGCATCAGCGTCACTCTCTTGAAACTGCCTTTGAGTAGGACGGCTCCTTCCCACGTACTGACTGCCTCTTGTCCGTTGTCAGTAGTTATCAGGACGTTGCGAATGGGAACGCCCGTTTCCATGTTGACAACGATTAAGCTTTGCGACAGCGTGTCAACATGTAGTGTGTCTTGTGCTCGGCAGCAGCCGATGTCTGGTAGGAGTAATACGAGTAGAGTAAGTAGTCTGGGCATGGTTCGTGATTGTTAGTAATCTGTTGACGGTGCAAAGATAATTCATTTCGCTATACGATGGCGATAATTAATGCGAAACTCTGTTACAGATATGAAAATTAAGACTTTATTCAATTTTTTTTGCAAAAGTAAAAATACCTGCATCTTTTTCTTGGCTATTCCATTTCTGATGATTAATTTTGCAGTCGATTCTAAAAATAAGAACCTAAAACTAAATGGTAAGAACATGCAAAGCAAGATGAAAAGAATGGTACTCCTGATGTTGGTCTTCGGGGGGATGATGAACACCACTATGGCCGATGACTGGATGGCACAACTTGACGATAACACCTATTGGACACAGGTGAGCATTCCTGGTACACACGATAGCGCTACGGGCGAAGGGTGGACAGGACTGGGAATCCTGGTTGGTGATTTGACGGGCAAAACACAAGACCTCAACATCGCAGGGCAGCTGGCTTGCGGTGTGCGGGTGTTCGACCTCCGGCCTTGTGTCTCGGGCAGCGAACTGGTGATTAACCATGGCGTGCTCCAGACCAAGGCAAAGTTTGCCAATACGATGCGACAGCTCTGCCAGTTCGTGAGCAATCATCCCACAGAGTTTGTGGTTGTGCTCATGCGCCACGAGACCGATGGCGACAGCAACAGCGACAAATGGGCTGGAATGATTGCTGACTGTCTGAACAGCGAAGACATTCAACCACTGTTGGCCGACTACAAGCGCGACCTGACGGTGGGCGAACTGCGTGGAAAGGTGCTGCTGCTCTCGCGCGACAGTTATGGCAGTCAGCCCGTGGGGGCTTTCATTACGGGGTGGGGGCATCAGGCCGACTATGTCACTGCCAGCATCAAGGGCGTGGGCAGAAATATCGGAACGATGTATGTACAAGACTATTACGAGGTGATGGACCAAATGACAGCCAAGCTCAATGGCATTGAAAAACTGCTCAACTTCTCTACGAAAAACAATGTAGAGCAGGGCGTTCGTCATTGGGTGGTGTGCGTCAACCATGCTTCAGGCTATACGCAGTCGGCCTCGACCGATGGCAATAGGGATAATGCCGTCAAGTGTAATCAGAAGTTCATTGACTTTCTGAGCGTTGATACGCAGGCGGGACCCACTGGTATCGTGATGATGGACTTTGCCGGTGTCAATAAATCGGGCTCTTACGACGTTAAGGGATTGGATCTGGTGAACACCATTATTAATAATAATCAGCGCTACTCACCAGTGAAAAAGGCTGATCATACGGGCATCAGTAGTCAGGAGAGAAATCTGAAGAAAGGGCTCTTGCACTATGATTTGCTGGGTCGCCCCATGCGCAGTCAGCGGCGCACCGCAGTACTCATAGACCGTCAGAAAAGCATCAAGAGGATTGGACAATAATGGTTCCAATCCTCTTGACGTTGTTTGAGGCTAACCCTTCAAACCAACAATCTGCGTTTTAGGCAGCTCTTTGTTGCGGCGGTTCACCACCGTTACTACGGCCTGTGCCAAGTTGATAAAGGCCTGCCCCGTCATGGTGTCAACCTTTGTAGCCGCAGGCGCACCTTGGTCGCCGCTCTCACAAATGCTCTGCACCAGTGGAATCTGTGCCAGGAGGGGCACGTTCATCTCCTGAGCCAGTTGCTTGCAGCCCTCCTTGCCGAAGATATAGTATTTGTTCTCGGGCAGTTCGGCTGGCGTAAACCATGCCATATTCTCAATGAGCCCCAGAATGGGCACGTTCACTTTCTCATTGCGATACATGTCAATGCCCTTGCGTGCGTCGGCCAGAGCCACCTGCTGGGGTGTTGAGACGATGACAGCACCGGTGATGGCCAGCGTCTGAAGCAGGGTCAGGTGGATGTCGCTGGTGCCCGGAGGAGTGTCGAGAATGAAATAGTCCAACTCGCCCCAGTCGGCATCGGCAATGAGTTGCTTCAGCGCACTGGTTGCCATGCCGCCGCGCCACAATGTGGCGGTGTCGGGATTCACAAAGAAACCTATGCTGAGCAGCTTGACACCGTATTGCTCTACGGGCACGATGAGCTGGCGACCGTCTTTCTCAACGGCGTAAGGACGAGCATCCTCTACGTTGAACATCTTGGGCATCGATGGGCCAAAGATGTCGGTGTCGAGCAATCCGACCTTATAACCCAGACGGGCCAGAGAGATAGCTAGATTGGCAGAGACGGTCGATTTGCCCACACCGCCCTTGCCAGAGCTGACGGCGATGATGTTCTTGACCTGTGGAAGGAGCTTTTCGACTTCGGGGCGAGGCTTCGATTTGAACTCCGTCTCAATCACTACCTCTATGTCTTGTCCGCAGTGGTATTTGATGGCAGCCTCGGCAGCCTTGACTGTTGATTTCAGAAAAGGGTCGGTATCGCGAGGAAACAACAGAACCACGCTGACCTTCCAGTTGTTGCCTTCCACTGCAGGGTCAAGGGGAACAACTGTTGGCGTGTCGACCACCATGTCGCTTTCTACCAGATTCTTCTTCGTGCCCGCATAGGTTACTGTGGCGAGCGCATCCATAATCAGTTTGGGATATAATGTCATATGTGTTTTATGATTTATGTGTTATTCCTGATCCAATAATATTGGCATCTTTTTCCACGATTTATCTTCTGCGTAATTGTTGAGACAGCCTTGGGGAACTGTTATCTTGCAGGCATTCAGAACGACACCTTTGAAGGTGCTGTGCGAAATGGAAGGAGGGAGCGGACTGCGCAACGTCAGCTCGCGCAGAGACACGCACTTGGCAAAAGCATTGCCATTAATCTTCTTCATCGCAGCGGGTAGTTCTACACGATACAGCGAACTGCACTCGCGGAATGCGGCACTGCCAATAGTGGCACATGCTGCCGGCACAACGACGGCATGCAGCGAAGCACAGCGTTCAAAGGCGTTGTCGCCAATGCTGGTGACGGAGACGGGCAGGTTGATGCTGCTCAGCGACGTGCAATCCTGAAAGGCATTGTCCTGAATGCTCTTGACAGAGACAGGTAAACGGACGACACGGAGCGACCGACAGGAACGGAATGCATCGCTCTCTATCTTGTCTATAAATCCCTGTATATAGACACTGTCCAGCGAAACACAGTTCTCGAAGGTGTCGCTCCCCATTTGTTTCACCATGCTGGGAATATGTATGTGGCGCAGACTGGCGCAGTTTTCGAAGGCATGATCCTGTATGCGCGTAAGAGCGCTGGGCAACTTAATCTCTTGGAGCGACTTGCAATCGTAGAAAGCGCGCTGCCCAATGACCTTGATAGTAGCAGGGATGGAAAGCTCCGTGAGATTGCTGCACCCAGAGAATACTTCGGCTCCCAAGTTCTTGGCATAGCCATCGATGTTGACCGAAGAAAGATTGGCACAGTCTTGGAAGGCGCTGTAGCCGATGCGATGAACACTCTCTATCGTCACGGTTGTCAGTGCTAAACAGCCTTTGAATGCCTCGTTGCCCACCATGGTGGCTGTTGTCATCTCGATATTCTGCAGGTTGACACAGCCTTCAAAGGCATTGTTGCCAATCTCGGAGATAGCATCGGGCATCTGAACGCGCTCCAAGGCTGCGCATCCCTTGAAGGCATTGTTGCCTATCAGGGTGACAGAAGCAGGAATCTCGACTTGCTGCAGGGCGGTGCAACCAGCGAAGGTGTTGTCGCAAAGGCGGTTGATGTCGGCCTTAATATGGGCTTGTTGCAGATTGACGCAGTTGTTGAAAGCGTAAGCGTCCATCCGTGTAACATGAGAGGGAATATCTATTTCGGTGAAAAGCATGCAACCGTCGAAGGCGTGGTTCTTGATGGTGACGAGGCTTTGAGGCAGTGCAACTTCCTTCAAGGCTGTACAATTGTAGAACGCATACTCGCCAATGACCTCGGTGCCATCGGGAATCACAATCTCCTGCAGGTTCACACAGCCACTGAAACAGCTGCGACTCACTTCGGTAGTGGTGTTGGGGAGGATGATTCTTTGTAGTGATTTGCAGTTCAGAAACATGGCAGCTGGCAGTGATCCTGCTTTCATTCGGTAGGTGCCTCTGCTGCCGGTGATGCTGGCCCCCGAAAGATCGAGTACCCTTAGTATGCGGTCTGAAGCTTTTTTTGTGCGAACTCTGTTGGCAATCAACTGAATGATCTTCATGTCACTGGCGTTCAGTGGACCGCTGATGGTCAGTTCTTCTACGGAATAGCGACTGCTGTCGGGCAGCAACTGTGCCAACTGCCCCTCGGAATCGGTCGTGATAGTCAGCCGTTGGGCGGTCATCCATAATGAGGTCAGTAGTAGTAGGGCGGTAGTAAGGATTTTCTTCATAAGGCAAATGTGTCATTTTGCAGTATCCAATGAACTTCTTTTCGAACGATGATAGCTGCGGTAGTCGTCAAGTGGTATCTCTACATCGGGCTCAAAGAGTTGACCGTCGTGCGGCAATTGGAATTTGACATAGCGGATGTTGAGGCCGCGGGCCAGCCACATACTCTCGTAATAGGTTTGGATGGAGAGCAGTTCTTTGTCGTCTATCTGATTGTCGTGGTAGAGGTCTTCTGTCTTTACAATCACGGGCAACTGGTTCTTATCAATCATATAACCAGTATATGTGAACAGGAAATTGGAGTCGGTCTTCAGGTGAATGATACCCTTGTCGATCAGGAAGCGACGATAGCGCTCCATAAAATAGGTGGAGGTGAGGCGCTTGCGTGGATTCTTCATCTGTGGATCACTAAAGGTGAGCCAGATCTCCTGAACTTCGTTGGGCGCAAAGAAACGGTCTATGATCTCAATGTTTGTTCTCAGGAAAGCTACGTTCTTCTGTCCTTCCTTCAGGGCACGGGTGGCACCGGTCCACATGCGTGCACCTTTGATGTCAACACCAATAAAGTTCTTGTTGGGATATAGCTTTGCTAACTCTACGGCATACTCGCCCTTTCCACAACCCAGTTCCAACACAATGGGGTTGTCGTTGTGAAAATAGTCTTCGCGCCAGCGACCTCGCATCTCAAACGGAACCTCGTCCACCACCGAATAAGGGTACTGAAACACATTCTCGTAGGTCTCCATGTCGGCAAACTTTGCCAGCTTTCCTTTGCTCATAATCTTATTTTGGAGCAAAGGTACGAATAAAAATTCGATATTACAAATAAATAAGGTGGAAATGATAGTTCATACTCAGCGCTGCTACAGAAGGAAAGAGGGTTGCTGATATGAATAATTACGTTAGATGTGTAGTAGATTTCTGGCTATAAACCATGCGGGTGCCAGAATACATAAGGCGTAGAGAATCCATTTGCTGGTCAGTATGTTGCGCCATCTCTGTTGGCTTTTGCCAGTCAGCAGCAGCTCTTCAATAGCGAAGAGAACAATGTAGGGCAGGATGATGATGAGTAGATAGTTGTAGTGTATGGCTTCTGAGAAATGACCATGCATCAGCGCATGAAGGAAGCGCTGCATGCCGCATCCAGGACAGTTCAGCCCCGTTAGCTCATGAAAAGAACATTTGGGAACGAGAATGACCTCCGTGGGGTTAAAAAGGAATAGCAGCACCAGCGCAATGGCTGTTGCTGCTATTCCTAAAGTGATATATATCCCTCTTCTTGTGGACATATCTATAGTTGCATCATATTTGCAAGCTGAGTAGCTCCAAAGATTGCAAAGTAAACAATGCTGAAGATAAATCCTGCTACCAGCAAGATTGAACTGATGAGGTTCAGTGTCTTGGCTGTCTTGGAGGCATCTTGAGCTAATAGGACTGATGATTCGCCCATGTTGTTGTACTTCACGACGTCGTTAGACTTGATAAGGGCGATGATTGACAGTATCAATGCAATGAAGCCCGTGCATCCACAGCAGAAGATGATGGATATAACCAGATTCACGATTGACCAAGTCTTATAGTCCTTGGGCTGCTGAGGAAATGCGTTTCCGTTTAAATTGTTGTCCATAAGTTTAGGTATATTAGTTGTTAATCAATGACAACGGTTGTCCATCCGTGCTTGTCTTCGATGGTGCCATACTGGATGCCACGCAGGGTGTCGTAGAGCTTCTTAGACTGAGGACCAGGATTAGGACCGAAGTCGTAGCGCTTGCCGGTCTCCAGATCATCGATATACGAGATGGGACTGATGACAGCGGCTGTTCCGCATGCTCCGGCTTCCTCGAAGGTTGACAGCTCTTCCTCGGGAATAGGACGACGTTCAACCTTCATGCCCAGGTCTTCTGCCACTTGCATCAGCGAACGGTTGGTGATAGAGGGCAGGATAGAGGTTGACTTTGGTGTGATATAAGTGTTGTCCTTGATGCCGAAGAAATTGGCAGCACCACACTCATCGATGTATTTCTTCTCCTTGGCATCCAAATAGAACTCGCAGGCATAGCCCTTCTCGTGCGCCAGATTGTTGGCGAACAATGATGCGGCATAGTTACCACCCACCTTGTACTTACCTGTGCCGAGAGGCGCAGAACGGTCGTAGTCGCGCACAATGACGTAGGGGTTGCTTGAGAAACCACCCTTGAAGTAAGGACCGACAGGTGTTACGAAGATTAAGAACAGATACTCTTTCGCTGGATGAACGCCAACCTGAGCACTGGTACCAATCAGCAGTGGGCGCAGATAGAGGGTAGCACCACTCTCGTAGGTGGGAATCCATTCTTGATTCAAACGAACTACTTTCTCTGCCATTTCGACGAAAAGCTCGGTGGGAACCTCAGGCATCATAATGCCGCGACAGGTTGACTGCAGGCGCTCTGCATTGTCTTTCACACGGAACAGACGTACCTTTCCGTCAGGACAACGATAGGCTTTCAGACCTTCGAATGCTTCCTGTCCGTAGTGCAGGCAGGTGGCTGCCATGTGAAGCTTCAGATATTCGTCTGATGATACTTCTATTTCTCCCCATTTTCCGTTGCGATAGTAGCAGCGTACGTTGTAGTCCGTTGGCATATAGCCGAACGATAGATTTTTCCAATCCAGTTCTTTCATAATCTTCTTGTGATCATTAAATCCGTTTAGAAATGTTTAAAAAGTGATGCAAAGTTATACAAAAATTCTGTTTTCGGCAAGTAATTCTAACTTTTTTCCAGTATTTTTTTGATTTCACTGTCAGTCTTGTTTAATTTCTCCTTGCACTGTTTGATAATCTGCAGTGCGGATTTCAGCTGTTCGGACAGCTCGTCGATGCCGAATTCGTTGTTCTCCATCTTGCGAACGATGGTTTCTAGCTGTTGTAATGATTCTTCGTAGTTCATTTGACGATAGATATGATGGTGCCTTTTTCAAGGCGAGTGACTAATTCATCGTTGGACTTTACTTGTGAGGGGTCGCGTAGTAGTTTGCCCTTGTGAAGTGTCATGCTGTAGCCGCGCTTCAGTAGAAGCGTCGGGTCAAGCGCCGTGACTTTCTGCTCTAAAAGGTCTAAACGGTGTTCTTCTTTTTCGAAACGTCTTTGCAGATGAGAAAGGATGGCCTGCAGGTGGCGCTCCAGCAGGGTCTCTTGCTTGGCTCTTGTCAGTGAAAAGAGTGGGGGGATGCGCTCCGAGAGATTGGCAAGTCGTAGTTGTTCAACCTCTATTTTGTTCTTCACAAAGTGTGCGATGCGTTCTTCGTACTGCTCTATGTGGTGCTGCGTCTTCTCAGTGTTGGAGATGAGAAACTGTGCGGCAGCCGTTGGGGTCTTCACTCTGGTGTGGCTAACCATGTCAAGCACCGACTCGTCGCGGTCGTGGCCGATGCCGGTAATGATGGGTAGGGGGAAATTGGCAACGTTCTCTGCCAGGGTTAAAGTGTCGAATCCTGACAAATCGGCCGTGGCTCCTCCGCCGCGAATGATGACAACGCAGTCGAATGGCAAGGCGAAAAGCTCGTTTTGTTGTTGATAAATGGCATTCAATGCCGTGATGATGCTTTGCTCTACCTGTTCGCCCTGCATGATAGCAGGGAAGAGTTGGGTGCGAAAAGCAAAGGGAGTGTCGGCCAGCTGGTTGACGAAGTCGCCATAGCCTGCAGCTGTCTCGCTGGAGATGACAGCGATATTCAGTGCAAAAGGCGAGAGCGTCAGTTCCTTTTGTAAATCGAAGATGCCTTCTTCCTTTAGCTTTCTGATGATTTCCTGACGGCGCTGTGCCATGTCGCCCAAGGTGTAGGTCGGGTCTATGTCTGTGACTATCCACGAAAATCCGAAGGCCTCGTGGAACTGAGCATAGACCTTTAAGCGAACTTTCAGTCCTGCATGTAGCGGCTGACCGGTGATTCGCTCAAAGTGTGGTTGTAGCATGCCCCACGTGTTCTTCCAGCATTTGGCAGATGCTCGTGCTACGGGGGTGTTGGAGCGTTCGTCTTTTTGGATAAGTTCCATGTAGCAGTGTCCTCTGCTCTCGCGGCATTCCGACAGTTCTGCCTCTACCCAGTATTCTTGATCCATCGCATTTTCGATGGCTTGTCGTACCAGACTGTTGAGTTCGTAGAGCGTGAAGGTGGTCATTGTCCTAACTGATAAGCGGTCCAGAAGTTGGGAATACCATATCCATAGATGTTGGTTGGTTCCTTGTAGTGGTTGCCACTGCGGCGCACCAAGTTGATGATCTCGAAGGCGCTCTTGCTGGGAAGCGCCTGCCATAGACAGGCAACGAGCCCAGTGACGATGGGGGTCGAGAATGAAGTGCCCATATCATTGATCAGCGTTCCCCGGCCTGAGATAAGGGCTGTCGGTGCTCCGATGGCAACGACATCGGGCTTGATGCGTCCGTCTTGTGTGGGCCCTAGACTGGAGAATGCTGCGATGACTGAATTCTGGTCGATGGCACCCACGGTCAGTATGTCGGTAGCATCGCCAGGAACACTGATCTTTTTCCATGGTCCCATGCCCGAATTGCCGGCAGAATTGCAGAGCACAATGCCTTTTCGAGCCAACATGGAAGCTGTTCTGGATATGAATGCGGTCTTGCCGTCAAGGTCTTGCAGACGATAGTTGCCGCGGTCGTTGTCGAATTTATAATAGCCCAGACTCGAGTTGATGATGTCCACGCCTACGGAATCGGCAAATTCGGCAGCCATAGTCCATAGGTCTTCCTCTACGGGCTGCTCGGTATTGGAGTCTTCACAACGCAGTAGCCAATAGCTGGCATCGGGTGCAGTGCCCATACATACTTCGGGTGCTTTGGCGGCAAGAGCCGAGAAAACCTTTGTTCCGTGGTCAATGCTGTTGAAACATGTCTCTCTGTCGTCGTAGAAACGGTGGTCGAGGGCAGTGACCACGAAGTCGTGTGTGCCGGTAATGTGGGCCTCGCGAAGGGCGGGAATCTGGCTGTAGTTCTGAAATCCACCATCGAGAATGGCAATGGTGATGCCCTTTCCCGTGAAGCCTTGTTCGTGAAGCCAATGGCCTGCCAGTGTCTCAATCTGTTGTCTTGACATGCCATAGGGGTCGTTGTGAATAGAGTCCCAGCGGTTGAAAGTCTTGTGTACATTCCAACGGATGTCGGCAGGCTTCTCGATGGAGTCGGGCGAGATATACACGCAACGGCTTGCTTTTACGATAGGAAGGGTGCCAAGACGGCGGAGCTCGGTGGTGTCTTTTGAACTGACCAGCACTGTGTTCTGCCACTTGCTGGTGCCAAGCACGGTGGTTCCCTTTGACGAAAACATGCGAATGTAGCTCTGGGGAATGGGCAGGTCGGTGGAATCGACTGCAATGCCTTGCTTGCGACGGCGGTTCAGACTCTTCTTGGAAAGAAAACGTCCAGCCTCATTCAGTGAGTAAGTGGTCGCTTTCTTGTCGTTGAGCGTGTATCTGCAGATATAGACTTTAGTGCCGGGATATTTTATTTTCCCCGCATGGACGGACAGGCCGACAAACAGTAAAGTCATCAAGATGACGAGATGTTTCATGAATGATGATTCTTTAAATGAATACAAAAGTATGAATAAAAAATGGAATAGCCAAACTTTTGGCATGAAACACGTTGGTAAATCGAAAAAGTTTCGTATCTTTGCACACGTTAATAAAGATATGGATAGTAAAGCGAGAGCATTAGAATTAGGGCAGAAGAATGTGGGAGCGCTGTTATGGCAGTATGCACTGCCTGCTATTGTGGCGATGACGGCCTCGTCGCTCTATAATATCATTGACCGTGCCTCCATTGGTCAACTGGTGGGAGCCGATGCCATCAACGGTCTTTCGGTTACGTTTCCCTTCATGAACCTTAGCGCAGCCTTTGGCGCTGCTGTGGGCGTTGGCGCCTCTACTTGTATCAGCGTGAAACTGGGACAGCGTGACTACGACACTGCAGAGCATCTGTTGGGAAATACGGTTACGCTGAATCTCATCGTGGGATTCCTGTTTATGAGCGTCTGCCTGTTGTTTCTCGATCCCATTCTTCGCTTTTTTGGCGCCAGTGATGTGACGTTGCCTTATGCCCGAGAGTTCATGGAGATTATCTTGGCAGGCAATATTGTCACCCACATGTACTTCGGCATGAATGCTTTGCTGCGCGCTTGTGGCAAGCCTCGTCATGCCATGTATGCCACCTTGTTTACGGTGGTGATGAACATCTTGCTGGTCATCGCCTTCGTGTGGGTGTTTCGCTGGGGCATCAGAGGAGCTGCATTGGCCACTATCACATCGCAGACGATGGCAATGTGCTGGCAGCTGTGGATATTTTCGGACCACAAAGAACTGATTCATCTGAAGCGAGGCATCTATGGATTGAAGGCCGATTTGGTGAAAAACATCATTTCTATTGGCGTCTCTCCTTTCTTGATGAATGCCACTTCGTGTATTATCGTGATTTTCATGAACCGCCAGTTCTTGTCTTATGGTGGTGATATGGCTGTAGGTGCATACGGCATAGCCAATACGTTTGGCATGTTCTTCTTCATGATAATTATGGGGATTAACCAAGGCATGCAGCCCATTGTGGGTTACAACTACGGTGCAAAGAAGTTCGACCGTATGCTTCGCTGTCTTAATTTAGCCATTCTTTCTGCCACAGCCATCATGGTTCTGGGCTGGTTGATGGCCATTCTTTTCCCCGCAGAGATGGCTCGCATCTTTACAAAGGATGCGGTTCAGATAAGATTGGCGGCCGATGGCATACTGATAAATATGCTGTTGTTTCCCCTAATCGGCTTTCAGGCAGTGACGACAAACTTCTTTCAATGTATAGGCAGGGTGAAGATTTCTATCTTCCTCTCGCTGTCAAGACAGCTGACAATCCTGCTGCCACTCATTGTCGTGTTCCCGATGATATGGGGATTGAATGGACTTTGGGCGGCTTTGCCTACGAGCGACGGTCTGGCAGCTATGATGGCGGCTTTCGTGTTGTGGAAGTATATGCGAGAATTTAAAGTGGGAAAGGTATGAAAGACGGAGAGAAAGTGATAATCAACGTTGGGCGACAGCTGGGCAGCGGAGGACGAATGGTGGCGCAGTTGCTGGCGAAGACTTTCGATGCACGTTTCTATGATAAAGAACTGCTGGAACTGGCAGCTCGGGAAAGTGGTTTCTCGGAAGAGTATTTCGAACAGAACGATGAGTGTAAAGGCTTCTTTCGCTCGTTGTTCAACATAGGCACATTGCATCTTCCCGATAACGGTTTCTATCAGAATGGCTTTTCGCAGGAGTCGCTTTTCAAAATTCAAAGTGATGCTATCCGTAAGGCGGCTGCAGAGGATTCTTGTGTTTTCGTAGGTCGTTGTGCGGACTATGTGTTGCGCGACAAGGCAGAATGCGTGAACATATTTGTGACGGCGCCAATTGATATTCGTATCGATTGCGTGACAGAACGTCATCATTGTTCGCGCGAAGAGGCTCGACGTATTATTGAAAAGGGTGAACATGAACGTGCTACTTACTATAATTACTACACGGGCAAACGCTGGGGGGCAGCAGAGAGTTACCATCTCTGTATTGATGCTTCCGTGATGGGAATCGAAGAAACAGCAGACTATATTGCGAGATACATTAAGGCTCGACAGCTAAAGAATGGCTCTGCGGAGAGAATTGTATAGGTTTACGACCAGAATAGCATCGGTTTACGGCATGAAAAGGATAGGTTTGATCAGCGATACGCATGGCTACTGGGACGACAAGTACTTGCACTACTTCGAACAGTGCGACGAAATCTGGCATGCTGGCGACATTGGCAGTGTGGAGGTGGCAGAACGACTGGCTGCATTCAGACCTCTGCGCGCTGTCTGTGGCAACTGCGATGGGGGTGACCTTAGACTGATGTATCGCGAGTTGAACCGTTTCAAATGTGAGGATGTGGATGTTTTGATCAAGCACATAGGGGGCTATCCCGGCAATTATGATGCCTCCGTGTGTGGAACACTGTTTGCCAATCCGCCACAGTTGTTCATCGCTGGTCACTCACATATACTAAAGGTGAAATACGACAAAACCCTAAACCTGTTGCACCTGAACCCTGGCGCAGCCGGACTACAGGGGTGGCACAAGGAACGCACACTGATGCGGCTGACCATTGATGGCAGTGCTTTCAAAGACTTGGAGGTCATCACTTTGGCTGATCCCAGAAAGGAGAATGGCTTATGATGGAATGGATTGCGGAAATAGTCGTTGACACAATAGTTGCGGCTGCGCTTACGTTATTATGTTATATCATCGGACTTGATGAGTCGTGGCAAGATGCCTCAAGAACGTTCTTCGTGGCCTTTCTCGTGATGTTTCTCATGGGAGCCTACAGAAAATATAAAAAAGGAAAGGAGTAATTAATAACATAAATATGAAGACAATAGTTATCACTGGTGGCGCAGGCTTTATTGGAAGCCATGTTGTACGCTTGTTTGTAAACAAGTACCCCGAGTATCGCATTATCAATCTTGACAAACTGACCTATGCAGGAAATTTGGCTAATTTGAAAGATATAGAAGATAGGCCCAATTATGAGTTCGTGAAAATGGATATCTGCGACTTTGATGCGTTCTATCGTCTCATGCAGGAGAAAAAGGTGGATGGCATTATTCACCTGGCTGCAGAGAGTCATGTGGACCGCAGCATCAAGGATCCGTTTACTTTTGCAAAGACAAACGTGATGGGCACTCTCTCGCTGTTGCAGGCTGCAAAGCTCTATTGGGAATCGTTGCCCGAGAAATACGAGGGCAAACGCTTCTATCATATCTCTACAGATGAAGTCTATGGTGCACTGGAACTGACACATCCCGAGGGTATTGAGCCTCCGTTCACTACAACGGCCTCAAGTGCTGAGCATCATTTAGCCTATGGTGATAAGTTCTTCCTGGAGACCACAAAGTACAATCCACATTCGCCATACAGCGCTTCGAAAGCCTCGAGCGACCATTTCGTGCGTGCCTTCCATGATACTTATGGAATGCCGGTGGTGGTGACCAACTGCTCTAATAACTATGGTCCTTATCAGTTTCCAGAAAAACTGATTCCGCTTTTCATTAATAACATCCGTCATCGCAAACCGCTCCCAGTCTATGGAAAGGGTGAAAACGTGCGCGACTGGTTGTTCGTTGAGGACCATGCACGTGCTATAGACTTGATATTCCACAAAGGAAAGATTGCCGATACGTATAATATTGGTGGTTTCAACGAATGGAAAAATATCGATATTATCAAGGTGGTCATCAAGACGGTCGATCGCTTGTTGGGCAGAAAGGAAGGCGAGGATATGGATTTGATCACGTTCGTCACCGACCGTGCGGGTCATGACTTGCGTTATGCCATCGACTCATCGAAGTTGCAGCGTGAACTAGGATGGGAACCAAGTCTGCAGTTTGAAGAGGGAATAGAAAAGACGGTGCGCTGGTATCTTGATAATCAGGCGTGGCTCGATAATGTCACCTCTGGCGACTACCAGAAGTATTATGATAATATGTATGCCAATAGGTAAACATTGATTCTAATTCGACCGTAATCTTACAGAATATGATAACTTCGAAGTTTAATCGTCGCGCTGTTATTGGTGCTTTGCTAGGTATAATGCTGGGAGTAATCGCCAGTGGCGGTGTCTCTGCATTGCAGTCTTCTACCTTGGTGCCATTGAGCCTGACTATGATAGCTTTGGGAACCTTGTTCTGCCTGGGCTATCTTTGTTGGTTGCGACGTATTACGGTGTACCCAGATGGAATCGAGACCAGGAGTGTGCTGTTGCCGTTCTGGCGCAGATTCTATTTCTTTACGGAGTTTGACTATTTGGAAACCTCGCGGATGCGAGAGGGCGAAGTGTTGAGGCTCATACGTGGCGGGCGCCGCGTTATAAGCATCGCTTCTGCTGTCTATAGTAACTATGAACAGCTCTGCGAAGCTATCAGGGTGAAACAGAAGGAGAATTTCAGAGCGCGCGATAATGAGGAGGTCGTCTCGGAATTCAGGATGCCTTACATATATGGAGCTTGGGGATTTATGCTGATGGCATTACTCTTTCCTCTTGGCTGCATCATGGGTGGAGGAGAGATGACTTTGGGAAAAGTGCTATTCTCACTTTTGGGAATTTTGTTCTTTGGCGGCATAACGCTGACATATCTCTACTCTTTCAAGCGTATCACCGTGTGGAGAGGACAGATGGAGGTGAGCAGCTTGTTGTGGCCATTCAGAACAAGATACTACCAAATGTCTGATTTCGATGGATGCTATTATATCACTATCACAAACGACGGACAGCTGGGCGCGCAGACTGAAGAGGCACGCTGGTTGGTGAAGAATGGAAAAGTGAGACTCAATATCGAGGAAAGAAAATATAAGAACTATGAGGCATTGAAATATGCCACGCAAACAAATTACCTGGGAAAGTTGGAAATGACCGCTTTTCAGGCCATGAAGTATGAATTTGGTAAAACGTTAAAGCTATGAAGAAAATACTATTGTTAGGCTCAGGCGAACTGGGCAAGGAGTTCGTGATTGCTGCTATGCGCGCAGGACAGTATGTGATTGCCTGCGACCGCTACGACAATGCACCGGCTATGCAGGTGGCTGACGAGCGCGAAGTGTTTAACATGCTCGACGGCGATGCATTGGAGGCTGTCGTAAAAAAGCACCAGCCCGATATTATCGTGCCAGAGATTGAGGCTATTCGTACGGAACGCCTATTCCAATTTGAAGAACAAGGCATTCAGGTAGTGCCTTCTGCTCGTGCCGTCAACTTCACGATGAACCGTCGGGCTATTCGTGATCTGGCTTCAAAAGAGCTGGGCCTGCGTACGGCAAAGTATTTCTATGCTAAGACTTTCGATGAATTTAAGAGGGCTGCCGACGAGATCGGTTTCCCATGTGTGGTTAAACCTCTCATGTCTTCGTCGGGGCATGGCCAGAGCTATGTTCACAATGACGATGAATTGGAACAGGCTTTCAAGGAGGCTATGGAGGGCTCGCGTGGTGATGTGAAGGAGGTTATCATTGAGGAGTTTATTGATTTTGACTCTGAATTCACATTGCTCACGGTTACTCAGCAGCATGGTTGGCCAACGCTGTTCTGTCCGCCAATTGGACATGTACAAAAGGCGGGTGACTATCGCGAGTCGTGGCAGCCATATAAGTTGCCTGATGAGGCACTAAAACAGGCACAGACTATGGCTGATAAGGTGACGAAGGCTTTGACGGGTGCAGGCATCTGGGGCGTGGAGTTCTTCCTAACGAAACAAGGGGAGGTTATTTTTAGCGAACTGTCGCCCCGTCCGCACGATACTGGGATGGTGACACTTGGTCATACTACCAACTTGTCGGAATTTGAACTCCACTTCCGCGCAGTAATGGGATTGCCTATTGCTGGCATCCATTTGGAACATGCTGGTGCTTCTGCGGTAATTCTTTCGCCAGAGAAAGTGTCGGCGCCAATTGATAAGTCTTTGCTTGACTACAATCTGACTGATGCTCTGAAGGAGGACCGAACTCGTATTCGTATCTTTGGAAAACCGGAGGCTCACAAGGGACGCCGTATGGGCGTGGTGCTCTGCTATGGCGAAGTAGGGGATGATGTCAATGTGCTTCGCGAGAAAGCTAAACGCTTGGCTAAAACGGTCTTGGGAACTGATCCATATACTAAATTTGAACATTAAAAGATGGAACGCGTCAGTATCATAGAACTTCCCAAAATCGTTGACCCAAGGGGAAACCTGACGGTGGCAGAGCAAATGAAGAATGTCCCGTTTGATATCGCCAGGGTTTACTGGACTTATGATATTCCTTCTGGTGAACATCGTGGCGGACATGCACATCGATCTTGTGAGGAGGTGATTATTGCTGTCAGTGGCTCGTTTGACGTGGAGGTGTATGATGGTAACGTGCGCCAGACTTTTCATCTGAATCATCCGTATCAGGGGCTTTATGTGGGGACTAACGTATGGCGCACGCTTGAGGATTTCTCTAGTGGCGCAGTATGCTTGGTTCTGGCTTCTGAGTTGTTTAATGAGGATGAATATATCTATGATTACAATGAGTTTGAACAAATTGTGAGATGATGTTCCGTATAGTACGATATGACGAAACTCTGCATGATGTATGGAATCGATACGTAGATAGGGCACGTAACGCTACTTTCCTGTTCTATCGCGAATACATGGATTATCATAGTGATCGTTTTAAAGATCACTCGTTGCTGTTCTATTCAGGGAACCATCTGCATTCTATTCTCCCGGCACATGAGGATGGCGAATTGTTTTGCTCTCACAAAGGACTGACTTATGGCGGACTGCTGATGGACGAGGATGTGACTACTGCAGATGTGGTTCACTTATTTGAGGAGTTGAACGACTATCTGCGACAGATGGGATTCCAAAAGGTTCTCTATCGCGCTATTCCTTGGATTTATCATCGCTTGCCTTCTGAAGAGGATTTGTATGCCATGTTTTGGAAATGTGGTGCACGCCTGCAGCAACGTATGTCGGGTACGGTCATCTTTCTCGATGCTCATCTTCGCTGGCGAAAAGACCATCGGCGCCGCTTGAAACAGGCACAGATGGCAGACATTCAGGTGAAACGGGATGCCAGTTTGGCAGAGTTTTGGCCTGTTCTCAACGATAATCTCCAGAAAAAATTTCAGGCACAGTCTGTGCATACACTTCAGGAGATAGAGCTATTGAAGTCTCGCTTCCCTGATAAGATCATACAATATAGTGCATATCTGGATGGTCGAATCATAGGGGGTATCACTTTCTACGTAATGGGACATGTTCTGCATGGCCAATATAGCGGGACAACTGATGAGGGAAAACGCCTTGGTGCCATGGAGGCAATCTATGAACAGGTTATGTATCATGACTATCAAGATTTGAAATATCTCGATTTTGGCACTTCTAACGAACAGGGCGGACTGGTTCTGAACGAAGGACTAATTGCTCATAAGGAGGGATATGGCGGACGTACTGTGATGTACGATACGTATGAATGGATACTTTAATACTTAATAATTATGGATTACGAAGAAATGAACTATCAATCACTGTCTTCGCGGCAGCGTGAATGGAACTCATCATTGGCTTTTTCTGCTTTGATGAGAAAAGTATATGTGTGGATGTCTTTGGCATTGGTGATTACTGCACTGGCTGCCTATGGGGTGGCTACGAACCCGGTCATGACGGAGATACTTCTTTCTAACCCTGTCCTGATGTGGGGTATAGTGGGAGCTGAACTGTTGCTGGTTATTGGACTCGGAGCAGGAGTCAATAAAATGTCACTTACGGTTGCGACAACGTTGTTTATCGTTTATTCAATCTTGAATGGCGTGATGCTTTCTTCTATATTTTTTATTTATAGCTTAGGAAGTATTACTACTGTATTCTTAATCACGGCTTCAACTTTCGGAGTAATGTCTTTATATGGATATGTGACGCAAAAGGATTTGACTTCATGGGGAAGATTACTTATGATGGCATTAATAGGCCTTATTATTGCTACCATTGTGAATGTCTTTGTGGCAAGTCCTGGGTTGACTCTGATAGCAAGTTATGTCGGTGTTCTGGTGTTTGTGGGATTGACAGCGTACGATACGCAACGTATCAAGCAGATGTTCCTGACAGCCCCTGATGCAGGAGAACATATGCAGAAATATGCACTACTTGGCGCTTTGAACCTCTATTTGGACTTTGTTAACCTGTTCCTCTATCTACTTAGGATTTTTGGAAAAAGAGAATAATAGTCCTTATATATAATAATGTATAAGGTTGCAGATTTGTCAATATACAAGAAAATCTGCAACTTTTTTATTAAAAAAAGAACGAAAATGTTTGGCGGTTCCGAAAAAAGCCGTACCTTTGCATCCGCTTTCGCCTCACAACGAGGCGCAAAAACAAAAGAGAGTTCTTTGAAAGATTTACATAGACAGAGAAGTAGTACAAGAAGCGAGTACTAATCCTTATGGAGAGGTACTTGGGTAACAGTAAACGAACCGTCAATGCTATATATAAATATAGGTTGATAGACTTGATACTTTTTGGATAGTCATTCTGAAACAGATAACAGATGGGTCTTTTCCAGCTCAGGTTGGTTAGGATTCAGTCTAAAGATACAAACATATACAATGAAGAGTTTGATCCTGGCTCAGGATGAACGCTAGCTACAGGCTTAACACATGCAAGTCGAGGGGCAGCATTTCGAAAGCTTGCTTTTGAAGATGGCGACCGGCGCACGGGTGAGTAACGCGTATCCAACCTTCCCCTTAGTAGGGCATAGCCCGGCGAAAGTCGAATTAATACCCTATGTTCTTTACGGATGGCATCTGAAGTAAAGCAAAGATTTATCGCTAAGGGATGGGGATGCGTCTGATTAGGTTGTTGGCGGGGTAACGGCCCACCAAGCCTACGATCAGTAGGGGTTCTGAGAGGAAGGTCCCCCACATTGGTACTGAGACACGGACCAAACTCCTACGGGAGGCAGCAGTGAGGAATATTGGTCAATGGGCGAGAGCCTGAACCAGCCAAGTAGCGTGCAGGATGACGGCCCTATGGGTTGTAAACTGCTTTTGTCAGGGGATAAAAGAGGGAACGTGTTCCCTATTGCATGTACCTGAAGAATAAGGACCGGCTAATTCCGTGCCAGCAGCCGCGGTAATACGGAAGGTCCGGGCGTTATCCGGATTTATTGGGTTTAAAGGGAGCGCAGGCTGGTGATTAAGCGTGACGTGAAATGCCGCGGCTCAACCGTGGAAGTGCGTCGCGAACTGGTTACCTTGAGTGTATTCGACGTCAGCGGAATTCGTGGTGTAGCGGTGAAATGCTTAGATATCACGAAGAACTCCGATTGCGAAGGCAGCTGGCGAGGCTACAACTGACGCTAAAGCTCGAAGGTGCGGGTATCGAACAGGATTAGATACCCTGGTAGTCCGCACGGTAAACGATGGATGCCCGCTGTTGGCGATATACAGTCAGCGGCCAAGCGAAAGCGTTAAGCATCCCACCTGGGGAGTACGCCGGCAACGGTGAAACTCAAAGGAATTGACGGGGGCCCGCACAAGCGGAGGAACATGTGGTTTAATTCGATGATACGCGAGGAACCTTACCCGGGCTTGAACTGCAGGCGAACGATTCAGAGATGATGAGGCCCTTCGGGGCGCCTGTGGAGGTGCTGCATGGTTGTCGTCAGCTCGTGCCGTGAGGTGTCGGCTTAAGTGCCATAACGAGCGCAACCCCTCTCTTCAGTTGCCATCAGGTTAAGCTGGGCACTCTGGAGACACTGCCACCGTAAGGTGTGAGGAAGGTGGGGATGACGTCAAATCAGCACGGCCCTTACGTCCGGGGCTACACACGTGTTACAATGGGAGGTACAGAGAGATGGTGTCCCGCAAGGTGCATCAAATCCTTAAAGCCTTCCTCAGTTCGGATTGGGGTCTGCAACCCGACCCCATGAAGCTGGATTCGCTAGTAATCGCGCATCAGCCATGGCGCGGTGAATACGTTCCCGGGCCTTGTACACACCGCCCGTCAAGCCATGAAAGCCGGGGGCGCTTGAAGTCCGTGACCGCAAGGATCGGCCTAGAGCGAAACTGGTAATTGGGGCTAAGTCGTAACAAGGTAGCCGTACCGGAAGGTGCGGCTGGAACACCTCCTTTCTGGAGTGTGTCGACGAAGTGCAAACGAAGTCAACACGCTATAAAAAGAGCTGACTATCTTCCCTTTGCCCCCTAAGTTAGGGGGATGGGGGGCTGAACAAAAGAAAGTCTTAGGTTCGTGACGAACCCAAGTGCTTCTTACTACTTACTTTGTTTATATCTAGAGAATAGATGAGCTGAGCGCGGATGTAGCGCCCGCAGCTTGAAGCCAGTCCTATAGCTCAGTTGGTTAGAGCGCCACACTGATAATGTGGAGGTCGGCAGTTCAAGTCTGCCTGGGACTACAAGCTAAATGAAACTCTGAAATTGGGGGATTAGCTCAGTTGGCTAGAGCACCTGCTTTGCAAGCAGGGGGTCAACGGTTCGAATCCGTTATTCTCCACTGTGAAGAATGGAAGAATTAAAGAATGGAAGAATTGAAGTCTTCAGTCTTTCAACTTTTTAGCTCTTCAATTTTCTTCAAGAGATCTTTGACATATTGTGACACAAGACTGTAAGTAAAGACTTTAAGTCAGAACTGAGTAGATTTTTAAATCTCAATACAGCTAAAAGTATGAGCTATAGAGAATTGAAGAGTTTAAGATTTGAAGAATTCAATTTTTCAATCTTTCAATTTTTCAATCTTTATAATAGGCGAAAGTAAGTTAGGGCGTCTGGTGGATGCCTTGGCTCTCGGAGGCGATGAAGGACGTGATAAGCTGCGATAAGCCTCGGGTAGATGCAAATAATCTTTGATCCGAGGATTTCCGAATGGGACAACCCAGCAGGCTGAAGGCCTGTTATCTGTACAATAGTATAGAGGCAAACGCAGGGAACTGAAACATCTTAGTACCTGCAGGAAGAGAAAATAAACAATGATTCCCCTAGTAGTGGCGAGCGAACGGGGAAGAGCCCAAACCGGTTGTGTGGCAACGCATAGCCGGGGTAGTAGGACCACGCTGTGGTACTTGAATGACGAGGAGAAGCATCTGGAAAGTTGCATCATAGAAGGTGACAATCCTGTATCCGAAGTCAGACGAGGCCTAGTGGTATCCTGAGTAACGCGGAGCACGAGGAATTCTGCGCGAATCTGCCGGGACCATCCGGTAAGGCTAAATACTCCCGAGAGACCGATAGCGAACGAGTACCGTGAGGGAAAGGTGAAAAGCACCCCTATGAGGGGAGTGAAATAGTACCTGAAACCAGTCGCCTACAAGCGGTCGGAGCTAGTTTATCTAGTGACGGCGTGCCTTTTGCATAATGAACCTACGAGTTACCATCACCGGCGAGGTTAAGTATCTTAGATACGCATCCGCAGTGAAAGCGAGCCTGAACAGGGCGTTTAGTCGGTGGGGGTAGACGCGAAACCAAGTGATCTACACATGGCCAGGGTGAAGTCCCGGTAACACGGGATGGAGGCCCGCACCAATAAGCGTTGAAAAGCTTCTGGATGAGTTGTGTGTAGGAGTGAAAGGCCAATCAAACTTGGAGATAGCTCGTACTCCCCGAAAGGCATTTAGGTGCCGCGTGCTGTGTTCACCTCATGAGGTAGAGCGACCGATAGGTCAAGAGGGCTTCACCGCCTATCGAGACCTGACGAACTCCGAATGCATGAGGTCTGTAGCAGTGCAGTAAGGGTGCGGGTGCTAAGGTCCGTGCCCGAGAGGAGAAGAATCCAGACCGTCGTCTAAGGTCCCGGAGTGCTGCCTGAGTTAGTCTAACGAAGTCTGGCCTCGATGACAGCTAGGATGTTGGCTTGGAAGCAGCCATTCATTCAAAGAGTGCGTAACAGCTCACTAGTCGAGAGGCCGGGCGTGGATAATAATCGGGTATAAGGCAGCCACCGAAGGCGCGGGATAGCAATAATAAAAGTATCGGTAGGGGAGCATTCCATCGACGCTGAAGGTAACGGATGACCGTTACTGGAGTTTATGGAAAAGCAAATGTAGGTATAAGTAACGATAAGGGGTGTGAGATCCACCCCCGCCGAAAGACTAAGGTTTCCCGGGCGATGTCAATCAGCCCGGGGTGAGTCGGGTCCTAAGTTTAAGCCGAACGGCGAGAGCGATGGCTGATACGGTTAATATTCCGTAACTGCCTTCAGGAGCGACGTGGTGACGGAGCAGTGACACTGCCGCGCGCTGACGGAATAGCGCGTTGAAGAGGGTAGGCAATGAGGAATGCAGGCAAATCCACATTCCGAGCTGAATCTCGATAGTACGGAAGCCTCTTCGGAGGCATCTGATAGTGCAGGTAATCAGACTCCCGAGAAAAACCGCTAAGCTTAATCCTGGAGGTACCCGTACCGCAAACGGACACACGTAGTCATGTAGAATATACTAAGGCGTTGAGAGATTCGTGGCTAAGGAACTAGGCAAACTGACCCTGTAACTTCGGGATAAAGGGTCCTCTCTTCGGAGAGGCGCAGAGAATAGGTCCAGGCAACTGTTTAACAAAAACACAGGGCTGTGCGAACTCGAAAGATGAAGTATACAGCCTGACACCTGCCCGGTGCTGGAAGGTTAAGAGGAGATGTCAGTCGCAAGATGAAGCATTGAATTGAAGCCCCAGTAAACGGCGGCCGTAACTATAACGGTCCTAAGGTAGCGAAATTCCTTGTCGGGTAAGTTCCGACCTGCACGAATGGTGTAATGATCCGGACGCTGTCTCGGCCACGAGCTCAGTGAAATTGTAGTATCGGTGAAGATGCCGATTACCCGCGATGGGACGAAAAGACCCCGTGAACCTTTACTACAGCTTAGCATTGACCTTGGTCATCGGATGTGTAGGATAGGCCGGAGGCTGTGAAGTGGGCGCGCCAGCGTTCGTGGAGCCATCCTTGAAATACGGCCCTTCTGCTGCCTGAGGTCTAACTCGCTAATGCGAGGACACTGTTTGGTGGGTAGTTTGACTGGGGTGGTCGCCTCCAAAAGCGTAACGGAGGCTTCCAAAGGTACCCTCGGGCCGATTGGTAACCGGCCTTATAGAGTGCAAAGGCATAAGGGTGCTTGACTGGGAGGGAGACATCCCGAGCAGGTAGGAAACTAGGGCTTAGTGATCCGGTGCAAGTGTATGGAAACTGCATCGCTCAAAGGATAAAAGGTACTCCGGGGATAACAGGCTGATCCCCCCCAAGAGCTCATATCGACGGGGTGGTTTGGCACCTCGATGTCGGCTCGTCACATCCTGGGGCTGGAGAAGGTCCCAAGGGTTGGGCTGTTCGCCCATTAAAGTGGCACGCGAGCTGGGTTCAGAACGTCGTGAGACAGTTCGGTCTCTATCTATCGTGGGCGCAGGAGTCTTGAGTGGATCGGTCACTAGTACGAGAGGACCGTGATTGACAGACCTCCGGTTTACCGGTTGTACCGCCAGGTGCACCGCCGGGTATCCGCGTCTGGATCGGATAAGCGCTGAAAGCATCTAAGTGCGAAGCCGGCCACAAGATGAGGGCTCCATTGAGGGTCGTTGTAGACTACGACGTTGATAGGCAGCAGGTGTAAAGACGGTGACGTCAAAGCCGAGCTGTACTAATTGCCCGAAAGCTTTCGCTTACTGCGCTTTTACTTTCAACTGTATGGTTTTGTCCTTAGAGTCAGAAAGACTTCAGTTCTTGTGTTAAATGTGTCACCTTATACCTTATATAGACACACTATAGAAGCAATAGAAACTATGGTTGCTATATAAAAGAGAAATATCAGGTGGTTATTGCGGCGGGGTCCCACCTCTTCCCATTCCGAACAGAGAAGTTAAGCCCGCTTGCGCCGATGGTACTGCAATGCAATGCGGGAGAGTAGGAGGCCGCCATCTTTACAGAGAGCCCTGATTCAACACTGAGTCAGGGCTTTTTTTTTATTAAGATTATTTTATTATGGTTTGACCGAAGTGGTTTAATTTGAAGATGAAAAAAGAGCGTATTACTTATTCAAGATACTTGACTCCTTTTATTTTAGTTACGCTATTGTTTTTCCTTTGGGGATTTGCAAGGGCTATTCTTGATGTGTTGAATAAACATTTTCAGGATGAAATGGCTATTTCTATAACGCGTTCCGCATGGATTCAGGTTACTACATATCTAGGTTATTTCCTGATGGCTATACCTGCAGGAATGTTTATTCGTAGATATGGTTATAGAAATGGTGTTGTATTAGGCCTATCGATATTCGGTCTAGGCGCTCTTGCTTTTATACCCATTTCCTCTTTTTACGGATTTCTTATTGCGTTGTTTATTATCGGTTGTGGATTAACCTTTTTGGAAACAGCTGCGAACCCCTATGTAACAGAGCTAGGACCGAAAAGGACATCGGCTAGTAGATTGAATCTGTCTCAGACGTTTAATGGTATGGGATGTTTTATGGCTACGCTTTTGGTTGGACAATTTTTATATCGTGAAAGCGCGAAAGGTGCAGATGTTGCTGTTCCTTATGGTATTCTCGGTACAGTTGTCCTTATTATTGCTGTTTTGTTTTCACGCGTAAGACTTCCCGAGATAAAGCATGATCAACATGATAATCAGGGTTTAACTTCTGTTCTGAATAACAGATGGTTCCTATTTGGATTTCTTGCTTTATTATGTTATGAGATTGCGGAAATATCCATTAATAGCTATTTTATGAATTTTGTAACCGACACAGGTTGGATGTCTAAATTGATGGCTTCACGTTTAGTGTCGTTTGCTTTAATCATCTTTATGTGTGGACGCTTTATTGGTAGTTGGGTTATGAGTGCTGTAAAGGCTGAGAAGATGCTCTTTTTCTGTGCTTTTGGCTCGGTAATATGCATGACATTGACTTTTTTAGATTTGGGAGTTCTTTCTCTTTTTGCTTTAGTGCTAAACTATCTTTTCGAGGCTATCATGTTTCCAACTATTTTTTCGTTAGCTATTAGGGGACTTGGATCTCAAACTAAAAGCGCTTCTTCTTTGTTGATGATGACACCAATAGGTGGCTGTGGTTTCTTGTTGATGGGGTACCTTGCGGATCATACAACCCCCTACATACCATTTATACTCCCTTTAACAGCATTTCTTGTTGTTCTTGTATATGCTGCGTTAATGGTAAGAAAGTCTTCTGTCTGATTCTAGTTTTATCCTATATAAAAAGCATCCTAACTATGTCAAATTTCTTTGGTAGTTAGGATGCTTTCTCGCTTTATAGAATTATTCTAAGACTTGTTCTGCTGATTAGTTTGTTGGTTCGAATAGTTGTAGATGGCTTCTTCTATTTATGGATGTTACTTTGCTACTTTACAACCGTTATGAATATAGATACCACGTGTCGCATACGAGGGTTGTTCCACCTGTATGCCACCAAGGTTATAAATATGCTTCTGCTCGAGCCCTGCCTTATAGCGCAACGGCAGAATATTGGTCCGTTGGGTTAGATAGTCGTCAACGCTTGTTACAAAATTAATATCGTAGATTTCACATGAGCCGTCGGTGTTCGATGACGTAAGTCCGAAGATTGTCTGGCCAATACACACGCTGGGACGAGTTCCGGTGAAGTTGTCATAGAGTCCGCTCTTCGACATGTCCCAGGCAATGAGTTGCTGCTGACTACCGTCAACGATGACTGTTTGCTGGACATTAGGTGTCACCTGGGAACCATGATTTATGCCGTTCAGCCACCAGAGATAAGAAGCTCCAGAGAAGAACTCCAGTCCTTGTCCGCGTACCACCAGAAACTTCTGATTGATGTCAATGTCGTAGTCGCTGCTCTCGTGTTTCAGCATCAGCGCAATGTTGTTGTTGCCAGTGCTCTTCGCTTTGATAATGTTGCTTTCAGCATCGTAAGTGATGCTACTGGCCGGAATACGACGTGTGTCGCCTGTGGTCCAGTCGCTGGCTTGAAAGCGATAGGCCTTAGCTGCGGGATTATAGCCGCACAATAATCTGAGATAGTAGAGTCCGGGATTCAGTGTTCCTGCCGTAGCTGCAAGGCGCACTACGAATTTCGTCTTTACAGAACCTTCCCCATCCTTCAACAAAGATGCAGGAATGGGGAACTCTATATTGTAGAATCCGTTTTCAGCTCCCTTGTAGTTGGCCGGAATGTTGATGTCGGCTATCTTCGTGCCGTCGACCGTGAGTACCGCCTTTCGCCCTTGGTCTGCCGTAGTGAAACGGCACATGACCGAGAGGCTGTCGGCTACTTGAGTCTTGTTGTACAAGGTATATTGCACATATCCCCCCTTCTGAGCATCACGATAGCTCTCGCCATTGTATGAACCTTTGTTGGAGTCCGATGAGTAGTTGTATTCATGGCCAGCTTCGCTCTGCTGCTCGCCTGGAGCCACGAAGTCGAGCGTGCGAGCCAGTAGAGCCTCGTTGGCAGTCTCTGTCTGCGCCATGTCGCTTTGAGCAAAGTTCTCAGCCGTTTGCTGATACCAATAGCACATGTAGCGACCATGATGAATCTGATAGAAAGGCTGCAGCGTGAGCGTATGCCATTTGTAAGTTTCTACACCCTCACGACTGGCGTCGATGTTGAAACGCAGTGAGTTGTCGCTAGTCACTACGCGCTGAATACGGCTCAGCACATTGTCACGCTGGCCTATAAGTAGTGGCGCAGAAAGAAGATTCTTGGAAGTGCCCATCGAGCCGGGTGCATGATCCATGCGACCAGCACCGCCATACTCGTTTTGCAGTTCCTCGTATGCGAGTCCTGTCTGTGCGACCTCTGCCTCGGTAGGAACAGTAGTCTGAGCGCCCAACAAGATGGGCCCAAACTTGAAGGCGATGTAGTCGGTGTAGTTGGGACACACCTCATAGCGCAGTTCCATGGGTAACCACACGGTGATTTTATCGCCTACGCTCCAAGTGCGACTGATTGTTATGTAGCTGGCTTTGCCCTGTTCTACCGCCTGATTGACAGCCTGGCCGTTGACTAGCACTTGATACTCCTTGCCAGCCCATGCCGGATGTCGCACAGCTATGGTATATGTGCCCCCTCGAGTGATGGTGAGTTGTGTAGTTGCTGTGTTGCTAGTAGGCAAAGTCGACGAAGAACTGTCGATATTGGGGAAGATGGTCTCCTGCCGAATGCCGAAGGTAGCATCGCTCAGTTCTGAAGGGGTGAAGAGATTCACATAGAGGGTCTTGTTGTCATCATGTGTATAGATGAAGTGACCATACTTAGAATGGTTCTCCATGCCTGTTCCCACACAGCACCACATGCCCTGGTTCACTTGCGAGTAGATGCGGTAACCTTGTGGACGTAGTGTTGTGAAGTAAACATATCCGCCAGTGGTGGGATCCTGTGTAGAGAGAATATGGTTCCACATGGCTTGCTCATAGAAGTCAGCATACTTGGCATCGCCAGTGTGGTCGCTCATCATCTCAGATAGTTTCAACATGTTGTTCGTGTTGCATGACTCAGGTCCATCCAGTTGGTCGATATACCTGTTACTGTTCTTTTCCGAAAGAAAATGCTCGTTCACTGAGTTACCCCCGATGCAAACTGTTCTGTTTGTTGCTACATCCTTCCAGAAGTTCTCTGCTGCTATTGAGTATGATTGATTGTCAGCCTCGCCAATTCGCTCCATGCCAATATATTTTGGTACCTGTGTGTTGGCATGCAGCCCGTCCAGAAAAGTCGTGTTGAGAGTCTGCATGCCGTTCAACATCTTCTTGTGCGTATATTTCTTGGCTGCATTCAGATATTTTGTGTCGCCAAAGAGCTGATAAGCATCCATCAGCGACTCGTTCATGCCCCCATGTTCGGTGTCAAGTACCTTTTCCATATCCACATCACTAACTTGTGCAATCACGTTGACACTCCAGTCGGCCAACTTTCTGAACATCTCCTTGGCCGTCTCGCTATCCCCGTAGAGGTATGCATCGCGCAGTCCCGCCAGAATTTTGTGTTGACAATAGAAGGGCACCCATCCTCCATGTGTCTTATAAGGTTGAATGTCTCCTTTGTAGAGCGCCTCCCAATCGCTGTTGATTGGTTGCCCTCCAATGAAGCCGTAAAGTCCGCTGTGATTATCGTTGAACTGATCCTGACAATCCTTCATGACCTTGATCATGTAGTCCAAACGCTCTTTCAGTTGCGTTTTCATGTCGTCATCATGACAAGCCGCATAGGCGAGTGCCAATGCCGAAAGGTAATGTCCGCCTACATGTCCGCTAAGGTCGAAAGACGCATTGCCCCAGTTGTCGAAGTTTGGGTGTTTCGTCAGCCATTGAAAGTAGGGCGATGTGTTGTCTGTCGTTGCTGCTAGTCCGGCCTGTCGGACGTATGGTGTCAGCAGACGGTCTGTGTCATACTTCAACAATACTTGAATATTCAGGTCCATGGCCCGCTTCATCGGACAGTCAAGCAAGGTGACCTGTTCCAGATCGAAGTGCTTAGGGTACAGTTCACTTTGAGCCTCTGCAGCAGTTCCATACCCGCAGAGTATCAGACTTGTAAGTAGTAGTTTTGGTAGTTTCATTTTCAATTAGTGTTTATTTGTTTTTATTTCACTGTTGTCCGCCTTTCACGTATCAGTTTCAGCTGTCGTAGCATGTCTTCATAATGAAGCGCATTCAGACCGCTGCTCTCCTGCAGTTGTTGTTGACAGAATTTCTCCACCTCTGCCAGATTCATCAACACATAGAGTGAAGCGTCCGAGTTCATGTAGCGTCCCATGACCCCTTTCATGTCAGTTTCCGTCGGGTTCAGAATTGAGTTCAGGTGTTGAACATACGAACGCTGCAATTGTCTTCTTGCCTTCGCCTTTTGGTCGTTAGCTTTGCCAATGGGTTTCCATACAGCGGTCTTCAAGTCTTCAAGATAAGCGTCAACAGCATAATCCGTAGCAGCAATGTTGTTGAACATCAGTGGTGTCATCATTCGGTTCAGCAGGTTGCTCTGCATCTGTTGATGTGTGTTTGCTACGTCAGTCGCCGTCTTCGAAACGATGGCGGTGGGGTAGAGCCATTCCGGCATCTCGAACACCTGCTGCCCAATGAATGCCACAGCTTGCTTCTGTCTTTCTGGTGAGGCATATTCCACAGGTGTGCGTCCGGGCATGTTGTTTGTGTATCGCGAGCCAATGTTCTTAGCAACGTGATTCACATATCTGTTAAACTGGTCGCGTACGGCATTATACATCTCGCTGAGGTCGTCATACTGGTCGTTGTCCTGATGAGTCCATTCAGGCAGTTTCTGCATGATGCGCTTCAGGTTTTTGATACCATATTCCGATGCTTTCACGCTGTTGTCGCCCAGATCCTCGGTCTGCGCACGTGCATCCTCGTTTCGTCCTTCGCCTCCGAACCATAGTCGTGGGTTGCCTTTCAGCGTGCGGGTCGTCTCCGTCATCAGTTGCTCTTTTTCCTCATATTCATCTTTGAATTCCGGTCGCCACTGGTATCCCCATTTTATGGCCCATTTGTCATAGTCGTTGATGCGTGGGAACAGACCCTTTTCGCTGATTTTGTCTTCTGGTTGAGCCACGTAGTTAAAGCGTGCATAGTCCATGATGCTTGCAGTGTGTCCATTGGCTTCGACCCAAGCCTTGTCGCGCAGCTTTTCAACAGGTGTGGCAAACGATGCCCCCATGTTGTGGCGCAGTCCAAGCGAATGACCCACTTCATGACTGCTCACAAAGCGAATCAGCTCGCCCATCAGTTTGTCGTCAAAGTGCATGGTCTGTGCCCGCTTGTCCACAGCACCACATTGTGTCATATACCACTTGGTCAGCAGGTTCATCACGTTGTGGTACCAGCAGATGTGTGCCTCAATGATTTCGCCCGAGCGTGGGTCCACGATGCGTGGTCCGTAGGCATTCTCAGTTTCAGACGGCAGATAGCGCAATACCGAATAGCGTGCATCTTCCAGACTGATGTTTGGATCATTTTCTGGCAGAACCTTTGCCGTGATGGCGTTTTTGAATCCAGCAGCCTCAAATGCCACGTTCCAATCCTTGATGCCTTGAATAAGATAGGGAATCCATTTCTTGGGTGTTGCAGGGTCAATGTAATAGACAATCTGTTTTTCAGGTTCGGTCAACTCCCCCCTCAGGTATTTCTTTTTGTTCTTTGGCACCAGCCTGTAACGTGAGATGAACGACTCGTGCTGCGTCTTGTGTTGCTGATCGCTGAAGCGAACGTAGTTGTTGACGAAGTAGCCTACACGTTCATCCCACAGACGTTTGCGCATGGGCTCCTTTGGAAGCAATACGATTGACGTATTGAAGGCCATGGTCATGGCACCCGTTTTCGAAGCTTCCGATCGTCCAGCGCTCGAACCGTAAGTGCGTGTTGAAGCCACCTCGATATTGGTAGGGAACACCTTGATAGTGTCAATGAATGTCAGATCCTTGTTTTGTCCGCCCACTTTCAGCGTGCCTTTGTTTCCGCTTGCGAAGCTCGTCAGGTGGCTGTCGCCCGTGAGGAACGACGTCACCTCAATCAAACTGTTGTCTTCTTCCTTGTTGCGACCAATGATTTTAAACGAGCGTACGATGGGATCTACGGTCGATTGTTCCAGTGTGCGGGCAATATTGTCTTTGTCGTCAGCTACGTGCGACAACACATATTGGCGCATCATCAGTCGTGTGGTGTCCCGGCGTTCAAAATATACGGTGCTATGACTGACCTCTTCGCCTGCAAACAGTCCGAAGTTCTGTGGCACTGCGGTGAGTCGTGTGACAAACAGCAAGTAGCGTCCTAAGATAGAGTCAGGCACCTCGAAGTAGTATTTGTCGTCGATATGGCGCATGCCAAACAAGCCATTGGTCACGGTGCCCCCCTTCTTGATCAGTTTTTCATATTCCGTCTCCTTCTTTTCTTCCTTTTTTGTTGTATGCTTCTGACTTTTGTTCTTTGTCTTTAGCGTATCCACTTCGACAGAATCATTTTGCAACGTGTCAGTCTTTGCCACCATAACGGGGCTGGCCTGCATGTTGCAAGCCATCATCATTGCTATTATTGTAGTCAGTGTCTTATTCATAGTTTCTTGCAGTAGTTTTTATTTCATCTCCTTTTTGCCGTAGGCCAGTGCTGCGCCAATGGCAGTGCAGAACTGCGAGTATTTCGGAATGTGGAAACGCACATTGTATAATTTCTCGAGTGCTGGGAATATATCCTTGCATTGTGGCAATAGCGACAGGTGCCCAATCAATACCATGTCGCGACAGTCGGTGCCCTGAGCTGCCAGCACGGCAGCCGAGCCGATTGACTGCAGTACCATGGTGATGATGCCGCATGCAATGTCTTCGCGCGAGGCGTCGTTCTTGGCATGTGCAAAAAGCGAGGCCGTAGCCTCCATGGGCAGACCGGGAAGCGGCTGTGCCGATATGTCGCCAATGAGCAGGTTGATATGCTTGATGTTGCCTTGCATGGCCAGTTCCGACACCTGTTTGATGTCGCTGGTGTTCAGCATGATGCGCGACAGTCCTTGCAGTGTGCCACCGCCAATGCCGATACCGCCGATGTGTTCTATCTTGTCGCCATGACACATCACAAACGAAGTGCCAGTACCCATCGACACCACGATGGCATGATCGATGTGAGATTCGAAGCGTGCGCCAAGCGCGTCAGCTATAAACTCATCGCAGCGACTTGTTTTGACGCCATAGACATCGTTCTTTACGTAGGCAGCACCCACACCTGTCAGCATGACGTGGTCTATCTCTTCCAGTTGTAGGCTGTTGTCGTGCAGATATTTTCCAAATGCTCCATACAGCGAGGTGATAGGATCTGCAGCCGTAATACGTATTGGTGCCGATGGCTTTCCATCGCGCAGTCCAACTATCTTTGTGGTGCTGATGCCCACATCAATACCTAATATTATACCCATAATCAAGAGATTTTGGTGCAAAGGTAGCTATTTTCTTTCATATAACAATAGTTTTAACAAATAATATAATGTTCGCATGCGTACGTATGCGCGATGCCATCTTTTCTTCAGTCCACATTTGGATGTTAGGAAAAAACTTTGTACCTTTGCCCTGTCGTAATACTAAAACAATGTATATTGCAGTAGCAGGTAATATCGGTAGTGGAAAGTCAACGCTCACACGCATGCTGGCTCATCATTATGGATGGGAGGCACGTTTCGAATCCGTTGACCACAATCCTTATTTGGAAGACTATTATAGCGACATTCATCGGTGGTCTTTCAATATGGAGGTGTTCTTCTTGAAGGAGCGCTTCCGCGATTTGATAGATATCTCCAAGTCAGACCATACCATCATTCAAGACCGTTCAATCTATGAGGGCGTCTATGTGTTCATGCAGAACAATAAAGCCATGGGCAATCTCTCCGACCGCGACTATGAAACCTATATGGAGTTGTTCGAACAGATGATGAGTGTGGTTCATTACCCCGATCTGATGATCTATCTCAAGGCTTCGGTGCCACATCTGGTAGGCAACATACAAAAGCGCGGACGCGACTACGAGCAAACCATGAAGTTAGAGTATCTCGAGAACTTGAATCGTCGTTACGACGATTTTATCAGCCAGATGTATAAGGGGCGGGTGATGGTTCTCGAGAAAGACAATCTGGATTATCAGAACAATCCTAAAGACTTCGCTAAGATCATCGACCGTATCGATAGCACCCTCTTCGGTCTCTTTCCGCCCCAATAATATATGGTGAGGCAGAGAATCTTTCATTATTTAACCCTCAATACAACATCTCCTTTAACTCCCAATTTAAGAATATGCATATCGCAGTAGCAGGTAATATTGGCAGTGGCAAGACCACATTGACTAAAATGCTGGCCCATCGCTATGGATGGACCCCACGATTCGAACCGGTAGATAATAATCCGTATCTGGAAGACTTCTATGCAGACATGAAACGCTGGTCTTTCAATCTGCAGATTTATTTTCTGAACAAGCGCTTCAAGGAGGTGGTTGAGATCTCACAGTCAGAGGACACCATCATTCAGGATCGCACCATCTTTGAGGATGCCTGCATCTTTGCTCCCAATCTTCATGGACAAGGCCTGATGAGTGATCGCGACTTCAACAACTATAAGGATCTTTTCGACCTGATGATGTCGCTGGTCAAGTTGCCCGACCTCATGATCTATATTCGTTCAAGCATCCCCACACTGGTGGCACAGATACAGAAGCGCGGGCGCGAATACGAGCAAACCATGCGTCTCGACTATCTGGAAGGCCTGAGCAAGCGCTACGAAGATTGGATAGAGACCTATCAGGGACAACTGATTGTCATCGATGGAGATCACTGTAAATTTGGAGATCGGGCCGAAGACTTCAAGCAGGTGACAGACATGATCGATGCTAAGCTTTACGGCCTGTTCCCTATGGAGTGAACCGCAAAAACGCATCAACAGGGTCAGACTATTGGTCTAACCCTGTTGATGCGTGGTGGTATATAACAACAAAAATCCCGCTAAAGTCCTAAGACTATCGCGGGATTTAAATGAAAGGAGGAGTGGTACCTCCAGGAATCGAACCGGGGACACACGGATTTTCAGTCCGATGCTCTACCAACTGAGCTAAGGCACCATTGTTCTTTTAGATCACTGCATCCTTTCGTTTGCGGGTGCAAAGGTACAACAAAAAGTGCAACCTGCCAAACAATTATTGGATTATTTTCTCCATAAGCCTGTTTTTAACACATTTTTGCTAATTTTCTCGGTGTTATTGGCGTCTGTTACCTTTTTTATGTCGGTTCAGCTGGTTGCTCAAAACGAGTCGTTTCTTCTGCTCTTTGCGTCACTATGACGATGCTATACTAAAGCTTTCGTCATGCTAAAGTTATGCTTTTGATATGATTCCAGCCCCTGGATGTTTCAATTCCAGCCCCTGGAAAGTCAAATTTTAGCCCCTGGAAACCGCAATTCCAAGGTCTGAAACTGGGCTTTCCAGGGGCTAGAATCGATGCAAAAGAGCCACTATTGCATGACAGAAGTGACGCTCTATGCTTGGCAAAGGCCAACTATTGTGTGGTTATAGTGACTCAGTTGGCCGTTATTCTGAATTGCGCACGTTTGGGGCTATAATCCTGTTTTGTTGAATCATGAATACTGGAACTGTCAAAATGACAGCCGATCGTATTGTAGTGAGCAGATGCCTGTTCTTGAAGGTGTTCTCAGGTTTTGAAGAAACTGCTCAGTTAGGATACGATATACATATACTTATAGTGGGTTCCATCCTTGCGCTTTGAGCTCGAATTCCTGATTGTCGCGTGTCACGAGTACATGGCCGAATTTCGCATCGGTGATGTGACCGATGAGTCGCACGTCGTCCATCTCTTTGATTTTCTCCAGGTCTCCGATGGGGACGGTGAACAACAGCTCATAGTCTTCGCCGCCATTCAGGGCACAGGTGGTGACGTTCATGTTCATTTCCTCGGCCATCACAGCCGTCTGATAGTCGATGGGCAGTTCCTTCTCGTAGATGCGGCAACCCACACCGCTCTGCTTGCAGATGTGCATCAGCTCAGACGAGAGACCGTCGCTGATGTCCATCATGGCCGTCGGACGTACGCCAGCCTCGCGCAGTTTTCGGATAATGTCGCCTCGCGCCTCAGTTTGAAGCTGACGTTGCAGCAGGTATTCTTTTCCAGCAAAGTCGGGCGAGAAGTGGGCCAGCTCCTCCAACGCACGCTGATCGCCTTTCTTCTTGGCCTCTTCCACCTGCTGATAGTACACGCTCTTCTCGCGTTCCAGCAGTTGCAGCCCCATATAGGCAGCCCCCAAGTCGCCGCTCACGCAGACCAAGTCGGTGTCTTTCGCGCCGTTACGATACACGATATCCTCCTTGCGAGCCTCGCCAATACAGGTGATACTGATGGCCAGTCCAGTGTAAGACGAGGTCGTGTCGCCACCAACAATGTCCACATTCCATTTCTCGCAAGCCAGACGCAGGCCGGCATAGAACTCTTCCATGTCCTCTACGGTGAAGCGCTTGCTGAGGGCCAGCGATACAGTGATCTGTCTTGGCGTGCCATTCATGGCAAACACATCGCTGATGTTCACCATGGCAGACTTGTAGCCCAGATGTTTCAAGTCGATATATGTCAGGTCGAAGTGCACACCTTCCATCAGCAGGTCGGTGGTTATCAGTACCTCGCTATCGGGGTAGTGAAGTACGGCGCAGTCGTCTCCTACGCCGTACTTGGTTGATTCGTTCTTGTTTTCTAAATCTTTTGTCAGTCTGTCAATCAGACCAAATTCTCCTAATTTTGCTATTTCCATAAACAATGGGCTTTGGATTATTACTTCCAGTTCTCTGTGGGGTGATCGGTATTAAACTCTTCTGAGGCGTTATGCTCCAGTTTTTCAGAGCGTACAATCATCTCACGCATGATTTCGGTCATCACAGGTTGTGCCTTGTCGGCAGCTTCCTGCACCTCTTCGTGGCTGACCTCTACGGGAATATCGAAGCCTCCCAGGTCAGTGACGACGCTGATGCCGAAGGTGCGGATGCCGCAATGGTGAGCCACAATGACCTCGGGCACTGTTGACATGCCCACGGTGTCACCGCCCAGAATGCGATACATCTTGTATTCTGCAGGTGTTTCGAAAGTAGGTCCCTGCACCCCCATATAAACGCCATATTGCAGTCTGATCTTCTTCTCGCGTGCAATCTGGCTGGCCAGCTTGATGAGCGAGGGGTCGTAGGTCTCGTGCATGTCGGGGAAGCGAGGCCCGGTGGGGAAGTTCTTGCCGCGTAGCGGATGTTCAGGGAAGAAGTTGATGTGGTCTGTGATCACCATCAGGTCGCCGATTTTGAATCCCGGGTTCATGCCTCCGGCGGCATTGCTGACAAAGAGTGTCTTGATGCCCAGCTCGTACATCACGCGAACGGGGAATGTCACTTCCTTCATGGTGTATCCCTCATAATAGTGAAAGCGTCCCTGCATGGCCATGATATCCACGCCGCCCAGTTTGCCGAAGATCAGTTTTCCTGAGTGTCCTTCTACGGTAGATACGGGAAAGTTGGGGATTTCGCTATATGGGAATTCGTAAGAGTCAGTTATTTCTGAAGCTAATTGTCCGAGGCCTGTCCCCAGAATGATGGCTGTTCTTGGGCTTGTGGTCATCCTTTCTTTTAACCAGGATGCTGTTTCTTGAATTTTTTCGTACATAGTTAATAATTTTTTGGTTAAACTTATCGGTTTGTTCAAGCATGAATTCAATCTCGAGTGGCAGTACAAAGAGACTGCTTTTCACGGCTTCACTCAGGCCTTGTGTGTGTTTAATGCGTGCAGCATCCTTCTCGGTGGTGACGATGCATTTAGGCCCTTGCAGGTTGTTGAATTCAGCATTGATTCGTTCTATATCTTGTGGATTGAAACTGTGATGGTCTGGAAACGTGAGCGGGTGCAGCGATGCTGCATGGGGTTTAAGGTCTTCGATCATCTGTTGTGGCGATGCGATACCCGTCAGCAACAAGCAGTTCTGGTCCTTTAGGTCAGTCAGATTGCCCGCCTTTTGTGCCAGTTGCGCGTTGGCAGCTTCTTTGAATAGGGGTGTCAGTTTGCCGTAAGACAGAGTGCTGAAGTACAGCTCTTGATAGGGAAACAAGTCCATTGCCTTGGTGATAACCCGATATTCCATTGGCGTCAGGCTTTTGGGGCATTTCGTGACGATGATGATGTCTGCGCGGTTCTTGCCCGATAGCGGTTCGCGCATGCGTCCTGCAGGCAACATTTTGTCGTAGATGATCAGTCGGTGATAGTCCACCAACAGAATGTTGATGCCCGGTTTCACGTAGCGATGTTGGAAGGCGTCGTCCAGCAGTATGACGTCGAGTTTAGGGTCTTTCTGCAGCAATAACTTGATGCCCTTGGCCCGTTTTTTCTCTACGGCAATAGTAATGTCGGGGAATTTCTGCTTCATCTGGTAAGGCTCGTCGCCAATATCCTGAGCAGTCGAATGCTCGTCGGCAATCAAGAAGCCTTTCGACGTCCGCTTGTAGCCACGACTCAGCACCGCCACCTTCGCACTTTTCTCCAGCAATCTAATCAGATATTCGATATGAGGTGTCTTGCCAGTACCGCCCACGGTGATGTTGCCCACCGAGATGACAGGTGTGCTGAAGCTCTCGCTTTTCAGTATGCCCATCTCAAAGAGATAGTTTCGCATCTGTACCACGCAGCCGTAAAGCCAGCCCAGTGGCAGTAGCCATTTGTTGATTTTGATGAAGTCGCCTTCCATACCTATGGTTTACTTGAAGAATAGTGCCACTTTTCAGCTGTTAAAGTGGCACTATTCCGAGGTTAAAAGTTCCACTCTGGTTGTCTTAAACAGTAGTATTTCTGTTCTTGTTGAGTTTAAATGCCTGTGACGAAGGGCAGTCTTGCCTGCAGTCGGTTGCGCTGCTGGTCGCGTCGCATCTCCATGATGGGCGTATAGAGCTCGCCCAGTGTCTTCTGCATCTCGGCATCCAGATAGCTGCCTTTCTTGTCGGTACTCTCCAGCAAAGCCTCAAACCAGTCTGTCTTGCCGGGGTAGGGAGCCGTGTAGTACTTGTCCAACTTGGCCAGTTCGGCAGCCTTCTTGATGGCATCATCAAGAGACCCCAACTTGTCCACCAGTTTGATGCCCACAGCATCGGAGGCAATCCATACACGTCCTTGCGCAATCTCGTTTACTTGTTCCTTGGTCATGCCGCGTCCGTCGGCAACGATGGTCAAGAACGAGTCGTAACCACGGTCCACGTAGCCCTGCATGAAGCGAATCACGTCGGCATTGTTTTTGTCGAATATCAGGCGTGTCTCGTAGTCGCTATAGTGGTTGGTGCTAACGCCATCCCATGTGATTCCCAGCTTGTTAGACACCAGCTCGCTCATGTTGGGCACCAATCCGAAGATGCCAATAGAGCCAGTGACCGTTGTCGGTTCGGCGAAGATGTAGCTGGCGGGAGCGCTGATCATGTAGCCACCCGAGGCCGCATAGCCACCCATGGAAACCACCACGGGTTTCTTCTCCTTCAGTTGCTTGATGGCGTGCCAGATGTGTTCCGAGGCGATAGCGCTACCACCAGGCGAGTTGACGCGCAGCACGACGGCCTTAACGTCGTCGTCCTTCGCCAGTTCGTTCAGGTCTTCAACGGTCTCTTTGCCCACGATGGCATGCTCACTGGCAAAGGCACTGGCTTCTTCATCAATGATTTCGCCATAGGCATAATATACGGCAATCTTGTCACCGTCCTTCTTGTTCTCCTCTTGCAGGTTGGTCATGTCAGAGAGTGTCAGCTGGTTGATGTCGTCATCCTCGCCGAGTCCCAGTTTTCCCTTCACAATCTCCTTGATCTTCTCGGGGAAGATGGCATCGTCAATCAGTTTGGCAGCCTTGTAGTCGGCAATGTTGGCGAAAGCCATAATGCTATCGTCTGCCAACTGGTTCAGCTGGTCGGGTGTCACGTTGCGGCTCTCAGCCATCTGCTTCAGCCACAGTTTCCAGATGCCCTGCAGATAGGCTGTGCGCTGTTCGCGGTCGTTTTCGCTCATGTCCTTACGGGTGACACTTTCCACTGCACTCTTATATTTGCCCACACGGGTGGCCTGATAGGTGATGCCTATTTTCTCGTACAGACCAGTCATGTAGTAGTTTTTGCCCCCCAAACCTTTGAAGTCTATCATGCCCTGACGATCCATAAAGATGCTGTCGGCCACGGAGCAAACATAGTAAGAGCCCTGTGTATATCTGTCGGCAAAGGCAAGGATCCACTTGCCGCTCTTCTTGAAGTCGGCCAGTGCATCGCGAACCTGCTGGGCGGTGGCTGGTGCGTCAAATATGGTGGTGCCGCCTTCCAGGTAGATACCCTTGATATTCTCGTTGTTCTTCGCTTTTCTGATGGCGGCAACAATGTCGTCCAGTCCCATTTCGGTCATGTCAACCTGTCCCAACAGTTGGTCGAGTGGAGAGCCTCCTTCAGTTCGTTCGCTCACCATTCCGTCCATTTTCAACACGAAAACAGAGTTTTCTTTTGCTTTCGTTGGTGCCGAACTGCTGGCAATCATTGATGCAAAAGAGATCATCATAAAGATGCCACAAATAATAAGTAACGCGATGATGCCGCAAATGGTTGCGAGCATGTACCTAAAAAATTGTTTCATATTTGCGTTTTTTTTTGATAATTCAGTATGCAAAGATACAGATATTTTCATAATTATATGCAAAAAAGCAAGTAAAAAGTTCGTCATATATAAAAATAGGTGCCGAAATTTTTGCCGTTTCTGCTATTTGCCGTATCTTTGTAGCATTATAAACAAATAACTTAAAAACGAATCCAATGAATCAGAAAATCATGTTGGCAGTCATACTCCTGATGGTGTGTGTCACTGCTGTAGGTAAGAAAAAAACACAAGTTCAGGAACTATGGCCCAATGGCGAGCCGATGGCAGCGTGGTTTACAGATACCAGAAAAGTCGATGTTGAGACGCTCGGAAAGAAATACATACTGACAGACTATGGTGTACGCCAGGGCACAACTGATGTGCAAACCCGCGAAATCCAGGCCGTGATAGACCGTGCTGCTGCCAATGGCGGTGGCGTCATCGTGGTGCCAAAGGGCACGTTCTATTCAGGAAGCCTGTTCTTCAAGCAGGGCACCCACCTGCTGGTCGAAGAGGGTGGTGTGCTGAAGGGATCAGATCGCATCCGCGACTTTGAGATTCGCGAGACGCGCATCGAGGGGCAGACATGTCCATACTTCGTGGCTTTGATCAATGCCGATAGCGTTGACGGATTCACAATTGCAGGCAAAGGCACTATCGATGGCAACGGACAAGACTATTGGCACGAGTTCTGGATCCGTCGTCAGTGGAACCCTCAGTGCACCAACAAGGATGCACAGCGCCCGCGCCTTACCTATATATCGAACTCAAAGAATGTGACCATCCAAGATGTGCGACTCATCAACTCGCCCTTTTGGACAAATCATATTTACCGTTGCGACCACGTGCGCTACCTTGATCTCTATATCTACTCTTCGACAACGGGTATCAAGGGACCTTCAACCGATGCTATCGATATAGATGTGTGTCACGATGTGGTGGTGCGTGGCTGCTATATGAACGTGAACGACGATGCCGTCGTGCTGAAGGGCGGCAAGGGAACCTTCGCCGATCAGGCGCCCGAGAATGGTCCTTGCTATAATATCCTGGTGGAAAACTGCCATTATGGTACGGTGCATGGCTGCATGACACTGGGCTCTGAGTCTGTCCACGACTGGAATGTCATCATGCGTCGCTGCCATACCGACAACACACAAAACGTGCTTTGGCTGAAGATGCGCCCCGACACGCCGCAGCACTACGAGTATGTGCGCGTGGAAGACTTCACGGGTAAGTGTCGTAGTTTTCTGTTGGTGAAACCTTGGACGCAGTTCTATCAGAAAGAAGACCGTCCCGATATGCCGCTGTCGCAGTGTAATGACATCAGTTTTAAAAATATCAACATGGAGTGTGGCACGTTCTTCAACGTGGAAGGATCTGATAAATATCTGCTCAAGAACTTCTCTTTTGAGAATATTGATGTGAAAGATGGTGCCAAGAAGAAAGCCTTTGAGAACCACCCCGTCGAGCTGTTGACGCTGAAAAATGTGGTGGTGAATGGTGAAAAGCGATAAAGTGACGGACTGATGAAAAGACTCTCTCTCTGCCTGCTGTGGCTCGTGCTGGCCGTGACTTTGGCGTCTGCCGAGCGTCAGAAGCTGAACTTTAACGCAGATTGGCGCTTGACTGTTGGCGATGTCAAGGATGCTGCTTCGCCTGCATACGATGATGCGGGCTGGCAACGCGTCACGTTGCCTTTTGCCTTCAATGGCAATGAGGCATTCAAAGTAGATATCGCGCAACTGACAGACACCATCTGCTGGTATCGCAAACACTTCCATCTGACTCAGGAACAAGTCGGTGGAAAGGTGTTCGTCGAATTTGAGGGCGCTCGCCAAGGGGCCGACGTCTATGTGAATGGTCGCCATGTTGGCTTTTCTGATAATGGTGTCATGGCTTTTGGCTTCGACCTGACGCCTTTCGTTCGGGCGGGGCAGAACCTGATAGCGGTGCGTTGCGACAACAGCTGGACGTATCGTGACCGCATCTTGGACAGCCGATACCAGTGGAACGACAAGAATTTTAATGCCAATTATGGGGGGCTGACCAAGAATGTGTTCCTGCATATCACCGATAAGCTCTACCAGACATTGCCGCTCTACTCGAATCTGAAGACCACTGGCACCTATATATATGCCACCGATTTTAACGTGGCAGAGCGTCGTGCCGTGATTCATGCCGAGTCGGAAGTCAGCAATGACGACAGTTGCCAGCGTTCGTTCACCTTCGTGGCAAAAGTCTTTGACTTAGACGGGCGTGAAGTGGCATCGATGAAAGGCGACCGTGTCACTGTGCATCCAGGTGAGCGGCGGCGTGTCACAATAGCTCAGGAGGTAGGCAATCTGCACTTTTGGTCGTGGGGCTATGGCTATCTCTACACCGTGAAGACACAACTGGTGGCAGACGATGGGTCTGTTCTTGACTGTGTAGCCACGCGCACAGGTTTCCGAAAGACCAAGTTCGCTGAAGGAAAAGTGTGGCTGAACGATCGGGTGATGATGATGCATGGCTATGCTCAACGCACGTCGAACGAATGGCCTGGTGTAGGTATTGGCGTGCCAGCGTGGCTGAGTGATTATTCTAATGCATTGATGGTTGAGTCGGGAGCCAATCTGGTTCGTTGGATGCATGTGACGCCTTGGAAGCAAGATGTGGAGTCGTGCGACCGTGTCGGACTGCTGCAAGCTATGCCCGCCGGCGATGCAGAGAAAGATGTGGAAGGCCCCCGCTGGCAGCAACGTGTTCAACTGATGCGTGATGCCATTATATATAATAGGAATAACCCCAGTGTGGTGTTCTATGAAGGTGGCAATGAGTCTGTCAGTCGCGAGCACATGCTTGAGTTGAAGGCTCTTCGCAATGAGTATGACCCTCATGGAGGTCGCGCCATTGGCAGTCGCGAGATGCTCGACATTGATGAGGCTGAATATGGCGGTGAGATGCTCTATATCAACAAAAGTGCCAAACATCCTATGTGGGCCATGGAGTATAATCGTGATGAAGGACTCCGAAAATACTGGGATGCGTACAGCTATCCCTATCATCAAGAGGGTGATGGACCCTTATATCGTGGAGCACCGGCTCTTGAATATAATCATAATATGGATGCTTTTGCTCGTGGCATGGTGGAACGTTGGCATGAGTATTGGCTTGAAAGACCAGGTACGGGAAGGCGTGTGAGCAGTGGTGGCGTGAAGATTGTGTTTTCTGATACCAATACGCACCATCGTGGCGAGTCTAACTATCGCACCAGTGGCGTGGTCGATGCGATGCGCATTCCGAAAGATGCCTTCTTTGTTCATCAGGTGATGTGGGATGGATGGGTATCTCCAGAACATCCGCGAACATACATCATCGGCCATTGGAACTATCCAGAACAGACCCGGAAGGATGTTTATGTCGTATCAACGGCAGACGAGGTGGAACTCTTTGTCAATGGCAAGTCCATCGGCAAGGGACAACGTTCTTATCAGTGGCTCTTTACTTTCAAGGACGTTGCATTCGAACCGGGCGTGTTGGAAGCTCGCGGTAGCGATGGCTCTTCGTTTCAGATAGAGACTGCAGGCGAGCCCTATCAGTTGAAGTTGACGGCGATTGAAAATCCTGAAGGCATGAAAGCTGATGGTGCAGACATGGCACTCATACAGGTCGAGGTGGTCGATAGACAAGGACGCCGTTGCCCGTTGGATAATAGAATGATGCACTTCCACCTGTGGGGCGAAGCGAAATGGATCGGGGGAATAGCGAGCCAGCGTCCTGAGGATAATTACGTGGGGCGTATGTCGCTGCCTGTGGAGTGTGGTGTCAACCGTGTATTGGTCCGTTCAACTTCTAATGCCGGCCATTTTGACTTGTCTGTTTGGGCAGATGGGGTGCGTCCGGCGTATCTGACCATGAAGACGCATCAGTCCGACTGTCAAGAGATGCCTCAGTCGTCACTGCGCCCATTGTTGTCGCGTGGCGAGACGCCAGCAACTGCATCTTATCGCGAAGTGAAAACAAGTGCGGTGATTGTCGGGGCGAAAACGGGCTCAAATATGCAGTCGGCAGTCAACAGCTACGATGATAACGAACTGAGTGAGTGGCGTAGCGATGGCGAGCAACGGAATGCTTGGATTACCTATCAGTTGGACAAAAAGAGAACGATCGATGAGATTGCCATCAAACTGTCTGGTTGGCGTCAGAAGTGTTATCCGCTGGAAGTCTATGCCGGCAAGAAGAAAGTGTGGGAAGGATTAACCGATGCCACATTGGGCTATGCTCATATCTGCATAGATGCACCGGAGGCATCGCGTGAGTTGACCATTCGTATGGTGGCTCCAGCGCAGAACACTGCTAAGTTTGGCAGCGTGAAGGAACTTGCGGGCGGTCATGCCAACGAGTTTGATAGAGTGAAGACGGAAAATGTAAAAGTGGAATTGCGCATCGTAGAGGTAGATCTGTTGGAACGAAAGTAGTTGTTACTACTAATCTCTTGTACCTTAATTTATAAAATAAAGCGTGCCAAATTGTCAGTAAAGTCATTTTGGCACGCTTTTCGCTACTATTCTGGCAGAACAACAATACTATTCAAAATTAAAACATATTAGTTATGAACATTAAACCATTAGCAGACCGCGTGCTCGTATTGCCTGCACCGGCTGAAGAGAAAATCGGTGGAATTATTATTCCTGACACAGCAAAAGAGAAGCCCCTTCGTGGTATTGTTAAGGCCGTAGGTAAGGGCACAAAGGATGAAGAAATGATTCTGAAAGAAGGCGACGAAGTTCTCTATGGAAAATATAGTGGAACGGAAATCGAACTCGACGGAGAGAAATTCCTGATGATGCGCCAAAGCGATGTACTCGCTGTTATTGAGAAATAAAGAAGGATTAATCACAAAATCTCGAAATACCGATACCTCAAAATATCGATATCTCGACAAAAAGAAAAAAGAAAATGGCAAAGGAAATTAAATTCAATATGGACGCCCGTGATGCAATGAAGCAGGGCATTGACCAGTTGGCAAATGCAGTAAAGGTAACCCTCGGTCCTAAGGGCCGCAATGTGGTTATCGAGAAAAAGTTCGGTGCACCTCAGATTACTAAGGATGGTGTGTCTGTAGCAAAGGAAATTGAGCTCGAGGATCATTTCGAGAACACTGGTGCACAGCTTGTAAAGAGTGTCGCTTCAAAGACTGGCGACGATGCAGGTGATGGCACAACAACCGCTACTATCTTGGCACAGGCTATCGTTAGCGAGGGACTGAAGAACGTGACCGCTGGCGCTAACCCCATGGACCTGAAGCGTGGTATTGATAAAGCTGTGAAGTGCGTCACAGATTTCATTGCAAAGAACGCTGAGCAGGTTGGTGACAACTATGATAAGATTGAGCAGGTTGCCACTGTTTCTGCCAACAATGACAAGGAGATTGGCGAACTGCTGGCCGAGGCTATGCGCAAGGTATCTAAGGATGGTGTCATCACCATCGAGGAAAGCAAGAGCCGTGATACCCATATTGGAGTCGTAGAGGGAATGCAGTTCGATCGTGGCTATCTGTCAGCTTACTTCGTTACTGACAGTGAGAAGATGGAGTGTGCAATGGAGAATCCTTATATCCTTATCTATGATAAGAAGATTTCTAACATCAAGGAGTTCCTGCCTATCCTGCAGCCTGCTGCAGAGAGTGGTCGTCCCTTGCTGATTATTGCTGAGGATGTTGACTCTGAGGCTCTGACCACACTGGTTGTCAACCGTCTGCGCGGTGGTCTTAAGATCTGTGCAGTGAAGGCTCCAGGCTTTGGCGATCGTCGTAAGGCTATGCTCGAGGATATTGCCGTTCTGACTGGCGGTACTGTTATCAGCGAGGAAAAGGGCTTGAAACTGGAGCAGGCTACACTCGAAATGCTGGGTACCTGTGAGAAACTGACCGTTACGAAGGACAATACAACCATTGTTAATGGTGCTGGTGACTCTCAGGCTATCAAGGATCGTATCAACCAGATTAAGGCAGAAATCGAGAACACCACATCTTCTTACGATAAAGAGAAGCTGCAAGAGCGTCTGGCCAAGCTGTCAGGTGGCGTAGCTGTCCTCTACGTAGGTGCTAATAGCGAGGTAGAGATGAAGGAGAAGAAGGATCGTGTTGACGATGCACTCTGTGCTACACGCGCAGCTATCGAAGAGGGTGTCGTTGCCGGTGGTGGTACCACTTACATTCGTGCACTCGATGTATTGGCTGATCTGCAGGGCGACAATGCCGATGAGCAGACTGGTATTAACATCATCAAACGTGCCATTGAGGAGCCTCTGCGTCAGATCGTAACCAATGCAGGCGGCGAGGGTGCAGTTGTTGTTCAGAAGGTGCGTGAGGGTAAAGGTGACTTCGGTTACAATGCCCGTCTTGACAAGTACGAGGATATGCGTGCTGCAGGTGTCATCGACCCTGCTAAGGTTTCTCGTGTAGCTCTTGAGAATGCCGCTTCTATCGCAGGTATGTTCTTGACCACCGAGTGCCTCATCTGCGACAAGCCCGAGAAGGAGCCTGCCATGCCAATGGGGGGCGCTCCTGGAATGGGCGGCATGATGTAAGTCCATAGGAATGAGAAAGTAACGCGTTTTTGCTAACTCAACTTTACAAAAGGCGAAGGAAAAGTTCTTGACTTCTCTTTCGCCTTGATTTATGTCAAAAACTAAAGTTTTTTATATCAAAAAGTTTGGTTGTAAGAAATAATGTTAGTACTTTTGCATCACAAAAGATATTTTTTTGATTTGTTTTAGTAGATTAGTTTTTAAGTAGTTTGTTTTTGGAGCTAGTTGTCGTGAGACAGCTAGCTTTTTTTATCATCTTTGTTTTGCAAGAATCAAATAAAACCATTACCTTTGTCGCATAAATCATGAAATAAATAGAATGCATCAACTATTAGAACTATATAAGCAGTGGCGGGGCGAGGAACCTGCCGTCACCCAGCAATTGCCAGTGGCAGGTAGCAACCGTATTTATTACCGAATGACGGATGGTGAAGGCGAAAGTGTTGTGGGCTGCATAGGCACTAGCCGGGATGAGAACCATGCCTTTATCTATTTGGCTCGTCATTTCTCCAAGCGCCAATTGCCTGTTCCGCAGGTGTTGGCTGTCAGTGAAGACGAGTTGCGCTATCTGCAGACAGACTTAGGCACGGTGTCTCTCTTCGATGCCATTCGTGGCGGTCGTGAAGCAGGCGGTCGTTATACGTTGAAAGAGCAGGAACTGTTGAAAGCCACAATCCGTGAACTGCCTAATGTACAGTTTCGTGGCGCACGTGAGTTAGACTTCTCCAACTGTTATCCACAGCCAGAGTTTAATATCGAGGGCGTGCTCTTCGATCTCAACTATTTTAAGTATTGCTTCCTGAAAGCCACCGAGCTCGACTTCCATGAACTCAAGCTTGAGGCAGACTTCCGTCTGTTGGCCAAAGACCTCACCGCAGAGAGGTGCGACAGCTTCCTCTATCGTGACTTCCAAGCGCGCAATGTCATGTTGACAGATGGAAAACCTTTCTTTATTGATTTCCAAGGCGGTCGTCGTGGCCCCTTCTATTATGATTTGGCTTCTTTCTTATGGCAGGCTTCTGCCAGATATCCCGACAAGCTGCGTGCTGAGCTTCTCGATGACTATTACGAGGCAGCCCAGCAGTTTATCGAGATGCCAAAACGGGATATCTTCGCCAGTCGTTTGCAGCTCTTTGTGTTCTTCCGCACCCTTCAGGTGCTGGGTGCCTATGGCTTCCGTGGCTACTTCGAGCGTAAACAGCATTTCATTGACAGTATTCCTCCTGCCATACAAAATCTGCGCGAGTTGTTGCAGACGGCCGATTTCCAATATCCTTATCTTATTTCGCTGTTACGTAAACTCACAGAGTTGCCGCGCTTCCAGCGTATAGAGGTGACCGCAGCTCGTTCCGATGGCTATAAGACCACCGACAACAACCCTTATAAGGCGCATCCCAAAGATGGTCCTGCCACGTTCTCGAAGTATGATGGAAAGGGTCCCTTGGTGGTGAAAGTCTTCAGCTTCTCTTATCGAAAGGGTATTCCAGAAGATGAGAGTGGCAATGGCGGTGGCTATGTCTTCGACTGTCGATCGACCCACAACCCCGGTCGCTATGAACCCTATAAGCAACTGACTGGTCTTGACGAGCCAGTGATTCGTTTCCTCGAAGACGATGGCGAGATACTGACATTCTTGGAGAGTGTCTATAAACTGGCCGATGCACATGTAGAGCGCTATATCCAACGTGGTTTCACTTCGCTGATGTTCTCTTTCGGGTGCACTGGTGGCCAGCATCGAAGCGTTTATAGTGCTCAGCATTTGGCTGAACATATTCATCAGAAGTTTGGCGTTGAAGTTCGCATCTGTCATCGCGAACAGAACATCAGTCAGACACTTGAGGCAAAACAATAACTCATTGAGCCCACCTTCTTGTGGGCTCAATCTTTATAAAAACTACAATGAAGAAACTACTTACACTAATCATTCTGTTCCTGACACCATTTGCCGTCATGGCACAGTCGGGACAAGTAAGCACCGTAGCCAATGGCAGCGTGCAGGAGTTATGGATTGACAATGGCAGCCGCCACATCTTTGGCGAGCTCTTCACGCCTGCTGCCACAGGAAAGAAAGCACCCATAGCTATCATCGCCCATGGCTTTAATGGCTCTTTCGATTATGGTCGCCATTATTTCGACGTGATGGGCCGCAAAGGTTATCAGTGTTATACGTTCGACTTTCCATGTGGGTCGGTGCGCAGTCGTTCCGACAACAATACCCTCAACATGTCCATCCTCGATGAGGTCAGCGATCTCTGTGCCATTGTGAAGTATTTCCGCAGTCAGGGACATCGTCACATCGTTCTTGTTGGCGAGAGTCAGGGCGGACTGGTTTCTGCACTGACTGCTGCCAAACTGAAAGGGCAGGTGAGTCAACTGGTGCTGGTCTATCCTGCCTTGTGCATTCCCGACAACTGGCGTCAGCGCTATCCACAACTCGATGCCATTCAGGAGGTCACCGAACTGTGGGGCGTCAAGATGGGACGTCGCTTCTTTGAAGAAATACACGACATGCACCCTCTTGACATCATTGGCATGTATCGAGGTCCGGTACTCATTGTTCAGGGCGACCAAGACCGCATTGTGTCTATGGAAGACTCACGTCGTGCCCAGCAGCTTTATCGCAAAGGCACCCGCCTGCATGTCATTCCTGGTGCCAGTCATGGTTTCAGACCTCATGAGTTTCAGCAGGAAGAAGAACAACTTGAACTTTTTTTGAAATAGTTTAGTTGAGTGGATAACGACGTCAGGTTTGGCGTCGTAAAAAAATCAGTTTTGTTTTGGCAATATTGTAGAAATAGTTTATTTTTGCAGTCAGAAAGTTATTAACACCAAATGAAAAACGTATTGAATATGAGAAAACTATTGGTCATCGGAACGATGGTGCTGGGTGCTATGCAGGCCACAGCACAGAATGTGGCGCAGACCTCTGCGCAGGATCTACAACCATCTGCTGCACAACAGACGGTTCAAGTGGCGGATAACGATGGAAACAGTCTGCTTCCTAACGTGTTCAACCATCTGGGCGTTGGTGTCGGCATTGGTGTCATGAATGGTTTGAGCGTTGAACTTGCCACACCGGCAACACGCTTTTTGGCCCTTCGTGCCGGCTATAACTTCCTGCCGAAGCTGAAGATGGACGTGGATTTTGACACCGATTTCGGCGATATGAACACCGCAGTGAAGAATAATCCTAGATTTCAGGAGTATCAGATTCCTGACGAGATTACCGTAGAAGGCAAACTTGATATGGGTACTGCCCATGTGCTGGTGGATGTCTATCCCTTTCAGCTCAGCAGCTTCCGCGTCACCCTGGGTGCCTATTTCGGTGCCGATAAGATTATCAAGGTGTATAACAAGAACGAGGGCGATCTGATGGGGGTTACCAAATGGAATCAAGATAGTCAGGACCCAACTAAGTTGGCCGACCTCCGTGCGATGAATGGTGGCAAGTTGGATAAGATTGGTTTCGACATGGGCGACTACTTCCTGGAGCCTGATGCCAATGGAAACTTGGAGGCCAGCATCAAGGTGAAGAATTTCCGCCCGTATGTAGGTGTGGGCTTTGGTCGTGCGGTTCCCCGCCATAGCCGTGTGACTTGCAACTTCGACCTGGGTGTACAGTTCTGGGGCAGTCCAGAGGTTTATCTGCATGGTGCCAACGGCGACGAACAGTTGCAGTCGTCTGACCTCTCTGGCGAAGGCAGTAAGGCCGTAGAGATTCTGAGTAAAGTCAAGGTGTGCCCCATGATGAGCCTGCGTATCGTAGGTCGTATCTTCTAAACGAAGGCCGCCTCTTTGAATGAATGATGAAAAGCCATCGGAGATGATTCTCTGGTGGCTTTTCTTTTTTGTTAATTATTAAAATAATACCACTATCCTCACGGACGGTGGTAGCTCTATTAACCATAAACCTTAAAATCGATTGTTAAGCTAATGATATCCCATCATTAGATATTGTTATAAGACGGCGGCGGTAGAGATCGCCGACAGCCTTCTTAAAAGCTTTCTTCGATACTTTAAAGCGGTCGCTGATGAGTTCCGCCGGACTGTTGTCCGACAGGTCGCAGTGCCCGTTGTTCTCATATAGATAGCGCAACAACACCTCGGCAAACTCCAGTGTGTGCTGGCGGCCGGTAGGTTGCAGTGTGATGTCTATCTTGCCGTCCTGACGCACGTGGTCTATGTAGGCAGTCAGTCGGTCGCCGGTGTGCAGTGGCTGGAACACCTGATTCTCGAAAATCAGTCCCTGATACTTGTTGTTGATAATGCACTTGAAGCCCAGGTCGGTCTTTTGCCAGATGAGGCAGTCGCAGGTGTCGCCATGCTTCAGTAGGGCGCCTTTGCCAGCTGTTGCCGTTGTCTCGTCTCCATGAGACTTGGTTGCTGCCTGACTGATGTACTTATCAACCTTGGCAGTAGCCATCAGCCGGTGGCTCTCTTCGTCTTCTTTCACATAGACGATGTAGTGTTTGCCCACCTCCATGCGCTGTTTCTGTTCGCGGAAAGGGCAGAACAGGTCTTTCTGCAGTCCCCATTTCATGAAAGCGCCATACTTGTTGATCCATGCCACCTCAAGATAGGCAAACTCGCCAACGATGGCCAGTGGTGTCTCGGTGGTGGCCACGGTGCGCTCTTCCTGGTCCAGATAGACAAACACCTTGATTTCATCACCGATGCGCATCTGTGGTGTCACGTAGCTTTTGGGCAACAATATTTCGCCCTCGTCACCTCCGTCCAGATAGAGGCCGAAGTCCACGCGCTTCACAATTTTCAGTGTGTTGTAGTTTCCAAGTTGTATCATATGGCTGTTGTCGTGAAGGGGTCTGTTGGGTCAGCGGGCTGCTGGATGGGTGCAAGAAGTCCGTCTTTCATGTGGATGGTGCGATCGGTCAGTGTGGCCAGCTCCTCGTCGTGGGTCACGATGACAAACGTCTGTCCGAACTTGTCGCGCAGGTCGAAGAACAGCTGGTGCAGCTCGGCCTTGTTCTTTGAGTCGAGCGAACCGCTGGGCTCGTCGGCCAGGATCACCGCTGGGTTATTGACCAGCGCACGAGCCACGGCCACGCGCTGCTTCTCGCCGCCCGACAGTTCTGCAGGCTTATGACCGGCACGCTCAGAGAGTCCCATGAACTGCAGCAGTTCCAGGGCGCGTTCCTTTGCTTCTTTGTTTGAGCGACCAGCAATGTAGGCCGGTATCATGATGTTCTCAAGAGCTGTGAACTCGGGCAGCAGCTGGTGAAACTGGAATACGAATCCCAGATGGCGATTGCGGAAGTCTGACAGCTGTTTCTGGCTGAGTGTGGTGGTGTCTATGTTGTCCACGCACACCGTGCCACTGTCGGGGCGGTCCAGTGTGCCCATGATTTGCAGCAGCGTGGTCTTACCGGCACCGCTGGGGCCCACAATGCTCACCACCTCGCCTTTCGCAATGTCGAGGTCGATGCCTTTCAGCACTTGTAGTGAACCAAAGCTCTTGGTGATATTTCTTAATTTAATCATTGTCTTTTGGTGCTTTTTTCGCCGAGTGAATCCAGCGCGAGACGATGTCATAGATGCTGTTCTCCTCGTAGTGTTGTGCCTCGGTGAAGCTCATGGAGTCATCCTTCGTGTCGCCATACTGGTCGGGGAAGATGATCATGAGGTTGGTGCCGGCAAAGTATTTCGTCAGCTCATCGGGCAATCGCTCTAAGGCATTTTTATAACTGATAGTACCCTTACGGGCTGTGATGACGATGAACAACTGGTCCTTGCCAATGTCGGCAGCCAGCTTGGGCAACTCGTTCCAGTGGCCCATGGGGGTGTATTCTCCGCGCACGTGCGGATGCACATTATTAATATATTGCGCTATGAGCGACAACGACTCCTGGCGTCCGTGGAACTGAATGCGGCAGTCCAGTTGTCCGGCCAGTCGGCACACGCGCTCCAGCCAGCGGTGGAAGCCCGGCTCGAACTCTGCGCGTGAGGGCACGGCCACCTGTATGCGTCGCAGCGTGCTCAGTGGCTGTTCGAAACGTGTCAGCACGATTTGTCGGTTCAGACCATTGTAGAGACTCTGGATGAACTCACCCCAGAACTTAGGCGACACCTCCGTATGCACGTGCATGCCCATCACAATCTCTGAGCATCCAAACTCGCGGAAGGCATGTTTGATGCCGTTGGCAATGTTGGTGGCCAGTCGGACCTGCGTCTGCATCATCACCTCCGAGGCGCTGGCCTGTCGCTCCAGCTGTTCCAGCAGTCGCAGTCCCTGTTCGCGCTCCACAGCACTGTTCTGTCCGTCGTACACCACGTTCAGTGCCACTAGTCCGCGGCTCAGCTTCTCGTTGCGCATCAGCAGCGACAGATAGACCAGCTGTGGCGCAATGTCGGGGTATTTCACGCAGACCAGTATCTTCTCGTCGTCGTGCTGCGGCTTGTGGTCTATGTCCAGGTTCAGCTTCTCGCGGAAGATAATTTCCTTGGCGGCCTTGTCGGTCATCAGTGTCGAGACGATGCAGGTGACCAGTATCATCATCACCACGCCGTTCAGCATCTCGTTGTTTACCAGCATCACCCCCGGAGCCACTTCGATGCGCATGCCCACCATGGTCATGGCGATGGCGCCAGCAGCATGGGCCGATGTCAGTCCGAACATCATGTGGCCCTCGGCCTTGGGCAGACGGAAGATGATGGCCGAGGTATAGGCGGCCAGTGCTTTTCCAAACGTGCCAAAGAAGGCGATGAGCAGCACGATGCCTATCACCTGAGCGCTGTCGAGCACAGAGTGTAGGTCAATGAGCATGCCCACACCAATCAGAAAGTAGGGGATGAACAGTGCGTTGCCAATGAACTCGATGCGGTTCATCAGCGGCGATACGTGGGGGATGTATCTGTTGAGTATCAAACCCGAGAAGAAGGCACCGAAGATACCTTCTAAACCGATCAGACTGGATAGTGCTGCACTGAGAAACATCACCGCCATGATGAAGATGTACTGCATCACGCGGTCGCTATAGCGGCGCAGGAAGTAGCGCGTCAGTCGCGGTATCAGGTAGATGCAGCCGGCCATATAGACTGCCAGTTTTACTGCAAAAAACAACCAGAACACCACGCCACTGTTCTCGTCGAACGTGCCCACCAGCGCAGCCAGCATGACCAGCGACAGAAACAGCGATATCATCGACGAGCCCACGCTGAGCATCACGCTCGAGTTGCGCTGCAGACCGTAGCGCCCAATGATGGGGTAGGCTATCAGCGTGTTGGATGCCATGATGCAACCCAGCAGAAACGATGCCTTGCCGTTGTAGCCCAGCAGTGTCATCGACATCAGGTAGGTGAGCATCAGCGGTATGACGCATGTCAGCAGTCCAAAGGTGATGAAGCGCTTGGTGTTCTTCTTCACGCTCTCCAGGTCCATTTCCAGACCGGCAAGAAACATGATATAGAAGATGCCTACGCGCCCAAACAGCTCGAACGACTCGTCGCGCTCCAGGACATTGAGCCCGTAAGGACCTATCAAAATGCCTGCCAGCACCATGCCGATGATGTGCGGGATGCGCAATTTACCCATGATGATAGGCGCAAACAGCACAATAAGCAGCACCACAAAGAAAATCAACGTGGGGTCGGCAATGGGGAAATATGAGGCTAATGGTAACATTTCATGTGCAAAGATACGAACTTTTGCTTAAATCTAAATCGTTTGCGGGGCTTTTTTTCACCCTTTACTCATAATTACTTGTCTATATATGCTTGTCTTCGCTAAAAATTAATGCATTTATATTGGAAATATATTCTTTTTCCCATCTTGAAACACTGATACTTGAATTAGATAATGAAAAAAAAACCACGTATTCTTTTGCATTTTGTATGTTTATTCGTAACTTTGCAGCCAATTACGTAAACCATTATAAAAATTAAGCAAGATGAAAGTAGCTATTGTAGGTGCAAGTGGAGCAGTGGGACAGGAGTTCCTGAGACTGCTCGATGAGAGAAACTTCCCCATGGATGAATTGGTATTGTTTGGCTCCGAGCGTTCGGCTGGTCGCACATATAAGTTCCGTGGTAAGGATATCGAAGTGAAACTGCTGAAGCATGGCGACGATTTCAAGGATATTGATATCGCCTTCACATCGGCAGGTGCTGGCACCTCAAAAGAGTTTGCAGAAGACATCACCCGCTATGGCTGCGTGATGATCGACAACTCGAGCGCTTTCCGCATGGACGACGATGTGCCCTTGGTAGTGCCCGAGTGCAATGCTGAGGATGCGCTGAAGCGCCCTCGTGGCATCATTGCCAACCCCAACTGTACCACCATCATGATGGTCGTCGTGCTGCAGCCACTGGAGCAGCTGTCGCACATCAAGCGCATCCACGTCAGCTCTTACCAGAGCGCCAGTGGTGCCGGTGCCGCTGCTATGGCCGAACTGCAGCAGCAGTACAAAGAGATTGTGGAGACTGGCGAGGTGAAGACCATCAAGAAATTCCCCCACCAGCTGGCATACAACGTGATTCCCCAGATCGACGTGTTCCAGCCCAACGGCTATACCAAGGAAGAGATGAAGATGTACAACGAGACACGCAAGATTATGCATACCGATGCCAAGTGCTCGGCCATGTGTGTGCGCGTCAGCTCGCTGCGCTCTCACTCTGAGTCGGTGTGGATCGAGACCGAGGCACCCATCTCTGTCGAGGATGCCCAGAAAGCCATCGCAGCAGCTCCCGGCTGCACGCTGGTAGACGATCCCGCCACATTGACCTATCCCATGCCGCTGGAGACAGCCGGCAAGGACGACGTCTTCGTAGGTCGTGTGCGCAAAGACCTGGCCGACGAGAATGGACTCACCTTCTGGCTCAGTGGCGACCAGATTCGCAAGGGCGCAGCCCTCAACGCCGTTCAGATTGGCGAGTACTTGGTCAAAGAGAAGGCTTTGCCTTGCTTTGGTAAGTAAGGACCGACGGATGGTCGCAGGCCCTTTGGGCTATTAAAAAAGTTGTTAATAACTGAAACCTTGATAAGAGCCTGGTATTGCCAAGCATGCCGATATCATCGGAGTCTTGCCATGCCAGGCTTTATTTTTTCGCCAGAATTATTTGGCTATTTCAGTAAAAAATAGTACTTTTGCATCCGCTATCGCAACAATATGCGCCTGTGGCGGAATTGGTAGACGCGCTAGACTTAGGATCTAGTGTCTCGCGACGTGCAGGTTCGAGTCCTGTCAGGCGCACAAACAAAAAAAGGAAATCCAATCGGGGATTTCCTTTTTTGTTCTTTATTATAGACTTTCCTCTCTCTCTTCGGAGGGGATGGTTCAGCTCAGTTGCAATTGCGTAGGTTTCGCGATGCTCCCAGAGTATTGAATTGGCATTTCCAGAGTCTAGAGAGGGTCGTTTTAAAGTCTAAAAGCACGTATTCTAAAGTCTAGTAGAGGCGTTTCTAAAGTCTAAAACCGAAGCTATCATTTCAGGTCTAGTCCCTGAATGCTCTACATCCAGCCCTTAGAACAACCGCATCCAGGGGCTAAAACGACCCGTTCCAGGGGCTGGATGCGCCACATCTAGGGGCTGGGCGGACATCAAAAGTAAAGCTATTACAACGCAAAAGCGAAACTATAACAAGACGAAAGCAGAACTATGACAGTGCGAAACCGTTCCTATCCCGACCAAGAACGCTCCGGACCCTCCCGAGGGAGGGAGACATCCTGTCCTTTTGGGTATTCCAGATTCAACAAATATCCGCACGCTATCATGACCATTAACCACAGTATTGATATAATAATTTCCCTTATCTTTGGTCATTGTAAAACTTGTCTGACCAAAAGTCGCCACCGCGGAAACGTAAAATAGCGATAAGATGCCTGCACGTTTAATGTTTTGATTCATCTTATTCTATATTTTATTGTGAATCTTTCTTGCAAAGAAAGTTCTTCAAATTAACTAAACTCTATTTAAACCTCCTTACGACCGTAAAATTAATATAGCCATTATTATGAAAGGGTCTAATATCATTTATCGTCATTTTTTTTATTTGATGTAATATATTGAACATTCGTTTAGATGATATGTCTTTTTCCATTAAACCATAGCTTGATAATTCCACCAAAATGATATTCCCTTTTGTATCTATTGATAAAATGACAAATATTAAACGATGATTTTTATATAATCTTTTTTTTTCTTTGTTTGATAGCTCTTTATCAATAATATCTAAAATGCGTTTGACATACATTTTCTCTGAGTTGTGAGAAATGAATACACCATTATCGACAGATAATTTTTCAAGCTGATTATCTATTTTTTGTTGAATATAATTATTATAATCGTCTTGCAGATGATAAGAAAATCTCTCTATCATATCCGCATTTTTCTCTAAGCAAGTCCTTTCTATTTTATATTTCGATGAAATGAGTATAGTCTGAGAATATGAACTAAATGTGAATATTAAAAATAGTGATAATAATACTGTTTTTCTAATGTTTTGCTTCATTGTCTTCAATATTTTAAATGACCCATAGCTATTCTTCGGAATCTACAAGGACATTGCGAGGAAGAAGATCCCATACCTCGTATGTGGCGTTCTTGAAACGTCCTTCTGTAGACGTCTTCTCAAATCCGAGTGCTGCCATATAGGTGTCAATCATTATTTGGGTAGCAGGATGAGCACTTGCAATTCTTGGTTGCGCGATAACTGGTTGAACTGTACGGCCATCGAAACCTGCAAAACCATAGAAAGAGTAAGCAGCTGCACGTTGCTCTACCTCAAAACGGTTTACATCTGCTTGGCTAGTTCCAAGTTGCGTTTCATGTACTGCGCAAAGTCGTATGAGCTCATTGGCGATTGCTGCGATGCGGCTATTTTCCGCATCTTGCGCTCCGTTACTTCCTTGTGGAACTGGTTAAAAAATATCATAATCCATCTTTGTTTATACTACTTCGGCAAAGATAAGATTAATTTGCAAAACAAACAAGTAAAAACCGGGAAATGTTGCTGTAAGAATAATATAAAGGCTCACTCTGAGCGCGCTGTTCTATGGGAATCGGGGTGAGCTTGTTGGGTGCAAATATAGTATAATTGCACTAAAGTAGTGCAGAAATCATATCAAAATTGCACTATTGTAGTGCAATTTTGATAAGGGAGGGACGATGGACAAATCTTCAATCGTTATTCCATTTTTACATTAATACATCAACCCGAAGGCCCAAAGGGGGATAATGTTGCCTGAGCCGAATTCAATATCGTCTTTCACAATATAGCCTTCTTTGGCAGTGGTTATTTGTTTCTTACCCTTATTCTTTCCGCCTACCTCAAATGTCTTTCCATCTATCTCAAAGTCGCTGATGCGTGAACTGATGACATCTGAAACGATACGCATCTGGTTGTAGAAGAATGTTTCGCGGATGTTGCCAATATCAGTGGTCGGTCCTCCTAATAGGTATGCGATGTTAGGGTTGTCTAGATATACTTTCTCGACTTTTCCAATTCCTCTGATGCCACCAGTGTTATCACGCAGCTGGCCAATCATACCAGCCTGTTCTATATAAAGGAAATAGTCTGGTAATATATTTCGGCTCACACCAACTACTGTCGATAATGAATCCATGACTGGTTTGAAAGGCACACTTTGGGCAATAACAGATAAAAGTTTCTTCAGCTTTCTACCTGTAGAGGCAGTCATGTTGGCAAATTGCGGTATGTCAACCTCCATCGTTTGGTTGATAACTTGACGAAGTTTCAACTCAAAGTCTGAATCACTGGAGAAGGGATAATAGCCCCTCTTCAGATAGTCGCGGAACAATGGAAGCGGATGATTGACATCGGCCACAACTGCCTTCAACGCTAAGACGTCTTCTAATGTATAAATAGAAGCGTCTATGTTGTGAAACAGTTTAAGATACTCTCTGAACGATAGGCCTTGCATCATAAAGATTGGTGCTCTGCGGCTTAAGTCAGAAAAGCCTTTATATATATCGAGTACCGATGAACCTGTGAAGCCGATCTTTACATCTGGATGTGAATCGTATATCTGTTTTAACTCGCGCGACCAGTTTTCATACTTATGTATCTCGTCTATAAATATTTGCTCGCCACCTTCTTTAATAAACTCATCCACAGTGTCAACGAGATTGTGCGATGAAAAATATAAGTGGTCTGCACTTATATACAGTATGTTTCTTGAATTCCTGTGCTCCTTGATATACTGCAGAATCATTGTGGATTTACCTATACCACGTGGTCCAACAAGTCCAAACATCCTCGAATCCCAGCTAATTTGGTCAAACATATAGCGGTGAAAGGTTGAAGTGGTTTGCTTCAACTGGCCTTCCATAAATTCAATGAGCGTGATGTCCATAAGCGTTATTTCTTTATTATTTCACTGCAAATATAGTATAATTGCACTAAAGTAGTGCAGAAATCATATAAAAATTGCACTATTGTAGTGCAATTTTAACAAATAAAGGTGCTCTTATATGCATATTTACTCGCTACGAATAATAATTATTCTGAAATTGTAAATAGTAAAGCCCCGCACTGTGATAGACTCCAGTGCGGGGCTTTTGGTGTTATAACACGCGCTCTGTTTTGTTAGCGCTCTTCCAGTCTTGTATCGAAATAGACTGTCAGGGTTGGCGTGTAGGTGTTGGCCAGGCTGATGACCAGCTGACCCTTGTCGCCCTTCCAGACGGCCTCTTTGCGATCCTCGCCCTTGCTCTTGTAGTCGGGCATGCCGTAGAGCTCAGCATATTGGTCGCGTTTCTGCTGCCACAGCTGTCGAGTGCTGTCGTTGGTGGTGGCACTGAAGGTTTCCTGGATGACCAGAATGGTGTCGTTGTTGTTCTGGATAGACAGGTTGTAGGCCTTAGAGCCGGGCTTCACCAAGCTGATGACCACGCCATCGGTGTTGGCCGTGTCGATGACTAGACCGCGGGCTTTCATGGAATCGACAAACTGAGAGGTGGGCATGTCGAGCGACAGACCTTCGTAGGCCATATATTCTCGTTTGCCACAGGCGCAGAGCATCAATAATGCTGCGCAAGCAAATAATAGTTTCTTCATTTCTTTGTACTTGTATTTTCTTCTTGATAAATGAATCAATCTTCGAGCGAGTAGGTGATGGTGGTCACCACGCGCAATTTCTTAATGTATGGCGTGTTCTGGTCGCGGTCTTCAATCTCGAACTGTCCCTGTCCGGCCGTCTGGATGTTGCCTAGTTCGGCATTGCTGGCGTCAGCAAACTGCTCGGCGGTCTTCTGTGCGTTCTTGATAGCCTCGGCCATCATCTCGGGTTTCATCTGCTGGAACGAAGCATACTCGTAGTTGGGGTAGCTGCTGTCTATCGCCACGCCCTGCTTCAGCAGTTCGCCCTGCTTGTAGATGGTCTGGTTCACCTCCTTCACCTTGTTGGTGGCTACGGTGACGGTGGTGTTGATGATATAGCGGAAGTTCTTTTGGTTGTCGCCCCATTCGCGAGCCTCCAGATCGGTCACGGAGGGAGCGTTGACCGTTATCTCCTGTTCGCTGATGCCGTTGGCCTTGAGGAAAGCTTTGATCTTGTCGGTCTGCACGTTGATGCGCTCATAGAGGGCAGGCAGATCGTTGCCCGTCTCCTTGGTCGAGATGCTCCACGTTACCTTGTCGGCATTCACCTCGCGTTCGGCCAGTCCTTTCACGGTGACCTTGCGGTCTTTGTTGGCAAATGTGTTGATGCCCGACTTGATGCATAATCCCAGCACGATGATACCGACAGCCAGGATCAGAGATTCTTTAATTCTGTTCATAGTTAGTTGTATTAAAAAATTGCTTGCAAATTAACGAAACAATTCGCAAACTTGCAAGCAATTTCTATTAAAAGTGTTTAAATGTGCGACTTTTCGGCGCCAGACACATTTATTTATGCATAAATTTATAGGTCTGTCCGTTGGCACGGCGCAACACGTTCAGGCCAGCTACGGGGCTATTGACCTTCATGCCCAGGCTGTTGTAGATGGTGTCTTGTGCAGAGACAGCAGCATGGGGCGCAGTGATGCCGGCAGGCGATGAGTTGGTGTTGATCATCTTCTGGTTGGCAGCCTTGACGCGGTCCTCAACAACCTTAATCACCGCACGGTCGTAAGTCATCAGTCCGTTGACTTCGGTCTCTACGTCGGTGGTTTGTGTATAGACGGCTGCAGCAAAGCAAGCCTTGTCGCCATTGAACGTGGTGCCCTGGCCCAGACGGGTAATGATGTCGGCATAGTGCTCGTAGCGATCGGTGACGCCTTCGATGGTGCCGTTGTCATTATAGGTGGTGGCAAACTTCTCGTACCAGCGGTGGCCTTCGACGTTGAGGCCCAGACCACCATATTCTCCCAGCACCAACGGCTTTTCAGGGTCGTTGAAGTCGATCACGGGATCTACGTAGCAGTGAAGGTCAACCATATCGCCGGCGCCCTTGTGGTGGTTACCACCAGAGGCGGGGTTGATAACACGGCTGCCATCCAGCTCGCGGGTGTAGTCGCAGATGGCCTTGGTCTTGAACTGACCCCAGCTCTCGTTGAACGGTGTCCACACCACGATGCAAGGATAGTTGTAGCACTGGTTGATGATGGCCTTCCACTCGTTCTTGAAGACGCTCTCAACGGCGGTTGAGATGCTGCCGTCGCCATTGTACCACTCGCGCTGTACCCATCCCTCGTTGCCACCGAAGGTAGAGGGCATGTCCTGCCATACCATCAGACCGAGGCGGTCGCAGTGGTAGTACCAGCGGGCGGGCTCAACCTTCATGTGCTTACGAATCATGTTGAAACCCCACTCTTTGGTCTTTTTGATGTCATAGACCAGAGCCTCGTCGGTAGGTGCGGTGTAGATGCCGTCGGGCCAATAGCCTTGGTCGAGAGGGCCAAGGTGGAACAGTGGCTCATTGTTGAGCATCAGTCGCCAGTAGCCGTTGGCATCCTTGCCATAGGAAATCTTGCGCAGGGCGGCATAACTCTTCACGTGGTCAACCTCCTGACCGTTGCTCAGGTAGATAATCTCCAGGTCGTAGAGGTTGGGGTGATAGGGCGTCCATAGCTTGCATGACTGTGCGTCCAGCTGACAATCGACAGTCGCAGAGGCATTCACGGTCTGCTCGCTGATGATGGTGTTGCCATTCTTCAGCAACACTTTCACCTGATCGCTCTCGCTGGGTTTGTTCAGTGTGATGTTCAGATTGAAACGGCTGTTGTCAACATCGGGCGTACATTTCATATTGTACACATACTTCTGGTTCACGGGTTCCAACCATACGGTCTGCCAGATGCCAGAGCAGGGGGTGTACCAGATGGTGGTTGACTCGCTGTTGATGCGCTGTTTGCCCACGGGCTGCTTGCTGATGTCGGTGGGATCAAGCACTTTCACCACGAGGGTGTTGGTGCCTTCTTGCAGCGCAGCGGTGATGTCGAAAGAGAAGTTGGTGAAACCACCGTTGTGGGTGCCGATACGCTTGCCGTTCAGATAGATGGCTGCATTATAGTCAACAGCACCGAAGTTCAGACGGATGTTCTTGCCGTTCCATTCTGCCGGAATGGTGAACTCGCGCTTATACCACAGGGCCTCGTCGGCATCCAACTGGCGCTTCACACCCGAAAGACTCGACTCAATGGGGTAGGGAACCAGGATTTTTCCTTCGAAGTTCTCGGGCTGGCTGGCATTGGTCTTGGTGATGGCATAGTCCCACAGACCATTCAGGTTTTGCCATTCCTTGCGCTCAAACTGAGGACGTGGATACTCGGGCAGTGGGTTGTCGGCTTTCACGTCTTTAGTGAAGACAGACTGCAGACCGCCTTCAACGGGTTTCCATTCTGTCTGCACGGTGGGCTTGGGAGCAATCTTATCCATGAGCACCTTCATCCAGTGACCACCGATCACGGAACGGGCGCGGAAGCCACGAGCAGAACCGTTGCCGTTGGTCCAGTACCAGTCGCTGAGCGGCCAGCGGGTCGGAGTCTCGTTGGCATACTTATAGACGCGGTCGGCAAACTGCAGGAAGGTCTCAGTGTCGGGAGCCATTGGCGCTGCCCACATCACCCAGTCGCTCTTGGTGTATGCCTCACGACTGTCGAGTGGCAGACCGTAGGTGTTCTGCTTGGTCAGGTAGTACTTGATCTCGCGGCGCATGACGTCGGGCGAGAACATGTTCAGGCCCCACAGCTTATCCCACACCAGGTTGTACTTGATGCTCCATGTGTTGCTACGGTCGAAGGCCAGCTTATAGTGGTCGCCATCGCGGGCGTCAACTTCCCAGATCTTTGCCATCTGGCGAGCCTTCTCTTCGTAAGGCTTCCAGTCGCTCTCCTTGAAACCATATATGCGTGCAATCTCAGCGTAGGCGGCCACACCGAAGATGGCTTTCAGGGAGAGGTTGGCATTGTGAGCCCAGTGGCCGGCAAAGTCGTCGGTACACAACTGGTTAGAGGGGTCTTGTCCGTTGTCGCGCAGGTAGTTGGCCCACTGGCGCAGTGTGAGGATGTCTGCTCGGCTCAGCCAATTGGCATTGCCGTCGATACGGCAGATGGCTGCAACGAGGGTCAGAATGTTACCGCTCTCCTCAATAGGCATGTTGCCAGCGAAGCCACCACCAGCGTCAGGACGTGTGATGGAGTAAACCTGTCCGTTGGCGTGAGGATAGGTTCCGAGGTCGTGGGCTGCAAATTGGCTGAAGCCCCAGCGGCTGCTGCGGCAATAATCCAAGATAGAACGAATCATGCCTTTCTGCAGGTCTGTGTTGTAGCAGAGGAACAGAGGTGCCTCGGGGTAGGTGAGGTCAACGGTGTTCACACAACCGTTAGAGTTGTTCTCTTTCGAGAAATACAGCAGTTGGCCCTTGTTGTCCTGGAACAGCTTGTGGGCTGCCAGTACATGACGGTAGGAACCAGACAACAGTTCGGCATACTTGACATTACCGGCTGCCAATCCGTCGTCGTAGATAGTTTTATCTTGAGCCTTGCAGCGATTCATGATGCTGGCGTAGTTCTGGTTCATCTCCTCGAAAGCCTGGAAGATGGTCTTGCCATTGCGGGCCCAGTAGCCGGGATAATCGACATCCATGTAGCGCATGTCTTTAATCTCGTCGTAACCAATCATCATATAGCTGCTGGCAGTCTTGACGCTGCCTAAGTCTTTCATGTAGGCAAGTGCAGGCATAGAAGCTTGGTCGGTGCTGTTCTGAGTGCCGTCGTAGGGCAGCAACTGTCCGTTCTGGATGAAGTTGCTCTCCATGTTCAGCCCATCGGCAACACTTATCTGACCATTGATGGCAGGGATATACAGATAGCCCCAGTCAATGGTGATGAGGTCGCCGACACGTCCGAGAATATTCTGGGCGACAGAGCCTGACTTGATATACTGGATGCCGTTTTCGGTGACAATGCTTGAGGTTGTCTCTTGGCTGCTCTCGTTCACAGTGAGCTGTGGCGAGGTGGCAAAGTAGAACTGCACATCGTGGGTCTTGTCGTCGGTGGCACGTACCTGATAGCTCAGGTAGTTGATGGGTACGGAAATCAGGTCGAGGTCGTCCATGACCATTGGCGCCGTGAAGACCAGGTCGAGCTCTACTGGACCACAAGTGAAGGTGTAGTAGGTACTGGTTGCCAACACATGGCAACGCTTCTGGGTGGCCTTGATGGTTGTGTCGTTGCTCTTCTTCACGTTCTCAAACAGACCGAAGTCGATATAGGCTCCGCCTTTGGTGTTGTGGCAGTGGGCAGCAATCATGTTGTTGCCTTCGTGCAACAGGGCCTTCTCGGTGGCGCTCAGCTTGTGAAGCTCGCCCTGGATCCAGGTCTCGCCAGTCTGTATCACGCGTGTACCATTTATATATAATTCGAAGACGTCGTCGTGAGAGAACTGGATCCACAGTTCTTTCTGCAGGTCGTCGGCTGTAAGCGATACGGTGCGACGTACGTAGATGTCGGAGTTCTCGCTGGTCCAGTTGTTGCGCACATGAGGATATTCTCCTGGTGTGCCCCATGCAGACTCCTGAGTCTTCCAGCTGGAATCGTCGAAAGAGGTCGCTGCCCATGTGGTGCCATCCTGCTTGTCGTAAGACACTTTACCGGTCCAGCCCTTGTCGGCCTTGGTCATCGGTGCAATGGCAGCCAGCACATATTCGCGTTGCTGACCCATGAAACGGTATGACTTGCCGTCAACGCGCAGAATGCCATCCATCGCTTTCTCTGCGTCGCTCCAGTGACGGGTGGTGCCGTCGTTCAAACGATCGAAGGGCGACCATAAGGAGAAGTAAGGGTCGTTTGTAAACAAAGGAACTGATGGCAGTCGCAACGCAGTTTCCTGATACGGAACAAAATCGTCGGCGGTCTGTGACTGAGCCGATGCAACAGTCAGCAACATGCACGTTGCTGTCATTGCGGTTCTTAGTTTAATCATATCCTGAAGGTTTTTATTGTTAGTTGTAAATATGATGTTTCATCGCTTTACCAGTAGCTTCTGGCCTTTCCAGATGTAAAGACCGCTTGGCAGTGTGTCCACGCTGTTGCTGATGGCTCTGCCATCCATCGTGTAGGCTTTGTCGTCCATCAGTTGATGATAGTCAGCCTTGAGGACGGAAGTTGCTTGCGCCTTGCGGTGCTGCCATACTGCCAGCATAGCATATTCGGCAGCAAACGAAGCCTGATGGAATCCTTTGGTCTTGCTGCTGTCGCCCCAACCACTCAGCAAGTTGATGGGGAGCATGTTGTGACGGTTGAAGTGCTCGAAGGCATAGTCCAGGTTGGCCTGAAAACTTTCCAACGAACGGTTGGATTCGGTACTTAGACCAGTCACGTCAGCATCGACATAGGCGCGCATCAGCACGTTGTCGAACCAAGCATTGAAGCCTTGCAGGGCATTGTCGTCGGTAGGCCATTGGTAGTAGGTCTTGCCACTGACACGCTTGGGGCGGGCAAAGTTCTGAAAACTCTTGGTGGCAAGGTCCTTCACATCATTGCTATATTCTGTGGAATTGGTGGCTTTTAGCAGTTCTACGGCACCTGCCAGCATGGTTCCTGTGTTATAGGTGAAGGCATTGCCTACATGGGGACCATTGTCAACGTGGGCACGGCGCTTCTTGAGGCCTGAGTCAACATACTTCAGGGTACCATCGGCACCAAGCATGTCCCAATAAACTCCCGTGTCTTCATTGAGCAGATTTTTCTTTTGCCAAGCATAAATCTTCTTGGCAAAGTCGAGATAAAGATCGGAACGCTTAACCAATGCGGTTGCCAGCTCGTTGTCTTTGTCTCTGTAATAGTAATTACAATTGGCTTTCTCTTCGGGGGTTGCATAGATGTGATGCAACCATACTAATGGCTGGATGATGGGGCCGTTTGAGCAGGCGTGCTTTGAGTTGTAGCCGGGGCCCCATGTGATGCCGCCATACTCCTCGCCATTGCTGTCACGCCAGCAGTCCCAACCATCTAGCACATAGTCTGTGAGGTGGGTGGCTTCTTCCAGATAACTCTCTTTGCCGGTCAACAGATAGGCCCGGATCAGCTCGCGGGCAATCCACATCTGGTCATCGTAAACGTTGAACTTCAGGTTGTCGCCAGTCACGTTGGCCTTGTTGCGCTCGCTGGCACGAGGTACGGCATAGACACTCCATGAGCGACTGCTGGCATAGGAAAACAGCTTGTAGGAACCTCTGTAGTAGGTCAAGTTGTCAATCAGTACATCCAACTGCTTGGCGTACTTATCGAAATGCGTCGTATAAAGCTCTGGTTCAGCGTCCTTTAACGTCTTCAATGCTTCGAGCACAGAGCAGTGCGCCTCAATAGCCGCTGTATATGGCCACACATCGGAAGGACCGCTAACCTCGTCGCTCTCAGTGTCGCAGACGTCTGCCATATACAAGTTGGTGTCGGTGCCGCGGAACGAACGCTCCATGGTGGCATCGAGAATCAGCATCGCACGCTTTAAGTTCTGCACAGCCATTTCTGACTGTGCAAAACTTGATGCGTTGATGCCTAACGTAAGTAGGAATAAAGCAATTATCTTATTCATTTCGTGTTGGTCTTAGAGAATGAATAGGGGACTGCAGACTCACTGACACCGCGCTGGCGGTTGGGCGTGGTCTGCATGGTGAATTCGATGCGACCACCCTGCAACAGGTCTTTGTGCTCCAGATAGTTCTTGTCGTATGTCTGGCCATTGAAGGTCATGCCACCGATGTAGCGCGCCTCAGCACTGTTGTTGTTGGCCTGAATCTCCAAGGTCTTATGGTCTGGCAGGTGCAAGGTCATCTTGTCGAAGTAGGGGGTGCCCAGCGCATACTGGTTGGAACCTGGACAAACAGGATAGAAACCCATGGCTGAGAAGACATACCAGGCAGATGTCTGGCCATTGTCCTCGTCACCGCAGTAGCCGTCGGGGGCAGCCGTATAGAGATGGTCCATGGCTTCGCGAATCCAGTATTGAGTCTTCCAAGGCTGCGATGCCCAGTCGTAGAGATAAATCATGTGCTGAATGGGCTGGTTGCCATGAGCATAGTTACCCATGTTCATAATCTGCATCTCGCGAATCTCGTGGATGACGCCACCATAGTAACTGTCGTCGAACAGGGGGGGCACACTGAATACTGAATCGAGCATCTGTACGAAGTCGCTCTTGCCACCCATCAGGTTGATAAGTCCTTGAGGATCGTGGAATACCGACCAAGTGTAGTGCCAAGCATTGCCTTCGGTGAAGGCATCGCCCCATTTCAGAGGGTTGAAGGGTGACTGGAAAGTGCCGTCGGCATTGCGACCACGCATCAGCTTAGATTCTTTGTCGAACACTTTCTGATAGTTCATGGCATGTTCGCGGAAAGGCTTCAATTCTTTCTTTGACTTGCCCAGCGACAGTCCTAACTGGTAGATGCACCAGTCGTCATAAGCATACTCCAATGTGCGGGCCACGCTCTCACGGATACCGGTGTTGTAGGGCACATAGCCCAGCTTGTTATACTGCTCGAAACCAAGACGGCCCGTTGATGATACCTGTGGGTGTACGGCATTAGCACCGTGTACGACAGCTTTCCAAAGGGTCTCGATGTCGTAACCGCGCAGACCTTTCAGGTAAGCATCGGCAACGATAGAGGCAGAGTTGTTGCCCACCATGCAACCGCGATGGCCAGGACTTGCCCATTCGGGCAGAAATCCACTCTCGAGGTAGGTGTTGACCAGACCTGCTTGCATCTGCTGGTTCATTTCAGGATAAAGGAGGTTCAATAGCGGGAACAGCGAGCGGAAAGTGTCCCAGAAACCAGTGTCGGTAAACATATAACCGGGCTTCACCTCGCCATTGTAGGGGCTGTAGTGCACAATCTCGCCGTTAGCACCCTTCTCAAAGAACATACGAGGGAAGAGAACTGCACGATACAGACAGCTATAGAATGTGCGCAGGTGATCAATATTGTCGTCCTTCACCTCAACACGGCCCAGCACTTCGTTCCAGCGGTTCTTGCCTTGCTGGCAAACGGTCTCAAACGATTTGCCTTTCACTTCGCCAAGATTTCTGATGGCCTGCTCTTCGCTGATGAACGATGAGGCCACACGCAGCGTCACTTGGTCGCCACGCTTGGTCTCGAAACCTACGACGGCACCGGCATGCTTGGTCTCTACCTCTGTCTTATCGGTCATCTTACCGTTGTCAACGGTCTTCACAAAACTGAAAGGACGGTCGCACTCAATGACGAAATAGTTCTTGAAGTTGGCGGGAACACCACCGCTGTTCTTGGTGGTGTAGCCAATAATTTTGTTGCCTGATACCTTTACAAACGAACCATTGTCGAAGGCATCGACCACGATGCGTGCTTCGCTGGTCTCAGGATAGGTGAAACGCATCACCACAGCACGTTCTGTAGGGGTCATCTCGGCCGTTACGTCATGGTCGGCCAAATAGACTTTATAATAATATGGACGAGCAACCTCGGCCTTATGAGAGAACCACGATGCGCGCTCATTCTCGTTGAACACGGTGCGTGTGGTCGGCATAATAGCAAACTGACCATAGTCGTTGATCCATGGTGAGGGTTGGTGGGTCTGCTTCAGTCCACGAATTTTTTCTGCGTCATAGGTATAAGCCCATCCGTCGCCCATCTTTCCTGTTTGGGGCATCCAGAAGTTCATGCCCCATGGCATGGCGATGGCGGGGTAGGTGTTTCCTGTTGATAGTGAAATTTTTGACTGTGTACCAACGAGGGTACTTACATAATCAACAGGTTCTGCTGCCTGTGCCGACCAGGTGGTCAGGCACAGCAGCAGAACGCTGATAGAGTGTTTAAAAGAATTGTTTACCATTGTATAGCTTGATCTTCGTCAGGAATTTGAGTATTGATAGTGCGCTGCAAGGTGAGCGTACCACTGACGGTATAAGAGAACTTAGAACCGCTAAGTGATGTGTAGTCATCAAACGAGTAATCGATATTGTTGATGATGACATTGCGATAGCGAAGATATGGATAGGTCTGGTCTTCGCTCTCAACCATGCGGTATGAAGCTTCCTTATTGACCACAAGGTTCATCTCGGGATTGTCTGACCACATCTTAATGGTGCCCGATTTGCCACCGTTGAACTGTGCGTAGATCTTATACTTGCCACGCTGTGGGTTGCTCTCGTCGAAACGACCGGCATAGAAGAACACGGTGTTGTCGTTAACGACGTAGGTGCGCAGCCAGGTCAGACCTGTTGAGTTCTGGTCGCCCTTGACAGCGATTGTCAGACTGGTAGCACTGTAGTCTCCAGAGTAGTCGTTGAAGGGGAAGATGCGGAGCATGGCCTTCTTGTAGTTCTTACGGGGATTAGGTGTGTAACCATCACCCTCAGCTACAGTGATAGGGAAGATCCACTTGTCAACCAGGTCAAGATTGTTGAAGTCAATCTTGATGTTCAGAAGACCTACGTCCTGACCCTTGGGGATGGTCAGGGTGCTGGGAAATTCACAGTAGGGGTTCATGTCCTTATAATACAACTCCTCGCGGGTAGCGAAACGAGCCCAGTTCAGTGCATTCAGCGTGTCAGGGTCGTGCTGGAAGTTGACCACACGGGTGGCACTGTTGTGGGTAGAACCGCTGACAATCACGGGCAGCTCGTAGTTAGAGATACCTGAGCCGTACTTTGCCTTACCATCGCTGTTCTTTCTGGTGAAAGGCACATAGACGGCTGTGATGCCCTGGTCGTTGAGTGGTGCACGGAAGCTGATGTACTGTTCGTACTGCTCGTCTTCCCACTCATCGTTGCATGAGGTGGTCACCGTCAGCATTGAAGCAGCGACCATGCCATATATAAATGACTTCATTATTGTTTTCATAATTCTATAGTTTTCTGTTCTTAGTCATAATACTGCCATCCAGGATTCTGAGTGAGCTTATAGTTGCGCTTCAACTCTGCTTTGCGAATGGGCCAGAAATACATTTTCTCTGAGAAGGTGGTCGGCAGACTGGTGATGGGCACAATCTTCTGGAAGTCGTCCTTCTGGGCTGCCGTCATCATGATGTTGCAACCGTAGATGATCTTTGACTCCTCAACCTGTGCGTCCATCCAGCGACGCAGGTCGTAGTAGCGCTTGCCTTCACCCATCAGCTCAATCATACGCTCACGCTTAATCTTCTCGCGGAGCACATCGCGATCGGCATATTCAGCAGCGGTATAGTCGGGCACACCGGCACGGATGCGTACGGGCTGGATACCACGTTTGATTTCAGACACATCGCGCGAGATCGTGTACTGCTTAGAACCATCCCATGAGTCGATGGTGTAGCTCTGAGTCAGCTCGTTCAGACATTCAGCATACATCAACAGGATGTCGGCGTAGCGAATGGCTGTCTCGTACTTTCTCTGGATATGATCGTAGTCGCCATTGGTTGAACGATAGTCGTGTGGGTTCACCCATTTCTTGATACCGATACCTGTGCGCAGGTAACGAGTAGAGTTGGTGTAACCATTGTCACCGCCACGATAGTAGAAGACTGCACTGTAAGTACCGCTGGTGGTGTGGCTGGGGTTGGTGTCCCACCACTTAGAACCATTGAATGCTACAGATGCATAGAAACGGGGCTCGCGGTTAGCGTACTGAAGTGATACGTTGGGAGCCAGAGGAGGATACTGACGGTAGTTCTTGGCAGTGGTCCAACCCTGTACGCGTTCAGAACCATTACCGCCATTCATCTCGCTATCCTTACCTGGGACATCGCTGCCATCATTCATGTAGTAGGCATCAACCATCTTCTGGGTCATGCCGTGAGCATTCCAACCATTCAGTGATGATGGCAATTGGTGAGCCACCAGCGAAGTGATAGAGTTGTTGATATCGTCGCACATGTTGTAACCACGCGTGAAGATCAGCTCAGGATTGTCGGCCATACCAACCTCACCGTCGAAAATCTGACGATAGCTCAGGTAGGGGTCGATGTCGGCCCAACCTTCTGGCCAGTTCTTGGTAGAGAAATTGCCGTCTGCAGGGGGATCAATGGTTGCATCGCGGTCGAAGGTGGCAACCGTGTTATAAGGAGCGTGGTAAAGCTCGTAGCCTGCTTCGCATTCCATCAGGTCGCGACAAGCGGCAGCTGCGCGTGCCCATTTAGACTCGTCGTACTCAAGGCTGAGCAGATGAGTACCGTCGAAGTTGGTCAACAGCTTGGCAATGTCATCCTTGACAGCAGGATCATGCTTGCCGTTTTTCAGCTGTCCGTTGGCCAGAGGGCTGGCTGCATAGACGTAGGCTAAAGCACGTGCAGCGAGACAGGCACCCTTGGTAGGACGAACGATGTTCAGGGGGTCACGCTTCCAATACTGAATCTCCTTGGCAGCCTGTTCCATCTCCGTTGCAATATATACGGCGCACTCTTCATAGGTGCTGCGAGGAATAGAAACGGCCTCGTAGTTCTGAGTATAGTCGACACCATCATCGGGCATGATGGGCACAGGACCATATTTGCGGAGCAACAGCCAGTAGTAGTAAGCACGTGCAAAACGTGCCTGACCCTTGCGGTCGATGCGCTCCTCTTCGGTCATCTGTGGGTTCTTGTCGATGTTGTGGATGAATACTGATGCCTGGAAAATACCTTTATAGGCTTTCTCCCAAGCCCAATAACCAGTGTCTTCATCATATTCGCCCAGTTTGAAGGCATTGTAGGTGTGGCGGTACTCGCCATCGTCTCCATACTGTGGGTCACGGTCGCCGTAGTACATGTCGTCAGCAAAACAATGATAGTGACCATTGCCTTTACCGATGACGTCGGCAAGCTCGTTTGTCATGAATGAATAGGCGTAAGCCAGCCATTCTTCCGACTGCTGTCTGCTGGTGAAGACCGTCTCCAGTGTCTTACGGTCCTCAAAATACTTATCCGAATCCAGCTCGTCGGCACAACTTGTCAGTAGCACACTTGCGCTAGCTAATGACATGATACATGTTGCAAATATCTTTTTCATCGTCTTTAATTCTTTCTAAGTCTGTATTAAAGATTAACTTGTACACCCAATGTCACAGCTTTTGTGATGGGATAGTTCTGTCCTGTTGAGCTTGCCATTTCTGGATCCCAAGTCTTGAACTTTGAGAAGGTGAGCAGGTTGGTGGCCTGCAGGAAGAAACGAACCTGGTTCAGGTGAGCTTTGTTGACCAGTGTCTTTGGCAGTGTGTAGCCAAGGTCAACGTTCTTCAGACGCAGGTAGCGACCGTCGCGCAGCCAGAAGCTAGAAGCACGGTTGTTGTTATTGTTATTACCATAGGTCAGACGGGGATAGTCTGCATTAGGATCCTCGTTGGCAGGGATACCCAGCTGTGCTGCAGTCTGTGCATCGACATAACGGTTGTCCAGCATGCCTTTGAAAATCTGACCGTAGTTGTTGTTGCTGAATGCATACACACACATACCGTTAATCAGGAAAGTTGACTTGCCGGCGCCCTGGAAGTGCAGGTTGATGTCGAAGTTCTTGTACATCACAGACAGACCGAGACCGTAGATCAGGTTAGGTGTGCGGGTTGCACCGATGGCAACTACGTCACCGTCGTTGATGACACCGTCACCGTTGACGTCCTTATACTTGATGTCACCAGGCTGTACCTGACCGAAGTCCTGACGAGGACTGTTGCGAATGTCGTCGTAGTCTTTGAACAGACCTTCTGCAATCAGACCGCGAACCTGGTCAACACGATAGCCACGTGTGTACTGATAGGGATAAACGTTGTTTTCAACGTCGTGGTCGAGAATGGTGTTCTTACTATAGGTGATGTTACCACGTGCAGTCAGACGAACCTCGCCAAAGGTCTCCTCGTACTTGAAGTTACCATCGAAACCTTCTGACTTCACAGCACCAACGTTGGCGCGAGGTGAACTCTCAAGACCTGTGCTCCAAGGCAGGTAGTTACGTGCCATGTAGATGCCGGTACGCTTCTCGTGGAAGTAATCGACGGTCAGAGAGAAACGGTTGTTCCATACCACGATGTCAAGACCGAGGTCGTTCTTCTTAGCAACTTCCCATGTGACGTTGGGAGAAGCTACCTGGGTGTAGTGAATACCATTGACGTGGCCGTTGCCCCAGTTCCAACCAGCGTCGGTGTTGCCCAGAGTATAGAGGTAGGGGAAACGCTCGTTGCCCAGGTTGTCGTTACCGACCTTACCATGAGAGAAGCGAATCTTCAACATGTTGATCCATGGGCAGGTTTCCTGTACGAGCTTCTCCTCACCGATATTCCATGCCAATGACCAGGCGGGGAAGAAACCGAAGCGGTGGTTGTCAGCAAAGTTCTCGGAACCGTTGTAACCGAAGTTGAAGTCGGCAAAGTAGCGGTTGTTGTAGTTATAGGTCACCTGACCAGCCAAAGCCATGTTCTTTTTGGCAATACTGTTCTTGATGTCGTCACCGATATTCTGAGTCTGGATGTAAGAGTCCTGCGTGTATTTCAGGTTAGCACCTACATTGTGAACCTTGGCAAACTTACGGTCCCAGTGCAACAGCAGGTCGATGAACTCACGACGAGAACCGTCGCTGCCTGAGCTCTGCTTCATATCGCTCTGATCGAATACACGGTCGTAGGTGATCTCGCCAGTCTGTGTGTTACGTGGGAATGCCGAGTAGAGGGCAGGAGCCTGCTGGTGGCTGATCCAGTTGCTGTTGTAGGTATCGAAACCGAAACGTCCGGTGAACTTCAGACCAGGAGTGATGAACTTCAGATCCTGTTCCAGAGTGACGTTGCTCTGCAAGTTGTTGCTCCAGTTCTCATTGTAACCAGACTGCGTTGCAGATACCCATGGGTTGATCATGGCTGAGTTGCCACGACCAATGTTGATCATAGGCATGTAGCCATTGCTATATACAATAGGAGAGAGAAGGGGGTTGTAACCGAACAACTGTCCCCAGATATCGTCATCGTTTACCCAAACGTCCATCTGGTTCTGGCTGTCTTCGATATCTTCCTTCGAACGTGTTCTCAGCATACCTGGGCTGTTACGCTTTGACAGGTCGCCAGAGATACCCAGCTTCAGCAAGGTCGTTGGGGTGATGTCGATATCCACATTCAAACGATAGTTCCAACGCTTGTAGTTGGCATTGGTGTCGTACTTGTCCTTCAGGGTCTTGTCGGTCTTGTACATACCCTCATCGTTAACGAAAGATACAGAAGCATAGTAACGAGAAGTGTTACCACCACCACTCAGGTTGACATTGGCGCGATTGCTCCAAGCGCCATCCTTCAGCAGCAGATCCATCCAGTCTACATTAGGATAGAGGTCGGGGTCGATGCCTGTACGGATGATGTCGATTTCCTCGGGCTGATAGTAGCGGGGCTGGTTGCGGGTCAGACGAGCCTCGTTTACCAGGTTGGCATAGGTGATACCGTCAACAAACTCAGGTGTCTTGGTACGTGTGTTGTAAGATGTCTCCACCTTACCGTTCACCTGAATCTTACCTGCCTTACCGTGCTTGGTGGTGATCAGAATAACACCGTTAGCACCTTTTGAACCGTAGATGGCTGTAGCAGAAGCATCTTTCAATACAGAGAAAGACTCAATATCCTCGATGTTCAAGTCGTTGATGTTGTCGCGCTCGAAACCATCTACCAGGATATAGGCCTTGGCACCGGCACCGAAGGTAGAGATACCACGAATCCAGAACTCAGAAGTGTTACGTCCAGGCTGACCAGAGGTCTGCATGGCAATGATACCTGGCACGTTACCTGCCAGTGTGTTAGAGAGGTTTGATGAGCTGAAGTGCTTCAGATCATCCATGTTCACATTGGTCACAGCACCTGTTACGGTCAGTTTCTTCTGCGTACCCATACCGGTGACAACGACTTCGTCAACGGCATTGATGCGCTCTTCTACCATCTTCACGTTGATGGTCTTAGTGTCGCCCTTGACCATCACTTCCTTGGTACCGAAACCAATGTATGAGAATACCAGTGTCTGGTACTCCTTCACTTTTATTTTGTAGAAACCGTCAATGTCTGTGATGACACCGAGGCCTTTCACATCCTTTACCACTACGTTGGCACCAATCAAGGGTTCACCGTCTCCGTCAACGACATGACCAGATACCTCGATGTCCTTTTGTGCCAAAGCACTCATGGAAGTGCAGAGTGATATCAATAGTAATGCAATGTACTTTTTCATAATTGTTAGGTCTCCTTATTATTATTGGTTATCACTATTCTTCGCCTTCCATGGAAATCATGCGGACCTTATGGCCTACGGTATCCAGAATATAGAAGGTGTTTGTCTCCTCATTGTATGCAATACCTGTCGGGTCGCGGAAACGAGCAACTTCACGCAGGTCACCATCTTCAGTACCCCACATGTTGTTGTCGGTGATAGAAGAAGTACCACGACCGGCAAAGGTACGTACCAGACCTTCTGGTGTCAGATAGCGAACACAGTGGTTCTGGTTGTCGCAGAAGTAGAAGTCGTAAACATCGTCACGGCCTTCAGCTACATATTCGGGGTTCTTGACGAAGCAGCCCTGGTAAGGACGATTCATTCGTGCATTGGCACCTACACCTTCAACCCAGCCAGCGTTGTTCATGTCGCCAGCGAATACATAAGGAGCCGAGAAGCATTTGGTCTCTTCGTTGTAGTCAGAACGCAGAATGTAGTGGTGGTTGATGACTACGATATAAGCATATTTACCTGAGGGGTGAATGTCAATCTGGAATTCCCAGCCATTGTCCTGAATGCTGAAAATCTTCTCAAAAGCGCCGTCGGCCAAAGAGGGCTTCCAGGGATCGCCTTCGTAGTCGGGCTGCTGGGTCTCGAAATAACGTTTCATGTCCAGACGGTAAACCTGACCACTCTCATAACTGTTGAAGTAGAGCTCGCCATTGCGGGGGTGGATTGATGCACCGTTACACTGCTTGTAGGCAGCCAGTACCTGACGAGGAGAACTGTTGTTGAATGTACCGTCGTAGTTGCGAGTCACAATCCATACGCTGGTTGACTGCTGACCATTGTCGTCGCGGTCGGTAGATACAATCATGTACTTGGCCTTCTCGCCTGTGTAGGGGTCGTCGGCAAAGTCGATGGTGCGCAGACGCTTGTCTTGGAAACAAGCGGCCTTTGACATAACCAGCTGCACGGTCTTCTTGTTCATGTCCAGCATCTGGATGCCAGGGCCACCATTGTCGTAAATAATGTAGAGACGCTCAGGGTAGAGGGGGTCCCACTTCATGAAGGCGTCATCGCGGAAACCGGTTGCCTCAGAGAAGGGAACGGCGATGCCTACAGAACCAGGGTTCCAGGGGTCGTCACCAGACTCATTACGTGAACCGGTCAGTGTGCTCAGCACCATCTTGCGTTCGTAGTTGAACTTCTCTGATGCTACTGCGCTCTGATAGCCAGTCTCTTCGTTACCGATGGTCACATTGATGTCGCCACCAAGTGCACCTGCGGGTACGAAACAGTAAATCACAGTAGGCTTCACGTTGACAACCACCGCATTCTTACCACCAATGGTTACTTTCACCAAAGCGGTGTCAACACCAAAGTTCTCACCAAAGATGAGCATCTTCTGGCTCACACCACCTTCTTTCGGCGTAAAGTCGGTAATGGTTACAGCCTTTGAACTGTCAAATGGGATGTTGGCATCCTCATTGTCGTCATCGTTGCATGAGACCATGCAAGCGGAAAGGCACAAAAGGAGCATGCCAAATAGGCATTTGCTCCTTGAGTTTAAAATAGTTTTAATCATGTTTTATAGTTGTTTAGGTTATTGTTCTTGCAACTTGTCGGCCAGAACCTTCATCCAGTAACCACCGATTACAGAACGTGCCTTGAAGCCAGTCATCAGACCTGACTTAGTGTCGTGCCAGTCACTGATAGGTACGCGGCTTTCTGTTTCGTTGATGTATTTGTAGAGGGGATCCACAAACTTCAGGAAGGTCTTGTTGTCCTTAGCCATGGCTGCGGTCCACATAATCCAGTCGCTCTTGGTGTAGTCACGACGAATATCCAGAGGAAGTCCGTACTTGTTCTGCTTGGTGAGATAGTACTTCATGTCGCGCTCCATAGCACCGTTGGGGAAGAGGTTCAGGTTCCACAGCTTGTCCCATACCATATTGTACTTCTGACTCCAAGTGTTCTTGCGGTCGAAGGCCAGACGGTAGTGGTCGCCCTCGCGAGCGTCACGCTCCCAGATGGTTGCCATCTCCTTGGCACGAGCCATGTATTTGTCTGCTACATCGTCGAGACCCTTCATACGAGCCATCTCGGCATAGGCAGCAACACCCATGATTGCCTTTACAGAGAGGTTGGCATTGTGAGCCCAGTGACCAGCAAAGTCGTCGGTACAGAGCTGGTTTGAAGGATCCTGACCGTTCTCAGAGAGATAGTCTGCCCAAGTGGTGATGATGTCCCAGTACTTATTCACGTAACCAGTGTTTCCGTCCAGTTTGCAGAGCATAGCAGCCAGTGTCAGCATGTTGCCGGCCTCCTCCAGAGGCATGTCGCCACCATATACCTGCTTGTTGGCCTTAGGATACTGACCCAGATCGTGAGCAGCAAAAGGCTTAGTCCAACGGCCAGTGTAGCTATATTCAAAGATACTGGTCATCATTCCCTTCTGCAGTTCGGGGTTGTAGCAGAGGAACAGCGGAGCCTCGGGATAGGTGAGGTCAACGGTGTTCACACAACCATTAGAGTTGTTTTCCTTAGAGAAGAACAGCAGGTTGCCCTCGTCGTCGCGGAACAACTTGTGAGCGGCAATCACGTGACGGTAAGAACCTGAGAGGATTTCTGCATACTGCTTGTTACCAGCCTTCATACCATCATCATAAATTTGCTTATCCAACTGACGGCAACGCTTCATGATGCCGCTGTACTCACGGTTCAGACGGTCAATCATGTCGAAGATCGTTACGCTGCCCTCATGAGCCCAGTAGCCCTTGTAGCGCTTGTAGAAGTATTCAATGTCCCAAATCTCATCGTAACCCATGATAGCATAGCTGGACGCTTGCTTGGTGGTGCCGAAGTTGTGGCAGTATGCCAGTGTGGGCATCTCGTTCTCTTTCTGTGCTGTTACGCTCTGCTTGCTCTGTGGCATCTTACCATTCTTGGTGAAGTTGCTCTTCAGGTCATTCTCGCAGGCAATAGCTACATCACCATTGATGGCGGGCAGGTAGAAGTAACCCCAGTCGATGCAGATACCATCACCAGTCTTTGCCAGGATGGGCTGCTCGATGGTTCCGGTGCAAGCATATTTGGTTCCCTTCTTCTCAACAATTGAAGAAATGGTGGGCTGGTCGGCCTTGTTGACAGCCATCAGAGGAGAGGCTGTGAGCATCAGCTGTACGTTGTGAGCCTGACCATCTGTAGAACGAACCTGATATGAGATGTAGTTGGCAGGAGCCGACAGCAAGTCATAATCGTCAATCAGCATAGGAGCTGTGAACACCAGGTCGAGTTCAACAGGACCGCAAGTGAATGTATAATAAGAAGAGGTGGCCAGTACGTCAACAGACTTCTGGGTAGCCTGCTGGATGTTGTAGGCATCAGCCTTCTTAACCTTGAAAATTCCAAAGTCAGTGTAAGCACCGCCAGTGGTGTTGTGGCAGTGTGCAGCAATGATGTTCTTGCCAGGCTTCAGAAGCTTCTTCAGCTTGCTGTCCAGCTTAAGGGTAACACCCTCGCGCCAGATTTCGCCAGTGCTGGCAACTTTTGTGCCATTGATGAAAATCTCGAAAACATCGTCGTGAGAGTAAGTCAGCACGAGATCTTCGTTCAGGTCCTTTGCATCGATGTTGATGGTGCGGCGCACATAGAGGTCGCTATTCTCCTTGCTCCAGTGTGTACGGACATTGCTCAGGTCGGGCGAACCGAATGCGGCCTTGCCCTCGTCCCATTTGCTATCGTCGAAGTCGTTCTTCTGCCATCCATTGGCCTGCTTCTCACGAGTGTAGCGAGCTGTCCAAGCTTCCTCGTTGGCCATAGGGATGATGGTTTCGTAGCGCTCACGGTCTGCGCCCATAAAACAATATGTCTGGCCATCAACGCGCAAGAAACCCTGCATGGGCTTCTCATCGTTGGTCCAGTGACGCGTGGTTCCTTCGTTCAGCTCATTGTAGGGTGACCATATAGAGAAATATGGGTCAGACACAATAAGAGGAACCGAAGGCAGACGGAGGTCTGTCGGTTGATAGGGCTTGAATGTATCCTGGCCTTGAGCTTTTGCTGCAAGAGCACCGAGGAACATTGCTCCAAATAGAAATACTTTTTTCATACGTTTTTTTATACTATATAAAAGTTTTAAGTTATTAACAACTATATTAGGTTTATCCGTTAACAATCTTTTACCTCAAAGAGACTAATGCCTGTTGAATCTCGAAAAACTAAAACTACTAACTACAAATAATTACTAACTATAAAATCTAAAACATTAGCATCACTGCTATTGACGATGCAAAGTAAGCAATTATTTGTCGAACGAATGGATAATAGCTATTCAAAACATAAAAAAAATAGTTCACACCTTGTCGATTTTACTAAATAATCAGAGTTCTGACGAGATTTTTTTGTTTGTTTGAAATTCTTGTTGTATCTTTGCCGTGCAAAAAATCGAATTGGATAGAATGAAGACAGCATACTTTCTTATTGGTATTTTGAGCTTTGCAAGTGTCTTGTTAGGATGCGATCATCATAAGGACCTCAGTGGCGACAACTCAAAACTGGTTTTTGCGGCAGGCTACTATCCTCAGGTAGCAGTATGGAATCAACACTATTATTATACCATGCAGATTCCTTCTGCCGATAGCATCATCTTGTGGAAGTCTGACAGCCCAGAAACTTTGGCACAGGGAGAGCGCCAATGTGTGTGGCATGCTGATTCGATGCAGCATATATGGTCACCGGAAATCCACCGTATTAATAATAAATGGTATATCTATTTCGAAGCAGACGGAGGCAATACTGACTTTCATCAGCTTTACGTGCTGGAAAACAGTTCGGCCGATCCTTTGAAGGGTAAGTTTGAACTGAAGGGTGCCATCGTGACCAACGAAGAGTGGAACTTTGGTTTGCATCCCACCTCTGTGCAGGTTCGCGGTCAGCAATACTTGTTGTGGTCTGGTTGGCCCCATCGCCGCAAAGAGACCGAGACACAGTGCATCTATATGGCTAAGATGGAGAACCCATGGACGCTGGGTTCTGAGCGTGTGATGCTTTCTGAACCAGAATACGAGTGGGAACGTCAGTGGATCAATCCCGATGGCTTGCGTTCAAACTATCCTATCTATGTTAACGAGAACCCCGAGGCATTCATAACCCCCGATGGTCGCTATGTTTGTGTGTGCTATTCGGCCAGTGGCATCTGGACGGTCTATCACTCTTTGGGTATGCTCTATGCACGAACTGATGCCGATTTGCTCGACCCAGCTTCTTGGACAAAGGTGGAGGAACCATTGTTCCGTGCACAGAAAGATACTTGCATCTATTGGCTTTCGTCTAATGTCTGCGTGTTTCCGTCGGCCGATGGGCATACCAACTATATGCTCTACGAAAGCAGATGGTTAGACTCTAACCGTCATGACCACCGTGATGTGCGTATCAAGTCGATGTCGTTCAACGAGGAAGGACTGCCCGAATTCGGACAGCCCTGATCCATAACTTTAATAAAATAGATTTTTAATCCTTTGTTGCCACCGTATTGCGGATTTCGCTGATGACAACGCCGGGATCCATCAAGCTGATGCGCAGTTTGATGGTCTTTTCTTCTTGACTTTCATAATCAATGGTGGCATCATTGTAGCCCTGAGCCACCGTGGTGTGCCACTTTCCTTTCATGGCTGTGGTCCGGAGCGATTGGGTGTTTGTCCAAGCCCCTTCGATAGAGAGGGCGACACGCAGGTCGTAGTCGGTATTGATGGGGAAGTTCGAGAGGCAACGCACCTCGATGGTGTTGCGCCCGACCTTAACCGGTATCTCATAGTCAACATAGGGAGCCTCTGCTATTTGTGTGTCCTCATAGGCTTTCATGTCTAAAGGCCATACCGTGACGCTGGCCTGGTTGATGCCGACACCTTCCAAGGTCTTAACTGTGGGACTTGCCGCCGTATAGTGGTTTGCAGGGATGATGACCACCTCATCTTTTTTGCGTACAGCTTTTGTCTTGCTGATGTTGGCTGTTGTGGCAGTTGCAGGCATGTCGAACTGCTTTTGATTGCGAGGCTTACAGTTCATCATGCCTTTCCATTTACCCCCAGCAATATCGTTGTTGTACTTGTCGGTCAATGCAAGGATGGTGTTGTAGGCTGTCTGTGCCTCGTTGGCATACTTCAGGGCCAATTCCTTCTGTCCCAGTTTAGCCAATTCCAGACTCTGTGCCGCACGGAAAGTCTTGACATTCATCTGATAGGCCCCTTTCACTGGATATTCGATCAGTTGGAAGAAGGCATCCTGCAGTTCTGTAGGAATCTGCGGCTTCAGTGCATCAACCTGTTGGGTCAGCGCAGCATAGCTGCTGATACGCTGTTCCATGTCGTCATACGTGTATTTAATCATGTGCACATGCTCGGGTTTGCCGCCTGCTGCCAGGTGGTAATATTCCTTTTTGATGGCAGCTATCTGGTCGGCATAGGCTGCACCAAAGGTTCGTTCAGCCCATGCGCGGTTGTAGCCAATGGCTTTCTCGGGCGTCCATTGGTTGATGTCCCACGCCAGGTCCATGCAGAACTCGAGTTCCATCTCGGCAGGCTTGATGTCGCCGACGTTGATAACCCACAGTGTGCGAATACCTTGGTCGTAGGCACGCGACAGCTCGTAGCTCATCAGCGAAGGCGAGTGGGAGGCAATCCACAGATAGTCGGCAGGTGTTCCCCAATATGACACGTGGTAGTACACACCATTGCCGCCGCTGCGGGCCTGCTCGGCGGGTTTGGGCAACTGGCGGATGTAGCCGTGGTTGTCATCGACCCAGCAGAGGGTCACGTCTTCGGGCACTTGCAGACCGGCATTGTAGGCATCGAGCACTTCCTTGTAGGGGATGAACAGCTGTGGCACCTTGGTCACATCGTCGAAGTACTTGCCCAGCAGCTCGCGCTGATAACCGATGATGTCGGTCAGTCCGCGCACCTTGTCTTCTGTTGAGGGATAGCCCGAGATGCCCCAGTCGTGCACGCCACGCATGCCGAGGGTGTACATGCCGTCGTAATCCACGCTTTCTGCCACGCGCTCTTCCCAGTATTGCTGAATCTTGGCTTTGTTCGTGACGTAGTTCCAGTCTTCGTTGTTGCCATTCCAGGGGGCATGGCGCCACTCCCACTCGTTGTCGCGCAGCATCTGTTCGCAGTGGCTGGAGCCCAGCATGATGTCGTACTTGCGGGCCACGGGCAGGTTGTCCTTGTTGGCCCAGAAGGCTTCTGAACACAGGTGCATGGCAGGCCACAGCGTGTTGGCGCGCAAGCGCAACAGCAGCTCCATCACGCGGGCATAGGTGTTGGGACCGATGTTGTTGTACTTCTTGTCGATGCCCTTAGACGCCCAAGGGAACAGAGCGAAGTCTTCGTCGTTGATGAAGATGCCGCGATACTTCACGGAGGGCTCCTTCGAGGTGGTCTTTTCACCGTTCACGTAGAGCGCCTCTTTCTTTGCTGGCGCCACATCGGCCCACCACACATAGGGTGAGACACCCATTTGGCGTGAGAGTTCAAACAGGCCATAGGCGGTGCCACGGGGTGTGGAACCAGCAACCACCAGTGCTCGTGGGTTTTTGGTCATCTGAATGGTGAAGACCTCCCACTTGCCGCAGATGTCAGTCACGTCAATTTTTCCTTCGCTCACTAGCTGGTCGATAAAGGCCGACTGCCCCACCGTTCCGGCAATGATGGGCAGTGTTGTCTGTGCCAGACTGTTAGTCACATCAGGACGTTTACCACTGACCAGCTCCATATCGTTGGCCAAACAGTTTGCTACCGTTCTGACGACTTCGGCATCGTTGTCGGCCACGGCAATGGTGGTCTTGAACATGTCGTTGACCAGCGTCATGCTTTCTGCCGTCGGTCGTTCACTGATGCTGATGCTTTGTTGTGCATTCATGCACGTGGGCACCAGCGCCAGTAGTGCAATAATAGTTTTCTTTTTCATCTGTTAGTTTTTTTATGTAGTATGCTTTTATCGTTTTATCACCTTAATAATACGTCCATCTTTTTGCTTCTTGATGTTCAGTCCCCTCTGCATGCTTTTCAGGGGTTGTCCGGCAGTATTGAATAGCTGTACGGGTGCATTCTTCTCAAGCTCTACGTCATTGATGCTGTTGGCAGAGGTTGTCAGAGCCAGTGCCATGCGTGCGGTGTTCTCCATGAGCGACACGCCACTGGCCATGGCACCCATCGAAGGTGTCGATTCTTCATCGAAAGCCTCGCCCCAATAGTAACTGCAGAAGGTGTAGGGGTAGGCCTCGAGGTTCAGGTTGCTCCACAGTGTGTTGGCATTTTTCTGCAGGAAGTTGATGATGGGCCTCTTGTAGGTGGCGCTCATTGATTCGTCGAGTACGAAATTGACGAGATATGGAATCAGTACTGCTTTGAAAATGCTCTGGTCCATGCTGTTACCCTCGTTGCGTAGCAGTCCTCTGTCGGTGCAACGGGAGCTGCTAATGGCGTAGTAAAGCACCTTTGAGGCCATATTCTTATATTCTGTTTGACCGGTGAGATGATAGAGGTAGCGTGCTGCTTCGCCGAAAGTACCCTGAGTGTAGGTGAGGGGCGGCTCTTCTACACGTCCATCGTTGTTCAGCTTTCTCATCTCGTTGGCCTGATAGGCATAGATATTCTTGGCTGCCTCTAGGTATGAACTTTCGTTATAGCGCTCGTAGAGCTTAGATGCTACCAGGCAGCCTGGCGAGTTGGTGCAGGCATTGGGGCCGGAGCCATCGTCTTTCCATGGCAGACTGAAGTAACCGTCGTTCCAAGAACCACGTGGCAAGATATAGTTGTCGAAAATAGTGCGGGCTGTGGCGGCATAGGTGTCGTCGTCGAGCGCTTCGCTGATGTGAATCAGCGTCAGGCAAATCCAGCACATGTCATCGGTAAACGTGTTGTAAAATCCTGTGTCGTCACCTTGCTTGAAGTACCAGTTGTTTGCATGGTTTTGATACCAGCGTTGCATGGTTTGCTTGTAAAATCTGGCTCTGGCGGCATCAGTGTTCTTGATGCGCTGGTAGGCGTAGATGATAGGGTCTAATGCATGAGCTTGCTGCCAATAGATGGTGGCTGATTCGTTTTTAGCGTTGGTATTGCTGGTTGGAATCGCATAGAAGATACCAGTTGCCCTGTTCATAAATTGTCCTGTAAACGTGTTGAGCAGTGAGTCTGAACGCCCAGAATAGTCGCGTTCGATCAGTCTTGCCAACGTGCTTGTTTGTGCATTTAGTGAAACTAATGCAGTTGATAAAAATGCAATAGCTATTAATGCTTTTTTCATCAGAGATACTTTTGGTTTAGTTATTGTCATTATTACGTTACTTATATCACCATTTTTAGGTGCAAAGATACAAAGATAAAATCAATTATAGCCATAATTTCCTGATTTTTAGCTTTTGTCAATGGATTTATAAAAATTATCTGGGCTCAAGCGAAAATTCATAGGGGTAATCCTTTATTTGCGCTTTTTCAGTAGAGGCTCAGCAGATTCTTTAGATAGAAATCAATAAAGTAGAGATCAGATAGAAAAAGGACAGGATTACTCCCTCCCTTGGGAGGGTAGGGGTGGGGTTGTTCTTGGTCGGGATAGGAACGGTTTCGCACTGTCATAGTGCTGCTTTCGTCTTGTTATAGTTTCGCTTTTGCGTTGTAATAGCTTTACTTTTGATGTCCGTCCAGCCCCTAGATGTGGCGCATCCAGCCCCTGGAACGGGTCGTTTTAGCCCCTGGATGCGGTTGTTCTAAGGGCTGGATGTAGAGCATCCAGGGGCTAGACCAGAAATGAAAGCTTCGGTTTTAGACTTTAGAAACGCCACTTCAAGACTTTAGAATACGTGCTTTTAGACTTTAAAACGACCCTCTTCAGACTCTGGAAATGCCAATCCAAGACTCTGGGAGCATCGCGAAACCTACGCAATTGCAACTCTTTATTTAATCATCACTTTCTTATGATTGATGATGTTAATGCCCTTATTTGGCTGCGACAGATGTTGTCCTGTCAGAGAATAGATTTTGTCTTCTTGTTTAGTGGTCGTAAGTGTGTGGTTGAGGTTGTCTGTTCCCGTCAGATGGTGAATACGAAAGAAGTCCACCTTGAACCAACCAGCATTATCGCTGGTCGAACGTTCGCCGTTGTTTCGTTTGTTGCCTGTTTTAATGCCAATGGTCAGGTCTTCTCCAGCTTTGACGTTGACCTTCACCTCCATGTCGCGCAGAACGACATTCGACGAACTGCCACCTGCATAGCCGGCGTAAGTGTTGATTTCTCCTTCTGTGAGCAGGTTAGTGTAGTCTGCCGCAGTGCCGTAGTATTGAACGTTTTGGTTGGCGAAGAGACGGCAGTTGGTTTTCTTGTTCGATTCTACCCATAGCTTGCATGCAACAAGATATTCACCGGGTTCCAACTTCGATGCAGGAATGGTCTGATAGAGCCAGAACTCGTCGGGCATGGGCACAGAGTTAATCCAGCATACGTTGTTGCCGTGCAGGTTGGTGGCATCTTGGTTCACACCATAGGAATCAAGTCCGTTTGCTCCTTTTTTCAATTCACCTTTCGACAACCAGTTGCAGGGAATGCCTCGGCCGATATTGCCTTTGGCATTCAGCTGGCAGTTGTTGTTGTATTCAAAGTCATTGTTCTCAATGAGCTGTTCGGTGAGCGTCAGGTCTTCAGCCTCGGCCATGCGACCACGAATGGCTTCTATGCGAGCATCCATCTCAAACTTGTCATCGGTGTCGTACCAGTTGCTGAAAACACCATGTTGTGATGCTATCAGTGCGGCTTTCGCTGCTTTCATAGCTTCATAGGAAGTGGCTAGATGGCTATAGCGATCTTCTTTGTTCTTATAAGCATAGACGAAATGATAAACGGCAGTACTTAAGTTCTCCATATAGTGAGCATAGGCCGAGAGATGATCGTAGAAGAATGTCTGGCGGTCGGAAGGCAACTTACTCTGTATGGCTTCGCAGTGGCGTGCCACCTCGGCAAAGGCCTTCATCTCGCGACTCATGCCTGCCAAGACACTGTCCACAGGGTTGCGTCCTTCGATGCGGAATGTGCGTCCTGCCACACTCTCGTATCCAATCTCTGTAAATGGGTTCGACTTAAAGGTGTTCCATGTGTTGTTAATCTGTTTGATAACCTGTGAGTGGCGCAAGTCCTGAAACACATACTGACGGTCGAACCCACCGGGGAAGTCGCTCTTCTTGGGGTTCCAGTAAGCATAGTAATAGTCGTGGTAGAGTTGTGCTATTTCATCGGCATGTTCTTCTCCAAAGTATTGCGCACAGAACTGACGCATGAAGTCGTTTGTGTTGTAACTATTTGAGTTCCACATCATGGCAGCGTTGGCACTCATCTCCATCAAGAATTCACGAACATTGCCTGCATTGACTACACTGAAAGTCAGTGGACCCTTGCTTTGTACGTAGCGATAGTTGTCTTCCATCTTCCAAGGTCCTTCGGCAGGAGCCAAGTGGGCACCAGTGGAGTAGAACTGCAGGTTCATGTAGTAGCCCAGTTTCACGTTGTTCACGTTGGTCCAGTTCACCAGGTCATCATAGGGATAGTGGTCACGTCGGCCTGCAACAAACGTCCACAACATGTTGGTGGCTGTGGGCGGTTGCAGATGACCGGCAGCAAGCAGCGACGATATCTCGTCATAGAACGTCATGCGTACAAAGGGGTTCGCCTCGCCAGTTGCCTGACAAATCATGTCGTATTGTTCTTTCACCATTCGATTGATGACAGCACCGCGCTCAGCGTCTGAAGAGGGCGCATCAGTAAAGACAGACCAGAAAGGCTGGTCGGTCTTACCTCGGAAGGCCACCTGCCAAAGGTTCTCTACACCGCTGTTCATCACCGAGTTGATGTTGTACTGCCAGAACTCACGCAACGATGCCATGTCGTTGACAGAAAGAGCTGGAGGCGTTGTCTTTCTGACCTGTTGCCAGTAGGCATCCCAGTTGGCAAAACTATTGTTTAGTGCTACCATGTGGTGTGACGTTAGCACCAGTCCGTATTTCTTGTAGAGCATGGCCTCGCTATTAAGCGTGCCATTGGTGGTTACGGTAGCTGTGTATTCCACCGTGTTCAGTTTCAGTCGGAGCATGGTTTCCAGCCATCGCTCGTTATTGTCTGTGCTCAGTCGGCGCCAGGGCACAAACAAGTCTTCGTCGTTAGGAAACCAGGCACGGTAGCGAACCGTAGGTGATGACACATAGTAATCTAAATCATCTGAAACCTCTATTTGAGTCTGTTGCTCTGGTTTCCAGTCGCACCAATACCATAGTGGGGGTACTCCCAGAATCTTCTCGCTCAGTGTGTAGATGGCATAAATAGTGCCTCGCATGTCGGCGCCCTGCATCACAATGCGATGGTTGTCTGCGTCGGCATAGACGCGGTGCGATTCGTAGCCGTCAGTTTCCTTTGCTTCGGGCAATAGCTGCTCAACACCTTTGGTGCTCATGTTGGCTACTAAGAGTTCTACACCGCTCGTTTGGCCTGCGGTCGATGCAATCTCTGGTCTGAAACCTAACACTTTTTCGAAGTCACGCTGTAAGGCTTCGACAGCTAGTTTGACTTGGCTACATTCCTCTTCAGGAACAATGATGGTGACGTTGCCTTTGGCCAGGGTCAGCCCTTCTATTGCGTTCTTGACAGAGAAGGTGACACGTGGACTTATCTCTGTGTAGCCGTTGTCTGCGAAAAGCACGGCATAGTAGTCGTTGACGTCTTTAATGTTGAATTGTATTGTTCCATTGTTGTTTGTTGTGTACTGCCAGGCATACGATGGCGTACCAGGACCAGGCTGTTGCCCCTTCAGATAAATGCCAATCCAAGCTTGAGTGCCTACAGGAGCATTTTGATAGTTGATATTAATGGTTGCTCCCGGTTCGTATTTTGGGTTGTCAAGAATCAATTGTGGGGCTGTCGAACCGCTCACGTCGATAACCTTTGACTCGGAATAATCGCTCCAGTCAAGATTCATAGAACGGTTGCGACATCGCATGAAGAAATGGCCAGAAGGAAGGTCTTTCTTCGTCAATTCAAGAGTGGTGACTGGCTGGCCATTGCGCACATTCTTTGGCATAAAAGTATTGTCTACATCGTAATAGTCTTCGAATAGAAGGGTACGCTGATAAACAATATCGGTAAATTTCGCATCGCGTGCTATCTGGTATTCACTGCTGTGCAGACCTTCAACAGTAGCTTGTTGCTGAATAGTGGCTGGTAGTGTCACTTCAGTTGAAGATAAGTAGAGCGAAGGTGTAGCAGGTTTGTCTGTTTGTGAGAGCTTGCGACTAAAACGATCAATGAGTACATTGTCGAGAGCCAGACGTGAGTTGCCAATAGAATAGGTCTCTATGGTCACTTCATCGTTTGAAGGGTTGAACTCCATGAGTTGATATGTCCATTGATCAATGGTTTTCTGTACTTCATCACGGTTGCGATTGTCGGGTGTTTTTCCCCACAACTGTTCATAGTCTTGAGCTGATGTACCCACACCGCCACCAGTAATCATATGGTAAACAGGCCATTCTTGCATCTGTCCGCGTGCATAGAGATGATGATGTCCTGCACAGTTCAGTACGTGCTTCTTTGAAGAAGAGAGGATGGGCATGATTTCATTAGTCATCCAAGGATTGGTGTCGCTTGCCCATTGTTCAGCATAGAGGGGGCGATGCTGCACACTGATGATGAAACGCACGCTTGCATCCTTGTCTGCTGCTTCGACGACACGTTTTGCCCATTGCTTCTGTTGTTCAGACACACCATCTGTGTTCAATACAATGAAAAGTACAGGACCTGCCTGATAGGCATAATAAAAGGCTGTATAACTCTTAATGCCCTGATAGTCCATGTTGCCATACGAAGCATAGTGACCATCGTAAAGTTTCAACTCTGGGTCTTTAAACAGTTCGTGATTGCCCACACAGGTCATGATGGGCAATTTTGACATGACCTCACGTGACTTATATAGATGTGTAAACTCATATTGTCTAATGGAGCCAGAGTCAACCTGATCTCCAACGTTCATTATCATGCTTACATTATCTTCGAGGTTCTCTTTACCCCACTTCTGTTGCGCCTTACGTGCCGCCATACGTATCAGCCATTCATAGTCTGAACGCTCGTTGCGCTGATGGTCGCCAATCATTAGAATACGGAAGGGTTTTAGACTCGTAGGCTCAGGCATGGTGCGAAAGTGGTGTATTTCGCTACTTTTCTCACCACAGATAACTTGATAATAATAGACGGTGTTGGGTGATAGGCCCTCTATCTGGGCATTATACCAATAATAGCTGGTAGCAATCTGACGTGCAGAAGAAGAGACTTGCTTGTCAAGATGATTCGCATCTGTTCCATACTTGACAATTGAGTTGTTATTGATAGCCTTCGTCTTCCAACATACCTGGATGCTATGGTCGGTAGCCTGATTCAGATATGGCGCAGTCATCTCTGCCGGTACTTCAATAGGTGTAACCGTAAGACGTATGGCATCGTAAGTCCCGTCTCCATTTTCTGTGTAGTATATGTCTGGCTCACTATAAGCTTTGTTGTTAATGGTGAGACTGGTTCCGTTTTTCGTCTTATACTCGCGAAAGGTTTTAATTGTCCGTATCTCCGTGGGGGTGTCGGCAACTTTTTTTGCTGCCAGTCCACCTCCAAGGATGGGTATGCATAGTGTAAGTATGGCTAAAACAATATTTCTTGTATTCATGTTGCTTGAGAAATAAATAATAATTAGGTATTTAGACTATAATATCAATTATTTGATTACTTTCTTCCCGTTAACGATGTACATGCCCGAGTGAACGGTATTATTAAGCTGGCGACCTTGCAAATCGAATATCTGTTTGGGTGCTTTGGCTTTGAAGCTGTTGATGCCAACAGTGGTTGCATCAATCTCGTCGAGGGTCCAAAACGAACGATGGTTGGTGCCGTTGACGGCAGCAAATGTCTGTACCCAGCATTCAGCCTGATTACTCTCGCCTCTAAGGTTGAGACCGATGGTGCCTGCACTGAAGTCGTAGGGAGCATTACCTGTGTATGCAAAGCCATAGCGTCCGTCTTCTGCCGATGGTGCTGTGACATGGTATTCGGCCTTTTCCTCGCCGAGCAATACTGGTTGCTCTGTTGTGGCAGTATAGCCTTGAATGTATCGGGCCGTGGTAGCATTCTTTACGTAATAACAGTTCTTATTGTCTGTTTTCTCAAAAGTCCAATAGGTATTTTCGTCAACCTCGTCACCGCAAAGCACATAGTCGTTGGGGCCTGTCGTGTCCTTCATATAGGCGGGCGCATTGTTGCTGAAGTTACGGATGGTAAAGTATTTGCCATTCAGCACCCAATCTTCGGATGGCTGAGGATTAATATTGCCGTCTTCATACTTCTTTAGGTCGATAGTGCCATCCATTACCTCGCGTATCTCGTCGGCAGAGAGGATGCCTTTGAAAAAATAGACTTCGTCGAGCTTACCTTGAAAATAATCCTTGTTGGCTTTGTGGCCACCAATACGGAAACCGCCGGTGCAAGCCTCAAACTGAGGAGCAGGTACTGTGCAGTCGCGAACACCATTAATATAATATGTGACGCTGAGGTCAACAGGATTGCAGACCACGGCTACGTGCTGCCATTCTCCAGGCACCAGCGAGCCGTAGTTGGCATGGTTTTGTTGGGCTCCAAGGAAGTTGTTGTAGAAAAAACGCGCATCACCACCGTTGACCGATGCTTCAGCTCTACTATAGAGGTAAATGCGACCAGTACCTGCTTGATCTTTCTGCGCCAGAATTACCTGGTCACGAAAGTAAAAGCCTCCGTCCTGATTGCCTGAACTTGGCGCGTCACTCCGCTCGTTGTACACCCAGGCACAAAATGTGGTCTGGGTGTTTTTTGTTTCTACGATGCCGTTGGTGTTGAAGTCTAGGTACTGGGCACTTCCATTAAGCTCAATGCCTTTCCCTTTGACACCTTCAACATAGCTAAAACCTTCGTTTGACGGGGTCAACTCGTAGTGATGCTTTGAGGCATCATCCGTGTTGTCGTTGAAGTCATAGTAGAAGATGAGCTCCTTGGCTGTGTCCTCGATGTCTTCAGAAATGCTGAGGCCTACACTTTTTGCCCAGTTGTTCCAAAGAGTTTTTAGCTCACGCACTTTCTCAGGATATTCCGCAGCCACATTGTTGGTCTCGGCGTAGTCGTTTTTCAAGTTGAATAGCTGCCAGCCGGCACCTTTGAGTGCTGTAAGGCGCCAATCGCCTTTGCGTACGGCCTTTCCGCCTTCGTGTTCCCAGAAGAGCACACGCTCGCCATTCCACACGCCCTCGCCCTGAAGCAGAGGCAGTATAGAACGACTCTCCTCACAAAGGGGCTTGATGGCGTTACCATGATAAGTGGTGGGGTAGGTGGCATTTGCCAGTTCTATACACGTTGGCATAATGTCCAGGAAATGGCAGGGCTCACGATTGATGGTGCCTTCTTTGGCTTTGCTGATACCAGCAGGCCAGTGGATGATGGCAGGTGTAGCGGTTCCTCCGTGGAATTGGGTTGTCTTCCAATAGCGGAAGGGTGCATTGATTGCGCCTGCCCATCCGTTGTGCAGATAGTTGTAGGTCAGCTGGCTACCAGGTGTTGGCGAGTTGTGAACAACCATCTCGCCAGAGCGTGTGCGGTCATGGCGGTCGAAGTCGCCAATCGTGTAGTTCTCGCTGGAAGCTCCATTGTCTGAACAGAAAATAATCAGCGTGTTGTCGTAGATGTTACGGCGTTTCAGTTCATTGATGATGCGTCCGATGTTTTGGTCAACACAATCCACCATGGCGGCATGAACCTCCATGTTGGCTGCTTGGAAGGCCTTGTCGCTCTCATTTTCCCAGGCACGTCCGGATGCGTTGCTTGCCTCTGGTGTTTCTTCCGGGTTAACGATGCCCAGCTCAATCATTTTTTTATAACGACGTTGGCGCAGGGCATCCCATCCATCGTCATATACGCCTTTATATTTCTCAATGTCCTGTGGTTTTGCCTGTACAGGCCAGTGGGGCTCTTGGAAAGCCACATACATGAAGAATGGCTTACCATCGGCTGTCATCTCGTCCATCATGTCAATGGCTTTGTCGGCCACATAGTCGGCATAGTAGAAATCGCTGGGAATACCATCGGTGAAAAGAGGCTCTTCGTTGTGTACCAGTGAGAATGGGTCAAAGTGGTCTGTGACACCCCAGATTGTACCCCAGTGCTGGTCGAAGCCACGATTGCATGGGTATGTGTCGATAGGTGCAAAAGGGCGATTGTTGAATGTGTTTTGGTGTGACAGCCACGCCATTTGGTCGGTGTTGTTGCCAATACCTTGAGTCAGCGAAAGATGCCACTTTCCGCTCATGCCGGTGTGGTAGCCAGCCTCTCGCAGCACTTCTGGTATAGTCACACAGTCCTTTGTCAGGCTTTGTCCCATCCCTGTGATACCTACAGTCTGTGCATAGCGGCCAGTCAGCAGTTGGGCGCGTGAAGGACAGCTGCGTCCCGAGTTAAAGAACTGCGTAAAACGGATGCCGTTCTCAGCAAGACTGTTAAGGTTTGGTGATTGTACTTCACCGCCAAAGCATTCCAAATCAGAGTAGCCCATGTCATCTACCACGATGAGCATGATGTTGGGTCTCTCAGGTTGTTGCGCCTGGGCTGGCACTAATGCTGGTAATGCGGCTGTTGCCGACATCAGCATTTTCTTAGCGTTTAGTTGTGTCATGATTGTTAGGATAAATTATTATTAAGAAAGGTTTCTTCTAATTACTTGCTATTGGTGCCAACAAAGTTACAATAAATAAAAAAAAAGGTGTAAGGGCATAAAAGAAAACTATCCGTTCAAGATGACTTTGAACGGATAGTTTTCTGCGATGATTAGATTTTTTTATTTTTTCATTGCTTTCTGGCCCATTCCATGACGTTGGCAGGTGGGCGCTGACACAGCAATTCTTGTTTCATAAAATCCATATATGGTTTTACATGGCCGAATATTTGTTGGAAGGCTTTGCACATGTAGTTGAGTCCTCGTTCCCCATTGGCTGTCTGGCAAAAGCGGTCTTTCGGACACCCACCATTGCAGACGAAAAGCCATGGACAAGACAGACATTGCTGTGGCAGACCATTTCGCTTGCCCCGGCCAAATGTCAATTGACGGTCGCTATACATCATCTCGGTGATGGTCTGCTTGTGGATGTTGCCTAACTTGTATTCTGGAAAGACAAAGTGATCACACGAGTAGAGGTCGCCGTTGGCTTCAAGTACAGAGGCATGACCGCATGTCTCTGCCATAGCACACACACCGGGGGCCTCGCCAACCCAGCGGGCCAGTGTGGAGTCAAAGAGCTGAACGAAGACTTGTCCCACATCGTTACGCACCCACTCGTCGAAGATGGTACAACAGAAGTGGGCATATTGCTCTGGCGTGACAGAGAAGTCGGCTAACTGTGCCTCTTCGTTGTCGGCCACATGGGCCAATTGCCTACCGTCTTCATGAGGCAGAATTCTTTCGATGATGGGGGCAAACTGGATGTATTGGCATCCGTTCTCTTTGTAGAAGTGATAGACGTCGAGTGGGTAGTCAGCATTATAGTCGTTGACCACACCCATCGCATTCCATTCCACCCCGTGCTTCTGCAACAGTCGGATGCCGCGCATCACCTTGTAGAACGAGGGCTGTCCGCCGCGTGCCCGGCGATATTCGTCGTGCAGATCCTGAGAACCATCGATCGAAATGCCAATGAGCCAGTTGTTTGCTCGGAAAAATTCACACCATTCATCGGTTAACAGCGTACCGTTGGTTTGAAGACAGTTCTCGATGATACGTCCGCGAGCATACCTTTTCTGGAGTTCCAACACACGCTTATAGAAACTGATGGGGCGCATCAGAGGCTCACCACCATGCCAGGTGAACAGCACCTGCGGCTGTGTCTGCGACTCAATATACTGGCTGATAAAGGTCTCCAGTGTGCGGTCGTCCATGTTGAAACGCTCATTCTGAGGGAGGTTGGTATAGAGTTGACTCTTCTCGAGATAATAACAATATTTGCAAGCCAGATTGCAAAGACTGCCAACTGGTTTTGCCATCACATAAAGTGGTCGGGAAAAGGGTGCGAATGTGGCCATGTTTTGATTATGTATGAAAGGCCGCGCACCTTTTGGAGTGCACGGCCTTAAATGTTAGGATGAAAGATGAATTATTTCACCACCATTTTCTTCTTGTTGATGATGTAAACGCCCTTCTTAGCCTTGTTCACCTGCTGACCCTGTGCGTTGAACATCTTGCCAGCCTTGGCTGCAGCCTCGATAGCATTGATACCATCTACGAAGTCCTCCAGATTGTCGATGGCAGTCTGCAGGTTGGTCTTAGCTGTGGTCAGACTTTCAACGGTAGCATCCTCGGCAGCCAGAGCCGTCTCAGCATTGGTGATGGCACTGTTCAGATTAGAAACGCTGCTTTCGGTCTTACCGGTGGTGTCCAGACCCTTAGCTGTCTGAATCAGCGTAGAGAGCTCGCTCTTGGCAGTCTCGAGGGCAGGATTACCCATGTAGATCAGACGGAAGTTGTCGATAACGGTCCAGTCGCCATCCAGCTGCTTCTCGTTCTTCTTCACACCGATGGTCAGCTGACCGTCGGTACCTACCTCTACCTCAACAGCATTCCAGTAAGCACCATGCTGGAAGTATTCGATGGCTGCGTTAGGCATGTTGGGGAATGCACCCTTGTCGCTCGTCATCACGTCGATCAGAGCAGGCACGAGGTCAAGTTCCTCGGTGATATTAGCCAGTTGTTCCTCCTCGTTGTTAGCAAACAGGTAGGCCAGGCGCACAGGCTCGCTGCCATTGTTGAAGGCCTCGCGCTGAGCATCGCCGTTACCATTGCGGAAGAAGCCCTGTACCATCACGATATACTTACCGGCTTTCAGACCAGTCAGATTCTGTGAGAACGAGAAGCTGGTGGGCTCGAAGAACTCGTAAGCATAGTCAGCAGCGCGGTTGCCATCGCCATCAGCGGTCGTAGAAACGCGTGCGCCGCCATTGCCACCCTCGCAAGCCTTGGTGTACATGTCGTAGCCGTCCTGACGGTTCAGGCTGGCATTCTTAATCAGGTAAGACACATCAACGGGATTCTCCACGCTGGCAGCCTTAATCATAGCAGCACGCTCAGCAGGCGTGATGACCATCCACTGGTTCATCGGGTTGTCCAGACCAGTCTGATCAATACCGATGTTGCTCCAGTACTTCTTGCCATCTGTACCCTTGTTGGGGTTGTAGCCCAGCAGGTAGCCGTCCTGGCCGGTAGAGCTGATGTTATAGACACCCTCTTTGCCATCTACGGGCAGGAAGTGCCAGATGTCCTGACCGTTGGTATCTACATAACCATTGTAGGCCATCCAGCCACCACCGCGACCAGTCCTGAACTTGAAGTTGTTGATCTCAGGATTGTCCAGGTCAACCAGTTCGATCTCGATACCTACCTGGTCAACAGCAGCATGAGTGTTCCAGTCAGAGCCAGTGCCCAGGAACATGCCGGTACCAACGTTGAACAAGTAAACCTTGCCGGCAGCAGGAGCGCTACCCTTGAAGGTAGCTGTAGTGGTCAGGGCGTTGATCTTGCGGGCAGCAGTCAGGTCGAAGAGAGCCTGTTCTACAGCCTGTGCCGTTGTAGCCTCGGCCACAGCCGTCTCGGCAGCACCGGTAGCATCGGTCAGCAGTTGGCTGACGGTAGAGAGTGCCTCGTCGTCTTTCTCGCTCTTAGCCAGATCCACGGTAGCCTTCAGTGCCACGATGTTCACAGCCTTAGCCGTGTTCAGCGCATTTCTCAGGTTGGTGGTGGCAGTGATGATATCCTCAGAGTTGGTTGCCTCGCGTGCAGCGATGGCGTTTGTCAGTGCCTGGCTGAGTGCATTAGCTACAGGAGCCGTTGTCGTGGTGGCATCGAATGCCTGTGCATCGCTGATAGCCGTATTGAGTGCATTGAGGAACTCGGTCAGATCGATCTGTGTGCCGAAGTAGGTCAGACGGAAGTTGTCAATCACAATCCAGTTGCCTGCATTACCGTTGTTCGTGTTCTCGATACCGATAGTCAGTTTACCGTCTTCGCCCACGATGATAGAACCAGTTGTTGTCTTGTAAAGACCACTCTGGAAGTACTCGTTAGCCTGTACGGGCCAGTTGGGAATCTCCAGACCGTTGATCACCTCGCCAACGCCAGGCATGGTGCCTGCACCGCTGGTGACATTGGGCAGGGTGGCCTCTACCTTGACATCGCTGCCATTGATGGCCACCAGTGAAGCTGTGTGATTCAGCTCCTGCTTGTTGTTCACCTTTTTAGTCTCGTCGTCGCTATTGCCGTCGCGGTAGAAACCGTTCACGCTGACCTTATAGATACCTGCAGGCAGGCCTTCGATGGTCTGCTTCATGTTGGCATCACTCTGGTAGAACTCAACCACATAGTAAGGATTGCGTTCGGCAGTCATCACACCGCCTACGCCAGTCCATCCACGGCTGACCTCCTGACCATTGAACTTGGTGAAGTTAGGATTGTTGATGAGGAATGTAGCGTCAACAGGAGCCTCGTTGGTGGCTTTCTGCATGTAGGCCAGCAGCTGTGCCTTGGTGACGAGCTTCCACTGGGCATTGAGGTCGTTCTCGTAGTCGGCAGCATCCTTTTCGCGCTTCTGTACGGCATTCCAGTAAAGGGTGTTGCCATCGCAGGCACCGTCGTTCACATCGTAAACAAAGTGCCAGCGGAAGTTGTCGAACACGTTCCAGTAGTACACCTTTTCCTTGCCTGCTACGGGACGGAAGGCTGACTTGTGCTCACCGTTCTTGTCCCAGTACTCCTCGTTCCAGTTCAGACCAGACCATCCGTTGCCACTCATCTTGAAGGCAGGGATATTGTCAGTGCCTGTGCCATCTTGAGTCAAGGTGACCAGCATGCCAGGATTATCAATAGAGATGTGGCATCCCCAGTCGGCGGTGGTGTTCAGGAATAGGCCTGTACCAACGTTGAGCAGGTAGAAGTCACCGTTAGCAGGCTCTGAGCCTTCAATATTGGCAACGTCAATCTTCGTGGCTGCATTCAGTTTGCGAGCTGCACGCAACTTGTAGAGAGTATCATTGAACTGTTTGTCTGTAGCGGTGGCCACTGCTTCAACAAGAGCCTTGGCGGCAGTGGCGTCAACACCTTCGGCCTCGGCCAGGGCTATCGTAGCATTCAGCATGTCAACGCTTTTCTGCAAGGGAGCCCCGTTGCATGCCTTGATAGCATTGTCGATTGCATTGATGGCAGCTGTGATTTCTTCTTCAGTAGATTCTGCGGTCAGCGTCTTCGCAGCAACTACAGCCTGAGCAATAGCATCCTTGAATGGAGCAGCCACTGGCTCGTTGTAAGCCTCGCCTTCGGCAATCTTGGCCTGCAGACTCTTGTAGAGAGCCAAGGCAACGGCACCCTTATAGGTGACAATCACGCGATGCCAGTTGAACCACTGACCGGTGCTGGTTGCAGAAAACATGATGCCCATCTGACCGTTCTTCACCTTGACATTCTCGACCAAAGCACTGGCCTGGTCGAGAGCAAGGGCGTCGGAAGCAGTCCACATCTGGTCAGGACGCTGACCGGTGGCACTATTTGCCCAGCTGGCGCCATTGGAAACATTCCAATAGCCTCCCAACTGCTCCATGTTGGGGAAGTTGGCTGTGTTTGTGTTTTCCTCACCAGTAGCCACAATCAGCTTAGGTGCTGTCGTGTCGCCTTCGTCCTGACGATACATACCCATGAAGCGAATGTCATATAGACCGTTAGGCACTGTCTGCGTCTGATTGGCAGTGAAAGCAGCGTGCCAACGCTCGTATTCACCAGCTCCATAAGCAGCATTCTTTCTGTCATCGGGTGTGCCATCGGCAGCCTGCCAGTTCCATTGGTCAATGCTTTTGTCAGAAGCCATGTCGGGATGATCGAAGAGGTAGGATGCATCGACGGGCTCCTCAATAGAGCCGGCAACGGCAACAAACAGCGTGCGGAAAGCTGCACGAAGGTCGTCGGCAGAGGCCTCTGCATTGGTATAAACTGTGTTGGCTGCATCCAGTGCAGTGGCATTGGCTGCCAAGGCATTGCTCTTCTCAAGAGCCTTGTAGAGTCCCCACATCGCCTTGCGGGCTTTGAACTGGCGAAGCTTGCCTGCTTCTATGTCTTCCTTGGTGATGAATGTCCAGTCGGTGAAGCCCTTTCCGGCATATAGTGTAGTCTTTCCACCGCGCAGGAACATCACGTCGAGAAGTTTCTGTCTGGCCACATTCTTCAGCGTGTAGGCGTTAGGGTAGTTGGGCGATGCTTCAAAAGTGAAACGGACACGGTCGCCGGCATTGCCTAAATCCGACCACATCGCAGCTGCATTCTCACTATCATCCTGACCAAAGAATACGTCAGCAGCGCGGTCCTTGACATGAATCTTGATAGTTTTTTCGCCATCGGGTATAATATTGATGACCTGACGGCCGGCACCTGCTGAGGCGTCGCCATTTTCCAGTTGGTTGGCAATAGCCTTTGTCTCGTAGTTGTAACCGCGGGTCAGCACAGCCTCTGCCTCGATATTATACACATAGACGTCGGTTTGCTGACTCAGAGTGGTCAGGTCCTGTCCCGGAGCAGTAGGCGCAGTCCATAGGACCTGTGCTTGCAGACAGCTTCCACCGAATGAGCCTAAAGCCAATACGGCAACAAGTAATCTTCTTTTGTTCATAATTCTTGTTTTGTTTAAGTTAATAATAATGATAAGTTTGGTTAAATCGTTTTGTTTTCTTTTCTGGTTAAATCTTGAATATAATGAATGCTACTTTTGCATTAGGTTTTGTTTGCAAAAATAGCATTTATTATATATATAGAACGAAAAAATATGTTCAGAGAACAAAAAAATCTAATCAAAGTGTCATCATACTGTTCTTTTACCCATGATAATCCTTTGGAAGCATGCCAAATTGCGCTTTGAAGCATTTGGCGAAATAGCTGGTCGATGAAAAACCGACGCGTTCTGCTACCTCGCTGCTACGACATCCTTCGCGCAGGAGCAGGGCGGCTTGGTTCATGCGCGACGTTTTCAAATAGTCGGTAGGTGTCATACCTGTCAGGGCTTTTATCTTGCGATAGAAACTGCTTCGACTCATGTTGAGTTGTTCGGCCAGCGTGTCAATCGAGAACTCTTCGTCGCGCATGTTGTCGGCGACAGACTTCTGCATTCGTTCTATGAACTGGAGGTCCTGCTGGTTCAGTCCCAGCGGACTCTCCTCTTGCAGTGATTGCGTATTGAAGCCCTCGATGCTCTTCATGCGTTCGTAGAACTGTTGGCGCAGACGCAGCACGTTCTCAATCTGAAGATGCAACTGTTTGATGGCAAATGGCTTCTCCATGTAGATGTCGGCACCGCTTTCCATGCCTTCCACCTTCGACTCAACAGTGGTCTTGGCAGTCAGCAGGATGAGGGGGAGGTGGCTGGTGTCGATGTTTGTCTTGATGTTTTTGCACAGTTCGATGCCATCCATGCGAGGCATCATCAGGTCGCTGACAATGATGTCCACCTCGTTGTAATTCACCACTTCGATTGCTTCGATGCCATCGTGTGCCTTTACAACCTTGTACCATTGTCGCAGCGAATCGGCAGTAGCTTTCAGCAGTTCTTCGTTGTCTTCTACCAGTAAGACGGTGTGTGACTTGGCTGAAGACGTGGCATCAGGGATGTTTGACTCTTCGGCAATGGGGGCGATATCTTCGTTATCAAAGGTAGCCTCGTCGCTGTTCAGCAGTGGCAGAGTGATGACGAAGCATGAACCACCGCCGGGAGCGTCTTCATACTGCAGGTCGCCATGATGTGCCTCGGCCAGCATCTTGGCATAGGCCAGACCGAGTCCTGTGCCCAGCGAAGTCGCTATATTGTCGTTGCCTATCTGGTAGTAGCGATCGAATATCTTGTCGCGCTCCTCGGTAGGAATACCTGAACCGTCGTCTATGACGGAGATTTTGATTTTCTCGTCGTTGATACTTTCCAGTTTCAGGATGATGTCATGGTTCGTATATTTCAGGGCGTTGCCTACGAGGTTCATCATCACCTTCTTCATCTTGTCCAGGTCTATCACGGTGGTCACGTTCTCTTCGGGCAGTTGCAGTTGTATCTGCTTGCCTTGCACCTTCACCGCGTCAAAGAACTGCTTGTAGATGTCCGTCAGCATCTTCTTGATATCTACGTTTTGCTGCATCAGCGAGATGCCGCCATTCTCGGCTTTTTGGAAGTCGAGCAGCTGGTTGGTGATGCCCAGCAGGTAGTTCATGTTGCGACGGATTGACGTGAGGTGCTCTTTCAGTTCGCTGCCACCTAAGTCTTCGCCACCGTCAATCTTCTCCTGCATCTTTTCCAAGGGCAGACTGATCAGTGTGAGCGGGGTGCGTATTTCATGAACGAGATCCACAAAAAAGCGAATCTTAGACTGGAAGGTCTGCTTCTCTTGCTCTGTTCTGAACGACTCCATCTGTCGTGCATAGCGACGCTTCAGCTTGCGCTGAGCACGTCTGTAGGTGTAGAAGATGAAACCAGCAATCAACAGCGTGTAGAAGATGTAGGCCAGCGTGGTGCGATACCACGGTGGCAGTATTGTAATTTTCAGGCGGGCTATCTCGGCATCGTTGTTGTCGCCCATCCGTCTTAACAGAAACTCGTAGTCGCCTGGTGGCAGATTGGCATAGGTGGCTTCAGAGTTTGACGTGCCTCGCACCCAGGTCTTGTCAAAGCCCTTCAGCATGTACTCGTATTTAGCTGGTGGCATACCGCAGAAGCGTGACGACGCAAAATGCAATGTAAAGCTATTGTCTGCGTAGGGTAAAGAGATACTTTCCTTGGTGTAAAGCAGTACATCGAGTCCAAGTCTCTTCAGTTCTTCCTGGTCGTTGTCGATATATGGGAAGTTGATGCTCTGGATATACACGTGCTCCAGGTCGAGCACGGGTTTCAGCTGTTGTGGCACAAAGCTGAACAGACCATTGGATGTGCCAAAGAGCATGTAGCCGCAATGAGGGTTGCACGACACGTTGGCTTCCTGATTCTGGATCGTAGCATAGAGCTGAATGTCGCGGACGTCGCGTGACGGAGTGATGCGCACAATACCAGCCGTAGAACCCATCCACAGGTTGCCCAGCTTGTCTTCTTCGATAAAGGTGATGGGCAGACCGTGTATAGAGCTGCCTTCCGTATCGTAGCGTTCAAAGTCCTTGGCGTCGGGCAAAAGGCGATATAAGCCGCCACCGTTGGTGGCCAGCCATAGCACGCCTTGCGAATCGCAGTGAATCACGTTGGCAGCCTTGAAACCAATGGCGTTTGATTGGAAAAAGTCAAACCAATCATTCTTAGGATCCTTTCTGTACAGACCTTTATTGGCCGAAGAAGCCCACAACCATCCATCGTTTGTTTCAGCAATATCGACAAAAGGTGTCATTGCGCTGATGCTGGCATAGCTGCGGAAGTGGTCGTTCTGGCGGTTGTAGTGCGAAAGCCCCCAGCTGGTGAGGATATAGATGTCACCATTCTTCGTGCGGAATATTTTGTTGACCTCGTTGCTGGGGATGGTGTAGGGCACAGCGCTGGAGTATGTAAAGTTGCGAACGGCACCGCTCTGCGTGTCAATGACGCGGATGCCCTGGTGTCGAGTGCCTATCCAGATATTCTTACCGTCGAGCATAATACTGCTGATCTCCGCTGGTAGCTGTGTATGGTTATAGGTGCTGACAACCTGTGTGCTGGTGTTCATGCGAAAGAGACCGTGGTCTGAGGCAATCCAAACCTCGTTGGCATCTCCCAGACACAGCGCATTGATGTTGGTTTGGCGGCGCTGTTTGTCGGTGAGCGGCAGTTCCAACATCCTGATGCCATGGTTCTGTGTAGGCAGGATGTTGATGCCTTCAGTCTCCGTAAGTACCATCAGCGAACTGTCGGCATCCCATACCAAATGGTTGATATCGTCATTGTTTAGCAGATAGCCGGGAGTATTGTTGGCATTAATGGATTCTAAATGACCACTCTCGGGATAGAATCTGAATAATCCGTTCTCGCTGGCAATGAGTATGCGGCCGCTGGCATCTGACGTCAGGTGGCGAATGCCGCCAACTTGCGCTAACTGCCATTGTTGTCCTGCGCTTTCGTGATGTTGGCTGAGTAGCCTCAGAGTGTTGCTGAAACCCAACCAAAGATGACCGTTGCAGCGTGTCAAACTGATGGGATTCTTGTCGTCTTTGTAGCCTTCCACCTTGTGCGAACGCAGGAACTGTCCGTCGCTTCGATAGATGGCCAGGTCGCCCGAGAACGTAGCCGCATAAATCAGACCGTCGCTGTCCATTTCGATGTCGCAGAAGAAGGTGCCATGTCGGCTGTCCTGATACAAACTGTCCTTCTTTGAGTCATAGATGAAAAGTCCCTGTCCCTGTGTGGCTATCCAAATAAGCCCATTATCGGTGTTGATGATTTTTGGCACGGCGGTGCTGATGACAACGCCATAGCGGGTTTTCTTCTCAAAGCGGTTGTACTTGTTCTGCTGCCTGTCAAATACGTACAGTCCTGCCGTACCCCCCAGCCAGATGTTTTTTTCGTGTTCAAAGATAGAGATGATCGTGTTTGTCTCGTTGGGATTCTGCTTGGTAAACATGTCGCGATACGTGTGCAGGCGAAGACCGTCGAAATAGTTCAGACCGTTTTCAGTACCAATCCACAGCAGTCCGTAGCTGTCGCGCAGCGCACAAAGGGTTGCGTTGGTTGACAATCCCGATGACGTTGAAAACCGATTAACATTGATGGGTTGTGCGTGTACGTTGTGAAGTAGCGCGCCTCCCATATATAATATAAGGTATAGTTTTCGTAGATTCATTTAGCCGATAATGTATTTGCTTTTTGGTAAGAATGATAGTAGTTTCGTAGTCACAGCGCAGCATACAAACGTGAGTATGGCAATCGTGGGGATGGCCAGTGCCACGGGGATGCTGGGCGCAGCAGAGTCGCCATCGATAATCCAGGCTGCTATAGGAGCCAGGAAGAACAGGTGCATCAGATACATGCCGAACGACAATTTCGATAGCGAGGTGATGATGGCTGGCGCTTTAGCCTGTTTGATGCAGGTGAACAGCAGAAACAGTCCAAAAGTCGCCACGAGCACGTTCAGCGTGCAGAACTCCCACGACCATTCCAGCATGGGCGTCTCAATCAGCAGACCAGGCTCGCCCTTCCACCAGAAGCTCCAGGCGGTGAAGGCTGCGCCACCCACAAAGGCGATGGTGCCCACCACCAGTCGTTTGTGCTGGTTCCATGAGAGATGGTATCGGATATAGTGTGCTAAAACTAAATAGCCCAGATAGCCCGAGCAGTACCAGAACATGGAGAACTGATTCCAGAAGCACTCTCCCCATAACTCGGGCGAAACAAAGCGGTGCAGCCAGGGGATGAGGGTGGTAAAGGCGAAGATGCCAATGAAAATGAGTTCTTCTTTGGCTGTGGCACGTTCCAGCCAGGGAGACACAACGGGTATAATCAAGTAGAGACTGATCAGTGGATACATGAACCACAGGTGACCGGCCATCGAAGGGAAGTTGAAAGGCAACAGCTTGAAGTCGGTCATAGACTGCTCCCATGTCATTCCGCCCCATGCTAATGGCAGGAAGGTGTAGAGCAATAGGAAGACCATAAATGGTGGAAGAATGCGCATGAAGCGACGGCGGTAGAATTGCGTCATCGTGGTTCCCGACTTCATGGGCACTAACAAGAATGCCGATACAATCATGAATAGCGGCACGGCAACACGTCCGAGCGCTCCATCGTAGAATGCAACCCAGAACCGATTGCTCTCGTTGGCCAGCATTGATACATTGCCAGCCAGTCCTGAAGCGTCGGCTCCATAGAAATTTTCACTGGCATGTACCAGCATTACTAAGAAGCAAGCCACTACGCGAAGGTAGTCAAGGAACGTGATTCGCTCTTTCATTTTGTTGTCGTTATCTGTTTAAATGATGCGCAAATATACAAAATTAATAAGACTCTGACAAGTAGAAAATGAATTAATATGGGTTGATTAACAGATATTTTCCTTTTTTGAACAGATTCTGTCCTTCGCTTTCTACTTTAAATTATAATTTTGCTCCCAGAAATATATGCTATCAAAGTACAAACCAATAAAACCAAATTATTATTAACTCAAAACTCAAGTTTTATGAGAAAATTATTACTATTCGTAATGAGCTTGTTGGTTGGCGGCACAATGCTTGCTCAAAGCTCAAACGTTGAGGTGGTTGACAACTTGTCAAAGTACACCGGTACGGAGACCTTCGTCTATAACAAGGCGGATGGCAAGGTTTACGTTCGTAACAATTGCAATAGCTACGAACTCTATGGCGTTTATGAGAAGGTGAATTCTTTGAAGATTACACAGCCTGATTTGCAGGAGGGTGAATATTTGAAGGCTCCCGATGGCGCTTACATCAATCTGAATTACATTCCTAAGAACAATACCCGTGCGGTGGCTGTCATCAAGGCTTCTGAAGGTCCCGACTGGAAGGCTGTCTATGGATGTGGTTACGATAAAGATGGATGGAAAGACCGCTTCTGCTTCTTCTCTACCAATGCTACCATCGACCTTGGCGGTGAGACTGGCGACAAGTCTCAGATGGTTTACGGCCAGAAGATCTGGACCGTGCTGGATGCTGCCGAAGGTACGCTGAAGATTTATGATGATGAGCAGATGACCAATCTGAGAGGTACTGTGACTGACTCACCAAAGGGCGAGACAAATACTTGTAAGACTCCTCTGTATGTGTTCGCTCAGAACAAGGATTATCCTGCCGAGGTAGGCGATCGTGTTCAGACCGACTGCTACAACCCTTACATCGAGCTCTACAACCTGAAGATCTACGAGGGTACAACACTGGTGTTCGACCTCATTCCCGTACTGTCAAACAGCAAGGGTGCCCTGAAGGATAAGGTGAGTGGTAAGATCTTCTATTCTGAGAACGACAAACTGTTCGAGGTAGGTGGCATTGAGTCTGGTATCACCGTATATCCTGGCAAGATGGTTTACAATACCACAGATAATAAGGTTTATAAGTATAATGGTAATGAATTCGAGATCTGCGGCAATGGTGAGCGCACACTCAGTCCTATCGCTTCTACCGATTATAAGAACATGAAGAACTGGATTTGTCCTAACGAGCACTGGGCTTCTGTTTATGGCGAAGGCTCACGTATCTCTTGGGACGAGACCACCGGAACAAGCAGCCTCAATCCTTATGTAGGTACAGGTGGTTGGGAGCCTCTGTCTTACAAACTGACTGTAGAACCTTACAAAGACTACAACGTATCGTTCACCTACGGCACTGGCGGCTGGGGCACATGGGACGGAAACCACAACGAGACCGATAACCCAACAACTCTTCCTTTCAAGATTATCGACCGTGAAAACTACAATCACGGCAATGGTCGCTATAACGACGAGGGCCTGATTGCTTATGCAAAGATTTCTCCAGAAGCAACTGAAGGCAGCAACTATAGCGTTGACTTCACTTCGCCCACAGACATTGCTACATTCATCCTCCAGTTTGGCGTGGTTGATGATGGCGAACATACACCCGCTTACTGGTTCAGCTTCTCTAACTGGTTGGTTCAGGAGTATGTCTATCCCGAGTCTTATCCCGCAGTTAATCCCTTCGGTCCACTGTTGGCCGACCTGATTCCTTCTGTCGAGAAATACGATGGTAATATCACTACAGCTCTGAAAACCAATCTCGATGCAGCTCTGAATAGCGCTAAGGCTGTTGCAGAAAGCAGCGACCTGGCTGCTCAGAAAGAGGCTTACGATGCCCTGAAACTGGCTTTCGACAATGTGAAGGCCCTGAATGCTGACAACTTCACCGCACTGAAGAATACTATCGCACTGGCTAAGGAAGAAGGCTTAGAGTCTCTCGAGTCAGAGTCTTTCTTCGAGGCTGGTACTACCAATGACGAGTTGGACAAAGCACTGAAGAGTGCTCGTGTCGCACGCAAGCAGAATGTGGCTGAGCGTCAGCCCAACGTATTCAAGGGCAATGTTCCTGCCAAAGGCGAATTCTATCTCTACAACGTAGGTCAGCAGCGCTTCCTCACTGGTGGCTCTGACTGGGGTGCACACGCTGCTCTGGGCATGCCTGGCACATTGGTTACTCTCGAGCCAAGCGATGCTGCTGATGGATTCTTTATCAATACTCACCTTTCTAATGGTTCAGATGATAATGGTACGAAGGAATATTTGAACTATCGTGGTTATATGGACTGTCCTAAGGTTGATGACTGGTATTTTGTTGAGGTTGGCGATGGTAAGTACAACATCTATCAGTATGACTATAAAGATGTATATGTGAAGTACAATCCCGATGCAAGTGTCAACGAAGGTCAGGGCGACTGGAATACTGTTGGAACCGAGAACCATCTGCCTGCTGGTCAGGAGGCTGTTGACCCCGAGGATCTTGATGCACAGTGGATTCTGGTAACTCAGGAGGAGCGCTTGGCACTATTGAAGAATGCAACTGCCGAGAATCCTGTTGACGCTTCGTTCATGATTGTTAACCCTGGTTTCAACCAGCGTGCAGAAGTTGAGCCCGCATGGACTCTCTCAGATGCCAGCATTTGGGAACGTGGTAGTAATCACAATGACTTCACCGTTGAGGCTTGGAACAAAGGAAGTATGGTTGTCGATCAAGTCATCAAGGGCTTGGAGCCTGGTTTCTATGAAGTGTCTGTTCAGGGCTACTATCGTGATGGCAACTTCAATCATCAGGTGGATGTCGTTTCTAAGGGTGAAGAGGCTATCCAGAATGCAGCCCTTTATGCACAGTATGAAGAAGTTGCTCTGCCTAACATCACCGTCGATGCTGATAAGGCTCCTGGTCTCGGCACTAAGTCTGCTATTGGCGAACTGCCTAACAATTGCGATCAGGCAGCTCAGTACTTCCAGAATGGTCTTTACAGAACATCTGTTGTTGCTGAGGTCGATGCAAGTGGTGAACTTGCTATTGGTATCTATAAGGATGAGCAACCTAATGTAGAAGACTGGGTCGTTGCCGACAATTTCCGTATCAAGTATCTGGGTGCTACCGATCCTGGCATTGATGGCATCAGCGAGAAGGTGCTCCCCTCGGCTCAGAAGAACAAGATCTTCAATCTGCAGGGTGTCGAGCTGAAGAAGGCCGAGAAGGCTGGTATCTACATCAGCAACGGCAAGAAGTTCATCAAGAAGTAATCTTACAATCTCACCAATAGGTGACTATACATCAAGGTCTGCGCTAAAAACGCAGACCTTTTTTTGTTCGAGTTTCAGAAAAATATTGTAACTTTGTCCGCAGAATCAAATACAATCACATGAAACATTCTGCGAAACATATCTTGTTGAGCAGCCTTGCTTGTCTGCTCGTCATGTTCTGCGCTTGTAGTGGAGGACATCGCCGTTCGGCAGAATCGGCTGCCATCAGCGACTCGCTGTCGAACCCCACCTATGCCAAAGGCTTCACGGTGAGAGTGATGAACCATGGCGTCAGACTCGTTGACGTGGCCGACCCGCAAGAAGACGAGGACCGCATGCCTGTTGACTATCATTTCGCTCTGGTGCCGAAGGGCACTCAAGATGTCGCGATACCTCAGGGCTATGTCAGGGTCGATGTGCCCATCGAGCGCACCATCGTGATGACCATGTTGCAATTGTCCAACTTCATCGCTTTGGATGGCTTGGATGTGGTCAAAGGCATCACCGGCACCAAGAATCTCTTCAACAAGGACGTGCGTCGGCGAGTGAAGGAGGGCCAGATTGTCAAGATTGGCATGGAGGGCAACTTCGACACCGAGCTCATCTTGGCTGCTCACCCCGAGGTGATATTCATCTCGCCATTTAAGCGTGGCGGCTACGAAGCAATCAAGGAGACCGGCATCACGCTGATTCCGCATTTGGGCTACAAGGAGCTGCATCCGCTGGGACAGGCCGAATGGATCAAGTTTGTTGCTATGTTTACCGGACAGGAACAGCAAGCCGATTCGCTGTTTGACCACATAGCCCAAAACTATCATCGTGTGAAAGTCAATCCTAACAGTCTGGCGGATGACGCCATTCCCACCGTGTTCAGTGGCGAGATGCATGGCGGCAACTGGTATGCCGTGGGTGGCAAGAATTCGCTGGCACAGCTCTTCCGCGATGCTGGTGCCGATTATGTCATCCACGACGACAACACCGGTGGCGTCAACATTGAGTTCGAACAGATGTATGCCACCGCTGCCAATGCCGACTATTGGCGCATACTCAACAGTTATGAGGGCGACTTCTCTTACGAGGCGCTCCTGCAGGCGGAGCCCCGCAACAAGCTGTTCAAGGCTTTCCGCGACAAACACGTCGTCTATTGCAACATGAAGCAGACACCTTATTACGAGATGGCCCCCGTTAGGCCCGATCTTGTTCTGCTCGATCTGGTGCATATCTTCCATCCCGGGCTGCTCTCTGACGACCATCAGCCTGTCTTCTATCACTTGCTGAAATGAAAAAGACGCTCTTGCTCATTCTCGTGCTGATGCTCGCCATCGTGGCGCTGCTCGTTCTGAACCTTCTGCTCGGAACGGTGCGCATTCCTTTTGCCAGCGTGTGGCGCATCCTGCTGGGCAGCGAGGACGAGTCTGAGATATGGCGCAACATCATCTTCTCTTCGCGTGTACCCCAGGCGCTGACAGCCCTGGTGGCTGGTGCCGGATTGGCGGTCAGTGGCTTGCAGATGCAGACTGTGTTCCGCAATCCGCTGGCTGGTCCTTCGGTGCTTGGCATCTCCAATGGCGCCTCGCTGGGCGTGGCCTTTGTGGTGCTGCTCTCGGGTTCGCTGGGGGGCGTGGCTCTCAGCCGTCTGGGCTATCTGGGCGATGCAGCCATTTCGCTGGCAGCCATCATCGGTGCACTGCTGGTGATGGGGCTCATCGTGTGGGTAGCTTCAAAGGTGAAGGGCAACGTGACGCTGCTCATCATCGGTGTGATGATAGGCTATCTGGCCACCGCCATCATCGGTGTCTTGAAGTTCTTCTCTGCCGAAGAAGACATCCGCGCCTATGTGGTGTGGGGGTTGGGCTCGTTCGGACGTGTGTCGGGGGGGCAGATGTTGCTCTTCGTGTGCCTCATGCTGCTATTGCTACCCCTCAGCATGCTCACGGTGAAGTCCATGAACCTCTATATGTTGGGCAACGGCTATGCCCGCAACCTGGGGTTGAACGTGCGGCGCACCCGTACTTTCCTGATTCTCAGCTCGGGCACACTGGTGGCCATCGTCACCGCCTACTGCGGTCCAATCATGTTCATCGGTCTGGCAGTGCCCCACTTGGCACGTGCCATCTTCCGCACCAGCGACCATCGCATCCTCATGCCAGCCTCGTTGCTGACTGGCGCTGCGCTAGCGCTGTTCTGCAACTTGGTGGCTCGCATGCCTGGTTTCGAAGGTGCCTTGCCTGTCAATTCCGTCACCGCCCTGATTGGCGCTCCCATCGTGGCTGGTGTGTTGTTCCGCAAAAGAAAGGAGAATTATGAGTGATATATCTGTTCAGCTCAACCAGCTGTCTATCGGTTACAAGCAGAAACATCAGCAAAAGCTGGTGGCGCAGGGTATCACCGCTACCATCGCTGAGGGACAGCTCACCTGTCTGCTGGGTGCCAACGGCATTGGCAAGTCCACGTTGCTGCGCACGTTGGCAGCCTTCCAATCGCCACTCCAAGGCGAGATATGGCTCGATGGCAAACAACTTGACAGCTACACTGATCGTCAGCTGAGTCGCAGGGTGGGCGTGGTCTTGACCGAGAAGCCCAACATCCGCAATATGACGGTCGGCGAACTGGTTGGCCTGGGGCGTGCACCCTATACGGGCTTCTGGGGACGGCTGAGTGCCGAAGACCGACGTATCGTCGATGAGAGCCTTGCTCAGGTGGGTATTCAGAACCTGACGCAGCGCATGGTCGATACGCTGAGCGATGGCGAACGGCAGAAGGTGATGATTGCCAAGACGCTGGCTCAGCAGACCCCTGTCATCTATCTCGACGAGCCCACGGCCTTTCTCGATTTCCCCAGCAAGGTGGAGATGATGCAACTGCTGCGCCGACTGGCCCACCAGATGCAGAAGACGGTGTTTCTCTCAACCCACGACTTTGAGTTGGCACTGCAGGTAGCCGACACGTTGTGGCTCATGGAACCGCAGGCGCTCCACATCGGCACCGCCCGCCAACTGGCCGACCGTGGTGTGCTGTCACGCTTTGTCGAGCGCGATGGTATCAACTTCGATGCCAATAACCTGCGGGTGAAGATATAACATATACCAACCCTTTCAACCCCTCCCCAGCCCTCCCGAGGGAGGGAGTTAAGAAAGTATCCCCTCGGGGAGATTTAGAGCGGATGGTTAGTAAATTTCCCCTTCTTCTCCAATCAAAAGGATGGTCAGTTCGCCATCGGGCAATAAGGGCTTACAGTGTCTCATACAGTGGTCGATAATCGTATCGGCCATTTTTTGTAGTTGTTGCTTTGGCACCAGGGTCCATAGTTCGCGTGCCAAGGTCATGTGCTCTAAGTCGATGTCTATGCCGGCTTCGTGCAACATGCTGCCGACGAAGGCCTTGTCCATCACGGTTTTCTTGCTGTGGGTGTCCAGATGTCCTGCCGCCAGCTTCACCGCCTTGCCCAGCATCACGCCCAGCGTCACCTGCTTGAATCCCAACTCGTGGGCTGCCTTCAATGTCTCGCCCACAAAGTTGCCATACTCCACAAAGGCTTGCGATGGCAGGGTGGGATAGAGCCCTTTCACAAATCGCTCGCTCTTGCCGCCGCTATTGATCACCACCCGTTCCGATTCACTGGCCTTTGCCACCTGCATACACTTGCGTATGCTGCTGATGAATGCCTCTTCTGAGAATGGCTTCACGATGCCGCTGACGCCAATAATCGAGATGCCTCCTTCGATACCTAGTCGTGGGTTGAAGGTCCTTCGGGCTATCTCGGCACCACCAGGGACGGAAAGCTTGCAGACCCACCCCCGGCCCCTCCCTGAATGGAGGGGAGTGGTTAGACCTTCCAGATTCTTTTTAATCATCTCGCGAGGCCCCTTGTTGATAGCTGGCTCACCAGGAGGATAGTCGAAGCCCGGCAGTGTGAAGTGGCCGATGCCTTCCCCCGCCACTATTTCCCAATTTCCAACAGAAAAAGAAGCTTCACTTCCCTTTGGAAGGGGCTGGGGGTAGGCTTCTATCTTTATCCCGTCCGTCACGTCGGGGTCGTCGCCAGCATCCTTGATGCAGTAGGCATAGTCCTCGCCATAGCCCACCGCCACCATGATGGTCTCGCCGTCGGGCAGTATCACTGGCACCTCCTGGGGCCGCTCGCCGCTCATCATCCTGCAGGCAGCCACCACTGCCGCCGTGGCGCATGTGCCAGTGGTCAGTCCACTGTGCAGAGGAAAGAACTCTGGCAACAGCCGCTCCACGGCACGGCGCAATCCGTAGGGACCATTGCATCCTGTGGCATAGTCTTCAAAGGGTAGTCTCGGCTTTCTGATGGCAATAATCCTCATGCCCAGTCGGCGTGCAGCCGCCACCTTCTCGCTGAAGCCACCACTCTCGCCGCTCTCTTTCAGCAGGATGGCATCGGCCTTCACGTCGATGGTGTCGCCGTCTTCATAGAAGCACAGCTGTTCGTCGGTGGCGCCCTGCGCCCTGGCCAGTGCTATCGATGAGGCACGTCTCAGTATGCGGTAATAAACCTTGATGCCCTTAGCCTCCAGCGGTTTCAGCTTGCCGATGGTCTGTACTCCGGTGGTGGCCAACAGCGAACAGATGTCGGTAGGCACTTCGTCGTAGCTGTCTATCCATTCGATGTCGGCATCGTGAGCCGGATAGATGCGCTCGTAGCGCACTGCGGGGATGCCCAGCGCCCGTGCCACCTCGCCGATGGTTTTGTGCAGTTGCGAGGCAAAGGGGTGGGCTGCATCCACCACGAGGCGTATGTCGTGATGGCGACAAAACGTGCGCATCGCCTCGCCGTCCATCGCACCGTCAATGCGCACGCCGTGTTTGAGCGTCAGCGCCTGCTCGCCCGTCTTCGTGCTGTAGTAGAATGTGCTTCCGCTCTCCTCCAGCACCTCTGCCGCCTTGCGTCCTTCCGTTGTTCCGCCAAATACCAGTATCATGCCGCTGCTTTCAATTTTTGGCAAAAATACGAAGAATAAACGAAACAGCAAAGTTTCAAGCCGCGATAGTTTGTTTTATTCTTAAAAACATGCTACCTTTGCAATAATGAAACAGAGAAGACATAAAAACAGACGTAGCAGCTATGGCTGGATTGGTCTGGTGCTGCTCCTCATCGTGATAGGTGTGGCCCATACCCCGCTATGCTCGCCCGAGGCAGACGCTGAGTTGACGTCGCCAACAGACGTCGGCACTGACCAGTTACTGATTCCTTCGGTTGACAACGGGGATGGTGCCGGGTTGGTGCTCAGGCGCACCTCTTATGTGGTGTCGTATAATGCAGAGACCCGCTGTCCCAACTGGGTGGCATGGCAGCTCACTGCCGACCATGCCGACGGCCCCCTGCGGCGCATGAGCAACTTTCACGAGGACGACGACTGTCCGCAGCCTCGTGCCACACTGCAAGACTACCGTGGCAGTGGCTGGTCGCGTGGTCACATGTGTCCTGCCGGCGACAACAAGTGGAGCCGTCAGGCCATGTACGACTCCTTCTCGCTGGTCAACGTCTGTCCGCAGAATGCCAAGCTCAACAGTGGCGTGTGGAACAGTATCGAGACCGACTGCCGTCGCTGGGCCCGCCAGTATGGCGAGGTGTATATCGTTTGTGGTCCTGTGTGGTCTCGTGGGCCTCGTCGCACCATCGGCGCCAATGCCGTTGCCGTGCCCGATGCCTTTTTCAAGGTGGTGCTCCGCCTGTCGCCCACGCCTCAGGCCTTCGGCATCGTGGTGAAGAATACCGAGGGCACCCGCAAGCGCGACCTCTACTACAACAGCGTCGATCAGGTGGAGCGCATCACCGGCATCGACTTCTTCCCCGCCTTGCCCGATGATGTCGAGCGTCAGGTAGAAGCCACCGTCGATATGACAGCATGGTGATACTCTGTGCTCTTAGGTTGTTGCCAACTTGTAGCTCTATGCAAAAGAAATTTGAATATTTCCTAAATGCCATGCATCGGAGATGGAAAAGTGCCACTTCCCGTTTGGAATAGTGGCACTTTTCATTTCTAATAGTTCCGCTTTTATCATGCAATACGGACCGTTTTGTTCTTCGTCCAGCCCCTGGACGACTCGTATCCAGGGGCTGGACGCGCTATTCCTAGCCCCTGGACGCGGTCAATCCAGCCCCTAAAAATGGTTAGTCCAGCCCCTGGATCCAAAGTGATTGTTGCGGTTTTAGACTTTAGAAATGCCATTCTTAGACTTTAACATCACCTGTCCTAAACTCTAAAATGCATCCTTTTACACTTTAGAATCAGCTTTTCTAAAGTCTGGGTTTGCTCTAAAACCAAGGAACAGCTACAATCCTTTTGACAGACAATAGCTTTCGTGATTACTATAAGCCCACTGCCGCCCTTTTTGACGCCTGTGCCGAAGGCCGCCTACTTATCCTTAGCCCCTGGCCTTATGAAAGTACAAAGCGCCATATCAGCCGCTCCGATTGCGTAACTCTGAATGAACTGGCAGAGGAGATATGTAATCATCTGAACGGTTCACAACCAGATATACACCCCAATCATTGATTTGTCCACGTTTACTATAGGTTTCAACAAATAACAAAGCCTCGCGAAAATATTTTTTTTCTTTTTTTTCTTGTCAAATATTTGCGGTAGTCAATTATTCTTTATATTTTTGCAAAGTTCTTTCCAAATGCTGAAAGCCCTTGGGTATTCACAGGAGGTGGGACACATACATATTAAAGGCGTTTTCTGAACGCTTTGGTTTTGACGCTTTGAGAACTTCGCAACTTCCAAACTGTCTGTCAAAAACAAAGCAACGGGAACGCCCCTTAGTGGTGTAATACATTATGCCCGCCAGAGATGGCATGGGCGTGATATATACATCGGCGTGGGGCTTTCAGCGTTGCTCGGTTAGACGGACAGGGTAATGCGAAGACCTTCAAAGCGTGGACCGGGCACGGAACTGGCTCCACGTTTTTTGTGTGTATGTAAGTGATAACCTAAAATAATTTATGACCGAGAATGGAGCATGTATCGGTAAAAGGATTCCTCCGTGGAAATGCAAACTTTTAAGAGTTGGACATCTGCGGACAACAAGTGAATATGAATAAAAAGCTTTTCATTCCAATTGCGCTATGCTCCTTAATAGTTGTGGTTGTCATCATGACGTGTGTGGGACCTAAAAACAAAATAAAGATTGAATGGGAGAAGGTGTCAGTACCAACTTTTAACGATTCCATAGAGTTGAAAGTCTATGTAGAAAATTCTGGAAGTATGGATGCTTATATGTGTTCTGGATCAAATTTGAAAGATGCTGTTTTTGACTATATTAGTGACCTTGAGAAGTATTCAACATCCGACTCTCTTTTCTATATAAACTCCAAAATAATACCTTATAATAATGGAACTCTTGAGGCATATATAAAAGACTTGACACCACAATCTTTTGCGAAAGCTGGTGGAGATAGGAGTAATACAGATTTGAGAAATATATTCTCAATGATTATGGGGGCACATGAAAACAAGACGGTTTCTGTCTTGATTTCAGATTGCATCTTAGACATTCCACAAAGTGCAACAGACTATTTTGGGAACTGCCAAGTTCACATTAAAAATGTATTCAACAATGCTTTATTAAAGTACCCTTATTTGGGAGTTGAAATAATTCAGCTGGAATCAAAATTTGACGGATTTTGGTTTTGTGGCAGGAACAGCAAGAAATTGTCAGGCATTAAACGTCCATACTACATATGGTTAATTGGTGATCAGCGGATTCTAGCAAAACTCAATAAATCCGTGAAAGTTGATAATATTATTGGAGGCATCAAGAATTATAGTGCATACGCATCCTCACAGCCTATTCCGTTTTCCTTTCAGAAGTCAACATTCAAAGTCAATCATACAAAGAAAATCAAAGTTGAACTTGTCACTGACTTGACAGCATCTCTACAAAGTAGCCTTGTAACCAAAAATCTTGGTAACTATAAGGTTTCAAATCCTTCCCAAATGACAATATTATCTGTACAAGATATAAATGCCGCAGATAGTAAATACTCTCATGTCATAGAATTTGAAGTCACTAATCCTGAGACAATGGGAGAGGAGAATGTTTCTTTTTCTTACCCCTATTTAGATTCATGGGTTGAAGCAGCCAATGACTCCACGGGTACAATAGACAATAACATTGACAAAACGACAGGTATTCTTTCTTTGGTTAAAGGTGTAGCAGAAGCATACAAAGACCATACAAACTATGGAACAGTATCATTCAGCTTGAAAAACAAATAAAAAACGATTAAAATATGGGAGAATTTTTCGGAAGCATTTATTGTTGGCTTGAGGACTTCTTTGGACTCGAATTAGCAGACTATCTTTGGGGACAGTCGTCTCCAGAGCAACAGAGTAACATGTACATTGGTATTGGGCTATCGATGCTATGTATTACATTCTTTATGGTGGTAACCTACTACTATGTAGTTAATCATCCTCGACTAAACAACTGGTGGGGGTGGTTAATTTTTGCTGGTGTAAACGCTGCGATTAACTTTGTAGTTGGCTGGCAGTGGGTTCTGAAAGACTATTATGATGGGCTAATGGTTGCTGAAAGCGCAACTACCGGCAAAATGGAAGATCTGCATATTTACGAATCAGACATTCTGGCCTTTGGCGTTACAAACATGATAGATGCTATTCTTGCCTTCTTGATTCTCTCTTACATTATCAAGTGGTGGAGTTCTAATTGCTCTCGTGCACCTTTCTAACTTCAAACAATTTCAATTATGGCTAAATTATATATATTTGGTATAGGGGGTACAGGCGCTCGTGTCCTCCGTTCTTTTACAATGATGATGGCTTCTGGTGTAAACATTGGTTCTGATGAGATAGTGCCAATTATTATTGACCCAGATGCTTCCAATGCTGATTTGACACGAACAGTTGCCCTGATGAACAACTACAGAGCCGTACACTCAGAATTGACTTTTACAAAAAAGAATGAATCCCAATTCTTTAGAAAAGAACTGTCTCAGATTCTAGTTAATTACACTTTGCGCATTAACGATACTGATGACAAAACCTTTCAGCAGTTTATCGACTTGGCGTCCATGGAGAAATCATCACAAGCGATGATGAGAATGCTATTCTCAGAAAAGAACTTGGCTTCGTCTATGGATGTTGGTTTTAAGGGGAACCCCAATATCGGAAGTGTTGTGCTAAATCAAATTGTCGATTCAGATGACTTCCAGGATTTTGCTAATAATTTTGAATCAGGCGATAAGATATTTATCATTAGCTCAATCTTTGGTGGAACGGGCGCAAGTGGTTTTCCTTTGCTGTTAAAGACTCTCAGAACAGGAACTTCGTTTCCTAATAATGATTTGATAAACAAAGCTGAAATAGGAGCCATTACTATTCTGCCTTACTTTAAGCTAAAGAATGATGACGAGAGTGAAATAGACTCTTCAACATTTATATCAAAAACAAAATCCGCTTTAGCTTACTATGAGAACAATATAAGTAAGAATGGTTCTATTGATGCCATCTATTTCTTGGCAGATAATATGACCAATACTTATGAGAATCATGAAGGTGGCTCTGCTCAACAAAATGATGCACATCTCATTGAATTTCTTGCTGCTACAGCTATTGTGGATTTTAGTAACAAAACTCATCAGAACACAACGAACAAAGAACTTGGCCTAAAAGATGTAACTGGTGGAGCCATTACATTCGATTCCTTCTATGACAAACAGAAAAAGATGCTCTTTGCCCCACTCACAGAATTTATGATGATGGCAAACTGCTTAACACACAAAATGAGTTATTACTCTTCGAAGGATTTCAATGCCAATAATGACAATTTTAATGGTTTATACAATTCTTCTTTCATGTCTGAATTGCAATCGATGGCTGCTTTGTTTATTGAATGGTTAGACGAAATGAAAAGGAACAAACGTTCTTTGGATTTGTTTAACCTCAATTCAAAGGATAAACCTTTCGATATTGTAACAGGATGTAAGCCAAAGAAAATTGTAAGTCTGAAGTCGGATTACGACCTAGTTACAGATAGACTGAATTCTGCTGTGAAAAAATGCCAAAGTAACGACAATAATGACAAATTCCTGGAGATGTTCTATCTTGGCATGTCAAAACTTTTTAATGAGAAATTTAATGCGTAACCACTATGTCTAAAGTATTCAGATTATATAAAGAAGGAACCACAACCTATCAGGGGTGGAATGAAAGCCCCGCATTTCCTTACAATTCAAATGCACGAGATACTATTGAAGATCCAGATGGTGCCAGTGCAAAAAACGAGATAACATCAATACCGTCACCTTTTGCCAGAATAGATTTAGTTAAAACAGCATTCAGGGAAGTTTGCCGTAGAGCGACTAAAGATATAAAAGAACTGGATGGTAATACCATTTATCACAAGATGGTGTCTGATTCCTTGGATGTTGGAGAGATATTCTTTAATATAGACAAGTTTAAGGAAAAAATAGAAATCATCACTTGGGATCCATCGTCAATGATACCTGTACTTAAAAATGACAACAACGTCAGTCATTTCTATGTTGCAGACGCATTGGACAAATATCTGCAATCGGATGCCAAGACTTATAATTTCGGTCAATTACAGAACATCTACCTTCTTAACTATACGAAAGGTCCTGATGAACTAAATATTATTGGCGCAACTTCTCCTGCTACCCTCTTCTTTAGTGGCGCTAATAACCTTGAATATATACAAGACATATTCTTTGCAAATAATGACCGTCCTTTTGATGGCGATTATGTAGCCCTATACAATCGTGATTTTGATTATATTAAGGCATGGTGGACATTGCGAAAGACGATTCCGTCCTTCTCAAATCTCTTTCCAGAAATTGAGTCCTACCTGAATCTGACATTTAAAGCCATTTCAGACCAACAGATTAAGAACAAATTAAATGCTATAACGTCGGCATCAGCGAAGGATTTTGATTTTATTGATGTACAAACACATCAGCAAAGCAATCAGGTTGAAGTGCTTGGAACCGTCTTGTTTAAGAAAAAGGGCAAAGCTGAAATAGAAAACGAGTTCACGATTCGCCCAGAGCGGAATATCGTAGGAGTCAAACCCCTTGTACTCCCTGTTGAATCTGGTAACAAGTATTCAAACCTTCAGTATGCTAATGGTGTATGGGGTAATACGAACAAAGCACCATATAAGCCAATAATAGCAGACATTGAGAGAAGAACACTCCCTTATGATGGCTCTGTATACTCGTATCTTACAATAAGTGATTTTCTTGAAGACACGATAGTCAAAGTTCCTCATAGCCTTAATAAAAAGTACTTCTTTAACGGAAACTTGAATGAGGAAGAAGAGATGACATCATTCCTACTCCCCATCAAACCCTTGTATTTCCGTTATTTCTCTATAGAGACATTGAATTCTACAATGCCAGATGGGAAACTTGCTTTTGAAATGGAATCCGTAGCAGGAGGCTCTGTGAACGTAATTATCCGTATTCCTATCACAGGTAATGGTAACATCAACTACATCGAATATCAACGTATCTATTATGCGCAGCGCCAAGCTGACGTTTCGGAGACTCAGAATTCCGGTGGTATGACAACCTTCGACTTTACTGGTCTGGTAATGCCCAGTATGAAGTTCCAGAACGAAGAGGATGCAATATATACCGTATCATGCGTTAGCACCTTCTCCAATCAGTTCCGATTCGATTTCTATCGTGAGAGTGAAATTATACGCGACATACCTGTAGATTGTAGAAATCAGGAAAGAGGCCTTTTCGATTTTAAGGCAGAAACATATACTATCCAAAATAATAATTTTGACTTTATTAGAGTTTCCAACAAGGGGGGAATTAGTAATGTTATCATCCCCAACTTCCTTACGCATCAAAATTTGGAAGATTTTGAATTTGCAATTGACTTAGGAACATCTAACACACACATTGAGTTCAAGAAAACTGACAATAACGGTTCAGAATCATTCAATTATAAGGAGTCTGAGGCTTTATTTGGACTATTTTTTGTACAATCCTATCGTGAAATACAGGGAAAACTCATTCCCTTGGATTTGATTGATGAAAACGACTTAATAGTACGTGATTTCATTCCTGTTGCAGTTGGGGACGAATCTGATTTCTCTTTCCCAACTAGGACAGCTTTGTCATACGCTAAATCTACTGATTGGACAGAGAAATTGAGAACATTTGGCCTGATAAATTTCGATATTACTTACAATAAGAAGTTAGGTATTGCATATAATGCTAAACCAATGGTAAATATTAAATGGAGTAGCAAACCAAATGCCCAGTCTGCAATGCAAGCGTACATACGCAATATCATGATGATCATTCGTAACAAGGTGATTGCCAACAACGGCAATCTTGCCAGAACAAAAATTACATGGTTCTATCCGAATAGCATGTCTCCACGCCGGCTTTCTCAGCTAAAGAATGCATGGAATGATTCATATTCAGAATTGTTCAATCGGGATGGCGCTACAAGAAACATCTCTGAGTCGGTTGCTCCAATCCAGTTCTACTTCCGTAGATATGCGACTGCAACGAATCTTGTTAATGTTGATATTGGTGGAGGAACTACAGACATTGCTTTTTCATCTAACGGCAAAGTGGAATATATCACCTCTTTCAAATTCGCTGCAAACTCTCTTTTTGAGGATTCCTTCTCCGATATTAACCCGAATAATGGTATCGTGGACTGGTTTAAGAATGATATTCTTGGCCTCCTTCAGTCGAAGCCAGAGTTGAACGAACTTGTTAATATTTTTAACAGCAACTTGGGACAGCCTGCGAACATGGCCTCCTTCCTATTCTCGCTGAAAGACAATTCTGCTACGAAGAGTCTTGCCCAAAACAACATTGACTTCAACAAGATTCTACAAAATGACACGAAGTTTAAGTTGGTATTCATCATCTTCTATACTGCAATCGTCTATCACATTGCACAAATAGTCAAAACAAAGGGATTGAAAGCACCACGACACATCGCATTCAGTGGTAATGGTAGTAAGATTGTTGGCATTATTTCATCCGATCCAAAGATTCTTGGTAAATACACCAAAGTAATCTTTGAAAAAGTGCTTGGCACAGAATACGAATCAGCCCTTGATATCCTCGGTTTGGAACAAGGATCAAATCCCAAAGAGTCCACCTGTAAGGGTGGCTTGATTGCAACCGAAGCCTATGAGGAAGAACCGGAGACTCTTATCCTGCGTGATTCTTCTGGAAAACTTGCAAATGTCAATGACACATACGCTTCCATTTCTGATACTCATAAGGCTGAAATTGTGAAGACAGTCAAAGACTTCTTCAGATTTGCGCTGACAGATATTCCATCAGCATTCAATCTGGACAACAATTTCGGTGTTGACAACGTGACAATGAAGATTGCAAAAGAAGAGTGTACAAAGGATTTGGAAACTTACCTTGACAAGGGTATAGAACTCTCTATCAAAGAGTCTGGCAACAAGGACAACCCAATCGAAGATGCTATATCATTCTACCCGATTAAAGGTGTCCTGCAGTCTCTTTCAAGCAAAATTCATGAGTATTATTTAGAAAATCCAAGCAAATGAAAAAGATATTAAACACCATTATATATATAGCTATCATCATGGCTGTATCTTCCTGTAGTTTTTTTGAGGAAGACAAATCTCAAAAAGACTCCAAGGAGATATCTTCAATTGAAGGGCTAGCTCCAGAAATAAAAGCACACATTGTGGAACAAGACTCTTTAATGAAAGATCTAGTGAATAAAGTAGATACTTTAGCAGTAGCTCTTAATCAAGTTCAAAAAGGGAATTCTGAATTAAGAGAGAAAATTGAGAATATTGAGAGTCCTAGAAGCACATGGGCATGGATGTCTATGGGTGCCATAGTTCTATCGATAATAGCACTCTTTTTGGCACTCTTTAGGCGGGGGTTGGACGAACATGAAGTCCGTGCTGTAGTAGGTGACCGTTTGGATAGCTCTCGGAGAATAAAGGAATTGATTTTCAATGTCAATAGCCTCATGAATGAAGCACAACGTAATTCTCAAAACACATCTTCAAGTTCTTCCAATTTATCAAGTAGCATAGAAAGTCGCATTCAAAAATTAGAAAATACATTGCAGGAAGTTGTAACGTATTTGAATTCTCAAAAACCTATACTAACTCACCAGCAGACCTCTTATGGATATTCTAATTCTCAGCAAGAAAGGACATCTGAAGTAATCCGTGCTGGTTATGCAAATATTAATACAGGTAAATATTTTACTAAGATTTTGGATTCGAGTCAGGAAACGTGTGTGTTCTCCATCAAGTTCAAAAATGAGAAAAAAGGTGAATTTACAATTATCTCATTAGATAAAATAAAATCTAGAAATGGATGGCAGGAAGTTGTTGAATATACGGGTTCAATAGAAGATGCAACCAGTTTCAAGGAAATCGAAAAAGGTATCTGCGAAAAGTATGATGAAAACACTTGGGAAGTTACAAAAAAACTTAAAATCAGACTACTGAAGTAAAATGTCACAATTAGTACTAGTAATTGTTGCACTTATTATTGTGCTACAGATATTCTTTTTCGTGAAGAATGTGCTCCGTATGCGAGAGTACAAAAAAATCTTCGCCGAGGAAAGATCCTGGGGTATAGCTCATAATCCCGAAACAAAATTTGTCTCTGGCATTTTTGGAAGCGGTAACAATATTTTTGAATCCATCAAGGACTCAATCAACAAATACCTTGAAAACAATTCAGGTTCTGTTATTGATTTCTCGCTCCTTAAGGATGCCGTAGATCGCCATTGCGATTCTGTTGAGAATGATATCAATACCCTTACGCCGACACCACTGTATTGTGGCCTTGCAGGAACAATGGCAGGCGTAATTGTTGGCTTAGGTTCGCTTATAACAACCGGAAGTATTACAGACCTACTTTCATCAGGCTCAGATGACTTTGGTAGTGCCGCAAACGGAGTAAACGATTTGCTCTCAGGTGTGGCATGGGCTATGCTTGCAAGCATCATGGGTATTTTGCTCACTACAATAGCCTCCCTTCTATTCAAGAGATATAAACTACAAGGAGAATCAGGAAAGAATACATTCCTTGCATGGTTGCAAGCCAAATTGTTGCCAGAGTTACCTTCTGATACTTCTGATGCTCTCAACCGTTTGGTTAAGAACCTCAACAAGTTCAATAATACGTTTGCAGAAAACACTTCATCATTGCGTGGCGCTTTGCGAGAAGTAAACGAATCCTATAGAATTCAAGGCGATATTATCAAAGCCGTGCATGACATGGATGTGATGAAGATGGCTAAGGCCAACGTGCGTGTACTTGAAGAACTAAAGGAATGTACAGACAAACTTGAACAGTTTAATGGGTATTTGAACGATATTCACGGCTATACTGATGCCATCCACACATTCACAACACAATTTGAACAAGAGGCAAACCGATTGCATGTTTTGGAGGAAATCCAGCAATATTTCTCACGCCACAAAGCTGAAATCGCTAAGGATGCGGCAGATTCCGATGTGGCTCTAAGAGATGCCTTACGTTCATTAAGGGAGTCATCGGAGTCAAATTCAAAGGAACTTAATAGTATATTTGTTCAGCAGGCGGAAGACTTTAAGCGAATATTAAAGGAAGAGAAAGAGTCCTTTGAGCAAGTTAACGAAGATTTAAAAGCTCAATTCTTAACTCAGCTCAAGGAAATACCAATGCTTGAGAAAAAACTTGCAGATGTGGCAGAAATTCCGCAGAAAATTGACGATATGATTGTCAGACTTGAAGAATCAAATAGCCAGTTATATTCAAACTTCATATTCTCTACGAGGGAGACGCTTCTTCAATATGCCAAAGCAAGTAAAAAGAATATGGATAACGATTCCAGTACCTCAGCACCAACAACTTATAAGACAAGCTGGGTTGTCATTGTTTGCGCAATCTTGATAGCAATAGCCTGTACAGCAAATACTATTCACAACATATGGTTTGCTGACAAGATAAAAAAAATGCATGCTACTGAGCAACAAAACAATAATTATCAGGATTCGTTTGCTCCTGATTCTATTATTCCTGATTCTATTGCGAATGATACTACTGCAATAGATTCTATGGCCAAATTACAATGATGTGATGCTATGGTAGAAAAGAGAGAATCATTCTTTTGGACAAGCTATTCGGATTTGATGACAAGTCTGTTCTTCATCATGCTAACTTTATTCGTGTTGGTCATTGTTCTATTGCATAAACGAATGGAAGCAACAGAGAGGCAACTTGAAGAGATTAAGAAAGTAGAGGCTTCTACCAAAGAACTTGAAAGCTCAAAGAACTTTGCCTATAAAGCAGAATATAAGAAATACGTTCTGGATGTCAGGTGTTTCTTTGAGGCCACGAAATACCAACTTGCAGATTTACAAGCAGACACTACACGCCTACATCAAGCAGGAATGGAAATCAAAGAGTTCTTAGATAGAAACAGTGCGAATCAATATCTGCTCATTATTGAAGGACAAGCATCACGCAATTCAACACGCCTTACTGATGACAATTATGACTATAGTTTCCAAAGAGCTCTAACGCTTATGAAATTCTGGAAAGATGTGTGTATGATAGATTTTGGCGGCAATTGTGAAATTCAAATTGCGGGAAGTGGCGATGGTAGATACAATTTTGGATATACCGGTGGAGAGGGCACAGCGCGTTTTAATCTACTGGATGGCACGTTGATGCGAGAGCGAGGAGAGAAAGAGAAAGATAACCAAAGATTTGTTATTCATATAATTCCCAAAAATATCATAGAAAATGAAGAAAAATAAAATATTCATTTTACTTGTATTGATACCATGCATAATATTTGCATTATCATTATCATCATGTGCCCATAAATCAGGCCGTCATGGTCGCGACAATAACCGCAGTCGTACAACGATAGCTAAAATCCAAAATAACGACAGAAGAGAGCGCAAAGTTGGTGGTCACACTAAGGTTAGCATGCGCAAGGAAGGTGGAGTCTATCTTGTGCCTATTACTGTTAATGGTTTAAATCTTGATTTCATATTTGATACAGGTGCATCAAGTATCAGTCTGTCATCAGCAGAAGCAATGGTGATGCTAAAACAAGGGCAGATTACGCAAGATGACATTTTGGGACAGCAACAGTTTAAAGATGCTACAGGCGGTGTCTCTGTAGGAACAATTGTTTTGCTCCGCATGGTTCAAATTGGTGACATCACTCTTGAAAACGTTGAAGCGACCGTTGTCGATAATATTCAGGCACCATTGCTTCTTGGTCAAACCGCATTGGCAAAATTTGGCAAAGTGACTATAGATTATAATCATAATACGATAGAATTCAACTAGGCTGTAAATGATGGTAATATTTATTTGTTTATGATTGTTATGATTGTTAGGGCAGAGCATTCTAGGGAGACTCGGAAAAATTGAGATAGACAATGGCCGGAATGTGTTAAAGATAACACAAAGATAATTGGCGTTGATAAACATTGACTTTAATAGAGTGAAGATGAAGCAAATTTATATTGTTCTTGCAGCGATGATGCTGCTATGTCTTGCACCTATGCCTTATGGGTACTTCATGCTGGTTCGGTTTGTGACAATGATGGTATTTGGGGCCTCGGCCTATAACTATTATTCTGCGGGAAAGGCTTCTTTAGCTTGGACGTTTGTAGGCCTTGCGTTGTTGTTTCAGCCTTTCTTTAAGTTTGCACTAGGACGCGTAATCTGGAATGTTGTAGATGTTTTAGTCGCTATATTCTTGATAATCCTAGTTGTTCGAGAAAGAGAGGCTGGAAAGGAAAACGCATAAGTATCGTTCTTTCTCTGCCAATGGTCAAATGTCATAATAGAAACAATTGGGAGAAATTAATAATGATGCTTGCCGTTGGCGATATGTGTGAAAGCGTCTTTTGCAAGCCTTGCGGCATCGAAAGTGTGGCGAATTATTTGGATATATTGTCTGATTCTCATATCTTTGCAAATAGAAACATCTATTATAAACTTTTTAAGGCATATTATTATGAAAAATCTATTCTACGCCTTGCTGGCATCATTGATGCTGACTTCATGTATGACACCATTCTATCAGGTGTATACTGTGAAATCGGAAAACTTAACGCAAAAGGAAAACACCTTGGCATTTGAAAACGAAGATTGCGAGGTGCTCTACAATCTTTGGTCGGAGAAAGGGTCTGTGAGTTTTGTGTTTAAAAACAAAACCGACAAAGATATTTTTATAGACATGACGCAGACTTTCTTTATAAAAGATGGTGAAGCGCACGACTATTATTTAAACAGAACATTCACTAACCAGTCTTTCTCTTCGGTCAACGTAGGCTACAGCTACTCGGTATCAAATGCTTATGCTGTAGCGGGCAAATGGTGGCCCAATCAGTATTCCTCGGTAGCATCTTCTCTCTTCGGCATAGGTCTAAACGCTGAAAAGAAGAATGGCTTTTCATCTGGTGTAGAGACCAAGGAACAAGAGGTTATATGCATACCTGCTCATAGCTTTAAGTATATTGGAGGATATAGCATATGTGAAAAACCGGCAAGTACGTGTGATAACAAAATTGATTACCCGTCGAAAACTGCTGTCTTTGCAGACTATAGCTTGTCAACAACACCGTTGACTTTCAAGAATCGCATCGCTTATTCTTTCGATAAGAGGCCTGCTCCCGTGACGTTTATAGAAAACTCTTTCTGGTTGGAGTCTGTGAAAAACTATTCGGAGAAAGCTGCTACAGAATTGGTGAAGGACGAGACGAAATGTGCCAGTGAGTTTTCACCCAAGAAGCGTGTGTTCAAGATTGGAGGACCCAACCAGTTCTATCTTGTCTATCGCAGATAGAACTGGTTGGGTTGTACTTATTTACGCTTCACCCTCTCGGAAGAGATGGGTGAAGTGTTTGTTGTATAGCTCAGAGAGTCCTTGGCGGTTGTCGATGGCTTCGCCCACCACGAGCATGGTGGTGAGGGTGAGGTGGTTGTCGTGGACAATGCGCGCCAGGTCTTTCAGTTGGCCGCGGAATATCTTCTGGTCGGGCCATGTGAGGTGATAGCAGGCGGCAACAGGGGTGTCCGCGGGATACTCCTGCAACAGCTGGCGCTGCACATCATCGACAATGGCGGCAGAGAGGAAGATGCACATGGTGCTCTGGCTGCGAGCCAAGAGGTGCAGCTGTTCCTTCTCGGGCATGGGTGTGCGACCTTCGCCACGGGTGAGGATGATGGTCTGACAGCGCTCGGGGATGGTGAACTGACTCTGCAACTCGGCAGCGGCAGCCAGAAACGACGAAATGCCTGGGGTGATGTGGTATGCCATGCCCTCGCGGTCGAAGAATGCCATCTGCTCTTGGATGGCACCAAAGATGCAGGGGTCGCCAGTATGCAGGCGCACGATGAAGTGGCCCTGGTTGTAGTGTTCCTTCATCAGGGCACACTGCTCATCCAGATTCATGTCGGCCGACGAGCGCACCACGGCACCAGGCTTATGGCACTCGGTCAATGCCTTGGGCACCAGCGAACCGGCATAGAGAATCAGGTCGGCACGCTCCAGCATCTTCCTGCCTCGCACACTTATTAAATCGGGATCGCCAGGGCCGGCACCAACGATCTCGATGAAGCCTCCTCGGGAGCCTCCCCCAACCCCTCCGAAGGAGGGGAGATCTGACGAACATCCATCAAGCCCCTGTGGCACTCCCCTCCTTCGGAGGGGTTGGGGGAGGCCCAGTGCTGCTGTCCAGTTCTTACCTTTGAGCTTAGTAACGACGAGCTGGCCGTGGTTAGAGCCCAGAATGGCTGCTGCTTCGCAGACGCTGGGCGTGCCCACGTGCTTCTCGACGGTGGCGCTGGGATTGGGTACGTCTATCTGAGAAAGTTCTTCGGAGGTGAAGAACACCACTTCTTTTCCTTTTTCTTTCAACAGCTGGACGAAGGGCTCATCTTGTTTGACGTCGATGGTGCAGTAGCGATGGGCGCAAGGCAGGATGCCCTGCTGGGCTATAGCCTCGTCTATTTCATCATGGATACTCATGTAGTCTGCCGGATGATGCGCCAGACCGAAGCCGATAGTTCCAATCATGGGCACAAAGTGTAGCAGGCGGATGCCTGCAGGGACACTGCGTATGAAGGGTGACACGATGATCACTAAATCATATTTGTTGGGGTCGGCCTCGCCGATGTCGTGGATGATGGTGACATGGTCGGGTTTGGTTGCTTCCAGATAGTCGGTGCCTTCGTCGCGTGCTTCCAGCAATAGGGCTGTTGGCTTGCGGTTGACAAAGGCAAAGATGCAGTCGTTCATGTCTTCAATCTCGCTGGCTACGGGCCAGTTGAAACGTTTTCGGAATGTGTCGAGCGCCCACAGTCCGGCACAGTCGCTCTGAGTGGTGATGACCTCGTGGGCGCTGAGCAGAGCCGACAGCTCGCGCGTCAGGTCGTTGGCACCGCCGATATGTCCAGAGAGAACCGAAATGACATTCTGTCCCAACGAGTCGATGCAGACCACGGCAGGGTCGGTGTGCTTGTCGGCAACAAGCGGAGCGATGGTGCGCACGCAGATGCCCATGGCACCGATAAAGATGAAGGCATCGTAGTCTTGCCAGTGGGTTGCAACAGCATTGCGACTCACGATGGCAGTGTCGCTCAGTTTCTCTTGTAGTGTGGCGGCGATGCTGGCACCAGCCTCGCTGATCTGTATGATGGCTATCTTCTGCATTTCAGTATGGTGATAGGGTGATGATCGTTGAGTTGAATATAGAGTGGTGGGTCTTGGCGAAGACCGAGTTCACGGCAGGCCTCGTCCCACAGTTGATGACTATCGGTGATGACACGGGGCGCTTTGACGCTGTTCATCACGATGATGCCATTGGGAGCAAGCACGGTGAGCACCTTCTGCATGATTTCCTTGAGATGACCACCATGACCGCCGATGAAGACGGCATCGGGGGAAGTGAGAGGTGAGAGGTGAGAGGTGAGAAAGTCCCCTATGTGGATGTTGATGCCGGGGGCTCCGAAATGGTGCATGTTTTCTTGGATGATGGTCTCGCACTCAGGACGAATCTCGAAGGCTTCAACCTGAAGGTGCGGAAACAGCAGACGGGCCTCGATGCTGACACTTCCTGTGCAGGCACCGATGTCCCACAGTGTGTGGCGATGCCCCAGATCGAGCGCTTGAAGGGTCAGGAGACGTATGGGCATCTTGGTGATCATCTTCTCACGACCGTCGAGCAGTGCAAATGCGCTGTCGGGGAGACCCATGCCCAGGAGACCCACCCCCAGCCCCTCCCTGCGAGGGAGGGGAGTTGTTAGGATTAGGCAGTTGGGTGTGGAGAAATCCTTCTTTGCGGCTTCCTCGAGGGAGCATGTGCTGACAGTTTCTAATTGAGGATTGCCAAGATGCTCGCCGATATTCATAATATAATTATTGTAGCCATACTCCAGCATGCGCTGGGCTATAGCTGTAGGTGTGTGCTCGCGGTCGGTGAGGATGCCAATCTTCTCGGTCCGTTCAATCAGTGCACGGTCGAACTGGGGCCAGGGTCGTCCTGTCAGCGAGACGATGCGCATGTCGTGATAGGGCAGCAGCAGACGGTGGGCCAACAGCTGAAGCGAGTTGAAGGCGGGATAGACCAATAGCTCGGCATCGGGCATCTCGCGGCGGATGGTGTTGGCAAAACCAAAGAACAGTGGGTCGCCGCTGGCAAAGATGATCACTTGGGTTGCAAAGGCACGGTACTGTTCGAATACGTTGTCCAAGGGAATGGTGATGTCTATCCATTCAGCATCGGCAGGCAGCAGTGGAGCTACTATCTCGTGATGACGACGACCGCCCGAGAAGATCTTGCCTTGACGAATGATATCCAGCACCTCTGGCGGAAACCAGGGGGCTGGATGATCGGTGATACCTATGACGATAAAACTGGCTCGCTTCATAGTGCTGATGTGTTATTTTGCCATCTTCATCACATCGTCGAGGGTGAAATGTCCGGAGAAGACCAACAGCGTGAGCTCTTTGCCATCCTCGACCTGCATGAGGACTGCCGACTGCCCTTTGTCAATGTGGTGGAAAATGTTGACCTTGCTATCGTCTTCGTTGACCTGCATCAGCAGCTCGTATTTGCCGTTATCCCTGATGGTCTTGACTTCGCCCTTCAGTTTCTTGGAGGTGGAGGCATCTTCGCTGGTGATGATCTGAATGCCAGTCAGCTTGTCGGTCAGCGTCTTGATGTCAATGCCAGGGACGGAGGGAGTCGCATTTTTGCCGGCCAGTCCCAGCATGTATTTCGAGATGTAAACGTAGGTGACGTTCTTGGCATCGGCATATTTTTCGAATGCCTTAACCTGGGCGTTGGCACCAAGGCTGCACAGGGCAACCACAGTACACAGTATGAATCGTATCATTGCTTGTTTCATATTATTTCAAGGTGTTTAATTGTTCGTTTAATGTTTGTTCTGTCTTGTCGCTCAGCGCCTTTGCCTTCTCCAAGTGTCCTAAGCCGCGATTCAGATTGACGGCCAGTAGTGTGAGGGCACGCTGCGCTTCCTGTTGAGCTTTGATGGGATCCTGGTAGGTGTCTTGTTCGGCCAGATTCTGATACTTGTCTTGACGCAGCAAGTGGAATCCCACGCCAAAGACAAGGACAATGCTGGCAGCGATGGCTGCGGGGCGCACCACATGGGCAAAGAGTCTGCGACGCTTGGCGCGCTGCTGTGACTTCTCCTGCTGTTCCCATTGGTCAATCTTGGTTGAGAGACGTTCTGAGAGTCCTTCAGGAATGGGAATCTGTTCGAGTTCTTTCCAATTCAGTTGGTCCATGTCTTAGTGATATTTTGAAATTGCTGTTTCAGTTTCTTCTTGGCTCGCATCACGATGATGCGGATGTTGCCCTGCGTGAGTCCGGTGTCGCGTTCAATCTCCTCGTAGGAGCGCGCCTCCACTTCGTGCAGCTGAATCATCAGAGCCTCTTTGGGCGGTAGCTGACGGATGAGCCCGTCAAGCCGTTGCACTGCATCGCGGGCGTCAAGCTGGCAGTCGAGGCTTCGCTCGTCGGGTGGCCCGTCATCGTGTCGCAGTTCTGCCGAGGTGTCCGGTCGCCGTTGTCGCCGTTGATCCACGAACAGGTGGCGGAGCATGGTCACGAGATAACCCTCGCTCTGGGCCTCGGGTGGCAGCTCATTGCGCTTCTGCCACAGTTTCAGGTAGAAATCCTGAAGCAAGTCTTCGGCATCCTGCGCTTGTCCGGTGAGGTGAAAGGCCACCCGGTAGAGCAACCGGTGGTGGGGCATGAACCGTTGTTTGAACTCCTTTGCGTCCATGACGGGCTATTCGGCTTTATCTTCGTCTTGTTCCATCAGTTTGGCAAGGTCCAGCTTGCCCTTGATGATAACCAGTGATACCTCTTTTTTCTCTTCGGCCAGGATGACAAAGATTTTGTTCCTGCCACTGTTGTTCTGACAGATTTTTACGCGCTCGCCATCTTCGTTGGCACTGACCAGCACCTCCCAGTCTTTGCCAGTGGTGAGAGCTTGTGCATCCGCTGCCAGTTGCTCGCCAGCTTTCTCCTCTTCACAGGTAAACACATCGACAGAGCTGATGTTTTTCAGAATGTCGCCCGACTTGTCGCCGATGTTTATGTTGTTGCCAATATGAAGTCCCTCGTTATTGTGTGATGCCAGCTTGATCATGAACTTGGGGATGTGGATATGCGTCACGCCGTCGATTTTTGACAGACTCTTGAAACTCTTGGCCTGAGCGTTGACGGTGATGCAGGCCAATACCAGTGCTACGCAGACAGCCAGTGCCTTAACATTTCTCCATGATACATACTTGATAAATGAGTGTTTCATTGTTGTTTGGATGTTTTAATGATTGACTTTTGTTTTCTGTTCTCCAAGAGCGTCATCGATGAACCCTTCTATTAGTACATACGGAAAAACCTTTGAGGCTGTTACAAGAAAAAAGCATTTTTTTGCTTAAAGATCACGACCGGGGGCGAGCTGCTCGGCATCATCATAGGTAAGAATGGCGTTGCAGAGCGTGGCAGCGAGGTTGCTGCCGCCCTTGCGCCCCTCGACAATCAGTTTGGGAATGTGGCGCAACGTCTTGACGGCATGCTTGCTCTCGCACACATGCACAAAACCAACGGGGGCGGCGATGATGCCAGCAGGGCGAAGCTTGCCCTTGTGGACCAGGTCGCAGATCTCGAAGAGTGCCGTTGGGGCATTGCCTACCACATAGAGTGCCTCGGGATACTGCTCGGCAGCCTGTTGCATACAAGCCTGACTGCGTGTGATGCCCTTTTCCTGGGCAATCTGTTTGGTCTTGGAATCGTTGATGTAGCAGTGTACCTGAATGCCCAAGCGGTCTAATGCTCCTTTGCGGATGCCACTGGCAGCCATCGTGACATCGGTGACGATGTGCTTCAGGGTGCCGTCTTTTACCTTATTATATATTAGCTCGGTGGCACGGTCGTCCATCCACAGACAGTCTTCCATGGTGAAATCAACGGTGGTGTGGATGGCGTGTAGCAATGGCCACAGACGCCAGCGGGGCACATCGGGGTGCTTCATCTCGGAAAGAATGGTGCGGAAGCTTTCCATCATGATAGACTGGCCGGGCTTTACGTCTTCCTGCTTCTCCTCGCGGTAGTACCCGCGTGGTGTAATAAAGATCTTACGCCCCTCGCCCTTTGGAGAGGGGACGGGGGTGAGGCTTATATACGACTGGGAGTTGCCGATCAGTACGACGGTGAACATATCGACATCTTCGGGGTCGAAGGCACCGAGAGTGGTCACCTTCACCTGCTGATCCTCGCGGCCAGCCTGACGCACATAGCCCACGGGCGTGTCGGCACTGCGCTCCTGAAGAAAGAGCTCTTGCAGGCGATAGAGCTGCCAGTAGCGCCCATGCGACTTGGGGTTGTAGATGGCAGTGACAAAGTCGCCAACAGCAGCTGCACGGATGCGGCGCTCAATCAGCGACCATGGTGTCATGAGATCGCTCAGCGAGATGATGCACATGTCGTGACCGATAGGGGCACCCAACAGCGAGGCTGCTTTCTGAAAGGCAGAGATGCCCGGCAGGACGGTCACTTCGATATCATTGGCAGCCTGTTCGTGTCGCATTTCGTAAATGAGCGGCGCCATGCCATAGATGCCGGCATCGCCACTGGAGATGACCACAACAACCTTCTCTTGCATGGCCAACTGAAAAGCCATCTCGGCGCGCTCGCGCTCTTTCTTCATGCCGGTATCCACACACTCACAACCTTCTTTCAGATGTGACTCGACAAACTGGAAGTAGTATTTATAGCCTACCACCGCGTCGGCCTGACTCACTGCATGCAGTACGGCAGGCGTCATATCCTCGGGACTACCAGGGCCTAAGCCCGCAATGATTATTTTCTTCATATTGCTTGCAAAGATACAAAAAATGATTAACTTTGCAAGCAAAAAGCATAAAAGAATCATTTTTACAGGGCAATGAGCAGAATAGTTCTGATAACAGGCGGACAACGCTCGGGGAAAAGCGAACAGGCAGAGGCTCTTGCGCTCAGTCTGAGCGCTCATCCTGTTTATATGGCGACGGCACACGTGTGGGATGATGAATTCCGGAAACGGGTTGAAAAGCATCAACAAAGACGGGGGGCGCAGTGGACCAATATCGAAGAAGAACGCTGGCTGAGCCGTCACGACATGACAGGACGTGTGGTGCTGGTGGACTGCATCACGCTGTGGCTCACTAATTTCCTCACAGACGGTCAGACAACGGAGCAAATACTGCAGGATGCCAAGGATGAATTTGACCGTCTGACGGCACAGGACGCTACGTTTATCTTCGTCACCAACGAGATAGGCAGTGGCGGCGTGAGTGAGAACGCCCTGCAACGGCGCTTCACCGACTTGCAAGGGTGGATGAATCAGTATGTGGCCAGCCGTGCAGACGAGGTGATACTGATGGTGAGTGGCATTGCCGTAAAGATCAAATAGACCATGGAACTGAAAGACGCAATACAACAAAAGATTGACAACCTGAACAAACCGAAGGGGGCCTTGGGACGACTGGAGGAACTTGCCATGCAGATATGCTTGATACAGCAGACACTGACACCCGTGCTGAAGCATCCCTGCCACCTGTTGTTGGGTGGCGACCACGGCATTGAGCGAGAAGGCGTCAGCGTGTCGCCCCGCGAGGTGACGTGGCAACAAATGATTAACTTCACCCACGGAGGCGGAGGGTGTAACCTGTTCTGCCGCCAACATGGGTTCGACCTTCGCATCGTTGATGTGGGCGTTGACCACGACTTGTCGCAGGTGGCGGGCATTGTCAACCGAAAGATAGCACGTGGCACGCAGAACTTCCTGCATGGACCGGCTATGACGGAGGCGCAATACAATGAGGCACTGCAAGTTGGTGCCCAGTTGGTGGACGACTGTGTGGCAGAGGGTTGCAATGTGCTCTGTATTGGTGAAATGGGCATTGGCAATACCTCGCCCAGCAGCATCTGGATGCACCTCTATAGCAACATCCCCCTGGAGGACTGCATTGGAGCCGGCTCGGGACTGAACAACGAGGGCATACGCCATAAGTATCAGGTGCTGCGACAGGCTGTAGATAACTACCAAGCACAGGCCGTCCCATTGCCATCGCCACTCAGCTACTTTGGCGGTTTCGAGATGATAACAGCCATTGGCGCCATGTTGCGCGCTGCCGAACAGAACCTGATTATCCTGATCGACGGATTCATCATGACGGCGTGTGCCCTGGGTGCGGTGCAGTTGAATGCCGAGGTGAAGAAGAACATGATTTTCACCCACTGTGGCGACGAGTGCGGACACCGCAGGATGCTGGACTTGTTGGGAGCTAAGCCACTGTTGAATCTGGGATTGCGGCTGGGTGAGGGCACTGGTGCCTTGTGTGCTTATCCGCTGATTGACTCGGCTGTCAGGATGATGAATGAGATGAATAATTTTGATGATGCAAAGATAACTAAATACTTCTGATATGATATCCAACTTGCATACGCCTTGGTACGACCGCCCTTGGGCTGCACTGATCTTCTTTACTCGTCTGCCGCTGTGGCGCATCTATCAGCCCAGTAAGGAGAGTTACCAGTCGGTGGTGGAGTGGTGGCCCATGGTGGGATGGCTCACGGGTGGCTTGACAGCTGCGGTCTTGTATTTTGGCAGTTTCGTTATGCCCTTTCTGACGACCGTTGTTGCAGCTATTGCCATGCGTCTGCTGTTGACGGGAGCCCTGCATGAAGATGGATTGGCAGACTTCTTTGATGGCTTTGGCGGTGGCGGTAGTGACCGTCAGCGCATTCTCGACATTATGAAAGACTCGCACATTGGTACCTATGGCGTACTGGCCCTGACGGTCTATGAGCTGATGCTGTGCTCCACATGGTATGCGCTTGGTCCTGAATTGGCAGCGCTGACGGTGCTGGCTGCCGATCCATTTGCCAAGATGGTGACCAGTCAACTGGTGATGATGATGCCCTATGCCCGAAGAGAGGAAGAGGCTAAGTCGAAGATGGTGTACCGCCAGATCAGTACAAAGGCGGCCATAGGTCTGGCCCTTCAAGGTCTGCCTCTGATGGTTGGCTATCTTTTCTTCACGCGGATGGCGTGGGAATGGGTGCTGTTTGCACCAGCTTTAGTGATGTACTTCCTATACCTGATGATATGGCGCAAACTGAGAGGTTACACCGGTGACTGCTGCGGTGCGGTGTGTCTGATGGTGGAACTGAGTATCTATGTGGTGGTGAGCGCCATCGCCGTGTAGAGCAGCACGATGACAATAACCATGATAACTTCTGCCGTTCTGTTGGTCAGGACGGCTTTTTTCATATCGTCGGTTGTCAGCATGCGCTCGTTTTCGCCGATGAATGGCTTGTCGAACAGTTCGCCAAAGTAATAGTGAGGTCCGCCAAACCTGCAGTCAAGGATGCTGGCCAGTGCCGCTTCGGGATAGCCGCTGTTGGGCGAAGCATGCTGCCGTCCGTACCTCCGCACGAATGCCAGTCTCTCAGGAAAGCCTCCCCTCGGGGAGGTTACGAAGGGGTTGGTAATCATCAGAATGGCTGTCAGTCGGGCTGGGATATAATTAGCAATATCGTCAATATGCGCAGCCCAGCAACCGAACGCCTTGTAGCGTTCGGTCTTGTAGCCAATCATCGAGTCGAGCGTGTTCACCATCTTGTAGGCCAACATGCCTGGAATACCTAGTAGGGCATACCAGAAAAGGGGGGCTATGACGCCATCGCTCAGGTTCTCTGCCAGTGTCTCGAGGGCGGCAGTGCGCACCTCTTGTGCCGACAGTTCGGAGGTGTCGCGGCCAACGATGCGAGCCACCTGCCTTTTTCCTTCGTCCAGCGAACGGTCCAGGGCGAGAAATACCTCGCGCACTTCGCGAATCAGTGTGGTGCCAGCCAGACAATAGAAGACGATGATGAAAGCGAGATATGGCAGGTAAAGGTCGAGTAAAAGTCCTGCGGCATAGGTGGCGAGTATTAGGAACACAGCCGTAAAGGCACCTTTCAGTTGGCGGTGACGGCCTTTGTTAAGTTTGTGTTCAAACGCAGCGATAGCCTTGCCGAACCACACAATGGGGTGGGGCAAGCGTGCAGGGTCGCCAAACAGGAGGTCCATGCTCCATCCAATCAGCAGTGAGAGTACATGCGTCATTCGCTTAATAATTGATAAATATGCTCAATGTCCACATGTTGACGTATGTGGGCGGCCAGTTTGTTGTATTGCTCCTCTTTGAAATCCATGAGGCTCTGTGTAGGCTTTGTGGTTGCAACCAGCCCTTTCAGCAAATGTTCAATGACAGGTGCGTTGTCCAAGAAACCGTGGATATAGGTGCCTATACAGTGGTCGGCCTGTAGGATGACTTCGTCGGTATCGCTGATGCCCTGATGAATCTCGTAGCCCTGACAGGTCTGTCCGTCAAACTGGAAGCTGATTTGCCGGGTCTTCTTCTCGGCAGTCATCGTGGTGTGGATGGGCAAAAGACCCAATCCGGGCAGCGAGGCAATGGTGCCTTCAATGCCATCGGGGTCGTTGATGGACTGTCCCAGCATTTGATAGCCGCCGCAGATGCCTACCACCATCTTGCCATTGCGGTGGGCACGCAAGATGGCTTGAGCACAACCATTGCGGCGCAGCTCCATCAGATCGTCGAGTGTGGCTTTGGTGCCAGGCAGAATGATGATATCTGCCCGGGCGATATCGGCAGTGTTGTTGGTATAGAAAAGGTTCACCCGCGGGTCACGCTCCAATGTGTCGAAGTCGGTGAAGTTGCTGATATGTCTGAGCAGAAGCACGGCAATGTTTACCTTGCCCTCGGCCAGTTCGCGGCGTTTCATCTCCAGACTGACGCTATCTTCTTCGTCGATAAAGATGTCGCGATAGTAAGGCACCACGCCCAGAACGGGAATGCCACAAAGGTCTTGCAACATCTGGCGTCCTTGGTCAAACAAGCGCATGTCGCCACGAAACTTATTGATGATGATACCCTTGATGCGTTGGCGGTCTTCGGGGGCTTGCAACATGATGCTGCCATATACCGAAGCAAAGACACCACCGCGGTCTATGTCGGCCACCAGTATCACGTCGGCATGGGCATGGCGTGCCATCGACATGTTGACCAGGTCGCGGTCTTTCAGGTTAATCTCGGCAATGCTGCCTGCACCCTCCATCACAATGGGATTATAGCGAGCCTCCAAGCGGTCGAAGGCGTCGCAGACGGACTGGCGGAAGCTCCCCCCTCCTGACCTCCAATACTCATAAGCATCCTTGTTGCCTATCGGCCGTCCGTTGAGCACTACCTGCGAGGTGTGGTCGGAACTGGGTTTCAGCAGTAGTGGATTCATGTCCGTATGACAAGCAATGCCGGCTGCCTCTGCTTGCACCGCCTGAGCACGTCCTATTTCCAACCCCTCGGGAGTGGCATAGGAGTTCAGTGCCATGTTTTGTGCTTTGAAGGGTGCAGGCTGATAGCCGTCTTGCTTAAAGATGCGACAGAAGGCGGCGGCAATGATGCTTTTGCCTACGTCGCTGCCCGTTCCGGCAAACATGATGGGGTGTAACTTCTTCATAAATGATAGAGATGCGTATAGCTCGCGAAAACGTTTTTAAATTTGAATACTGGTGTAGGTACGGGTTCGCCTTTTGCATTATAGACCTGCGTGATGCTTTCAGGAGTTTCAGAAAATTGGGTGTAGTGAAACTCGTGTCCACGGTATTCCTTGTTGCCCATTGTGAAACGGCGATAGCCCAGTGACAACTTGCGGTCTGCCTTACGAGCCGTAATACTATAGGGCAGTACGCCACACATGGGATATTCGCCTTCGTCGGTGACGATCTTTTCGCATAGATACATCATGCCACCACATTCGGCCACGATGCGTCCGCCCCGCAAGGCATAGTCGCGGATGGCCTCTCGGCAGGCTTTGTTTCCGACAAGCGCCTCGAGATGCTTCTCTGGATAGCCTCCGGGCAGATAGAGAAGGTCTGTGTGGGTGAGGTCGGGAACAGCCGTTTCGGGGTCGAAAAACTGTGGATGACGGAAGCTGTCGATAATCTCTGTGTAGAGAAATGAGAACGATTCTTGGTTGCGGGCAATCAGCACGTTTTTGAGGTCTTGGGGTTTGCCGTAACCAAACGGTGAGTTTTCTGTAACTAAACCATCGGTTTGGCAGTAGCAAACGGAAGGTTTGCCGTCACCAAACTTGGGGCCTGCTGTGACCAGCTTTTTCCAGTCGATGTGCTGCTCAATCTGTCGGAGTAGTTCGCGGTTGTCGGAATCTGCCGAGAAGTCGAGTCCCAAATAGCGTGAGTCCGTCTCTAATGCTTGACTCTTGGGCAAATAGCCCAGACAGTCGATGCCCACATCCCGGCACACCTGCTGCAGCATGGCATAGTGGCGCTCAGAGCCTACCTTATTAAATATGACGCCACAGCAGCGTACCTGTGGGTCGAACTGCATGAACCCCTTCAGCAGCGGCGCCATCGAGTAGGCGGCGCTCTTGGCATCGACCACCAGTATGACGGGGATGTTCAGCGTGCGTGCAATCTCTGCCGACGACCCTCGGTCGCGGTCGTAGCCATCGAAGAGCCCCATCATCCCCTCTACGATGCAGATGTCGGCATGGTCGCCATAACGGCAAAACAGTTTGCGAACGTGCTCGGGCGTGGCCATAAACGTGTCGAGGTTGACGCTGGGACGGCCGCATACCGCCTCATGAAACTTCGTGTCGATATAGTCGGGACCACACTTGAAGGGCTGCACCGTGTAGCCCTTCTCTGTGAAAAGGGCCATCAGTCCGCGGGCTATCGTGGTCTTTCCACTGCCACTGGTGGGAGCTGCTATGAGAAAAGCGGTCTTCATACGGCGACAAAGATAGTTATTTATTCTGAATTGGAGAAGCCGAAAGGATGCAAAGTGAGAAATAGGGCATCTGACGATTGATGATTTCCTCGCGGCAGTTCGTGTGGAAAGCTGTTGGCATACCAACGTTTTCAAAATAGTGGCATACGATATGCGCGTCTTGACGCAACAGGCTTTTGACTTCTTCCTGGCACCGTGATAGTTTCATGACGACTACCACATGACGGGATGCAAGTAGCTGTCGGAGTGTTGTCGCATCGGCATCGCCAGGCAAGATGATGAGGCGCTCGTGCTGACTCGCCAGTGAGAGTCTTGCTTCGGCAGCGGCAGCGATAAATGATGGGATGCCAGCCAGCTGAACGACGGGAACGCTGGCTTGCTGCAGTCGGTCCATCACGTAGTGGATAGAGGCGTAGATACTCACATCGCCCTCGACGGCAACGACCACCCGACGACCCTCATGGTGGTACTTGACGCAATCGTCAAAGATGCTGTCGTAAACCAAAGAAACCGCCTGGCGGTCCTTGAGCATAGGCAGCTCAAAGACCCTCAGGCGGTTTTTGTCGCACCATTCGCCAATGATAGCGGTGGCACGTGACTGCAATGTCCCGTCGTGACTTCTTGTTGCAGGCACCATGACAAGGTCTGCCTCTTTGAGTGTCTTGACGGCTTGAATGGTCATCAGGTCTGGATGACCGGGTCCCAGCGACAGGAAGGTGACGGGATGATATGACATAGCACTGGCTGTTTATTTCTCAAAGTAGCGAATCTGGTCGAAATAGATGCCTTCCGACAGCTGGGCACCTTTGGTCACACTGCCAGTAGCCACATCGTAAATGTAAATGCGGTTCTCGGTATCGTTGCTGATGCCAAAATAAGCCTTGTTCTCCTTGGCATTGTAAACAGAACGCTGTGAGAAGCTGCCGGCACAGTAGGGCAGGTCTTCACCGTCGTATTGCAGGCGAGTAGCCGTCTTGGCATTGAGGTCAACCACAGAGTAGTAGTAGGCCACATCCTGGATGCCAGTGCCCACAGCGTTGTCGCCAGAATAAACCAGCGCCTTGTTGTCGCCCAGATATTGGATGGTCAGAATCTTGCCTTTGGTGTCGGGGAAGGCATTATAGCCAGTTTCGAAGTCAAATTCGCCCTTCTTGATGCGTAGCAAGCAGCCATAGTTCTTCTTGTTGACGGTGTTGAAGGCCGTCAGATAGAGGTTGTCGTCGTTGTCGAAGAAGATGAAGTTCTGCAGTAGCTCGCCATAGGCAGAACCCTGCATCTGGGCTGCTTCCTTGTTGATAATCTCCTGCTCAACCTCCATTGTCTCGGGGTTGATGACGGCTATGCGGAAGAAAGGCTCGTTGGTGCTCTTGTTACTGCCACTGGTCTCTTTCTTGTTGTTGTAGAAATAGAACAGCTTATGGTCGCTCTTGCGATAAGTCAGCAGACCGCTGGTTGACAAGACATTGAAGCCCTCAGCCACCTGAATGCCTGCTATGGTGCCCTCGTTGATGATGCTCATGTCGGTGGTGTTCAGCTTGGTCCACACGACATGGGTGTGGTTATCGTCGGTTGACATGATGAGCAGGGTGTTCTTGTCGAGCCATGCGTGGGTGTAGTTGCGTGGGGAATAGGTGTTCTTTTCAAATTTCTGTTCCTGTACAACGGTCAGTTTGTTGTCCTTCAACTGCAACTTTGAGAAGCGGTCTTTGGAAGCGGGCACCTGATACATGAACTCGTCGTCGTAGATGCTCTCAATGGTATAGTCGGTAATCTCAACGCCATTGCCCTCGAAAGAGATCAGTGCGTCGGGGTCATTCAGCGAGTTAACACTCAGGGTGATGTGCGTTTCTGTCTTGCTCATGCCGCCGTGTTTGCCAACAGTGCACGTCAGGTCGTAGTGAGCGGTGGACTTTTCGTTGATTGTTTTTTGGCTTGCGTCGTCATCTTCGCAGGCCGTGAAAGCGGCAGTCATCATCAATACTGCCATCATTGAATGAATAAAACTTAGCTTTTTCATTGCTTTTTTGGGAAGTTAATTGAGTTGATAATGTTTATTGTAATAATAGTCTGAATTTGGCAAACAGTGTGCGACCAGGCTTTTGCAACTTATAATTGTCATAGATGGTCGCATCAAAGATGTTGTCGCAATCTAGCGAGATGCCGTATCGGCCGTGGTTCCAGGCATAGGTGATATTGGCGCCCACGATGTTCTTCGTGGGAATACGGGCTTTGGTGCTCTTGCTGCCATAGGCTTCCCATGAGAGAAAGAACCAGTGTACCCACTGATGGTCTGCGCATAGAGATAGATGATCACCTTTTTGCAACAAATCTCTCAGTGAGTAGCGAAGCTCAGCTGAGGAGAAGAGCCAAGGACGGTTGGGTACGCGGTTGTTGAAAGTTGCATTCTGCTGCCCGTTGTCAAGATAGCGCAGGCGGTTGCGTGCATCCTGCCAGCTGATGTTTCCTGTCAGCTGGAGCCTGCCATTCCAGTCGTAGCGCACCTCGCCCTCCAGACCTTTGATGTGGATGGCGGGTTCGTTGCTGTATTGCATCATTCCTTCCTTCTCAGCTATTTGAGGCTGTATGTAGTTGTCAACATAGCGGAGGAAACCGTTCACTTCATAAAATAATGTGTGTTGTCCGCCACGCAGAGTGCCGAAAAGACCAAGGTTCAGGTTGTCGCTGCTTTCAGGTTTCAGCGTCAGGTTTGCATAGATGGTGGTGCCATTGCCCAACAGTTCGCGTGCCAAAGGCAGACGCGTGCTATGCTCATAACTGGCTTTGAGAGCCAGTGCCTTCATGATTTCCACTCGTGTGCCAATGCCACCGCCCAAGCTATTCTTGGTGTTGCTGCCTTTTACGCTGCGAGAGTTGGTGAGGAAAGCCAGGTCTGTCTGTTCCACCGACAGGTAGTTAACATAGTCTTTCAGAAAGAAAGTGTTATACATCCTGCCTTGCCACAGTGACTGGTTGTATGCCAAACCAATGATATGCTTCGCCAAAACATCGTTGGCAGGTGTGAATTCCTGATCAACTTCATCCCATCGGTTGTTGCCAATGCGGTTCATGGCATAGGTGAAGTTAAGCAAGTGATAATCGGAAAGGCGATAGTTCAGTTCAGCCCGAACAACCGTTGTCGGCCGTTTGATATGGCGTAACTGAAAATTTCTGCCATTGATCTCGTTGTGTCCGCTGGAGATATAATCACCGTTCCAGTCATATTGGCGATGGGCAGTGTCTGTAGCAATCGTGTGATCCCAGGTGTGCGAAAACGAGAAAATGGCACTAAGGTTTTCCGTTAGAAACCGTCGTTTTTGGTAGTGGGCTCCGATACTCCAAGCTTTTGTATCGCGTTCGGCCATTCCAATGACACGTGTCTGAACCTGTCCGGTCTGCAGTTCCTTGTTGGTTAGCTGATAGCTGGCGTTTACAAAGAACTCGTCGGTCCACGATTGGTCTGTGACGCCCACTTCTACTTGTCCCAATGCCGACAGATAGCGGTCGTGGAAGCGCTTGCGGTTTGAAGGCAAATATTTTCGGCTGTCTTCATCCCACAGTTCCACTCCCTTCATCATATAGTCATTCTTGGAATTGTTGAAGCCAATGGTAGGTCGGACAATCAGTCGGTTGGGCAAAATGTATTGCGCGTTGAGATCGGCCTTATGCGTGTGGAAAGAGCCCACACCATAAGACATGTCAAGGTAGTTGGCCTTACGCTGGTTGGTCACAATGTTGATGGCTCCACCCAGTGCGTCGCTGCTTAGCCAGACGGGAACCACTCCTTTATAAATCTCTATGTGGTCTATCATGCTGATGGGCAGGTTGGCCAAGGTGACTCCCGAGCCTTTTACGTCGAGTGGAATGCCGTCGATGAAGTAGCGCACGGCATTCCCCGACATGCCGTTGATGCTCAGGTCGAAGTCAGATCCAAGTCCGCCTTCCTCTCGAATCTTCACACCCGACGTGCGGTCGATAATGCTGTTCAGGTTATTGATGCTCCCTGCAAAGGAGCGAATGTCAACGGCATTCACCGTCAGCGCACCTTCGCGCAGACGCTGTGTCTTGCTCTTTCCGGTGATGGTCACGTCGGTTAAAGTCACCGAATCGCGCATGTGGCTCTTCCGTAACTTCTGTGCTGAGGCTGTCGGCATACTGCCAATCCACAGCATGATAAGCATCATCGCAAGGATAATGTGGTTTTTTGTTCTCATTTTACACTATTGGGCCTTGTCCCGAGGCATCCACGTCGTATCTGTTTTGTTGGCAGGACCAGCTTGGTCCCCCCCTCTTTTGGCAGGTTTCCTGACTCTCTCCCTCAAAAAAGCCTGCCTTCCCGAATGATGGTTCAGTGGCTTTCTGACGACTTTTCCATAATGGAGATTACAGTAGCGGGCACTGTTCAGGTCTTGCACCTGATTCCCTCTCTTCCCCAGTGAAACACCGAGGAATCACCAAATCGGTGGCAAAGGTACAACATTTTTTTGACTAAAATTGTCGGTTATTAAAAAAATGTGTATCTTTGCAGCCGCATTGTTGTTGACAACACTGCCCACAGAGGTGCGCTTAACCGCGCTTAATTGGGAATAGGGGTGAAAATCTCCAACTGTCCCGCAGCTGTGAACTCCATTATGGCTCTTAAGCTGAACGCCATTGTCCATTTGAACGAGAAGGCGCTTGAGAGTGGAGGAAAGTCAGAAGACCAGCCTCTTGTAGGAATTTGCCGATATGCTTTCGATGTAAGAGCGTATGGCACAAGCAAATAACAAGACGTAGAAAGTGTGCAATTAATAACTGTGCATGTGTGTATTATTATATAAGTAATAGATCAGGAGAACGTCCTGTCGTGAGATAGCACGTTCTCTTTTATACTTTAAAAAGGAATTGATGAAACTCATTGCAATAGTGGCGGCACTGGTGTTTGGTTTCATGCCATCCGTGCAAGCCCAGAAATTGATACAGGGCGACAGCCTACAGGAGGTGGTGGTGACGGGTACAGGTACTCGTCATCTGTTGCGTACAGCGCCTGTTCAGACAGAGGTGATCACCAGTCGTGACCTGCAACAGTTTGCAGGACGTAGCATCGAGGAGGTCTTAAGCAGTCTGTCGGCCAGCTTTGCCTTCAGCGAAGACGATATGGGATCGCACCTGCAATTGAACGGTCTTGGTAATAGCTATGTGCTGATACTGGTGGATGGGAAACGGCTGCATGGCGACAATGGCGGACAGAACGACCTGGGGCTCATTGATCCGGCACGCATCGAGCGCATCGAGATTGTGAAAGGCGCAGCATCGGCTCTCTACGGCAGCGATGCTATTGCAGGTGTTATCAACATTATTACGCGCAAACAGGAAAGTAGTATTCAGATAGACCATGAAACACGCGGTGGAAGCTATGGTGACCTGCGCCAGCATAATGGCGTGGGCATAGCTTTTGGACACCTCAGAAGTTTTACAAACTTTCACTTCCGTCATGGTGATGGCTGGCAGAACACGGGGACGGAAGACCCTACGCAGATAGGTGGTCGCACCGTGACAGATTCACGCAATAAGACTGTCAACAGAAACGAGCTATGGCAGGTGGCCGAACGCCTGTCGTACCATCCGATGAGTGGCATGGAAGTCTATGCTGAAGGGATGATGTATCATAAACGAATCTATCGCCCCAACGGTAAGTATTCCTTTGCCGATGTGCATGGCTACGACCTGTCTTACGACGATGCAGCCGTCTCGTCGGGCTGGTCTTGGCAGCGAAAGAATGGCACACAACTCAGTGCCGACATCAGTTGGAACCGCCATGCCTATTTCTATGATTATACGTCAGAGAATGGATGGGTGGTGGAAAGTGATAACCCCGCAATACCTTTTATCTATTATAAGGGAGACCGCGCACTGCAGGCAGACCAGCGTCGCTTTCTCTCCCACCTGAAAGGAGTCTTCCGCTTGTCGGAGCATCATCGCCTGAGCACAGGCTATGATTATCGCTTTGACTGGCTGAAGGCCCCTTTGCGTATTAGTAAGGAGCGTGTGACAGACTGGACACAGGCTGTATATGCTCAGGATGAATGGAACCCATTGGCGAATCTGAACGTGACAGCGGGTCTCCGTCTGGACCACAACCAGCAGTTCGGACTGCACCTGACACCAAAGATCAGCGGTATGTGGAGTCTGGGCGATGTGGTATTGCGGGCTTCTTGGGCGCAGGGATTCAAGTCACCGACGCCTAAGGAGTTGCACTATCGCTATGTGCGCGATATGGGTGGCGTGCGTCTTTTTCTTGGCAATACCAACTTGAAACCGCAAACCAGCAACTACTTCTCGCTCGGTGCAGAGTATCACATCCGCCAGGTCAGCTTCAGTCTGACGGGATATTATAATAAGGTCGATCAGATGATTAATTTGGTAACCATCCCCAAGCAGCAGGCGCCTGCCGACCTTTTGATACAGTATGCGCCAGCTTTTGTCAGGCAGTATAAGAACCTTGAGGATGCTTATACCACGGGTATCGACTTTAATGTGAAATGGAATGTCACCAATGAAATTCAAATAGGTGGCGGTTATAGCCTCTTGCAGGCACGTGGCAGTGTGTATGATGAGGATACTGGGCAGTTGCATCGTATGACCATCGACGGAACGGCGCGCCATAAAGGCAACGTCTTTCTGACATGGAACCACCGTTTCTCGCCATCCTATCGTCTCGGCGTGGGAATCTATGGCCGGGCTTCTTCTACACGATACTATGAGAATTATGGCAATGGTAAAGGTTATCAGTTGTGGCGTCTGTCCACCAATCATGACCTCTTCCGCCTGAAAACCATGACATGTAGGGTAGAGGCGGGCATTGACAACCTGTTCAACTACGTGGATCGCACACCGCATCTGCGTCATCTTGGCACCACCACGCCGGGCACTACGGTCTATGCATCACTTGTTCTTCGATATAACCACGGCAAGAAGATAAACTATAATAAACATTATTCAACTTTAAAAACAAACAACAATGAAGAAGATTAAGTTCTTACTGACGGCCTTCTTGGCCATGACAATGAGCGCATCCTTTGTGGCTTGCGATGATGATGACAACACTCAGCAGAACAATTTTACGAAGTATTTGTCAAGCGTGGAGTCGCAGGTGAAGACAAAGAAGGCCAAGAGCAATAACAAGAAAGCTCTGCTGCTTGTGGCTTTTGGCTCAACTTGGGAGAATGCCCACCAGACTTTCAAGGGAATTGTCAGTGACTATGAGAATGATCAGGCCTTCAAAGACTACGACGTTTATTTCTCTTTCACATCGGCTATCTGTATTAATAAGAGCCGTGAAGGCGAGCACTACGAGAGTCAGGACTTCTATGCACCCAACTTCTGGCTGGAGGCTATTGGTCGTCAGCAGTACGAAGAGGTGCGCGTTCAGTCACTCCACGTCATCCCTGGCGAGGAGTTCCTGCGCCTGCGCGATAACTATATCAAGGACTTTAAGAACAATGTCTATGGCGATCTCGACGATCAGTATCTTGAAGAGGGCGTCAAGGTGTTTGTCGGTGGTCCACTGATGGCCGAACAGGAGGATGTTGACGCAGTGGCTCAGGCTCTGAACAGCAACTTCAACCAGTATGTGAAGGATGGCAACGTGATGGCATTCTTGGGCCATGGTAACCCTGAGGGCTATAACTATGGCAATGGTAACGTGCGCTATGAGCAGTTGGAGACCGCTCTGCAGGCTATCAATCCAAACTATTACGTGGCTACGGTTGATATGGAGGGAAATCTGCTTGACGACCTCTACGATCGCATGAAGGACCGAGTGAAAGCTGATGCCACCATCACACTCCACGCTCTGATGTGTATTGCCGGTGACCATGCTCACAATGATATGTCTGGTATTGAGAACGAGGGCGACAGCTGGCGTGAGTTCTTCGCTGAAAAGGGATATAAATGCGAGTACGATGGCAATGATGCCAATGCGGCAAACACTTGTATTCTGAAAGGTCTTGGCGACTATGCCAATATCCGTGCTATCTGGAAGAAGCACACTAAGGAGGCTGTGGAGATGTTTGCCGAAGAGGAATAACATCATGACTAAAAGTGTTTTTTTAACGATGGCAGCACTCCTTTTGGGGAGTGCTGCTTTTTCGCAAGTTCATCAAATGGCTCGTCGCGATACCTTTCGCATCGCTCATAGCTACGATCTTAACCCTGTGGTTGTGACGGGTTCTGGGCATCATCAGCGCTTGAAGTCAACATCAACGCCTGTGCATGTGCTCTCTAAGCGGGAGATTCAAGAGCAAGGCATCACTACGATTGAAGATGCCTTGGTTCGCATGATGCCGCAAGTGTCAATGGCGCCTAACTCAATGGGCAACTTCCTCGAGCTCAACGGACTGGGAAATAAGTACATTCTCATACTCATTAACGGGCAGAAACTTGGTGATGCTTCTGCCAGTGTTGACTTGCAGCGTATTGATATGGCCCGTGTGAAACGCATTGAGATTCTCGATGGGGCAGCATCATCGCTTTACGGATCTGATGCCATTGGTGGCGTCATCAATATCATCACCGACCAACCTGCTAAAACAGATGTGCTGCCTGTTGGCATTACGAGTTCTTCGCGCGTCAGTGGCGAGGGGAAAATGACTGAGAGCGTGACTCTCGATGTCTATAAGAATGGTTTTGGCTCCTATACATCGTTCACACACGATAGGGCAGATAGCTACCAGACTTACACAGAGAAATATCAAAAAGGTAGTACCACACTGACGGAACCTACTATTGCACCTCTCTTCACGGGCTATCGGTCAAACCTTGTCAGTCAGAAGTTTACCTATTCCCCGTCCCGTCAGTTGGCCATGAATGCTGGATTCGAGTATAATCATAAGATAACGGATCGACCCAATACTCGTGCGGATATTACTGGTGGAACGGACTATGAGATGCGCTACAAGGGATTGCGCTGGAATGTGGGTGGTATCTATAAGTTTGATGCTAAAAACTCTATCCAAGCTGATGTTACGATCGATCGCTTTCGTTATGGAAAAGAGTATGATGTGCCAACAAATACTTACGAGGTGGGCGACTATGTGCAGTCAAAGAAACAGCGAACCATCGAGAACCAGCTGAAAGCTATCCTCAGCTTGGTACCCCAAGGCACAACGATCGTGGGATCTGACTGGCGCCTGGATAAACTGATTGCTACCTCTGGAAGTATCAATGAGGAATCGTATATCTTAGCATATTATGCGCAACACGAACAGCGCTTCTTGGACCATTTCACTGCTACTGTTGGCGCGCGCTATGATTATCATAAAAGCTTTGGCAATCATTTCACACCTAAGTTGTCGCTCATGGGCTCGTTTGGTAATGTCAACTTGCGAGCAACCTACTCGGCAGGTTTCCGTGCGCCAGGTCTTGAAGAAATCTATTATCATTACTATTCAGTGAACCGCGGCAAACCTCAAATCACCTTTGGCAATAAAGAACTGTCGCCCGAGAAAAGCAACTACCTGTCACTGAATGCGGAATATCGCACTCGCAATCTGGCTGTCAGTCTCACGGGCTTTTGGAATAGTATCTGGGATATGGTGGTTCGAAGGGATATTGATGTGACATCAACTACCCTTACGATGCTTCAGGCAGAGTTTCCTGAGATGACAGCAACAGAGGCTGCTGCACTAACTCGTTATTCCATCTATCAAAACAGCGATCGTGGTGATGTTAAGGGACTGCAGATGAATGTGTCTGCCAATGTTTTAGAGGGGCTGAACCTCTCGGTCAACTATGCATGCACTTATGCGCGCTCAAAGAGTGGATCTGATTGGACGATACTTGACCGTAGCATACGTAATGCCGCTACAATGGCAGTCAGCTATCATCACACTTGGAGACACTATACGTTGAACGTCAACCTGAACGGTCGTCTGCAGTCTAAGACCTATTATTCAGCTTATGAAAATGCTCCTGGATATGGCTTGTGGAATCTGCAGACCACCCATTCCTTTATGATCGGCAAACACCTGCTTGTAGAGCCAAGTCTGGGTGTTGATAATATCCTTGATAAGATAGATGCGCGTATTGACAGTACGAACCGGAAATATGCTCTTTTCTCTCCAGGACGGCGAGTGGTAGCTGGATTGCTGCTGAAGTTTTAAGTCATAAAGAAAGCGTGCTGCCCGTATGAGCAACACGCTTTCTCGTTATATAAAACAACTCTAGTTCTCTTAAATACTGTAAGTGTAGCTTTTTGAAATCAAAACGTTAGCCTCGTTCCAACTGCTAACTACGGTAGCTACAATCTTCTTTATCAATCTTTTCATACGTTATCCTTTCTTTACTTTAATTCTCATCCGACCCTTTGTCGGATTCACATCTTTTTTACTTTATAATCTTAATCGAGTGCAAAGGTAGCACGTTTCTTTCAAAATACCAAGCATTTACGTTGTTATAGATTGAAAAACAGTATAATAGTGACCTATGTCAAGAGCATATTTTTCATTCCGTTTGTTTGGAACGTATGTATATTTTGTATATCTTTGCCAAAGAATGAAACAGATTTATACAAAGACTGGCGATGGCGGACAGACCTCGTTGCGGGGCGGTGAACGTGTGGAAAAGGACGATATACGCATCGAAACGAATGGACAGATTGACCATCTGAATGCACTTTTGGGTGTCGTTCGCAGTGCCTTGGATGCACCTCTCATCCGACAGATACAGCAGGAGCTGATGGTGGTGATGAGTCATGTAGCCACACCCGAGGGCTGCGAGAATCCTAAGGCGCTTCATGTAGTAGCGCTTACGGACCAGATGGAACGCGAGATTGATGCACTGACAGACAGTCGCGCTTTGGGATTTGTGGTGCCTGGCGACCATCGCGAAAAAGCTTTCCTTCATGTGGCGCGCACGCAGTGCCGAACGGTGGAACGTCGTTTGTGGACGTTACACAGGTCTTATCCCGTGGATGCTGATATCCTGATATTTTTCAATCGCTTGTCTGACTATTTATTTGCTCTTTCATTATGATACAAGGTCACGGAGATGATACATTTCGCTACAAGGATATTCGAATGAACTTCAGTTCGAATATCTATGCTCATGCCGATTTAGGCAGTTTGCAGACATTCTTGACGGAGCGCATGGGCGTTATCTCTCAGTACCCCGAGCCTGATGCTTATTCGTTGGCAACGGTTATTGCTCAAAGGCTTCATGTACCCATTGGTTCTGTGTTGGTCACCAACGGGGCTGTTGAGGCTATCTATTTGGTGGCACAGATGTTGGCTGGCGAGGGTATTCGTCACTATATGGTCAGTCAGCCCACGTTTAGTGAGTATGAAGATGCTTGCAAGATGTTCGGCATGGAGAAGGGGGAGGGGGGTGCTTGTTGGATATGTAATCCCAACAATCCTACAGGTACTGTCGCCCGCCGTCTGCCCTTAGATAAATATAAGGTGACGGTGATTGACCAGTCATACGAAGATCTAACGGCAGCTCGGTTGATGTCGCCTGCCGAGGCTGTGGCAGCAGAGAGTGTTATCCAGATTCATTCGCTGACAAAGACCTATGCTGTTCCGGGACTACGCGTAGGCTATATTGTTGCTTCCGAGGCTTTGGTTAGTCGGTTGCAAAGGTGGCAACGCCCATGGTCGGTCAATGCCTTGGCTGTAGAGGCGGGCAAATGGCTACTGCTTCACCATGTCAGTGTTGTGCCTGATTTGTCGGCTTATCTGGCAGAGACACAGCGTTTGTATCGTGCATTGAATCAGTTGCCCATGATTCAGGCATTACCGACTGAGACCAATTTTATGCTGGCGCGTATTGAGAGTGCTACGGCGGCAGAACTCAAGGAATACCTTGCCACGAAACATCGTATGTTGATTCGTGATGCTTCCAATTTCTCAGGATTGAATGAACATTATTTCCGCATTTCGGCACAGAGACCAGAAGAGAACGATGCGCTGATAGCAGCTATAGCCTCATTTCATTAATAAGTCACAGGCATACTCTATGAGTGTGTCTCTTCCCTTTGCCACATCGTCGTCAGTAAGCTGCACCAGATGATCTGGCTCAATTCCAAACTCACACGACTGCTGGTTGGCGTCATACATTGGTACAGCAGAGAAACGTATGTTCCAGCCATTGGGCAGACTGCTGCTGAAGGGCATGCCGGCGCCCCCGCCAGTATGGTCGCCCACGATGATGGCTTGTGGCATCTGTTTCATATACATCACAAACTCGTTGGCGGCACTGAACACATGTCGGTTGGTCAGGATGACCACAGGCTTCTGCCAGCGAAGATTGCTTGAGGGTACGATATAGCGAGCTTCCATCTTTGAGAAGTCGTGGTGTCCAGGTCCTGTCTTATGCTGGTAGTAGCCGACCAGTGTCTTCTCGTTACAGAAGCGTGCCGCCAGTTTCTCTGCATTGGTCAGGTTGCCGCCGCCGTTGTTGCGGATGTCAATGATGAGTCCGCGACACAGCATGCATTCCATCATCACCTCGTCCAGATTGCCATCGCCAATGCCATCCATAAAGCTCTCGTAGCGTATGTATCCTATATTTCGGTCCAGAAGACGGTAATCCAGTCCTGCTGCTATCTTATAGTCTGTTCCCATATAGCGACGAATGATCGAGTCATTATAGTTGGTAGGGTAGTTTTCGTACCACGACCAATAGCGACCATAGTCAAAGGCTGTCGTGATGTTCACATGACCGTCGCGCAGTTCACTGAGCATACCTGTCAGCACTTCGAAGAGCTGTTTGCTGGTCATCGTGTCGTCGATGCGTGCTGCATACTCCACTTTCACGGCATCCCAATCAAGTCCATACGCCTGCTGCTTGTAATCAAAGAAACAGTAGTGCTCGTCGATAATCTTCCACAAGGCCTCGAAATTACCTTGTGGCGAGTTGTCAAACTGTTCCTCATCGACGCAAGCAGCAAATAGCGGCAACAGACAAAGCAGGTATATCAGTCTTCTCATAGTTTCTTGTCGTTAAAAATCCTTGATGATGCCCAGCATGATCCGGTGCGACAGCACATGCTGTTTCAGGTGGTTTGCCTGCAGTTGCTGGTAGTCACCAAGATAACTCAGCGATAGCATGGTGGTGCGGTAGATAGGGTAGGCCACCATGAAGTGCTGACGGAAGTAGGGGGCAGACACAAAGGTCGTGGGAACGATGTTGTGGTCATAGTTGCCAAGCGAGAACATCTCGTAGTACGATTGACCGTAGTTGGGACTAAATGCTACACCTACGAGCGGCAGATTCAGCTCATAGCGAAGCAGTACGAAGCGTTTCCAGAGTGGGAACGTGTAGCTGGCAATGCCTGTTGGCATCAGTTGTAGTCCCGCCCTTGCTTGTGCAGGGTTATTAGAATTGGAGGTGTTATAGATGAAGCCCAGTCCCGCATTGACCACACCGCCAGCTTGAAGTGTCAGACTGCCGTTGAGCTTCTGCCATCGATAGAGGCGTCCCCAAGCAAAATTGAAAGCTCCCTCCACCTCGCTCTTGTCGCCCGAACGGTCTTTCGCCGTAGATAGGTTCAGCTGACTGTGCATCAGCGTGCTCCAGTCTGACGATGGCTTCTTTCTTTCTGAGGAAACTAGAATGCTGATGCCATCACCTTTGAACTTCTCCTGTGTGAGATAGGTGTCCAGAATGTTGGTCTCACCATAGCCCACCTGCAGGTAACGGGTAACGTGAACTGGTTCCTGCCCATTGGCCGTGTGGCCAACAGACAGGAACCAGCATAGGGCTATCAAGCATCTTAATTTATTATTCATCGTCGAAAAGTCTTAGTTGACCGGTCATCTCGTCAATCACCTGCTGTTGACTTTTGCCTTCATCAGGATCACTGCCTTCTCCTTCGTCGTCTGGGGTGTCGGTGGCTTCCGGTGTTTCGGGGGCCTCTGGCTCTTCGGGGAATCTGGTAGGCTCAAGTTCAACGATGCTCTCTATCTGATAGGTGCTGAGACGTTTGCCTTTAGCTTTGAAACCTTTGACCGAGATAAACTGTTCCGCATCGATCTCTTCCGAACCGCGGAACTCGTCGGCACCGCCATAGGTCACCTTGATGAGTGGATAGACCTGATCGCTGAGCAGAATCAGTTTTGAGGCAGGGTTCTCACCCAAGTAGTTCTGTTTGCGTTTGGTGGCTTCCATCAAGAAGCGCTTGACGTAGGGATAACCCTGATTGTCGGCATCGAAGAGCACGGCCGTCCATACCTTCTCGGGCATGAATTTCTCTATGCGCAGGATGTTCTCCTCGTAGTGGTTGTTCACGTCGAAGTTGGTCAGGTAGAATTCACCATTCGTCAGGACAACCAGTATCTGATCGTCATCGAAGAACTCGCCCAGCAGTCGTCCGTGCTCGTCGTAGTTGAGACGGTTCACGTCGGGATCGAACCACACCTTGCGTCCACCCAGTGTTGAGTGTCCCTGTGATTTCAGCGTGATGCGGTGTACGGGCTTTTTCGTCAGCAGATTACCCTTCGAGGCACGTCCCTTAATCAGCACTTCGGCAAACGAGCGTTCCAAGAAGATGCTCATGCGTGGGTTCTTGGCCTGGACAGAGGCGTCTAATGTCACCTTGATAACCTCCGCTTCACCATTAGGATTGGCCGTGAAGTACATGATCTTCGAGCCAGCGGTGCCTTGTGTCAGATCGTATTCGCGGTCGCGGGTGATACCCGTGATATTGAAGCGCTTAATATAGCATGGACCATTGCGGCCGTCGCGATATACTACGTTATAGATGGTGCGCTTGTCGTTTCGCTTGAAGACATCTATCCATAGCACGTTCTTGCCAACAAAAAGTTTCTCGGCAACGCGTACCACTTTGTACTTACCATCTTTGTAGAACAAGATGATGTCGTCGATGTCTGAGCAGTTGCAGACGAACTCGTCTTTCTTCAGTCCCGTACCGATAAAGCCCTCACTACGGTTGATGTAGAGTTTCTGGTTGGCTTCTGCCACCTTTGTGGCCTCGATGGTGTCGAAGTTGCGGATCTCTGTCAGTCGTGCGTGATCCTTGCCATACTTGTCCTTCAGGAACTGGAACCACGCTGCGGTCACCTCTGTGAGGTTAGCCAGGTCGCGGTCAATCTCGTCAATCTCAGCCTTGATGCGTGCCATCAGCTCATCGGCCTTCTCTTTGTTGAACTTCAGGATGCGTTGCATCTTGATTTCCAACAGTCGCAGAATGTCGTCCTTGGTCACCTCGCGCACCATCTGAGGATAGAAAGGCGTCAGTCGGTTGTCGATATGTTCGCAGACCTTGTCCACATTGGGCGCCTCTTCAAACTTCTTGTCTTTATAGATGCGCTCCTCGATGAAAATCTTCTCCAGCGAACAAAAATGCAGTTGTTCCAACAGTTCGCCCTTGCGTATCTCCAGCTCCTGACGAATCAAGTCCTTGGTGCGTTCAGCGCTATGAATCAGCACGTCGCTCACGGTTAGGAACTGCGGTTTCTCGTCCTTGATGACACAGCAGTTGGGCGAGATGTTGATTTCGCAGTCGGTGAAGGCATAGAGCGCATCAATGGTCTTGTCGCTCGAAACGCCGGGAGCCAGATGCACCTGTATCTCGACCTGTGCCGATGTCAGGTCGGTCACGTTGCGGGCCTTGATCTTACCTTTTTCAATGGCTTTCGTGATGCTCTCAATCAGAGTGGATACAGTCTTGGAGAAAGGCAGTTCGCGGATGACCAACGTCTTCTGGTCTAATTTCTCAATCTTGGCGCGCACCTTCACAACGCCGCCACGCTGACCGTCGTTGTATTTTGATACATCAATGCTGCCTCCTGTCTGGAAGTCGGGATAGAGATGGAACTCCTCGCCATGCAGATAGCTGATGGCAGCGTCGCAAATCTCGCAGAAGTTATGGGGCAGAATCTTGGACGACAGACCCACGGCAATGCCTTCGGCACCTTGTGAAAGAAGAAGGGGGAACTTTACGGGTAGGGTGATAGGCTCCTTGTTGCGACCGTCGTACGACAATTGCCATTCGGTGGTCTTAGGGTTGAAGACCGTGTCTAAGGCGAACTTAGACAGGCGGGCTTCGATGTAACGAGGGGCAGCGGCACGGTCGCCAGTCAGAATGTTTCCCCAGTTACCCTGCGTATCTACCAACAGGTCCTTTTGTCCCAGTTGCACCAGTGCATCGCCAATAGAGGCATCGCCATGAGGGTGAAACTGCATGGTGTGTCCCACGATGTTAGCCACCTTGTTATAGCGTCCGTCATCCATACGCTTCATGGAGTGCAGAATGCGGCGCTGCACGGGTTTCAGTCCGTCCTCAATATGTGGCACGGCACGTTCCAGAATAACATAGGAAGCGTAATCCAGAAACCAATTCTGATACATGCCGCTCAAGTGGTGAACCACCGAAGCATCGAAGCGGTTCACAGGCTTATAGTCAGAATGGCCCTCGGCGTTTTCTGGTTGATCAGAGTTGTCTGAATTGTCGGAAACATCAGTATTCTCTGACTTCTTCAATTCGTCTTTTATTTCGTCGTCCATCACTTGCTTGTTTTTCAGTTTGCTTGCAAAATTAAGGAAAAATAGCGAGAATGCCAAATTTTACACTAAGAAATCCCAATTCTGTTGTGCTGATGATGTATCAGAAAACCAGTTGTGTGGATTTGTTTTTATCACCCTCCATCCGCAAGTGATGCTCATTCAGAGCCGAATTGTGGATAGATGTATTAAATAATGTGTAGAAATGGTGGTTTTTTCACCGAAAATGACTACCTTTGCACGCAATATAATTAAATAGTTCAAAAACTTTAGAGAGAAAAAAGTAATAAATAAATATAAAGAAATGGCACAAGAAGACGTATTTAAGAAGATTGTATCGCATTGTAAGGAGTATGGTTTCGTTTTCCCGTCAAGCGATATCTACGACGGACTGGGCGCTGTCTATGACTATGGTCAGAACGGTGTGGAGTTGAAAAACAATATCAAGCAGTATTGGTGGAAGTCAATGGTCCTGCTGCACGAGAATATCGTGGGTATCGACTCTGCTATCTTTATGCACCCCACCATCTGGAAGGCCTCTGGCCACGTTGATGCTTTCAACGACCCCCTCATCGACAACCGTGACAGCAAGAAGCGCTATCGTGCCGACGTGCTGATTGAGGACCAGATTGCCAAATACGACGAGAAGATTCAGAAAGAGGTAGAGAAGGCTCGCAAGCGCTTCGGCGACTCTTTCGATGAGGCTAAATACATGGAGACCAGCGAGCGCGTGAAGGAGGCAAAGGAGAAGCGCGACGCACTGCACGCCCGCTATGCTGAGGCTATGCAGGGCCCCGACCTCGAGGCTCTGAAGCAGATCATCCTCGACGAGGAGATTGTGGACCCCATCAGCGGCACCAAGAACTGGACCGACGTGCGTCAGTTCAACCTGATGTTCTCTACCGAGATGGGTGCCTCTGCCGATGGCTCTATGAAGGTTTACCTGCGTCCTGAGACGGCACAGGGTATCTTCGTGAACTACCTGAACGTGCAGAAGACTGGTCGTATGAAGATACCTTTCGGTATCGCACAGATCGGTAAGGCTTTCCGCAACGAGATTGTGGCTCGCCAGTTCATCTTCCGCATGCGTGAGTTCGAGCAGATGGAGATGCAGTTCTTCGTAGCTCCCGGCACCGAACTCGAGTGGTTCCCCAAGTGGAAAGAGACTCGTATGAAGTGGCACCTGGCACTGGGCTTCGGCGCAGAGAACTATCGTTTCCACGACCACGACAAGCTGGCTCACTATGCCAACGCCGCTACAGATATCGAGTTCAAGATGCCATTTGGCTTCAAGGAGGTTGAGGGTATCCACTCTCGCACCAACTTCGACCTCTCTCAGCATGAGAAGTTCTCTGGCAAGAGCATCAAGTACTTCGATCCTCAGACCAACGAGAGCTATGTGCCCTACGTTATTGAGACCTCTATCGGTGTTGACCGTATGTTCCTCTCTATCATGTGTCACTCTTACTGCGAGGAGAAACTGGAGAACGGCGAGACCCGCGTCGTGCTGAAGTTGCCCGCAGCCTTGGCTCCTGTCAAGCTGGCTGTGATGCCTCTGGTGAAGAAAGATGGTCTGCCCGAGAAGGCTCGCGAGATCATCAACGACCTGAAGTTCCACTTCAACTGTCAGTATGATGAGAAAGACTCTATCGGCAAGCGCTATCGTCGTCAGGACGCTATCGGTACACCATACTGTGTGACTGTTGACCACGACACCCTGAACGATGGTTGCGTCACTTTGCGTTTCCGCGATACGATGGAACAGGAACGCGTGAAGATCAGCGACCTGGCCTCTATCATCGAGGACAAGGTTAGCATTGCAAGTCTGCTTAAGAAACTTCAATAAATGAAAATTCGATATTTTATCTTTGCTTGTCTCTCACTGCTGAGCTTTGCCTCATGCAGTGAGACCGATGGCGAGCCCGATGAATATGACAACTGGCAAGCCAGGAATGCGGTGTTCTTTGCCTCGCTGGAAGACTCACTGGCAGCAAAGCCCGGCGAGTGGAAGAAGCTGAAAAGCTGGTCTCTGCGTGAAGACACGCTGACGGCTTCCACCGATTATATCTATGCGCACGTGATGCCTTCTGGCATGGAGAGTGGCGAGACCACCAGTCCGTTCTACACTGACTCGGTGCGTGTGATGTATCAGGGACGCCTCATTCCTTCAGCATCTTATAGCGAGGGTTATCCGTTCAATACAGGAACCGTCTATGGTAAGTTCACACCTGTCACGGGTGCCACGACCAAGTTCCTCGTGTCGGGTCACACCGATGGTTTTGCTACAGCGCTGCAGAACATGCATCGCGGCGACTATTGGCGTATCTATGTACCTTCTGCATTGGGTTATGGCGACTATGGCACAACAGGTGTTCCCGGCTACAGCGTCCTGGTGTTCGACCTCTTGCTCATCGACTTCAGTCCTGCTGGTCAGGCAATGCCGGTCTGGAACTAAGAGATCATAGCAGATACACATCGTGTTATCATAACGCTTCGTCATTCATTTGAGTGACGGAGCGTTTTCTTTATAGCCCTTTACACCGTATTAATATAATGTAAAGGGCGCCAATACCGTTATTATTCCCCGACTATACCTATAGAATCATTCGGTGATAGTTATGCTTTCGTGCTGCTATAGTTTAACTTTTGGTTTGCGTCTAGCCCCTAGATGACTCGATTCTAGCCCCTGGTCGAAACGATTCTAGCCCCTGGATTGCCTATTTATAGACCCTAGATTGTCCATTTCCAGACTTTGGAATCAACATAAAACGGCCGCTATTGCATTCTGATAGAAGTTGTTTTGCATCTGAAAAGTGCCAATGTCGCGCTGTTATACTGGCTCTTTTAGATTGCATGACTTGTTTTTTTGCTTCCTGAAAGCACTGTTTACCACTATTTTATATAAAATGATGATTGAGTTGGTCAATCATTATATCTGTTTCAATAAAATTGATTACCTTTGCGTACAAATAATTAACATCACATCAATCTAAACTTAAAAAATTAAAAAGAAAAGACTACTTCTTTTTGTATTATTACTTTTTTACACATGGTGAACTTCCTCAGGGAAAGAAAGTTTTTAAATAAGAAATGAATATTATACTATCTCCAACATCTATCGGTGTAAGTCTCTGTGAGACCACCCTGAGTCATGACATATGTAAGTTATCTGAAGACATATATTTGTTCTTCAGAGATAAAACGTATTCTAAATTAGTAGAAACCTTGGAAGTAGAATTTTTCTGTGATTCTTATTTGAATCTATATAAAAGACCATATTATACGGAAAATATATCTAAAAAAATTCCTTCCTCAGAAGAATCATTCACGATTTATCATAAATTGGTTGTTGATATAGAAATACCCAAAGATGAAGTCTTACATGCTTCCAGTATAAGATTGTTGATTTTGAAAGAATTCATCAACTATTTCGCCAAGACCACTCTCCCTGTTAAGATTAGGAAGTCATTTGATAAGGATCGTTTTGTGGCAGACTTAAAGGCATTCTTCGATAGTTATTCTGCCTGGCAGGGTAAATAAATGAGCCATGAAAGGAAAAGCGTCATTTTAAAATACAAAAAGGTTGTCTCCCTCCAGAAAACAGAATATTTAGATAATAGGATTACTAAAAATGTAGTGTATTATGAAAATAATATTAAAGAATGTATTTGATGTTAATGTTGGGAAAAAACATCGCAATAATTTTGAAAAAATGAGTAAAGCATTGCAATCTTATTTTATGGAGCGCACGTACTCATCCATGTTAAACGAAATGGTTATAGATATGATATGCTCTATAGAGTTTAGAATGACATATCGGAAGAAGCCTGTATATTATGAGGACAAGCTAATAAAGGTGGACCCGGGTTATAGTGATGCAACATTTCGTATGTATCATTTGCTTTTTGTAGATATTCCCTTACCAGACGAATTTGCTACTTGTTCCGTGGATAACGCTGTCGCGATGATTGGAGATACGATGGTTAAGTATTTCACAGAAGTAAATCTCCCTGTTAAGATTAGGAAGTCGTTTGACAAGGATCGTTTTGTGGCAGACTTGAAGACCTTCTTCGATGGGTATTTGGAAAGTCGTTAAAGTCGGGGATAGATAATACGGTTTTAAAATAATATAATTGGAAATGGAAGGCGACATTGGCAATAAATGTGTCGGTTTCAATAAAAATGATTATCTTTGCAAGGACAATAAGAACTCATGTTCATCTAACAGAATAATGATATGATAAAAAACTGGATAGATTGGATGAAAGTTATCGGGATGTTCACCATTATTTGGGGACACTGCTTTCCTGTGCTTTTCTCTGATTTCCTATATGCTTTCAGTGTACCGCTGTTTTTCTTTATCTCGGGCTATTTGTCAAGATATGAACCAGACAAAGGCGTATTCTGGAAAAAGATATTTCAAAGATTGCTGGTGCCTTATCTGATACTGAGTGTACTGAAGGCTGCTCCCCATCTTTTCAGCGAGGATGCCCCTTGGTCGTTGCTCGCCATCATGACCGGATTCCATACGCTTCACGACGTGATGGGTTGCGGAAAACTTTGGTTTGTCTATACGCTGATCATCATCAAGGTGATAACGCAACTTACGAGGTATTCGCGCAATTCGAGGTACGTGCTGTTGGTGGTATCCTTGGTGGTGGGTATGGTGTGCCAGAGCTATTACCCTGATGGCATGTCGTGGGCTGTTGCAAATACGTTCCTGTCGTTGCCGTGGTTCTTGCTTGGCTACGAATACAAGTGTTTGCAGTGGGACACGAAGCTGACAGACGCTCTTCAGGAAAAATCCGTCTGGCTCAAAGGTATGCTTACCCTCTTATTGATGATATCGCTCTATGGCGTCAGCATGGTCAATGGCAGGGTACGCATGTATGAGGCAGGCTACGGCGAGAATATCTTTTTGTTTCTGTTGGGCGGTGCCATTGGCATTTTGGCTATCCGCATCATTTCTGAGATGCTTGGCCGTTACAGAAGCACGGCATTAAGTCTGCTGTCCATCGGCACGATTGTCATCCTGGCCTATCATCAGGATATCAATCACTCTATACTGAAGTTGATACGCCAACAGGAGTGGACGCCTCTGCTCGAGGATGCGGCAACGTTTGCGTGCAGCTTGGTTACCCTGTTGGTGTTCATCCCTATTAATTATGTGGTGTCGCACTATCTCCCCTTTATAATCGGAAACAGAAAACAGACACTCAATCAATAACCCTCCGGCAAGTGGACGTTCACCGTCAGGCTATGTACGATTATCATGGCATAGCCTGACGGTTCTTGATGGTCATTTTCGTAGAAAAGTGGCGTGAATTGTTTTAAACAGTAACTTTTTCTTGTGAGTTTGATAGTTTATTTGTACTTTTGCCGACGAATTAGGTAAAAAGATTCTATCAAACAAATCAAAAAATTAAATGATGAAACTAAAAGCTTTGATGGCAGCAGTGGTCGTATTGTGCACCACGCTTGCCGCTTGTTCGGATTCAGACGACAGTCGTGAACCCGAAGTGGTCGATATCACGGCCACGGAAGTAACAAACCTTACACCAGACTTCATTGGCACCATCAGTGGCATTGAGACGGGACAAAAGTTCGAGGGCGGCGAGACCGTCACCCTCACACTGACCCCTGGCGAGATACTGATGACGGGCTTTGCCGATTATCACATGGAGCATATCCATGTGCATGTGGGCGACCAGGTTTACATCCCAGAGTTCCCGGATCAAGCTGAGGGCAACGCTGATGAGGTGAAAATAGAGGTGACGGTGCCTCGCAAACCCTTCTCAGTGGTGGTTGCCTATGCCGTACAACAACAGTTTGCAGACGACGGACATACGCTATCTCTCGAAGACAACAAGGACGGCATTGAGCTGTTCGGTGTCAGTCAGGAGAAAACGTATAAGTATTTCGACTGCTACCTTCGTACACCTGAGGCCTACACCATCGACAAGGTGGAGTATAAGATGGGCGACGGCGAATGGCAAGACCTGACGACCAGTGTGGGATGCAGCTTCCAGCGTACAGCCATCGGCCGTGTCTATCAGGTGACGGTGCGCCCCGACTATCAGAACGTGACGGCCGATGTGACACTGCGTGTCAACGGTACGCAGCACAAGCGCAGCAAGATTACGTGGAAGAATACCGACTTTATCAACACGGAAGTACCCGAGGGCTACGAGCCCAACGTGCTGCCAGAGAGTGCTATTGGAGGCGATCGGGTGGTGGCATCGTTCTATACCAAAGACAATTACTATCTGGCGGGAGCCACTGCCAGCATCGACAACGTGACCCCCGAGTGCTTGCATCGTGCCTATGTGGTCTTCACCATGCCCGAAGAGGATGTTGAAATAACACTCGACTTCAAGGAGAAAATTGACGTGGAGTATGTGCTGGGCACACATTTCAAGAATGCTCAGTTCTATAGTGACAAGGATATCTACTATGGCGTGCCCGTGACAAAGGCCATCCCTGGCGACTATGTCTATCTGTTTGCCAATGCCGATAATGGCTATAAGCCTGCCACAGTCGTCAATAACAAGGGTGAGAAGGCAGACTTTGTGATCTATGGCGAAGGACTCGACCGCTATGCTTACTATGCCCAGGTGCATGTGCCCGACGATGCTACCAAGCTGACGGTCAATGCTGAGGCGGTGGCAGCCCACCAGGTGAGCGGCGACAATATCTCGTTTGACGGTGGTCACCTTTATGCCGCAGGCGAGACGGTCAACTTTACAGTGGTCGTTCCCTCGGGAAAGAAGATCAAGAGCATCAGTGCTGCCGATGCCAATGGTCATGACGTGACACTGACGATGAACGGTGCCTATGGTTCTTTCGTGATGCCTAATGGCGATGTGACAGTGACTGTCACCTTCGAGAATGTGGGGCAGGAGGGCAACGTCACCATTAAGGCGCTCTATGACGAGGATCAATACAGTGTGACATCGCAGAGCACCGCTTACTATGGTGCCATCGATGGCAATGGCATTCAGGTCGCAGCAGGCACCACACTCTATATCAGTGTGGTCGATAACTACGGTGAGGCTTTCTGGATAGGTGTGAAGATAGGCGACAGCGTGCAGTATTTCGAAGCTCAGGCGGACGAAGACACTGGTGAGTACACATTTGGTCGAAGCTTCGAGTTCAGTGCTGATGCCACCATCAAGGTCGGAGCCACCAAGACCACCGTGCTTTTCTAAACATCACTATTCACATACTAAAGTGCCACTTTACGCTGCGTAAAGTGGCACTTTTCTAAGAGTAAAGCGGTGCTTTTCTGTGCTTTTTTTATAAATATCTGTAAATGAATGTGTTGGCAGAATAGTTGCAAATTTTTGCAAACAAGGTTTTGAATTGCGAACTATTGCAAACGGAATTGTTTGGATAGTTCGCTTTTTTCGTGTACCTTTGCGACATGAATCAGATGATGACGATACTTCCACAGCGAGAACTGTTCCTGATAATAATAGGTGCAGTGACCTATGTAGCCCTGTTTGTGGTGACCTGGCAGAACAGCCGGCGCAAGGTGCTGATGCTGCAAGAGCGACTGAACAAGGTGCGTGCCATGCAGGAAGTGGCCGATGTAGAGGCCAACCGACAGAAGATTGAAGAACTGGAAAAGCTGATATCGAAGTTGGGATCAGAGAACTCTATGTTGCGTCTGGAACTCGAAGAGAAAAAGGCAAAGCTTGACTATGTCAACACGATGGCACGCATTGAGAGCGAGAAACGCGAGCGTGCCGAGGGCGACATCTTTGGTTCGGCCATCTATCTGAAGATACAGCGACTGGCCAGCGAGGGTCGAACGATGGGCGAAGAAGACTGGCAACAGCTGGCTATGCTGGTGGATGGTGTATATACGGGATTCTCGGAGAAGTTGTATAGCCTATACAAGTTGTCGGTTTACGACTATCATGTGTGTCTGCTGGTGAAGGTTCATATCCTGCCCAAGGACATAGCCCTGCTGACATCACATTCCAAAGAGAGTGTTTCTACCAGTCGCAGCCGCCTCTATCAGAAGGTGTTTGGCAAGAAAGGTTCGGCCAAAGACTGGGACGACTTTTTGTTGTCGCTATAATATATAAATAATGTATAACCATCATTAAAAGTAGAAAGCTATGATTGATTATCTGTTGGCCAATATGTGGCAATTATGGGCTGTACTAACAGTTGTAGGCCTGATACTGGAATTGACATCAGGCGACTTCTTCCTTATGTGTATTGCAATTGGTGCGGCAGGCGCAGCCATTGTAGCGCCCTTCGCTAATATCTATGTGCAGTTGGCCGTCTTTGGTGTGGTCACGCTGTTCAGTCTGTTTCAAGTGCGCCCCTTTGTGCTACGCTATCTGCATAGAAACGAGAAGCGGCGTGTAAGCAATGCCGATGCTTTGTTGGGACGTGAGGGCCGTGTGACAGAGCCTATCAAGGCCGGTGGCTATGGCTATGTGGCAATCGATGGCGACCTGTGGAAAGCCGTCACGTCGGACGACATGGAGATTGCCATTGACACCCGTGTGAAGGTAGTGGGGCGTGAGAGCACCATTATCACCGTAGAAAAACTATAAAAAAAACTATATTAACAACATTAACTTTATTAATTATGGACATTACGCTTTATTTTTTCCTCGCATTGGCTTTTGTAGCCATTTTGATTGTGAAGAAGGCTTTGGTGATTATTCCTCAGTCAGAGACTAAAATCATTGAGCGACTGGGTCGCTATCATGCCACACTGGAGGCTGGTGTAAACTTCATCATCCCCTTCATTGACAGCGCGAAGAACATTGTGGTGCTGAATCACGGACGCTACTCTTACTCTTCGACCATCGATCTGCGTGAACAGGTGTACGACTTCCCTTCACAGAACGTGATTACGAAGGATAATATCCAGATGGAGATTAATGCACTGCTGTATTTCCAGATTGTGGATCCTTTCAAGGCTACCTACGAGATAACCAACCTGCCTAACGCTATCGAGAAGCTGACACAGACCACACTGCGTAACATTATAGGCGAACTGGAACTGGACGAGACACTGACCTCTCGCGATACGATTAACACAAAGCTGCGCCTGGTGCTGGACGATGCTACCGACAAGTGGGGCGTCAAGGTGAACCGCGTAGAGCTGCAGGATATCACACCTCCTGCTTCCGTACTGTCTGCCATGGAAAAGCAGATGCAGGCCGAGCGTAACAAGCGTGCACAGATCCTGACATCTGAGGGCGAAAAGGCTGCCGAGATTCTGGCATCAGAGGGCGAGAAGACGGCAATGATCAACCGTGCTGAGGCTGCCAAGCAGCAAGCTATCCTGACTGCCGAGGGTGAAGCTCAGGCTCGAATCCGCAAGGCTGAGGCCGAAGCGCAGGCTATCGAGCTGATTACTCAGGCCGTGGGCAAGAGCAGCAATCCTGCCAACTATCTGTTGGCGCAGAAATACATACAGATGTTGCAGGAACTGGCTACGGGCGACAAGACGAAGACGGTCTATCTGCCATACGAGGCTACCAACTTGATGGGCTCTATCGGTGGTATCAAGGACTTGTTCAAGAGCGAATAAGCATTCGTAATGATAAGCTAAAGGCATCACTGACAGGTGGTGCCTTTTCTTGTTTTTTAGGGTTTGGGTGCCATCTTTTTGGTCGTTTTCTTTTGCACAATAGAAAAAAGTTGTATATTTGCGTCATAAATAGAAATCTGAAACTTATGCCGAAATTTGCAGATTATATCCGACGCATAGAGATTGATGCTCTGTGGAGCGGTAAGAAACACATCGTGTGGGAGCTGGATCCGCACGTCAATGTGCTGAGTGGTATTAACGGCGTGGGCAAGAGCACCATCCTGAACAAGGTGTTTCGCAGCGTTAATACGAATGGCGACGTGGTGAACAACCTGTTGAAGGGCGTCCATATCGATGTGGAACCAAGTGATGCAACGCATGTGAGATTCGATATTATCAAGTCGCTGGACAGTCCGGTACTTGATATGGAAACCATGAATCTGGTGGACTCGCGCATCAGATCGGCACTCGATTTCCAGCTATATCATCTGCAGCGTAAGTTCCTGGACTACCAAGTGAACATCGGTAACCGTATTATCGTTGAGCTACAGCGGGGCAATGCCGATGCTGCGCAGCAGTTGTCGGAAGCAAAGAAACGCTTTCAGGATATTGTTGACGACCTGTTTGCCGAGACCGGAAAGAAGATTATCCGGACGGAAAACGAAATAAGATTCTCGCAAATCGGTGAGACGCTGGTGCCCTATCAGTTGAGTAGTGGCGAGAAACAGATGCTGGCCATCTTGCTGACGGTACTCGTGGAAGACCAGCAACCCTATGTGTTGTTTATGGACGAGCCTGAGGTGAGTCTGCATATGGAATGGCAAAAAAGATTGATTGACCTGATTATGGAACTGAATCCCAACGTACAGATACTGCTGACGACACACAGTCCGGCAGTGGTGATGAACGGATGGATGGACAAGGTGACGGAGGTCAGCGATATTACGCTTTGAATGGATAGTTGAAGACCATGGCTTATCGGCTAAAAGATAATCTCAGCAGTCAGTATTTCGAGGCAGCCAATGCGCTGACATCGAAGCGTGCGCGGCGTAGAATCGTAGCTTATGTGGAAAGTTATGACGATATCTACTTCTGGCGGACGGTGCTGACGAGGTTTGAAAATGACAAGCGTTACTTCGAGGTGATGCTGCCATCGAAGGTAAATCTGATGCGAGGCAAGAAGTCGGTGCTGATGAATTTCATTGGCGAAAATGTAGGTCCAGACATGATTGCCTGCGTAGATGCCGACTATGACTATCTGTTGCAGGGCATCACGGAACAGTCGCGTAGGGTGCTGAACAGTCCTTACGTGTTTCATACCTATGTGTATGCCATCGAGAACTTCCAGTGCTATGCCCCGTCGCTGCACGATGTATGTGTGGCTGTGACGCTCAACGATCATCGCATCTTCGACTTCAACGAGTACTTCCGTCAGTACAGCGAAGCATGTTTCCCTTTGTTCGTATGGTCTGTATGGGCCTACAGGTCGGGACACTATCCTAAGTTCTCGCTCACGGAGTTCAACCGCGTGGTAGATCCGGGGGGCTTCGCAGTGCAATATCCAGAGAAGTCTATCGGCAATGTGCAGCGTAAAGTACGCCAGAAAGTGCGCGAACTGCAACGTCAGTACCCTAATAACAAAGAGGCTTATCTGAAGGTGAAGAACGATATCCTGCAACTGGGCGTGACACCGCAGACCACCTATCTCTATATGCAGGGGCACCACCTGTTTGACAATGTGGTGGCTCCCATCGTTAGTAAGGTGTGCAACCTGCTCCGACAGGAACGCCAGAATGAGATATACCATGCACAGGCTCACAGGACACAGAAGAGAAACGAAATGTCCTGCTACGAAAACTCGTTGCAGGACATTAAGGTAATGCTAAAGAAAAATACTGCTTATCAGCAGTGTGATCGTTTTCTGCAATTGCAGGAAAACGTGGAACGCTTCCTCAATCAAACGTAGGTTTCCAGGAATTTAACGGTACCCTCAACCTTTACTTCTTTTGCCGTGGCTGGAATCAGCACGGTTTCACCGGCATTCAGACTGACGGTCTTGCCGTCTGCAGTCAGCGTGCCTTCGCCCTTCAGACCAATAAGGATGACAAAAGAGTCGAGTTCGCTATAGTCAAGCATCATGGGTTCGTCGAGATCGTAGATGGCAGTGGTGAAGTAGGGACATTGTACTACCTGTTGGGGAACGTTCTTCTCCAGTTGATACTCTGTGCGATAGTTGGGCAACACGGTGTAGTCAATGCTCTCTGCGGCCTCCTTGGTGTGCAGTTCGCGATAGTTGCCGTTTTTATCCTTGCGCTTGAAGTCGTAGATGCGGTAAGTGACATCACTGGTTTGCTGTATCTCGGCAACGAAGCAACCTGCACCGATGGCATGAATGCGACCGGCGGGAATAAAGAATACGTCGCCTTCGCTCACTTCATAACGTGCCAAGGCATCGGTGATGGTGTCGTTCTCCACCATCTCTTTATACTGCTCGGGGGTGATTTGCTGCTTCAGTCCGTTGTAGAGTTGTGCACCCTTATCCGACTCAAGGGCCACCCACATCTCTGTTTTTCCGCGAGACTTGCCCTGACGATGAGCAATCTCGTCGGTGGGATGCACCTGGATAGAGAGATCCTGACGGGCATCGATAAACTTGATCAGCAGTGGGAATTCGTCGCCAAAGCGTTCGTAATTCTCTTGTCCAACCAGTGCTCCTTTCTGCTCGCGTACCAACTGATTCAGGCTTTTGCCTTTCTCTGTACCATTGGCCACGATGGTCTCGTTGTCCTTTACTCCTGAAATCTCCCAGCTCTCTCCAACATTCTCGAGGGTAGAGTCCAAATGTTTGAATGCTGTAATCTTTTCACCTCCCCAAAGTGTTTGCTTCAAAAGGGGTTCAAATTTAAATAATTCCATTGTTACTATACTATAAAGCTTTTTGTTAATAATTAGTTCTCTTTCCAAAAACTTCTGGTGAACAGCAGCAGTACTGTCATAATCTCCAGTCGTCCCATGAGCATCAGCGGACAGAGTATCCACTTGATATAGTCGGGAAGTGCTGACCATGACATCACAGGACCTATCTGGGTGTCCAGCGTAGGCCCTACATTACTTACACAACTTAGTGCTATAGTGATGGCATTGGTGTTGTCTATGCCTGAAACAATCATGATGGTGGCGGTGACTAACATCATGACTAAGGTTAGCGTAAAGAACGCAAACAGGGTCACCAGCTTGGATTGGGGAATGCTGGTGCCATTGACTTTAACCGGAAGAACAGCATTTGGGTGCAGACTCTGACGGAAATTGTTGCGTATCACCTTTAGCAACATCACACCTCGAATACACTTAAAGCCTCCGCTGGTGCTGCCAGCACATGCACCAAGATACATGACAACGCCAAGGATAACCCACGTAATGTGTGGCCATGCACCAGCATCATCGTTAAACATTCCAGTGGTTGTGATGAACGATACTACCTGAAACAATGCACTGCGGAATGCATGCTCTAAACCATAGCCCATGCGTGTCAGCAACAGATACATAATCCACAGGGTGGCAACAACAACAACACTGATATATAACTTAAACTCTGAATTTGTAAACAGAGTCTTCAGTTTCATCTTGACAAGGCTGATATACAGCAGGGTGAAGTTGATACCCGACAGAAACTGGAAGGTGATTGAGATATAATCAATGGTGGGCGAGTGGAAATATTCCGTGCTGTCATTATGTATGGCAAATCCACCAGTGGCGGTTGTCGTCATGGAGTAGTTGATAGCCTCAAACCAATTCATGCCGGCTGCCCAATAAGACAGAGCGCAACCGAAGGTGAGAATAAGATAAATGCTCCATATCCACTTGGCAGAAGTGGTTAGTCGTGGGTGCATCTTGGCCTTGATAGGACCTGTGGCCTCGGCGGCAAACACTTTGACACTACCGCCAACCAGCGAAGGCAGAATGGCAATGGTGAAGAAAACGATTCCTAATCCGCCAATCCATTGTGTCAGCGAGCGCCAGAAAAGGATAGCATGTGGCAGCACTTCTACATCGTCTATGATGGAAGCACCGGTGGTCGTAAAACCTGATGTGGACTCAAAGAATGCGTCAGTAACATTGGGAATGCATCCGTGTATGAGAAATGGCAAAAGGCCAAAGATGGAAAAAACAACCCATGCAGCAGTGACAACGAGGTATGCATCTCTACGACTCAGGCTATTGTCGGCGTTGCTACCAAAAAAAAGAAAGACGAATCCGCTTGCAAAAGTAATCAGCAGTGAGAGTAGAAATGCCATCAAGTCGTCCTCATGATAGAAAAATGAGATGCCTACACAGAGCGACATGAACAGCGACTCTATGAACAGCAGTGAGCCAATAATCTTGCTGATGATACGGAAGTTTACCATATCGAGTTGTTCTTGAAGTACTTTTCTAATTTATTCAGCTTGTGTTCGTGGCAGAACACCATGACTGTGTCGCCAGCCATAATCTGTGTGTTACCATTTACCAACAAGCCTTTGCCGTCACGTACAAGGCCACCAATGGTGACACCGAATGGCAGACCGAGGTCTTTCACTGGGTGGCGTGTCACCTTTGACCCCTCTGAAGCAATGAACTCAGCCACGTCGGCTTCGACCATCATGAGCGAACGCATGTTCCTGACATCGGCTTTTAGCATCATCTGGAAAATATGGCTGGCAGCAACGGTCTTCTTATTGATAATGGTTCCGATATCTAAGCTCTCGGCCATGGAGACGTAGTCTAGATTCTCAACCATGGCAACGGTTTTGCGAACACCCCACTTCTTGGCTGCCAGACAAGCAAGGATGTTGGTCTCGGCATTACCAGTCAGTGCGACAAAGGCTTGCGTGTGCTTGATACCTTCTTCATTGAGAAGGCCTGGGTCGCGACCATCGCCGTGGATAACCATGGCATCTGACTCGCTCAGAAGTGTGTTTAGTCGTTCGCAGCGTTCTGCAGAGTTTTCGATAATCTTGACGTTCATATGGTCTGGCATAGCCAAGGCTGCTCTTACGGCAGTCTTTCCGCCGCCCATAATAATGACATTATGAACATCTTCATAGTGCTCTTTGCCTACAATCTTTCTGATATAAGGAATATAGTCCTGTGTTGTCATGAAGTAGGCTAAGTCGTAAAGCTGGAGTTCATCAAAGCCTCCAGGGATGATGGTCTCGTCGCCTCGCTTGATGGCAACGATATGATAGGGGTCGTCAGGACCGCAAAGGTCTTTTAATGGCTGGTTTAAGATCTCGCAACCTTCGCGTAACTTGATGCCAAGCATCACCAATGCGCCATCGTGAACGTCCCATCGCTGACGTACCCACGACATTTTCAGACCGGTAATAATGTCGCGTGCGGCCAGCACTTCGGGGTAAACCAGAGAGTCAATGCCATGATCGCGGAAGAATGGTTGGTTCTGTGGATGCAGGTATTCGTAGTTGTCAATACGGGCTACCGTCTTCTTAGCTCCTAAAGCGTGAGCCAACATGCATGCGTTGATATTGCGACTCTCATAGCGTGTAACGCCAACAAAGAGATCGGCGCTGCCCACACCAGCATCCTTCAGCGTCTTAATACTGGTCGGTGAGGCACAGACGGCCATGATGTCATAGGTGGAATCAATACCTCCCAGACGCTCCTCATCATCGTCAATGAGTACGCAGTCGTGATTCTCCGTAGAGAGTAATCGTGAGAGATGCTTGCCAACAGCACCTGCTCCTGCAATGACTACTTTCATTTTAATATCTCTTTCTTAATACTTTCGTTGTCGATCCCCACAATCTCTCGCAATTGTTGGATGGTGCCATGCTCTACAAAAGCATCGGGAAGACCCATGCGGGTAATCTGTGGAGTGTAGCCGTGGTCGCTCATCCATTCCAGTACTGCGCTGCCTAACCCACCGTTTCGCACACCGTCTTCGATGGTGATGATGCGCTTAAACTTCTGTCCGACTTCGTGAAGCAGATTCTCATCAAGTGGCTTCAGGAAACGCATGTCGTAGTGTGCTACGGACTTTGTCGTAATCGAGTCTATGACTTTTGCAACGTCATTACCGATGGGGCCGATGCTAAGCACTGCTACATCATTGCCATCACGCAGTTTGCGACCTGTTCCAACGGCAATCTCTTCCAGTGGACACCGCCAGTCAACGATGACACCGCGACCGCGCGGGTAGCGGATGACAAAGGGACCTTTGCCTGGTAACTGTGCAGTGAACATCATTTTGCGCAGTTCGTGCTCGTTCATAGGCGAGCAAATCGTGAGGTTGGGGATAGGACGAAGGTAGGCCAAGTCGAAGGCACCGTGGTGTGTGGGACCGTCTTCTCCCACCAAACCGGCACGGTCAAGGCAGAGCACAACGGGCAACTTCAGAATGGCAACGTCATGAATGACATTGTCATAGGCACGCTGTGCAAAGGCACTGTAGATATTGCAGAAAGGCAATTTGCCCTCTTTTGCCATACCAGCGGAGAATGTAACGGCGTGTCCTTCGGCAATACCCACGTCGAACATGCGCTCGGGCAGCTCCTTCATGGCTATGTTCATCGAACAGCCTGTGGGCATAGCGGGGGTTACACCGACAATCTTATCGTTCTGTTTGGCCAACTCTAATAGTGTATGTCCAAAGACTTCCTGGAACTTTGGTGGCATGTTCTTTGTGTCACCGCTAATCAATTCGCCAGTTTCTGGGTCGAACTTGCCGGGCGCATGCCACACGGGCTTGTAGTTTTCGGCAGGGGCATAGCCGTGTCCCTTTTTGGTATGCAGATGAAGAAGCTTTGGCCCTTTCATGTCTTTCAGCTGGCGCAAGATACGTACCAGCTCTTTTACGTTGTGACCATCAAATGGACCAAAGTAGCGAATGTTCATGCCTTCGAAGATGTTCTGCTGTTCAGAGATAACGCTCTTCAATGCATTCGACAAGCGAATGAGCCCTTGTTTGCGGGCTTCGCTAAGCAATCCGTTGCTGGCAAGCCAACGGGCAGCTCTGAAACGTAATGCATTATAGGTCTCGTTGGTGCTGAGACTCAACAGGTATTCCTTCATGCCGCCCACCGAACGGTCGATAGACATGTCGTTGTCGTTGAGGATAATCAGTAGGTCGTTGGGGATTGAAGACACATTGTTCAATCCTTCGAAAGCCAGACCTCCGCTCATGGCACCATCGCCAATCACCGCTACCACATGTCGGCTGTTCTGCGAAGCCACAGCCATACCAAGGGCTGCTGAGATAGAGTTGGAAGCATGACCACAGATAAACGAGTCGTATTCACTCTCCTCGGGCGAGGGAAATGGCTTGATGCCACCCAGTTTACGGTTGGTTGAGAACTTGTCGCGACGGCCAGTCAGGATCTTGTGTCCATAGGCTTGGTGGCCTACGTCCCAGACAATGCGGTCTTCGGGTGTATTGTACACATAATGGAGCGCAACGGTCAACTCAACAACTCCTAAACTTGAAGCCAAATGTCCTGGGTTTACTGATAGTTCGTTGACAATGTCTTGTCTTAGTTCAGAACAGAGTTGCTGCAATTTGTCCGTGCTAAGTGAACGCAGTTGACTTGGGTCGTCTATTGTGTTTAGTATTTCAAGTTTATTTTGTTCCACGATTTAAGTGTAATCCTTTTATGCTGCAAAGTTACAAACATTCAGTCATATATCAAAATGAAAGGTACTTTTTTTTCTCTTTGTCATAATAAAAGTAGTGGATATTCTTGGCGGGTTCGTAATATTTTTCTATATTTGCAGACAGTTTAAGCTAGCCTGAAATTAATATATGAAGTACATTTCGCTACCAACCGATGATGAGGAAAGACGTTTGTCGTTCTATCTTGCAATGGAAGAGTATGTGGCTCGCCGTTTTAAGGAGGACGATCTGTTCTTTATGTGGCGGGTGGCGCCTAGTGTGATCTTTGGTAGGAATCAGGTGATGCAGAACGAGGTGAACCTGGATTATTGCCGTCAACACCATATTCATATATACAGACGCAAGAGTGGTGGAGGCTGTGTGTATGCGGACCGTGATAATCTAATGTTGTCTTTCATAACTTCGGGCGACAACGTGGCTTTCAACTATAATCGTTTTATGGGGATGATCTTGTTGGTGCTCAGAAAACTTGGCATCCAAGCCACCAGTACCCAGCATAATGACGTGATGATTGGCGACAGAAAGGTGAGTGGAACAGCCTTCTATCAGTTGCCCGGACGTTGTGTTGCACATGCCACTTTGCTCTATGATACCAACATGGAGCACATGCTTAATGCCATTACTCCCAGTGCTGATAAACTACAGAAGAAAGGCATTGAGAGCGTGCGACAGCGCATCACGCTGCTGAAAGACTATACTATGCTGACAGCAGAGCAGCTGATTGCTTTTATTAAAGCGGCACTTTGCACCGAGGAAAGTAGCCTTTTGCCCGATGATATCCGTGAGATAGAGAAAATAGAAGAAGGATATTTGCAAGAAGAGTTTATCAACCGAATACTTTAATAACATCATTTTAAATATACTAATACTAAAAACAATGGCTATAAAACAAGAGAAAGAAGAACAGGAGAAAAGGACGTGCCTCTACGACCGCCATGTGGCTGAGGGTGCCTATATGACTCCTTTCGCAGGCTTTATCATGCCTATTCATTACAAGGATATACAACTTGAACACAAAGCCGTACGGCATCAGTGCGGACTCTTTGACGTCAGTCATATGGGCGAGGTCACCGTCAAGGGATGCCAGGCAGAGGCTTTCGTGCAGCATCTCTTCACCAATGACATTGCCGGGGCCCCGATAGGAAAGGTTTTCTATGGCATGATGTGCTATGAGCATGGTGGGACGGTCGATGATTTGTTGGTGTATAAGATGGGTGAGAACAATTTCTTCCTTGTCATCAACGCTGCCAATATTGATAAAGACTGGGCATGGATTCAGCAACAAGCAGATGGCTACGATGTGGAGTTGGCCAATAAGTCTGACTACTACGGTCAGATTGCTCTGCAGGGGCCAGAGTCTGAGCATGTGATGGAAACGGTGTTGAACATTCCTTGTCGCGAACTGAGTTTCTATACTGCAAAGTCTATCGGTGATATAATCGTTTCGCGCACCGGTTATACAGGTGAGGATGGCTTTGAAATCTATGCCCCTCACGCCTATATTCAGGAGTGTTGGGACAAGCTGATTGCAGCAGGCGTTCAAGCTTGCGGACTAGGTTGTCGCGATACGTTGCGCTTCGAAGTGGGACTTCCTCTTTATGGTGATGAACTTTCGGAAGACATTTCGCCCGTGATGGCGGGGCTTACGATGTTCGTAAAGTTTGATAAGCCCGAGTTTATCGGACGCAGTGCACTCTTAAAACAGAAGACAGAGGGCGTCGCTCGTAAACTGGTTGGTATCGAGCTAAAAGACAAAGCCATACCTCGTCATGGCTATGAGGTGCTGAAAGATGGTGAGACAATCGGCGAGGTGACGACAGGTTATCATGGCATTTCTGTGGATAAGAGCATCTGTATGGCCCTGATTGATAGTCGCTATGCAGCGCTCGGAACCGAGGTTGAGATTCAGATTCGTAAGAAGACCTTCCCGGGTGTGATCGTTAAGAAACGTTTCTATGAGAAACATTATAAAAAGTAAAAACCTTAAAACTAAAAGAATTATGGCAAAAGTTATTGAAGGACTCTATTATAGTGAGTCACATGAGTATGTAAAGATTGAAGGTGATTATGGCTATATAGGTATCAGCGACTATGCTCAGCATGCTCTGGGCAACGTGGTCTATGTTGATATGCCCGATGTGGATGATGAAGTGGAAGCCGGTTCTGAGTTCGGAGCCGTGGAAAGCGTCAAGGCCGCCAGCGATCTCATCGCTCCTGTTAGTGGCGTTGTCGTAGGGAAAAACGAGGCTCTCGACGATCAGCCAGAGCTTATCAATCAAGACCCCTATCAGAACTGGATTGTCAAGGTAGAGCTAACGGACAAGACAGAGCTCGATCATTTGATGGATGCTAAAGCCTATGCAGCATTCTGTGAGCATTAACTCATAATTCAAGACTATGCATAAGTATTTTCCCCATACGGAAAGCGACCTGAAAGACATGCTCGCCCAGGTGGGCGTGTCTTCTCTTGATGACCTCTATGCAGAGGTTCCTCAAGAGATTCGTTTCCAGGACGACTATCAGTTGCCATCGGAAATGAGTGAGTTAGAGGTCAGACAGTTGTTCGAACGCCTGGGTTCGCAAAACCAACAGTTGGTATGTTTTGCGGGGGCTGGCGTCTATGACCATTACACACCATCGGTTATTCCCAACTTGTTGCAGCGCTCAGAATTCCTCACCAGCTACACGCCTTACCAGGCAGAGATATCGCAAGGCACGCTTCACTATATCTTTGAATATCAGTCTATGATGACAGAGCTGACAGGTATGGATATCTCTAATGCCTCGATGTATGATGGAACCACAGCAACTGCCGAAGCAGTGATGATGGCTGTGGCTGCCGGAAAAAAGCAAAACACAGTACTTGTCAGTGAAACTGTTGATCCCAAGACCCTTGATGTCGTGAAGACGTATGCCCATTTTCATCATATTGACATCGAGATGATTCCTGCCAAGGATGGCATCACAGACCTTTCAGCCCTCCGTTCTCAGTTGTCGGCAGGTAATGTGGCTGGCGTTGTGGTTCAGCAACCCAACTATTATGGCATCATAGAAGACTATGAAGGCTTTGCCGATGCTATTCACGAGCAGAAGGCACTCTTCATTATGAATAGTATCATTGCCGACCTTGCCTTGCTGAAAACACCAGGAGAATGGGGCGCAGACATTGCTGTTGGCGACGGACAGTCGCTGGGCATTCCCATGCAGTGGGGCGGTCCATACGTAGGGTATATGTGCTGTACAGAGAAGTTGATCCGCAAAATGCCGGGACGTATCGTCGGAAAAACACTAGACAACCGTGGGCAACGTGCCTTCGTCTTGACGTTGCAGGCACGCGAACAGCATATCCGTCGTCAGAAAGCAACATCGAATATCTGTTCCAATCAGTCGCTGATGGCGCTCTTTGTCACCATCTATTGTTCGCTCATGGGTAAACAGGGACTGAAGAAAGCGGCAGAGCTGAGCTATGCTGGTGCCCATTATTTGTGTGATGAACTGTTGAAAACCAATCACTTTACTCTGGCTTATCAGCAACCATTCTTCAATGAATTTGTGGTGTGCTACGATGGTGATTTGGACGCTTTGCAGCGCCGGATGTTGGAACATGGCATCTTTAGTGGCATCAAGGTGGCAGACCATCAATTGATGTTTGCCGTTACAGAGAAGAGAACAAAGGAAGAGATTGATAAACTGGTTGAACTATTATGAATAATCGATTATACGGAAACTTGATTTTCGAACTTTCACAAGAGGGACGTTGTGGCTATTCTCTTCCACAAAATCGTTTCGGCAACTACGAATTGCCTGTCTCGATGAGACGTGCAGAGGATGCTCAACTGCCAGAATGCGATGAGATGACGGTGGTGCGTCACTACACCAACTTGTCGGCCAACAACTTTGGTGTGGACAATGGCTTCTATCCACTCGGCTCTTGTACGATGAAGTACAACCCTAAGATTAACGAGGAAATGGCTGCTTTGCCTCAGTTCTCTGGTTTGCATCCTATGCAACCTGCAGAGACAACACGTGGCGCAGAGGCTGTTTGCACATTACTTTGTAAGTCGCTTTGCGAGCTTACGGGCTTGCATGCTTTCACGCTGAAACCCTTTGCCGGTGCTCATGGTGAGTTGACGGGACTGATGGTCATCAAGAAATACCACGAAAGTCGTGGTGATGAGAACCGTCGATTGGTCATTGTACCCGACTCGGCCCATGGTACCAATCCCGCCAGTGCTGCTGTTTGTGGTATGGACATTATAGAGGTGAAGTCACTGCCTGATGGTACCGTCGATGTAGAAGCCTTGAAGACCTTACTGGCAGAACATGGGATGCAAGTAGCAGCTATGATGATGACCAACCCTAATACGTTAGGACTGTTTGAACGTCAGATTCCTACCATTGAGAAAATGGTTCACGCTGCAGGTGGGCTAATGTACTATGATGGCGCCAATCTTAATCCAATGTTGGGGGTTGCCCGTCCTGGTGATATGGGTTTCGATGTGATGCATATCAATTTGCACAAGACATTCTCTACACCTCACGGCGGAGGCGGCCCTGGTGCGGGTCCTGTTGGTGTGCGCAAGGGGTTGGAATCGTTTTTCCCCAACGTGTCGCCCTATCATGGAAACTTTGCTGTTGCGATGCGTGCCTATGCCTATATCCTTTCACTGGGACGCGAAAATCTAAAAATGGTTGGCCCACTTGCTACGCTCAATGCTAACTATATCAAGGAATGTCTGAAGGATGTTTATGAGTTACCAATCGATGGCTTGTGCAAACACGAGTTCGTATTTGATGGTCTGAAGGATAAATCAACCGGTGTCACGACAATGGATGTCGCCAAACGCTTGTTGGATTATGGCTATCATGCGCCTACCATCTACTTCCCATTGCTCTTCCATGAAAGTTTGATGATAGAGCCAACAGAGAACGAGTCGAAGGAAACAATTGATGGCTTCATTCAAGTGATGCGACAAATTGCTGAGGAGGCAAAGACAGATCCAGAACTTGTGAAGTCGGCACCTCATAACACGCCTATCGGACGTGTAGATGACGTCTTGGCAGCAAAGCATCCTGTTACGACTTATCGCCAACTCCAGTCTGATTGCATTCAATGATCAAAAAGAATATGTTCCATGAGTAAAACGGATTTGATTGTCATCGGTGCGGGGCCTGGTGGCTACCGCGCTGCTGAATATGCCGCAAAACAAGGACTGAAGGTGGTGGTCTTTGAAGGTGAAGAGGTGGGAGGAACCTGCCTTAATGTGGGGTGCATTCCAACGAAAGTTTATGTTCATAGTGCTTCTTTTGATGAGGCTCGCGAGCGTAAGTCACAGGTTGTGATGCAGTTGCGGAGTGGGGTAGAGAGCATCCTTGCACATCCCAACATTACATTGGTTCGCGGAAAGGCCGCCTTCGTAGATGCACAAACAGTCAACAACTATACAGCAGATCATATTATCATAGCTACTGGTTCGGAAACGAAGTGGCTTCCTGTTAAAGGACTTGACGATCCACGTGTGGTCGATTCTACAGGACTTCTGAATCTTGAGACCTGTCCTAAGCGACTTGCTATTATTGGTGCTGGCGTGATTGGCATGGAATTCGCCTCGGTTTTCAATCGTTTTGGCACAGAGGTCACAGTGATAGAGTATCTGAAAGAATGTCTGCCGGCACTTGATAGTGACATAGCCAAGCGCTTGCGCAAAACCTTAGAGAAGCAGGGCGTGACGTTCAAGATGAAGACTGCGGTAGAGCAGATTGCCGATATCGATGCTGATGTCATCCTGATGGCTACGGGACGTAAGCCCCGTACTGCCGGTCTGAACCTCGAATCCATAGGTGTTCGCCTTGCCGCCAATGGCTCTATTCCTGTTGATAGTGATTTTCGCATAACCAACCTTTCCTCTTTGGCTGCATGCTATGCTATTGGCGATGTGAATGGAAAACAGATGCTGGCCCATGCTGCAGAGATGCAGGCCGTTCACGTGGTAAACCAGATAGTGGGTATAAGCGATGGCATTCGTTTCGACATTATGCCCGCAGCCATCTTCACAACACCCGAGGCTGCTTGTGTCGGTCCCACAGAAGACCAGCTCAAAGAGCGGGGTATAGGCTACGAGTGTCGAAAGGCCTTCCACCGAGCCAATGGCAAAGCGCTTACGATGAACGAGCCTGAAGGAATGCTGAAACTGTTTTGTGAGCCTGATGGCGGTCGGATATTGGGCTGTCATGCCTTTGGTGCACATAGTTCAGACCTTATCCAGGAGGTGAGTGTGCTGATGTGTCGCGATACGACGGTGAAGCAGTTGCGTGACATGGTTCACGTGCATCCATCGCTCAGCGAAATACTTCTCTCTGCTGCAGAATGACTTTTCAACAAGAAGGATTCTGGCCATTATTTAATTAATTTTGGCCAGAATCCTTTTAATTTTGGCCATTATTTTGTACCTTTGCACTAAAATAGAAAGCAGAATGTTTAAATCAGATAAGCTTATCAACCTTGTTTTGCTACTCATGGTAGCCGTTTTGTTAGGCTTGTGTGTGATGAGTATCGTAAACGAACAGCAGTCTGTGGATAAAAGACAACATCTGACGGAACATGGTAGAGAATAAAAACAGCAAGCATGTCATTACCATGCGCATTGGACGCAATACACTTTCGTTTTCAAAACATCTTGAAGACGATAGCGTTGTCAATGAACCCTTCATTGTGAAGAGCGGTGTGTCGATGGCAGCCAATCTGCGTGAGGCCTTTAAATCGTCAGAATTGTTGGCCGAGAGTCAGGATAAGGTGCGTGTGCTGATAGACACCGATGTGCTGATGGTGCCCATTGAGTTGTTTGAAGAAGCTACTAAGGATGACATGTTCTATCAGGCATTTCCTTCCAGAACTCAGGAACTCGTTTACTTCAATGTGCTTCCCGACCTAAATGCCGTGGCAGTGTTCTCGATGAACCGTGACCTTCGCTTGGTCATTGACGATCATTTCAGCGACGTAACGTTGTTGGTCGCCATGTTGCCCGTGTGGCGACAGCTTCACCAGCGCAGCTATACAGGACCTCGTCACAAGTTGTATGGCTATTTCCATGAGAAGAGATTGGATGTTTTTAGCTTTCAGCAGAATCGGTTTAAATTCTGCAATGTGTTTGATGCTTCTCATCAGAACGGCTCGCTCTATTTCCTGTTGTATGTGTGGAAACAGCTCCAGTTGGCTTCCGAAACCGACGAGTTGCACTTGTGTGGCAATGTGCCCGAGGCCGACAAGTTGGTTGTTGAACTGAAGAAGTACGTAAAGAATGTTTATTTAGATGAGGATAATAACAGGTAAGTACAAGGGTCGCCACTTTGAGATACCACGCACATTTAAGGCTCGTCCGACGACCGATTTTGCCAAGGAGAATATCTTTAATGTGTTGGTCCAGTATGTGGACTTTGATGATGCTGTGGCTTTGGATCTCTTTTCGGGAACTGGCAGCATCACATTAGAGCTCATCTCGCGCGGTTGCAGTCAAGTGGTCAGTGTTGAGATGGATCGTGACCATCATCGATTCATCACCGATTGCCTGAAGAAATTGGGAACTGACGCATGCATTCCTCTGCGTGGCGATGTGTTCCGTTTCCTGAAATCATGTCATCAGCAGTTTGATTTTATCTTTGCCGATCCTCCCTATGCCCTCAAGGAACTGGCTTCAATCCCCGACTTGGTCTTTGAGAAAGGCATCTTGAAGTCGGAGGGTGTTTTTGTCTTGGAGCACGGTAAAGACTACGATTTCTCGAGTCATCCTCATTTTGTTGAGCACCGAAGTTATGGAAGTGTGAATTTCTCGCTGTTCAGAGCAACGGTGAAATAAGTCTGCCGATAGATTCTCCTAAGCGTGCCAGGAAACTGGGGCGCATGCGCTTGGGAAGTGTTCGCAGTTCGGTGGTCAGTCTCTCGTCTTCCAGAAACACTTGTTTCATGCGATGAGCCACCTCCTTATTATATACAAACATATTAGCCTCGAAGTTATTTTCCAGACTGCGGAAATCTACGTTTGTTGAACCGCAGGTGGCTATGCGGTCGTCGCACACCATAAACTTCGAGTGCAGAAACCCCTTTTCATAGAGTAAAACCTTGACACCAGCGTCAACCATATCCTTCAAGAAGGAGCGGCTTCCCCATTCAACCAGTCGCCCGTCGCTGTGTCTTGGTGTCATCAGCCTCACGTCAACACCAGCTGCTGCTGCCGTTTTCAGTGCAAAGAGAATGGCATCCGGGGGCAGGAAGTAGGGTGTTTCTATATAGAGATATTTGCGTGCAGACGAGATGATGTGCATGTAGCCCTGCATGATCTCGGGGTAAGCTGCCAGTGGTTCGCTGGTCACCGTCTGTACGATGCAGTCCACAGACAAGCCCTTGTTGACCTCAGGGTAGTAGCGTCGGTCAGTCAGCACAGTTCTGTCCACGAAATACCAGTCGATGAGGAATGTGCGTTGCAGCGAATAGACACCGTTGCCCTCGATGCGCAGCATGGTGTCTCGCCAAGGTCGGTGCTTGCGTCCTTTCACATAGCGCAAGGCAATGTTCATGCCCCCGATGTATCCAACCCTACCATCGACAACGAATATTTTGCGGTGGTTGCGGTAGTTCACTTTGTTGGCAAACGAGGGAATCTTCACAGGCATGAATGCTTCGGCCTCGATACCTTCCATTCGGAGTCGCTCGAAGAAGCTGGTCTTCACGCTCCAGCATCCCACATCGTCATATAATATTCTCACCTTCACCCCTTGTCTGGCCTTGTCTATCAAGGCATCGGTGAGCAGACGGCCTAATGCATCGTCTTCGAATATATAGACATCAATGTGAATGTGGTCTTTGGCTGCGGCAATGTCGTGCAGCAAGGACAGAAAGAAGGCATAGCCATCGGTCAGAATGTCTATTTTGTTGTGATTAAAAGGCAGCGAGAAACTTTGGTTTACGAACAGGTTGATGAGTGGTGTCTCAGACTCAGGCAACTGCAGGTGTTCTTGCTCAACAAACTCTATCATGCTGCGTTTGGTGAGTTGGTCCATGGTGTGGCGGCTGGCCATTCGCTCCTTACGGGTGTTGACGCCGAAGATGAAGTAGGCCAGCAATCCAGCCAGCGGGATGAAGTATATCACCAATGCCCATGCCATTGTTTTGGATGGCTGGCGATTGTCCATCAACACATGGAGAATGGTGATAATGATGATGGTCTGGTATAGGAGGATGATAATACTGTAGATGGACATAGGCTGCTTGTGTTTCTGACGGTTATTTCATGATCAGGTCGCTGCCCAGGTTCTTGGCCAGTGCGTCGCGCAACTCTTTTATCTTCACATGCTCCTTGAGTAGTTCCATGGTTCGCTCCATATTGCCGTTCACCTGATTCAGTTGTTGATTGATTTCCTTCAACTTGTTCTCTATGATGTTCATGCGATAGTCCATGATGAGGTGCAGCACGCGTTGCCGCAGGTTCTGTTCGTCATCCTCGATAGAGAAACGGCCGCCCAGCTGATGTCGGTCGATGGCAAGCTGGGTGGCCAGCTTACTGATTTGCATGTCGGGATGACTGCAGAAGTAAATCTCCGATTTGAAGTTGGGATTCTCGCATTGTGCCACAGCTTCCTCCAAGATTTTGTTGTGGAGAGGTGACACAAAGGTGATGCCATCCTGACCAAGGTCGTACTGAATATACTGTGCGACAGTGAGCGATATGGTCTGTCCGTCTTCCGTCGCCACATCTTTATAAATAATGTCATTGCCGTGACGCACAATCTCTCTTACCAGCATCAGTTCCACCTGGGTGGATTGTTCTGCGGCAGTATGCAGGGTGAGAGGCTGCAGTTCCTCGTTGGAACTTTGCTCTGCTTTTTGTTCTTCCCGCACCTGCTCCTTTTTTTTCTCCTCCACATTCTTGCTGATGCATTTGTTCATCTCGGCAATGAGCGTCTCCTCCTTGATGTTTAGGCGGTGAGACAGGTTGGTGGTGTACTCATTGCGCAGAATGTTGTCGGGAATCACCGAGATGCTTTTCAGTATGCCACCAATAGCTTCAGAGCGTTTGATGGGGTCCGACACGTTCTCGATGGTCAGGCGGCTCTTGAAGGTGATAAAGTCTGTCTGGTTCTCGTTGATGTATTTCTTCAGTTCTTCGGTGGAGTGTTTGCGGGCAAACGAGTCGGGGTCGTCGCCATCGGGCAATAGCAGCACGCGTATGTTCATGCCTTGTGCCAGCAGCATGTCGGTACCACGCATGGCAGCGTGGATGCCAGCCTCGTCACCATCGTAGAGCAATGTAATGTTGTTGGTGAAGCGGTGCAGCATGTGAATCTGGTGGGTAGAGAGTGCAGTGCCGCTGTTGGCCACCACGTTCTCAATGCCAGCTTGGTGCATGGCGATGACATCGGTATAGCCTTCCACCATGAAAACCATGTCTTCCTTCACAATGGCGCGCTTGGCTTGGTAGAGACCATAGAGCTCTCGCTCCTTGTGATAGATGTCGGAATCGGGCGAGTTGACATATTTCTGCGCCACACCCTTGGTGCGTGAGTCCAGCACACGGCCACCAAAGGCCACCACTTTGCCGCTGATGTTGAACCAGGGAAAGATGGCACGTCCGCTATAGCGATCGTAGGCACCACGCTCGTTCTCAATACATAAGCCGGTTTTTACGAGAAACTCCTGCTTGTAGCCTTTCTCTTTGGCTGCCAGAAAGAGGGCGTCGCGCTTTTGTGGCGAGTAGCCTAGTTGGAATTTCTCAATGATATCATCGCGGATGCCACGGCTGCGGAAGTACTGTTTGCCTATGGCCAGTCCGTCGGGGTCGTTCAAAAGAATGTTGTGGAAGTAGTCTTTGGCCCATTCGTTGACGATGAACATCGATTCACGGTCATTCTGTTCCTGTCGCTCTTCGTCGGTCAGTTCTTTTTCAACGATTTCGATGTTGTACTTCTTGGCCAGCCAGCGCAGGGCTTCGGGGTAGGTGATTTGTTCGTGCTCCATCAAGAAGTTGGCGGGTGTGCCACCCTTGCCACACACGAAACAGTGACAGATATTTTTCGATGGCGACACCATGAACGATGGGTTGCGGTCGTCGTGGAACGGGCAAAGGCCTTTATAGTTCACACCGCTCTTCTTCAGCGTTACGAACTCTCCAACCACATCAACGATTCTTGCTGCGTCAACAATCTTCTCAACAGTCGCTCTGTCAATCATGCTGCAAAGATAATAATAAGTGGGGAAAAAACCAAAAGTATTCTTTGTTTTTTCCCCACTCGGTATCAAGCGTTTGGCGTGTCACCGTCAGCCCTTCACTTCCCCGTAGCGAAACCCATGGTTTGGCGTTACGAAACGAGTTGTTTCTCCTTCAGGAACTGACAGTTTGCCGTCACCTTACTTTTTCTTTAGATATTTGGCCAACTCCGAAGCGTTGGCGCGAAGTCCCTTGGCCATCGACTGGGCGTTCATCTGTGCACCTAGTTTCGAGGCATGTGTGTGATCCTTCTTGAAGTATTTGGCGCCAGCCTTCTCTTTGATCTGAGCCATCTTGGCCTGAGCTTTAGCTTTGTCGGCAGGCAACTTCTTCACGGCGAACTTCTTGTCGAGGAAGTCGGCCGAGATGTTATGCATATCTACAAACTCTACGCCTGTCTCTGCTACCACCTCGCGATACCACCTGCCATAGGAGTCATCGCGGCGCTCCACCTTTCCGCCTGGCCACTCATTGCGTGGCGTCAGCGATACGAGGATGGGGGTGGCGCCCTTTTCGCGTACGTCGTCGATCATCTTTTTCAGATACCAGCCAAACGAATAAACCACCTCATAGGTATCGTTGTCCAGATGATAGACGTGCAGTGTATCTTTGGTGCCGGGTATCACACCGCGTGCTTTGGCATCGGTGATGGGGCAGATGTCGTTGTGACCAAACTGGATGGTCACAAAGTCACCGGGCTGCAGCGAGTTGTAAACCTTGTCCCACAGTCCTTCGCGTATGAACGAACGGGTGGATCGACCGGCACGTGCAGCGTTGACAAGGGTGATCTTTGACTCGTCAAACACGGTGCTTGCCTGCGCTGCCCATCCCCACATGCCGTCTTCTTCCTTGTCGGCATTCTTCACGGTCGAGTCGCCTGTGAAGAAGACTGCGGGCTTGCCGCTGCTGCGATCCACACGATAGACCTCGGGTTCTACGTTCTTCATCATGGCTTGCAGTGGCTTTAATTGTGGGTTCTGGCTCTCCCAAAGTCCCTCGGCTGCCGAGCGTGCGTTCATCTCGGCACCAAATTTAGACGTGTGTATCTTGTCGCCCAAGAAGTGATACTGTTCTTTCCAGTGACTATAGCTGTCCAGTTTTTGGCCGCTTCGCTCGTTCAAGTCAACGTATGGCACACCTTCAACCGCAGCCATGTAGGCAGCCCACATGGAGTGTGGCTTACGAACGATTTTGCCTTTGTCATCGTAAGCGTCGCGCGGTGTCAGCGACATCAGGATAGGGTTGGCACCTTTAGCTCTGATTTCCGAGATGTAGCGATGCAGATAGGCACCGTAGGAATAAACCGTATCCGTTTTTTGTGTGCGCTGATTGAAACCGACATAGAGCGTGTCGGGGTCAACACCGGGTATCACAGCGCGTGCGCGCTTTTGGTCAAAGAACTCGCCATTGTCGTTGTGACCAATCGATACGATGACCCAGTCGCCTGGTTTCAGCGCATCGCGGACGGCGGGCCACAGGTCTGTATAGAACGTACGTGTTGACATGCCGCCCAAAGCCTGGTTCTCTACCGTGATCTTTGATTCGTCAAAGTATTTGTTGGCAAAATAGCCCCAGCCCCATTGTCCGTTAGAACCATTGCCTTTTGTGCCGTTGCGCATCGTAGAATTGCCGATGAGATACAGCACGGGGTGATTGCCTTTGCGGCTGCTTCCGGGCGCTGGGCGCGACATGAGAGCCTTGGCAATAGAGTCGGGGGTGTTGTCCACCACCTTGTTAACGTCTTCGATAGGGTCGGGCAGATTGTCGAAACCTTGAGCCGAAGCCGTGAGACCCAGCATCAAGACCGTCATTGTAGAAAGTAGTTTCCTTGTCATTGTAGTTTGTAATAAGATTGGTTGTGTAGGTTGCAAAGTTACTACTTTTTTTCGACTATCCATGTTCTTATTCCTTTTTTTTCGTATCTTTGCAATCGAGAACCAATGAATCATCTCATCATTCTGCTATGAAAAAAGTATATAAGGCACATATTCTCTTTACGAAGGAAAAAGATCACTTCGAGGTCTTTGAAAACGGATATATTGCTGTCGAAGACGGCATTGTGAAAGGTGTGGCTTCCAACCTGTCGGAATTGGATGCTGCTGATGCTGAAATCGTGGACTTTGGTAATCGCTTGCTGATACCAGCCATGAACGACATGCATGTCCATGCACCGCAAGTTCACAATCAAGGCGTTGCAATGGACTTGGAACTGTTGCCGTGGTTGCAGAACTATACCTTCCCCGAAGAGGCAAAATATGCTGATGTGGCGTATGCCGAACGTATGTATCGACGCTTCCTCCACACCCAGTGGCTTTTCGGTACCATGCGCAGTGTGGTCTTTGGAACCGTTCATACCGATAGTACTCGCTGCCTGATGCGACTCTATCAAGAGGCTGGCATGGGCGCTATGGTCGGTAAGGTGGCAATGAACCGCAACTGTCCCGACAATCTCTCTGAGGATGTCGATGCCTATATCAAAGGCACTGAGCAGCTCATCAGGGAATTCTCTCACCTCTCATCCCTTGTCCGCCCCATCATCACACCACGCTTTGTGCCCTCATGTACGCCCGAGTTGCTTCGCGCTTGTGGCAAACTGGCCGAGAAGTATCAGCTGCCTGTGCAGTCGCATCTGTCCGAGAATACTTCTGAGATAGAGTGGGTGCAGGAACTGGAACCCGATAGTGAGAGCTATGGTGATGCCTACAACCGCTATGGTCTCTTCGGACAGACGCCTACCATCATGGCACATTGTGTGTGGACGCATGGCAAAGAGTTGGAACTGATGAAGCGGAATAAGGTGATGGTGGCCCACTGTCCAACGTCCAATTTCAACCTTTCTTCAGGACTGGCCCCTATTCGTTCGTTGCTCGACGAGGGACTTCGCATTGGCTTGGGTAGCGATATTAGTGGCGGACACGATCTCAACATGTTCCGCATGTTGGTCTATGCCATCCAGGTCAGCAAGATGCACTACCAACAGGATCACAGCAAGGCTTTCCTCACACTGCCCGAAGTGTTCTGGATAGCCACCAAGTCGGCAGGCTCATTCTTTGGCAAAGTGGGTAGTTTTGAACCAGGCTATGAGTTCGATGCCCTGGTCATCGACGATGGTGTGTTGTATCCAGACGAATATTCGCTACAGCATCGCCTCGAGCGTTTCATCTATGTTGGCGACGATCGTCAAATCCTACATCGCTTCTGTCGCGGTCAAGAGATTACTGAGCCAAAGGTGTTTTAGCATGGAGTGAAGGGCGAAAGATGAAAGACGCTCGACTTTCACTTTTTCTTTATGAATAGACAAGAATAGGCAACAACCTGTAATATGAAAGAGGAGCATGCTCAAATTGGGCATGCTCCTCTTGGTGTATTGATGGTTTATCCGCGTGATTCGGATAAGCTGCTGTCGTTACTCGGCCTCTTTCTCTACAGCACGGAAATTGTCGAGGTCTTCTACCTGGAAGTTCTTGATGTATGCAGCCTTACCGCAAACATCTTCCTCGGTCATGCGAACATATACGTTGGCACTCTTCTCGAAAAGCTCTGGTGCCTTGGTGGCATCGCGGAGGATGAGCAGACTCATCACGATCTCGGCAGTCATGTCGTACAGACGGCGAGCCAAGAAGTCGTGAGCATCCTGATTGTCGAGAGCTTTCACAGTGTTCAGAGCCTCCTCGTAAACAGGAACGAGCTTTTCTACGCGAGCCTTCAGGTTCTTCAGACTGTCGCTCACCTCAAGACCTGCCAGCATCTCCTTGATGTTGTTCAGCATGGTGCCGTTAGTGATGTAACGGATAGCAGCTACAACCTGCAACTGAGTGGTACCCTCGTAGATAGAGAAGATGCGTGCATCGCGGAACAAGCGCTGGCTCTTGTATTCCATGATGAAACCAGAACCACCGTGGATGCTGATGGCATCATATGCGTTCTGGTTGGCATACTCAGAGTTCATACCCTTGGCCAGTGGCGTGAAAGCGTCAGCCAAACGCTGATATTTCTTCAACTCCTGCTTCTCCTCGGGCGTAAGTTTGCGGTCGCGCTCGATATCCTCAAGACACTTGTAGATATCTACATAAGCGGCTGTCTCATAGAGCAATGCACGACCGGCATCGAGCTTGGCCTTCATGCGAGAGAGCATGTCATAGACAGCGGGGAAGTTGATAATCTTGTCACCAAACTGCTGACGCTCCTTGGCGTAAGCCAGTCCCTCGTTGTAAGCCTCCTGCTCTACACCTACGCTCTGTGCGGCGATACCCAGACGGGCACCGTTCATCAGAGCCATCACATACTTGATCAGACCGAGACGAGTGCTACCGCAAAGCTCTGCCTTAGCGTTCTTATAAGTCAGCTCACAGGTAGGTGAACCGTGGATACCCAGCTTGTGCTCGATGTGACGAACGTCAACACCGCCTTGGCGCTTGTCGTAGATGAACATTGACAGACCACGTCCGTCCTTGGTGCCTTCCTCAGAACGAGCCAGCACGAGGTGGATGTCGCTATCACCATTGGTGATGAAACGCTTCACACCGTTCAGTCGCCAGCAGTTCTCCTTCTCGTCGAAGGTCGCCTTCAGCATCACGCGCTGCAGGTCAGAACCAGCATCAGGCTCAGTCAGGTCCATACTCATACCCTCACCAGCGCAAACGCGGGGGATATACTTCTGGCGCTGCTCCTCGCTGCCGAACTCATACAGAGTGTCGATACAGCTCTGCAAGCTCCAGATGTTCTGGAAACCAGCATCAGCAGCCGAAATCATCTCAGAGAGCATAGAGAACACAGCATTAGGCAGGTTCAGACCGCCGTAACGGCGAGGCATGCTTACACCCCACAGACCGGCCTTGCGGGTGGCGTCGAGGTTCTCATAAGTCTTAGAGGCATAGATCATACGACCGTTCTCGAGGTGCGGACCTTCCAGGTCAACGCTCTCAGAGTTAGGCTCAATGATGTTTGCAGCCACGTCGCCGGTGATGTCGAGAATCTGCTTGTAGTTCTCGATGGCATCGCCCAGGTCAACGGGGGCATAGTCATATTCTTTCGCATCAGCGAAACCCTTTTCTTTCAGCTCAACGATACGAGCCATCAGGGGGTGGTTCAAGTAGAACCCGATCTCAGGATGATCGCTATAATAGTTTGCCATAATTAAAGCCTCACCCCCGACCCCTCTCCCAAGGAGAGGGGAGTAAAATGTTTTTTCCCTTGAAAGGGTGAAGGGTCGGGAGTTTCATTTTTATTCGTTAAACAATAATTCTTTAATTCTTATAATGACCGTTTTCAGGTCGTTGCCTATTTCTTCGTTTTTGAAACGGATAACAGTAAATCCTTTACTCTCCAAGAATTCTGTGCGGTTCAGGTCGTCCTGCAGCTGTCTCGGCTCGTTGTGGTAACCACCATCAACTTCAATCACTAACATCTTCTTGATGCATATGAAATCTGCAATGTAATCACCTATAGGGTGTTGCCTTCTGAAGTGATAGCCACAGTTAAGTTTCCTTAGTGCTTCCCACAATACTCGCTCGCTTTCAGTCATTTCCCCGCGATTCTTCTTTGCGAAATCTTTCAGCAGTTCATACCTATCAGGAGCCGCAGTTTCATAGTGATAGCCCATCGCACAGATACTATTTACTCCCCTCTCTCTGGGAGAGGGGCTGGGGGTGAGGCTTCTTACTTACTGTTCTGCTTATAATACTTAATAAGTTTGGGTACAACCTCTTCGACGGTGCCGTTGATGACGTAGTCGGCGATGCGGTTGATAGGTGCATCGGGGTCGCTGTTCACAGAGATGATGATACCAGAATCCTGCATACCAGCGATGTGCTGAATCTGTCCAGAGATACCGCAGGCGATATACACTTTGGGGTGAACGGTCACACCCGTTTGACCAATCTGACGGTCGTGGTCCAACCAGCCGGCATCAACAGCAGCACGGCTACCACCTACTTCACCATGAAGCACCTTGGCCAGCTCGAACAGCATGTCGAAGTTCTCCTTAGAGCCTACGCCATAACCACCGGCAACAACGATAGGAGCACCCTTCAGGTTGTGCTTGGCAGCCTCCACGTGGTGGTCAAGCACTTTCACTACGAAAGCCTCGGGGCTCACATACTTGCTTACCTCTGGGTAAACAACCTCCCCCTTAGCCTTACCCTCGTAGAGAGCTTTCTGCATGACGCCTGAGCGCACCGTAGCCATCTGAGGACGGTGGTCGGGGTTCACGATGGTAGCCACGATGTTACCACCGAAAGCAGGACGAATCTGATAAAGCAGATTCTCATATACCTTATTATTCTTCTTATCCTCAAAAGGACCAATCTCCAGTTCGGTGCAGTCGGCAGTCAGACCAGAGGTCAGTGAAGACGATACACGTGGACCGAGGTCGCGACCGATAACGGTAGCACCCATCAGACAGATCTGTGGTTGCTCCTCCTTGAAGAGGTTCACGAGGATATCGGTGTGGGGTGCAGAGGTGTAAGGGAACAGGTCCTTAGCGTCGAAAACAAACAGCTTGTCAACACCGTAAGGCAGAATCTGATCCTCAACCTTACCCTTGATGCCTGTACCGGCAACAATGGCATGGAGCTCTACGTTCAGTTCATTGGCGAGTTTGCGACCCTTGGTCAGCAGCTCCTGAGATACTTCCTGTACCTGAGTACCTTCTATTTCGCAATATACAAATACGTTGTTCATAACTTTTGAATGAAGAATGAAGAATGGAGAATGAAGAATTTCTTGCGTCCCGCTGGTAGCAAGCGTCACCCTACGGGATGCCGAGCGGCTACCGCTCTTCTGACGTTCTGTCCTTTTGTTGAACCTGCATTACCTGTTTGCCCGTTTTGTTGGGCGGCAGCAAATTCTTCATTCTTCATTCTTAATTCTTAATTTATCCAATGATTTTCTCGTCCAACAATTCTTTGATCATTCCCTCGATGTCAGCATCAGAAGCCGTCAAAGTCTTCGACTCCTTAGCCTGGAACACAATGTTCTTGATGGCCTTCACCTTGGTGGGCGAACCACTCAGACCACACTGGTTCACGTCGCCATCCACATCAGCTACGCTCCACTGGTTGAGGTTCAATTCGGGGCGCTGCTCATACAGATAGTCGTATGGTGTACCCTCGGCAGGGCGCTCCATAGGACAGGTAGCGCGCTTGTATTTCATCACCAGTTTAGCGTTCTGTGGGCGACAGGGAGCTGCACTACCATTCACGGTAATCACTACAGGCAGTGGAGCCTCTACGGTCTCTACACCACCGTCGATGACACGCTTGATAGTAGCCTTGCCATCCTTGACAGAGAGAACCTCCTCGGCGTATGTCACCTGATTGAGACCCAGTTTCTGAGCCACCTGAGGGCCTACCTGAGCGGTATCACCGTCGATAGCTTGGCGACCACCAATGACAATGTCAACATCGCCAATCTTCTTAATAGCGGTAGCCAGTGCATATGATGTAGCAAGGGTGTCAGCTCCAGCAAACAGACGGTCGGTCAACAGCCAACCGGTGTCAGCGCCGCGATAAAGTCCCTGACGGATAATCTCGCCAGCGCGTGGAGGACCCATGGTGAGGATTCCTACTGTTGAGCCAGGATTCTGCTCTTTCAGACGAAGAGCTTGCTCCAGGGCATTTAAATCTTCTGGATTGAAGATGGCGGGCAAGGCTGCACGGTTTACGGTGCCTTCTGCGGTCATTGCATCCTTACCCACATTTCGGGTGTCTGGCACTTGTTTGGCCAGTACAACAATCTTTAAAGCCATAATATATTAATGTATATAAAACTATTTGTTCAAAATTTTGCGGGTGCAAAGATACGTTTTTTCTATCATTTAACAAAGTAAAAAGTATAAAAATTGCACAAACGGGCCTTAAACGTGCACATTTCCCTATTTTTGTGCAATAAAAAAGAGATGTATTGCTACACCTCTTTCCTGTATAAAATAATATAAGTGATGTTCGTTAAACCAGATGTGCAATCAGGTCTTCGCGGTCTCCGGGCAGCATATCGATGACTGGAATCTCAATCATCGTGTAGCAACCGGGTTCCTGTTTCATGGATGCACGAGCCACGTTGACCAGAACCTGACCGGTCAGTGCGGGGTTGTTGATGCTCATGTTGAACTCCAGACGCTGGTTCTGCGTCTTTCCGCTCACACCTTTGCGCACTAAGTTCACACCGTGACCCATGTCGCGGACGTCATCTACACTCTCTACCTGGAAAACGTGGGTCTCGTCACTGGCAAAGTAGGGGTCTGCCTTGATGGCGGCTGTCACCTCGTCCAGATTGGCACCATCTTCTAACTCCACATATACCATGCGGCGATGAATGCCCTCACCCAATGGAATGGTCATTGAAAGAGCGTTCTTGACGCCAGCCTTTGAGCGCACGCACACGCTGTGACCCATAGACATGCCTGGGCCAAAGTTCGTATAGCTCAGTCCCTTGGGAGCCAAGCTCTGCATCAGTGTGCGGACGATAGAGTCAGAACCTGGGTCCCATCCGGCAGCGATGACGCTCACGGTGCCCGTCTTCTTGTTCAGCTCCATCAGGTTGCGACGATAGTCGCGAATCATGGTGTGTATGTCAAATGAGTCCACTGTGTTGATGCCCAGTGGCAATATCTGTTTGGCATATTCTTCGCACGAACGGGTAGGAGTGGCCAGAATGGCTACATCTACGTCTTTCAGTTCTTTGATGTCTTTGACGACTTCATACTTTGCCAGTTCGGCTGGCTTGTCTTGTGCACCGTTTCTGCGCACGATACCTGCTACTTCAAAATCGGGGGCGGCTTCGAGTGCCTCCAAGGCGTAGCGACCAATGTTGCCGTAACCAACTACGGCTGCTCTGATTTTTTTCATTGTTTTTTTGTGTTGTGAGTTTAAAACTGGATGCAAAAGTACTACTTTTTTCTTGAAAAGCGTGAGTTGATAATAAAAAAAATATTAAAAAGTGGCTGTTAGCCCTTGTCGGAAAGTGCTTTTTCGTGTTTTGTTGGCTAAAGAAATTAATACATTATTATAAAAATTATTTTAAAATATTTTTCTGTTTAAAGTAAAAGTTGTAACTTTGCATCCGAATATTCGTAAACCAAACCTATTGATTATTAATTGATTTGATTATATATGAAAAAGTTAGTTGTTTCATGTGCAGCAATCCTCTCATTAGTGGCTTGCTCCAACGAGAAAGACCTATTTGATTCCTCAGCCATTGAACAAAAGCAAAAGGCCGAGTATTCCATGCAATTTGAGAAGCAGTATGGAAAAATCAGTTCAAACAAGACTTGGGACTTTACCGATTTCTCTGCATCAATGACTCGTGCCGCTTCTGCTGAGACTCGTGCCGTGTTGGTTGACGGCTTAAACTTTGACTTGAACTATTCTGTTACAAATGGCAGGTTGTTTAGTTCTATGGCTGCCCGCTCTCAGAACAAAGCACTCTATGATGCTATTAAGACATCTCTTCCCGATGGTCGTCAGCACACTGGTGTTCCTGTTGTGTTGACAGCTCCCAGCAATTCGTTTACGATCTATCCTGTGAGTGTTCAGGGTGCTTGGACCCACGATCTCTATGTGAAGGTAGGTAACGGCACTCCTATCAAGGTCTATTCAAAGACATGGACCGACTATTCTCATGGCTTCGTCAACGGAGAGGGTCTGAAGGGTGTTTATACGTTAGTTGGATTCTACCTCACTCAATACACAGATATGCCTGGCTTGCACGTTGAAGCTCCAGCTGGTACCCCCATTGAGATTTATTTGGCCAATGTGAAGGACGGCAGAACTTCTAAACCTTCTGTAGGTACTTTCAATGGTCAGGCCATCTATGTAGAAACAGAGGCAAAGCCCCAGGGCATTGAGATGCATGAGAATGCCATTGTTAAGTATGTTGGTATCGAGGATAATAATGGCTATGGTACAGATAATGACTACAACGATGTGGTTCTGGCCATCGTGGGCAATCCCGAGGTACCTGAGGAAATCAAGGTGACCGACGATCAGTACGATGTCACTTCCAGCGTCACCAAGCGTTATATGATTGAAGACCTGGGTAGCATTGGCGACTTCGACTTCAACGACATCGTTGTCGATGTGACCGAAACTACCACATCTACCTATAAGAGAACGATGACCAACGGTGTGGTGACTGCCAACGAACTGATTGGTACAGAGAAGAAGCAGAAGGCCGTTCTTCGTCACCTGGGTGGCGTGCTGCCTTTCCAACTGACGATTGGATCCACCGAACTGCCCGAGCGACAGGGCATTCTGGATAAGGACTTGGAAGAAGAATACGATATTGAAGGCTGGGATCCCTATGCTAACAATATTTCTGTGAAGGTTAAGCAGAAGGACAACGAGTCTGTTTTTGTCATCCCATTCCCCAAGGCAGGCGAGGCTCCAATGATTATTGCAACATCGGAGACATGGCAGTGGATGCCCGAGAAGCAGAGCGTGCCCAAGGATTGGTTCTACACAGATTTCTAATTTGCGAGTTTAAGCACTTTTGCGTGCCAAACACAATAAACGGGCGGAAACGCCCGTTTTATTTTTGTTATAGTGTAAATAATCTGTTTTATGATTGAGTATATAAAAGGAGAGTTGACCGACCTCACACCGGCTCTAGCCACCATTGAGGCAGCAGGCGTGGGCTACGGCATGAATATATCGCTAAACACATTTAGTGCCATCCAGGGAAAGAAAGAGGTAAAGCTCTATGTCTATGAAGCCATTCGCGAAGATGCCTATGTGCTTTACGGCTTTGCCACCAAGAAAGAGCGCGAGATGTTCCAGCTCCTCATCACCGTCAGTGGCGTTGGTGCCAACACCGCACGCATGATGCTCTCAGGCATGAGCGTTAGCGAGTTGTGCTCAGCCATCTCTACGGGCAATGCCAAGCTCATCCAGAGTATCAAGGGCATAGGCAAGATGACAGCCCAGCGCATCATCGTAGATTTGCGTGATAAGATTGTAGCTCTGGGTATCACCAGCGAGATTCCTGCTGGCGGACAGATTGCCGCTCCCGTCAACAATGAAGTTCGCGACGAGGCCGTCTCTGCGCTCACCATGCTTGGCTTCGCACCTGCTCCCACCCAGAAGGTGGTGGTTCAGATTCTGCAGGAACAGCCCTCACTACCCGTAGAGCAGGTCGTGAAGTTGGCATTAAAGCAGATTAAGTAATAACGTAAAGACGAATTTCGTCAGTCCATGCTCAACACCATCACCAACACCCTTCTCCGCTTCATGCCCAAGGGAATGATGGAAGAACACATCGTTAAATACGGCATTAAGTTGTAAGACTGAAGCAAATCATCCTGTCATTGAGAAACGGAATACTTCAGTTTCTTGCAGTTCAGGCCGTGCTGTCACCATTCTTACGTAGTCACGAATCAGGTGACGCCAGTCGTTACCACCCATGCTGAAATACTTCTCTTGGAACTCGCGCTGACACTCAACTACTATATTCATAATGGTAGTGCCCTCATACTGTTCCATCATGTTGTGTACCAGGCGACGTACGTCATCGTCCTTCTCCACATCATCAAGCATAGAGCCAGCAGGAATCAGTTTAATCTCTTCTGACCTTTTTCTTTGAGAAGTGCCTATTTCGCTATTGCGATAATTCAGATACATAGCCTTAGCCATTTCACCCATCACACGCTTATAGAACTGTTCATCTTCAAACAACTTTGAGAATGCATCCATCTGCTCCATATAGCACGACTGGGCTATCTTGTCAAACTCCTTGGGGAAGATGCTGGTCTCAAACATCTGGGCGTCATTGTTCTTAGCCTGCTTTTTCAGCGTCTTGCTCGATTTCAGCATCTTATCGTAGATAGTCTCTACTATCACCCTATCGGCCTCGGTAAACTTACCAGCATACATGATATTGATTTTATCAATGATGTTGGCCAGCAGGTCGGTCTTTATTTCAGGTTTCTTGCCCTGAGTTCCCTTTTCTGGGTTCACAGTCTTATCCTTAGCCGTAGGATTCAGTTCGATTGAGCCAGAGAACGTCTCAGTCAGTTTGTTGTTAATCAACGCCAGCTTATTGCTCAGGTCAACCTTCTGATGGGCTTTCTTTGGGATGATTCTGTAGAAGTACTCTGCAAAGATATAGGTTTTGTACAGCTCTCTGTCGAACGTGCGAACCACCTGGGCCATATAGGCATAGAAACGGATAAAGTTCTTAAGCAGCGACCTGATTTTAAATTGCTCTTCCTCAACAAACGCCTCATAAGCGTTCAATGCAGGTTTTAGTGCCGATGCCAACTTACCCATATCATTGTCACCCTGCTTGCGCTTGGCAAACAGTTGATATACCTTTTCCTCATCATCAGTATTCCACAGGTGATATTTCTTCAGCTCAGTATCATACTCGTAAACCACGTTCACATCTACCGCATCGCTCAGCAGCGTTTCTTCATAGAACGGCTGGAACGAAGCCTTGATGCCATCCACAGTATTAATGAAGTCGAGGATATAAGTATCCGTCTTTCCTTTGCAACTACGGTTCAGGCGCGAAAGTGTCTGTACAGCCTTTACGCCACGCAGTTTCTTATCTACAAACATGGTGTGCAGCAACGGCTCGTCGAAACCAGTCTGATACTTATCCGCTACAATCAGCACGTTGTACATATCGCTATTAAAGAACAGCGGCAACTGCTTTTCCGATATCTTCTGATCGTCTGTACTGTTCAGCTTGCTCTCAGTATATTCCTCGCCCAGATACTTTACTGTACCCGAGAAGGCCACCAATGCATTCACATCCGTATAGCCCATCTTCTTGCAATATTCTCTGAGCAGGAACAGATATCTCACAGCATGTGCTCTCGATGGCGACACAATCATGGCCTTGGCCTGTCCATCCATCTTCGAAAGCGTAATCTCGCGCAGTTTCTCTACCATCACCTCCACCTTCTGTTGCAATACGAATCCATGCGTATCGTGATAGTGCTTGATGGCAAGTGTTGCCGGAATCTCTTCAAACTCAGGATTATCCTGTACAGCCTTAGCTATCTCGTAGCTGGTTTCTATGGTGGTATAGTATTTCAACACATCCAGAATAAATCCCTCGTCGATAGCCTGACGCATAGAGTAATGGTGGAAGGCATCGTAGGTACCGTCAGCCTTCATCACACCAAACGTCTGTAGCGTTTTGGGCTTAGGAGTAGCCGTAAAAGCATAGAAGTACAGGTTCTTATGTTTGCCCTGTGCCAACAGAGTTTCTGTCATCAGGTCCATGCTGTCCTTCAGTTCCTCTTCCGTCTTCTCTTCCCATGCAGCCATCTCCTTCAGCGCCTCATCTGTATCAGCCAACGCCTCTTTCAGTTTCTCGGCACTCTTTCCACTCTGACTGCTATGAGCCTCATCTATCACGATAGCAAAGTTCTTTTGAGCATGCCCATCCAACTCTTTATAAATCAACGGGAATCGATGGATAGTGGTAATGATAATGCGCTTTTTATCATTGATAGCATCCTTTAGTTTCGATGAGTTATCGCTATCCGTAATTGTCTCTATCTGCCCCTGTTTGTGGTCGAAGCCAAGAATGGTGTCCTGCAACTGGTTGTTCAGTATTCTACGGTCGGTCACCACAAATACCGATTGGAACATCTCCTTGTCCTCATCATTATGCAGCGACGACAGACGGTAAGTCAGCCATGCAATAGAGTTCGACTTTCCACTACCAGCACTATGCTGCAGCAGATAGCTCTTGCCCTCCTTGCTGGCCTTGGTGTCGGCCACCAGCTTTTCCACCACATCCAACTGATGATAACGAGGGAAGATAATCTTCTCCGACTTACTCGTAACCTTCTTGCCATTCACCAGTTTCACCTTGGTTTCCACCTGCAAACTGATGTAACGCTGAAGCAGCGACAGCAGCATATCCCTACGCAGCACCTTCTCCCACAGATACGAAGTAGGATAACCATCAGGATTCTCAGGATTTCCTCCATCACCAATGTTTCCTGCCCCATTACTGCCTTGGTTAAATGGCAGGAAGAAAGTTTTTTCGCCCTGCAAGCGCGTGGTCATCACCACCTCTTCCAAATCCACACCAAAGTAAGCCAGTATACGATTGTTGAATTGGAACAGTGGTTCCTTGGGGTCGCGATCGTACATATACTGGTGCTTCGAGTTTTCCACCGTCTGACCCGTAAACTGGTTTTTCAGTTCCAGCGCCACCACGGGTATTCCGTTCACTGACAGCACCATATCTACAGAGTTTTTGTTCTCTGTAGAATAGAAGAACTGGCGTGTCTCTGTCAGTATGTTGGCTTGATATTTCTCCACAAGTTCCTCGTTCAATCCAGATGCTGGTTCAAAATAAACAAACTTCAGTCCGATGCCACGATCCTTGATACCATTTCGCAGTACATAGATGAGTCCACTCTGGGCCACGTTATTTTGGAACATCTTATAGAGCTGATGTTCGGCCTGCTCGCCATACACATTCTTATATTTAGCCCATTGCTTGGGTTGAGTAGCCTCTATAAACTTGATGAGTACAGGCATGTCAATGGCGCGTTTCTTGTCGTACGTAGCCATTGTACCCTTTACGTAGCCGCCTTCATTCAGCAGCCAACTCTCAATATCTTGTTCCAGGTTTTTCTCTTTGGTTTCCATAGGTCAGTTATTCTTTATTTTAACAACCATTCCAATGCCGAAATGATATGTATTGTTTTTCCGTCAATCTCCACGTCGCGCGTTTGCGAGAATGCTATTAGGGTGAGATTGTCACATGAGAGAGCGCCAGATGCCTTTATGAGTGCTGATGTTTCACGATCGTAAGCACGCTGGCTGTCAATCTCATAAGCCACCTGTATCAACTCCATTACTTTATTCTTGTCGCATATCACAAAATCAATCTCTTTAGCTCTGTTGTCTGGCTTATAGTAGTATACATCATAAAAATCATAAGCACAACGCCTAAGTAATTCTATATATACTACGTTCTCCAATCTCCATCCCAGATTTTCAGGAGCCAGCACGTTGTTTCTATTTCCCTGCATTCCTGTATCTATGACATATGATTTAGGATTGCGTATTCTCTCCTTGCTCTTAAAAGAGTGACGTGTAAGGAGCTGTATCATAAAAGCCTTGGCAAGATAGTCAACATAATTTTTAACCGTCTTGTCGCTCATGCCCAATTCTTTGGTCAACTCTTCATAATTCACCTCTTGGCATGCATTATTGATGAGATGATGAGCCAGCTTTCGCAAAGCATCCACGTCACGAATTCTGAAACGATTCTTTATGTCTTTCAGCAGAATAGCTTCTATCAGGCTTTGAACGTAAGCTCGCTTGTTGCGAAGACCCTGCATCTCAGGAAAGCCTCCGTCGTGTATATAATCCATAAAAGCACGCTTACGGTCGGCTTCGGCTTTGGTAGTTATGCTCTGAGTATCAATCTGATGATAGTCGCAATACTCTGAGAATGAGAATGGATAAAGATGTATCTCGTTGTAACGGCCTGTAAGATGTGTGGCCAGTTCGCCGCTAAGCAGTTTGGCATTACTACCCGTTACAAATATATGCATATCAGTACGTAGCAGTCGGTTCACAAACAGATACCACCCATCTACGTTCTGTATCTCGTCGAGCACCAGATAAGGCACATCGGTACCATACAGCTGATATACACACGAGAGCACTGTATTCAGGTCTTCGGTCGTCATCTTGGCCAGTCGGTCATCATCCAGGTTCACATAACCATAACGGATGCCACGTTCCAGCAGCACCTTGTGGCAAATTGTTGATTTACCACTTCTACGTACACCGATTACTACCTGAGCCATCTTGGTGTCGAACTCGAAGAGCGACTCCTCTTTGCGGGCCACCCACTTCTGTGGCTTGTAGCCCTTTATCTCCTCCTGTTGCTCAGCCAGTACCTGCAAAATTATCTTCTCGTCGATCATAACTTTATAGTTTTGCGATTTTCTCGCGGTTTTCGTCGGCAAATATATAAATTATATTTTAAAACTCCGCTAAAATGCAAAAAAAATGTGTCTAAACTCCGCTAAAATGCAATCTTTAAACCTCTAAACTCCGCTAAAATGCAAAAACTGTCACTCTTAATTCCGCTAAAATGCAACATTATAACCGGCAATCTCAATTCATTTAATTGAAAATTTTCGGTTCCACTCTTCTACTGATGGACGATGTTCGTCATCATAACACGACAAAATCTTATCACGCATTTCAGGAAATAATAATCCCCTTAATATATAGAGATTCTCTTCTTCAAAATAGTTAAGAACATATTGGTTCATTCTATCAAGCAGTCCCAATGCTTCTCCAATTATTCCATCGCAGTTTTGTTCGTCCAATTGAACAACAAGGTTACTCATACTCAATCCATGGGCATATTGTGATAAATACGAGATTAGGTCATAATCTCCAGAATAATCTATCTGCTCATATAAGTCTCTCCATTGATATTGATTCTTATTTTTGTAGGACTTAAATTCCTTGAATTTCCAATTTCTATTCTTAACAATGCAATTAAAAGCTTCTTCATCCACTTTTCTAAGCGGAGATTTGTCCAATATCTCCTGAGCCTCACGCATCATTCGTTTTCTATGCTCTCTGTTAATCTTTATCAAATCATTGGCGTGATTCTTTTCCTCTTCTGGAAGTCCCAATTTTATGCTGTTTTCTGGTAAAACAACCAAGTTCCTTTCGCATCCATCAAGCACATAAAGACAATGTCTTAGCAAACGTAGATTCATGTTAGGCTCCATATATACCAAATGGAAAACAGACACACAATCACCCAACATTCTCAAGATACAATTTGCTGTAACATAATCCCTATGTTCCGTTATCACTTTATAGAATGTGCTGAATGACTTTAATCGTATATAACAAAAATGAGCAACATACCCCTTTAGGTCATTGACAGATGCATAGCGATAAAGATTGCATACCCGTTGCACAGTATTCATATAGATATAAAAAGAGAATCGGTACCTATCAAAAATAGAATACCCGAATTTCTCTGTTCCTTCTATATGAAATCTTGGCTTCATCCTTATACAACTTCTTTTTTACCAGTTACATATTCGTATATTACAGACTTCTTATATTCCTTCAACTCCTCTATCTTCGCTTGCTTCAAAGCTATCAACGAGTCGATTTCGGAGCATTTTTGCTGAATATACAGAGCTATTTCCTTTTGTCCTTCAATTGGTGGAACAGGTATGTCCAGCCTACCGAAGTCATTATAGGCAACCTTAAGGCGACATGTATTCACCCTGCCTTCACCTCTTTCTATAGCATATATTCCTTTACCTAAGCTATAATACACCCCTCTGATAGTTGGGATATTAAGTAGATAAGAATAATACAATGGATTAATATCCTGCCTTACGGGATATATGACATAATAGACAGGACTTACACAGCCCATATAGTTAGAAAGACCTACAGCACCAACGATCATATTCATACAATTAAGCACAATATCGTTGGGATATGCCAACTGATACTGAGTAAAATCATCCTTGAATCTATCAAGATTCGTTGTTTTCTCTGCATAAAGGGTTACACCTTTGTCAATAGACAATGATAACCTCTCTTCCGTTTTGACAGGATTGTTTTTCTCAGAACGCCTACCGAAACAATACTTCAAGGGTTCAAGTTTCCAATGCTCTGGTATCTCTCCAATCCAATCAATACCACTATCGTGCATAGGGACGTTTGGATTAAGGCCTTGAGTGACGGCTTCGGTGATGACGGATTGCTTATAGGCTTTTAGTTCCTCTATCATCGTTTCTTGCAGAGTTACCATTTCGTCCACTTCACCACACACCTTATCCAAATAATCCGCTATCTTTTGCTGCTCAGATAATGATGGAGAAACGATAGAAATATTCTTCATCTCTTGCCATCTTGTAGTCCACAAGTCATCAACAATACCGTGTCCCCATCTATAAAATTCATCAGCAAATAACTCTGTATGAAATAGCCAATTATAATACTGGGGATTCATCGAACCTCTTGGCTTCAAAATCGTATTAATCAGAGAAACGGAACCATTGTATTGAGAAACACCACATGAACCTCTTCTATCAGAGCGACTATTGATAGCAAAGTCTCCTTTACATACCAATTTTCTATCGTCACCATTATTCGTTTTTGCAGCAGTTTCCAGTTGTGGTACAATTCCGTTCATGGTAACAGACAAAGGAGGATAATCCTTATCACTTACCTTTTCATTACGAACCTGATAAAGATTTCCAATCTTATTAACCTCCCACTCCTTCGGAATCTGGCCAATCCATTCTATGCCGCTATCTTTAAATTCTCTTGCCATGGGCTAGTCCTCCTCTGCATAGTTGTTAAAACGGTCTTTGGCAGCCTCCAATGACTTTTGAATCTGCTGCATCAGCACATGGCGTGGAGGCAATTCTGTAAGATACTTCGCTACCTTAATGCCTGCCTTGTCGAGCTGCAGCAGTTCTATTTGTTCATCGCTGCCCTCTGTGCATAGCAATAGGCCCAATGGTGTTTCTTCCCCAGGTTCCATCTCGTGGGCTTCAAGCCAGCGCAGATAGAGCTCCATCTGGCCCTTGTATTGTGCTTTGAAACTACCCAACTTTAGATCAATCGCAATCAATCGATGCAGACGACGGTGGTAGAACAACAAATCAAGATAAAAGTCTTGCCCGTCGATGATCATTCGTTTTTGACGTGCCACAAAACTGAATCCATTGCCCAACTCAATGATGAATTGCTCAAGGTGGGCAATCAAACTGTCTTCAAGGTTCTTTTCGCTGTACATTCCTTTTAATCCTGTAAACTCCAGGAAATAAGGGCTCTTGAAAACCAAGTCAGGCGACATCACATTGTCATCGCGCAGAGTGGATAGTTCTTTCTTGATGAATTCGTCAGGCTTGCCACTGATGGCTGTACGCTCAAAGAGCATGCCGTCGATCTTTGCCTGAAGGGTTCTTTTGCTCCATCTTTCAGATGCGGCCATCGTCAGATAAAACTCACGTTGCAGTTCGTCCTTTAGTGGCATAACTTCCACAAAATGAGACCACCACAATTGTCGCGCCAGTGGTGCGACAATTTGAGAATCAGGAAAGAGTGTGGCAAATTGCATCATTCTACGGATACTTTTCTCATCAAATCCTTTCCTACCAAACTCTTCTTGCAATTGTCGCGCCACTGTCGCGACAATTTGTTTTCCGTACTCAGCACGCTGATTATCAAGTACTTCTCGATTGATGCGCTCACCTATATGCCAATACATCATGGTGAGCTCGTAATTGGCAGTAGCAGCTACACGACCACGTGCCTGCTCTATGATCTGACGCAAGTCTTGTATCAGAGATTGTGACACCGATGGTGACACAATTTGATTGTTCTGCTCTATCTCGTTCATTTCTGCTCCTCCCATTCTTTAACGTCCCATGATTTTAGCCATCAACGCAGTTTCCTGTTTCTCCAGTTCCTGCAGGTGGGCAAAGATTTCGTCGCTCTTGCGAGGAGCCACATACTTGTAGAACTCGCGGGTGAAAGGTATTTCATAACCAATCTTGCTGGCTTTTATATCTACCTTAGCCTCTGGCGCATAAGGATAGACATTCTTCTGCATATAAGCCTCGATATCCTCCTTGAAGGGCACATTCTCTGTATCCTTCTTCTTCTCAGGAAGTTTAATAGCTACCTTGGTAAACTTAAAGTCGTCGCAATCCTTAATCTTGCTCTCAACCACCAGTTCGCCATCCTCATACGTACCATTCTCGAAGGCCATATAAGCCTTGCTTATCAGGTCAATGCAACGATCGGTAAACTCATTGCGCTTGTTGCCCAGCGACTTGCGACGCTTTTCGCAGCACTTGCTGGCGTCAATCAGTTGCACCTTGCCCACTCGCTCTGGTGCTTTGTCTTTTGTAACCACCCAGATATAAGTGGCAATACCTGTATTGTAGAACATATCGTTAGGAATCTGCACAATAGCTTCGAGCCAGTCGTTATCCAGCAGATAGCCTCGGATATTACTCTCGCCACTACCTGCATCGCCCTTAAACAATGGTGAACCATTCTGAATAATGGCCATACGGCCTGTATCTTTCAGCTTGGCAATGCCATTCAGCATAAACAACTGCTGGCTGTCGCCAATGGCTGGCAAACCTGGTGCAAAGCGACCCATATCGCCACGCTTATGTTCTTCCTCTACGGTCTTTTTCTCGTTCTTCCATTCGATACCGAAAGGAGGATTTGAGATGATGTAGTCGAAGGTATAGCCCTCAAACTTATCGTCGCTCAGGGTGTTGCCATGGCGCATATTCTCTGCATCACCACCCTTGATGAGCACGTTGGCCTTGGCAATGGCAAATGTCTGTTCGTTCAGCTCCTGACCAAACTCAGTAATCTGTGCATCAGGGTCAATCGCCAATAGCTTCTCTGAGAGGCAGTCAAGCATCTGGCTTGTTCCCATCGCCATATCATAGACGGTAGCCGTTACGCCTTCTTGTTCCAACTGCTCGCGCTGTGGTGCCACCAAGAGTTCGGCCATCATATAGATGATGTCACGAGCCGTGAAGTGGGCTCCTGCCTGCTCGTCGTAACTCTCAGAGAACTTGCGTACCAACTCTTCGAAGATGTATCCCATATCTACTGCGCTAATCTCGTCGGCACCCATATAGGCTTTCTTGCTGCAGAACTCCTGGATAACATTATAGAGGATGCCATTGTGGTCGAGCTTGGTGATTTCCTTGTCGAAGTCGAACTTCTCGATGATATCCACTACATTCTCTGAAAAGTGGTTCAGATAACTACGGAAGTTGTCTGCAATGTTATCTGCATCAGAAAGCAAGCCCTCGAATGTAAATGGCGACACGTTATAGAAATCATAGCCTGAGGCTGTAGTCAGGAAGCCTTTCCTTACTGCCAAGCCTCGCTGTTCGCAAAGGGCATTAGCATCGAGCACCGCTTGTTTGGTAGGTGCCAGTGTATCAGAGAAGCGCTTAATCACACACATGGGCAGGATGACATTGCCATACTCGTGGGGCTTATAGGTACCCACCAGTTTATCGGCAATGGCCCAAATAAGGTTGGCTTTCTCCTGTATATTGACGGTTGTTCGTTTCTGTAATTCTTCTGTACTCATATATAGTTCTATTTGCTTCCTTAGATAATATGTGTACAAAGTTAGTAAATAAAATCGAGATTATAGAAAATTATTTGAATTGTTTTACAAAAAATCATCCCCAAGCATGACAGTCCATTGTCAGCCGATCTCTTCGTTTTCTTGAAAGTGTTAGGAATCTGGTACATGACATATAGTGACTAATCATATCTGATTCATCTGATTGACAAGAAGGTGTATGAAGTGAACGTAGAATTTCAATATCATTGGAAAAATATTTTTTGCCACGGGCTGTGAGATTCTTGGTGTGCGCAAGTGGCATTGCCAAACTGGTCGCGGAGTGTGGCAAAACTGGTGCTTTGGACTGACAGAATGATAGGTCTGAAGGCGCAAAAGTATAGCTTTTGACTTGCAATAGTTAAGGTTTTGGTGTCATTCTAGGGGCTAGAATTGGGTAATCCAGGGGCTAGAATTGGGTAATCCAAGGGCTAGAATTGAGCTTTCTAGGGGCTGGATTCGAATCAAAAGCGTTACTATTGCATCACAATACTTATGCTATTGCCTTGTAATAGTACGCATTTCACGAGTCAAAACCATTACTTTTTGATGTAAAAAAGCGTTCTATTTATAATAAGTAGGTGTGTTTTACGTTATCATTATTGTAATACGACAACATAGAACACATTGAAACGAATCATATATATGATGTTGCTCGTCTTGATGGTTGGACTGGCTTCGGCACAGGTTCTGCAACAGGACGACAACAAAAAAGACAATAAAACAGCGCCCAAGGCACAACCCAAGGCAAGGGTCGAGGATGAGAGCATTCCCGACTCTTTGTTGCATGCCCGCTGGCGTATCCAGCACACGGCTCCCATAGTAGTAGAGGATCTGGACTCCAGCGCATTGGATCTGAGGATGCCAGATAATATCAAACAGCAGGTGGAGTACGATGATTCGCTGAATGTTTACCGCATTGGTTCTAAGATAGGCGACAGCTACCTGAATGCTCCGGTGGTGATGACACCAGAAGAGTATATGCGATGGAGCGAACGTAAGGCACGTGGACAGTATTTCAGGAAAAAAGATGCTGAGACCGCCAAGGCTGCCGGGAAGGACAAGTTTGACTTCTCAGACATGCATTTCGACCTGGGACCGGCCGAGAAAATCTTTGGTCCTGGTGGCGTTCGCGTGAAGACGCAGGGTACGGCAGAGCTGAAGATTGGTGCCACGCACAAGAACATCGAGAACCCCTCGCTGCCTATACGCAACCGTAAGACCACGGCTTTCGACTTCGACGAGAAGATCAACCTGAACGTGAACGGTAAGGTGGGCGACAAGTTGAACATGAACCTGAACTACAACACCGATGCCACGTTCGACTTCGATACCAAGAACCTGAAGCTGAAGTACGACGGTAAGGAAGACGAAATCATCAAGCTGGTGGAGGCTGGTAATGTGTCGTTCCCTTCAAACAACTCATTGGTGCACGGCGCCTCGTCGCTGTTTGGCATCAGAACAGACATGCAGTTTGGCAAACTGAAACTGCAGACGGTGTTGTCGCAGAAGAAATCAACCTCAAAAAGTGTCAGCTCGAAAGGCGGCACGCAGACGACTCCCTACGAGATAGACGTGGCAGACTATGAGGAAAACCGCCACTTCTTCCTCTCACACTATTTCCAACAGAACTATGACCGCTCGATGCAGTCGTTGCCCAACATGACAACGGGCATCAAGATCAACCGCATTGAGGTGTGGGTGACCAATAAGAGCGGTACTACATCTAACTCGCGCAACATTGTGGCATTCAGCGATTTGGGCGAGAATGCCGTGATCAACAACCCCATGTGGAACGCTACGGGATATCAGGTGCCCAGCAATCTGGCTAACACGGAGTATGCGCAGCTCATCAGCCAGATAGACTCGGAATCGCGCACGATGGACCGTGTGACGGCTATCTTGGAGGGTGACCAGCGCCTTGTGGGTGGTGCAGACTACGAGAAACTGTCAAGTGCCCGCTTGTTGAACGCCAGCGAATATACCGTTAACACAGCGCTGGGCTTCATTTCGCTGAAGACAGGTCTGCAAACCGACCAAGTGCTGGCCGTGGCCTATGAATATACCTATGGTGGACAGACCTACCAAGTGGGCGAATTCTCGACAGATATCACCCAGACCAACCGCTGCCTGTTTGTGAAGGCGCTGAAGAATACCTCAAACAACCCGTCGCAAGGCAACTGGCGACTGATGATGAAGAACGTCTATTATCTGGCCTCGTCGGTAGAGAAGGAGAAGTTCCGCATGGACATCAAGTACCAGAGCGACACCACAGGCACCTACCTGAACTATCTGCCTGAGGAGAGCTTGAAGTCGGTGCCCTTGCTGCGCGTGATGGGGCTGGACCGTCTGGATGCCAACATGAAACCAAACTCCAACGGCCAGTTTGACTTCGTACAGGGCTATACCGTGGTCAACGGCCGTGTGTTCCTGCCTGCTGCCGAGCCTTTTGGCAGCTATCTGCGCAAATACCTGACGCAGAAGGGAATGGGCAACGTGGCAGAAAAATACTGTTTTGACCAACTCTATGATTCGACCAAGACGGTGGCAAAACAGAATGCTGAGAAGGACAAGTTCGTGCTGTCGGGGCAGTATAAGGGCACCAGTGCCAATGTCATCTCGCTGGGCGCAGCCTATGTGCCTCAGGGCTCAGTAGTGGTGACGGCTGGTGGCGTGACCTTGCAGGAGGGCAGCGACTACTCGGTTGACTATTCGGCAGGCGAGGTGACCATCCTGAACCAGAGCATTATCGATGCCGGCACCAATGTCAATGTGTCGTTGGAAGACAATACCAGCTACGGCATGCAGCGCAAGACCATGTTGGGCATGAACTGGGAGTATGACTTCAGTAAGAATTTCTCACTGGGCGGCACGTTGTTGCACCTGAAGGAACAGGCGCTGACCTCGAAGGTGTCGATGGGCGAGGAACCGCTGAACAACACCTTGTGGGGACTGAACGTCAACTGGAAACAAGAGTCGCAGTGGTTGACCAATGTGCTTGACCGTCTGCCCCTGTTGCACTGCACGCAACCATCGCAGATCACCTTCACAGGCGAATTTGCACAACTCATAGCCCATACGCCTACGGGCACACAGGATAACGCTTCGTATCTGGATGACTTCGAGAACACCAAGAACCTGCTCGACGTGAGTGACCCCAAGGCATGGGTGCTGTCGAGTGTGCCCAGCATGTTCCCCGATGCCAACGATAAGACGTCTGTCAAGAGTGGCTACAACCGTGCCTTGCTGGCTTGGTATAACGTCGATCCCATTTTTACGCGGCGTTCGTCGTCGTTGACGCCTGCTCATATCAAGAGCGACCTGGAACAGTTGTCCAACCACTATGTGCGCGAGGTCTATGTGAAGGAACTCTATCCCAACCGCGACCAGTCGTCGTACAACGGTGCTGTCTCTACACTGCCCGTGCTGAATCTGGCCTACTACCCTCAGGAGCGTGGCCCCTACAACCTGACCACTCAACTGAATGCCGACGGCACGCTGAAGAACCCCAGCCGGATGTTTGGCGGTATGATGCGCCGACTGGAAACCACCGACTTCGAACAGGCTAATATAGAATATGTGGAGTTCTGGCTGCTCGATCCCTATATCTACACACGTAAGGAAGGCACGGCAGACAAACATAAAGGTGAACTGTACCTGAACCTGGGCGAGGTGTCTGAGGATGTGCTTCGTGATGGAAAGAAATTCTATGAGAGTGGCATGGCTGTTGACGGCACATCCTCGTACGAAACCACCCAGTGGGGCAAGATACCCATGCAGGCTACACAGACCTATGCCTTTGCAACCACGGCAGGTTCGCGTCGAATGCAGGATGTGGGCTTGAACGGTCTGACCAACGAAGAGGAACAACAGTATGGTGCCTATATGGATTGGTTGAATGCGATTGGTGGTGTGGTGACCAACGATAGTGTGCTGCAGGCTTGGCACAACGACCCGGCTGGCGATGACTACCACTACTATCGTGGTGCTGATCTCGATGCTGCACGCACCAGTATCATGGACCGCTATAAGCATATCAACAACCCACAGGGCAACTCGCCTGCCAACGACAACCAGTCTGAGGGCTACGACACTTCGTATAAGACAGGGCCAGACGTGGAAGACATCAATCAGGACTATACGCTGAATGAGTATGAACGCTACTATCAGTACCGCATAGCCATCAGCGACGAGGAGTTGCAGGCCTACAATCGCGGCATGAAGTCAGACGATAGCTATATTGTGGACCATCGTGACTATAATGCAAAGTTGCGTAACGGCGACTCGCTCACTGTGCGTTGGTATCAGTATCGAATACCTTTGGCCGAATTCGACAGTAAGGTGGGTGCCATCAACGACTTCACCAGCATTCGCTTCATGCGTATGTTCCTCACAGGTTTTGAGGAGCCTGTCGTGCTGCGCTTCGGCTCACTGGACTTGGTGCGTGGAGAATGGCGCCAGTATAAACAGAACCTGCAAACGTCGGCAGGTGCAGAGACGGGCGTGCTGGAGATGAGTGCTGTGAACATTGAGGAGAACACGGACCGCAAACCGGTGGCCTATGTGTTGCCTCCAGGCATCTCGCGTGCAACCGATCCTGCCCAGCCTCAGCTCACCGAGAACAATGAGCAATCGCTCTGTCTGACGGTGAAGAACCTGTCGCAGAATGAGTCGAAGGCGGTCTATAAGAATACCAACCTGGATCTGCGTCAGTATAAACGACTGCAGATGTTCGTGCATGCCAACGCTTTGATTCCTAACAACACACAGTTGGAAGACAATCAGCTGGCTGTGTTCATTCGCTTGGGATCTGACTATAAGAGCAACTACTATGAGTATCTGATTCCGTTGAAGCTCACTCCCGAGGGTATCTACCGCTGGAACGTGCCAAGCGACCGTCCGTTGGTGTGGCCGCAGGACAATATGCTCGACATCAACATGTCTGTCTTCACACAGTTGAAGAAGGCACGCAACAAGGCTCGTGCACAGGGACTGGCATCCTATACGCAGCTGTTTACCGACTATGACCCCGAGAAACCTAACAATAAGATAAGCATTGTGGGTAATCCGTCGTTGGGCGAGGTGAAGACCATGATTATTGGTGTGCGCAACCTGAGCAGCACCATGAAGTCGGGCGAGGTGTGGGTGAACGAGCTTCGTCTGCGCGAAACCAACAATGAGGGCGGTTGGGCAGCATCGGGAGCCATGAATGTCCAGTTGTCTGACTTCGGTACGGTGAACCTCTCAGGACGCTATGTCAGCGATGGCTTCGGTGGTTTGGAGGAGACCGTGATGCAGCGTTCTACAGACACGCAGAAGTCATACGCTGTGACTGCCAACCTGGAATTGGGCAAGCTGTTCCCAGATAAGGCAAAGGTGACGGCTCCGCTCTACTATTCCTATACCAAGGAGATTGTCAGCCCTAAATATAATCCGCTGGATACGGACATGGAACTCGACGATGCCTTGGAGTCGGCTGCCAATCAGCATGAAAGGGATTCTATCGAATCGATAGCCGTGACCAAGAATGTGATGCGCAACTTCTCGTTGTCGAATGCCCGCGTCGGCATCAAGAACAAACGTCACCCGATGCCATACGATCCTGCCAACTTCTCGTTCACATACAGTCACTCACACCGGCGTACGACTGGTGAGACCACCGTCTGGGAAACCGACGATCAGTGGCGTGGTTCACTGAACTATAGCTATACGCCAGTCTATAAGACTTGGGAGCCATTTAAGTCATCGAAGAGCAAGTCGAAATGGATGCAGTTCCCGAAGGCGCTGGGACTGAACTATCTGCCACAGACTATCTCGTTTAACTCTGAGTGGACTCGTAGCTATTACGAACTGCAAGAGCGAGATCTGGAGAATACGGTCAATCCGAACCTGCCTCTGACATTTAGTGAGCAGTTCTTGTGGAACCGTGACTTCCAGCTGCGATGGGATCTGACCAAGAATCTTCACATGAACTTCCAGAGCGCAACGCATGCCGAGATTGAAGAACCATATACGCCCATCAATAAAGATCTCTATGCAGACCGCTATACAGCATGGAAAGACTCCGTATGGCAGAGCCTCAAGCACTGGGGCACACCGCTCGACTATCAGCAGAACTTTACTGCCAGCTACCAGGTGCCACTCGACAAGTTGCCCATCTTCGACTGGCTGAAGACGGATGCCAGCTATTCGGCTACCTATTCTTGGTTGCGTGGTACGGAGTTGGATGACGGCACATCATTGGGTAATACCATCTCTAACAACCGAAATCTGAACGTCAATGGCACCTTCAATATGGAGACGCTCTATAATCACATACCTTTCCTGAAGAAAACCAACGACCGGTTCAAGAAGCAGAGTAGTGCATTGAAGAGCGCTGCAAACAAAGCCAAAAAGTCTTCATTGAGCAGAGTGGCTAAGCGGGCTGGACTTGATGGAAAGAGTGAAGAGAACAACGAGGAGAAAGCGCTGCCAAAGAATAAGAACACTTTCCAAAAAGAACTGGCACTGAGGAGCGATACAACCATTGAGGTGCAGCATGGCAAGAAGTCTAAACGACTGATCGTAAGTGCAAAGAATGCAAAAGGTAAGGCTGTCAATGTGAAATGGAAGACGGTGGACGATAATAAGATAAAGGTGTGGCTGCCGAAGGGCACTGCTGCCGACACGCTGAAGTTGAGCGTGATGGCCAAAGAGCCTCTTGATAAACAATGGTGGTATAACCCCGCCCAGCAGGTATCGCGATTGTTGATGATGGTGCGCACGATCAATCTGAGCTACCGCAACCAGTATTCGATGACGTTGCCGGGATTTATACCTAACGTTGGCGATGCTTTCGGACAGAACACGGGTGGCGTGATGGCTCCTGGACTGGATTTCGCTTTCGGCCTGACGGGTGATAGTTATGTGGATAAAGCAATGGAGCGCGGATGGCTGTTGTGTGCTGACAGTGTGGCTACGCCCTCAACGAGCAGTGCCACTGAAGACCTGCAGCTACGTGCAACACTGGAACCCATACGTGACTTGAAGATCGACCTCACCGCCACGCGTACGGTGAATAAGTCGAAGAGCGTGCAGTTTATGTATGAGGGCAGTCCTACCACTTACAGTGGCTCGTTCACGATGACCACTATCTCATTGCGTAGTGCATTGGAGGGAATGGGCAATGCTAACAATGGTTACCAGTCGGCTTCGTTTGATAGGTTCTGCAAGCGTCTGGGAACTTTCCGCGAACGTGTTCAGGCTCAGTATCCTGCTGGTTCGGTTGGTGGCGGTACCACTACGGTTAATCCTGTTGACCCTTACAGTGCTGACGTGATGATTCCAGCCTTCCTCTCTTCGTACACGATGGGGGCAGGCAACTCGTTGGACATCTTCCCTGCACTGACCAGATTGTTGCCCAACTGGACCATCAAGTATGGCGGACTGTCGAAGTTGCCATGGTTGCGTGACCACCTGAAGAGCGTCAACCTGAACCATTCGTATAAGAGTATCTATAGCGTAGGCTCGTATGCTTCGTATAGCAGTTGGTTGGAATACATGGGCGACCTCGGCTATGTGCAGGCTGCCGATGGTTCTTACACACCGTCTTCTCGCTATAACATCTCGTCGGTGAGCATCAATGAGGCCTTCTCGCCGCTGCTGGGTGTTGATGTGACGTTCCCCAACAACCTGACTTGTAAGGTGGAATACAAAACCTCGCGTGTGCTGAACCTTTCGATGACAAGTGTGCAGATTAATGAGTCGCGCTCAAACGACTGGGTGATTGGCCTTGCATATAAGATATCAAACTTCAAACTCTTTGGCGGTAGTAGCCATCGAAAGGTGAAAGGCTCGAAGAGAAACCAGACGAACGATGACAGCAAGAACAAAAGGCAACAGTCGTCGAACAATAGCAAGGGTGGCGTGAATCATGACCTGAACACACGTTTCGATATCTCGTTCCGCGACCAGGCAGCCATCACGCGTGATATCGCCAGTGGCGTTAGTTCGGCATCGAGCGGTAATTCGGCACTGAAGATTTCTTTTGCAGCTGACTATACGTTGTCGAGGATGCTTACGATTACGGCTTATTACGACCGACAGACCAATAAGCCTCTGTTGTCTTCGAGCAGCTATCCCACTACGACACATGATTTTGGCGTATCACTAAAATTCTCGTTGACACGATGACTTCTTTTGCAAATATCCTACTGAAATGGTTCCGCGATAACGGAAGGGAACTGCCTTGGCGCGAGACCCACGATCCTTATGCCATCTGGCTCTCGGAAATCATCCTGCAGCAGACACAAGTAAAGCAGGGATGGAGCTACTGGGAACGCTTCATGCGTCGGTGGCCTACGGTGGAATCGCTGGCGGCAGCTTCTGAAGATGATGTGCTGCGCGAATGGCAGGGACTGGGATATTACAGCCGTGCTCGCAATCTTCACTTTGCTGCAAAACAGATTGTGGCAATGGGGGAATTCCCACAGACACTCGATGAGATTAAGTCGCTGAAGGGCGTGGGCGACTATACCGCTGCTGCTATAGGAAGCATCGCCTTTGGATTGCCTGCTGCTGTGGTGGATGGTAATGTGTATAGGGTGCTGAGTCGCTATTTTGGTGTGGAGACTCCCATCAACACGACCGAGGGGAAAAAGACATTTACGGCTTTGGCTCAGTCGTTGCTTCCGGTCAAAGAGGCATCGGCATACAATCAGGCACTGATGGATTTTGGGGCTATACAGTGCACGCCACAGTCGCCGCAATGCGTGACTTGTCCGCTTCAGGAATCGTGTGTGGCGCTTCGCGAGAATAGGGTGGGGATGCTGCCGGTGAAGCAGAAAACACTGAAGGTGAAAGAAAGGCATCTCTCTTATGTATATATAAGGTGTAAAGACTATGTGGCCATCCATCGACGTGGGGCTGGAGATATCTGGCAAGGACTCTACGAGCCGTATCTCGTGGGGGAAGACAACAACGGGGTTGACCTGCAACAGTGCTTATTGTTGAAGAAGAACGTGCGCCACGTGTTGACACATCGCATCTTGATAGCCGATTTCTATTTCTTGGAAACAGAGGCTCGTCTGGAGTTGGGCGAAGGCTATATTTGGGTACATGAAAGTGACCTGGAAAGGTATGCCGTACCTCGTTTAGTGGAATTGCTCTATGAGGAAGTTCATGCTGTGCTCGGAAACAGAAAATAATTCTGGAGTTTTCTAAAAAAAAGTTGCAGAATATTTTGGGGGAAACTAAAAAAAGACTATCTTTGCAACATAACGAATAGAGATAACCCCAATCTTATCCTTAAATTAATTGCTAACTAGAAACACATAAGAAGATGTGCCCCCAACTGATTGGTTTGAGTGCGCATCTTCTTTTTATTTTGTTCTTTGCTCACTTATTCGTACCTCTGACTTCGTCTAAGGTACTGTCGTTCGAAAGAAAAAATCAAAAGATGGGATCTTTTATTTTGTTCTTTGCTCACTTATTTCGTACCTCTGACTTCGTCTAAGGTACTGTCGTTCGAAAGAAAAAATCAAAAGATGGGATCTTTTATTTTGTTCTTTGCTCACTTATTCGTACCTCTGACTTCGTCTAAGTTACTGTCGTTCGAAAGAAAAAATCAAAAGATGGGATCTTTTATTTTGTTCTTTGCTCACTTATTCGTACCTTTGCACGGATGTTGAGCGATGAGCTAAAGTTAAAGATAGAACAGCACATGGGGTTCGCACCTACCAGTCAGCAGCGACAGGCAATAAACGTCTTTGCTGATTTTCTTTTTGATAGGGCCTCAGAGTGCGTGATGATTCTGCGTGGAGCTGCTGGCACGGGTAAAACAACGTTGGCAGCAGCCATTGTTCGTGGCCTGTTGGACATGAAGCAGAAGCTGGTGCTGATGGCTCCTACGGGAAGAGCGGCAAAGGTCTTCTCGGCTTATGCTCATCATCCAGCTTTCACTGTTCACAGACGTATCTACCGACAGAAGACTGCTGCCGATTTGTCGGCATTCAGTCTGAATGCTAATCTCAGTAGTGATACACTCTATTTAGTCGATGAGGCCTCGATGATCAGTAATGCCGGTTTGGGCGATACCTTTGGCTCGGGGCATTTGCTTGACGACCTGATGCAGTTTGTCTATAATGGGCGGAACTGCAGACTGATGCTGATTGGCGACAGGGCACAGTTGCCGCCAGTGGGCGAAGAGGAAAGTCCGGCGCTGATGTCTGACGTGCTCCGTGGCTATGGCATGAAGGTCTATGAGATGGAATTGGACGAGGTGCTGCGTCAGAGTCAGGAGTCGGGCATCTTGTTTAACGCTACAGAGATTCGACGAAGTGTGGATGTGTGGGCTCTGCCTAAGCTGCGTGTCATAGGTTTCCCAGACATACAGGTTGTGCCTGGCGACGAATTGATAGAGTCGTTGGCCACAAGCTATAGTCGGGTGGGGCTCGATGAGACCATGGTAGTGACGCGTAGTAACAAGCGCGCAAACATCTATAATCAGGGAATCCGCAACACTGTTCTTGATCGCGAAGAGGAACTGTGCCGGGGTGATCAGCTGATGATTGTGAAGAACCACTATGGAGAGAATGGGTTGTTCTTGGCCAACGGAGACCGATGTGTGGTGCAGCGAGTGAGAAATACACGCGAAGAATATGGCTTCCGCTTTGCCGACGTAACGTTGCAGTTCCCCGACTTCGATCCAGTGTTGGAACTGACCTCAACCGTCGTGCTCGACACGCTGACATCTGACGCACCCGCTTTAACGCGTGAACAGCACGAACAATTATATAATCAGGTGATGGAGGATTATGCAGACATCCCATTAAAGTCGGACAGACTGAAGAAACTGAAGACGGATGTTTACTATAATGCGCTCCAAGTGAAATATGGCTATGCCGTCACCTGCCATAAGGCACAGGGCGGACAGTGGTCACACATATATATAGACCAAGGGTATATGACGGACGATATGCTGACGCCAGACTATGTGCACTGGCTCTATACGGCCTTGACGCGTGCTACGGAAAAGGTATTCTTGGTAAATTGGCCTAAAATACAAATAGAAGAATGAATATCATCAAGTTTCTAAAGGATTGGACACTTCCTGTATCAATGGGAATGGGAACCGTTGTCTATTTGATATTTGCGTTTGTTCCTGCATTAGAAGGTGCTGCAACGGTGATGGAGCCCGTGTTTAATGCCATCCTGCCCCTGTTCATGTTTCTGATTCTCTTTGTGACCTTTTGTAAGGTTGACTTCCATAAGATGCTTCCTGTGGGCTGGCATTTGTGGGTTAGTGTTTTCAATTTGCTGTTTGTGGGCATCGTGATGGCCGTTGTTTTGTTCTTTCATTTCACTGGCGATAAACTGGTTTTGATGGAGGCGTTGCTGATGTGCATCATTGCTCCGACTGCCACTGCAGCTGCTGTGGTGACACAAAAGCTGGGCGGGTCGCTTGAAGAGATGACGACTTATACGTTTCTGTCAAACTTCTTGACGGTTATGCTGGTACCCGTTTGCTTCCCGCTGATAGAGAAATCAGCCGATATCTCATTTATGTCGGCTTTCACAAAAATATTCTATCAGGTGGTGACGCTGCTGGTTGTGCCGATGTTGTTGGCCTATCTGGTGAAACATTACTGGCGCCGTCTGCACAGCAAGGTGGTCTCTGTGCGTGATTTGTCTTTCTATCTGTGGGGCTGTTCGCTCATGATTGTGACGGGAACGACGGTCAAGAACATCGTTCATGCCCAGGCAACATTGCTGCTGCTGGGATCTATAGCTATTCTGGGATTGTTGTTGTGCGTCATACAGTTTGCCGTAGGACGCTTTATCGGTCATTTTTTTGGTCGTGCACAAGAGGCAGGACAGGGCTTGGGACAGAAGAATACGGCCTTTGCCATTTGGATGGCATATACATATCTGACACCTTTGGCCAGTGTAGGTCCAGGCTGTTATATCCTGTGGCAGAACATTATCAATTCTGTCGAGATATGGCAGGAGCGTCGCCGTTTAGCAGCTGAATCATAGTTTTGGCAGCATTGGCGGGCGCATGCTCTTTGCCCAGTCTGCCCCAAACCTCCCGATAGCCTTCCAGCATTTTCTTGCGGGCAGGTCCGTCAAGGATGATCTCCAGTTCGTGTTGTATGTTGTCAAACGTAAATGAGTCGGCTACAAGTTCACGAACGACCTCGCGATCGGCCACCAGGTTGACCAGTGAGATATACTTCACCTTTAAGATCTTCTTTCGGAGCCAGCCGATAAGTTGAGGCATGGGCGTCTCGTAGCACACCACTTGAGGCACGTTGAAAAGGGCGGTCTCGAGCGTAGCAGTTCCGCTGGTCACCAAAGCCGCATGCGATTCCGAGAGCAAAGCATAGGTTTTCTCCTTTAAAAGCGTTACTTTACTCCCCGTAAGGTACTGCTTATAATAGTCTTCCTCGATGCTTGGTGCACCGGCAAGTACGATGTCGTAGTCGTTTTCAAATTTCTTGGTGGCCCGAATCATCATTGGCAGGTTGTCTTTGATTTCTTGTTTTCTAGAGCCAGCCAGCAGGGCGATGATGGGCTTGTTGCCTTTTATCTCGTTGCGAAGTTCGCCTTTTTGTTTTGTTGCCAGAAACTCCTTCACCTCGTCGGCAGTGGGGTTGCCAACATAGTGAATGGGGTAGTGGTGCTTGTTCTCAAAGAAGTCAACCTCAAACGGAAGGATGGAGAACAACTCGTCAACGTCGCGTTTGATGTTCTTGATGCGGTATTCTTTCCATGCCCATATCTTTGGCGATATGTAATAGAAGACTTTGAAGCCCAGACGATGGGCAAACTTGGCGATGTCGAGATTGAAACCAGGATAGTCAACGAGTATCACTACATCGGGATGCCATTGCAGAATGTCTTGTTTGCAGCGCTTCATGTTCTTCAGAATGGTGCGCAGGTGCAGCAAGACGGGAATGAATCCCATGTATGCCAGCTCACGATAGTGTTTCACCATCTCGCCTCCAACCTGCGCCATCAGGTCGCCACCGATGAAGCGGAAAGAAGCATTGACATCGTTTCTCTTCAGTTCTTGCATCAGTCTTGATGCATGCAGGTCGCCGCTGGCTTCTCCAGCAATCAGGTAATACTTCATAATGAGTAGAAAATTATTCTTCCCAATCTTTCTTCTGGTTCATAAACTCATAGGCAGTGACGTCTATCTGGGTGGGGGTGATGGCCACATAGCCATGGTCCAGAGCCCAGCGGTCTGTGTCTTGCATGCTGGGTTCGTCATTCTGATAGTGCCCCACCATCCAGAAATAGTCGTAGCCACGAGGATGATGACAGCGTGTCACCTCCTGACCCCAGGTGCCTTGTGACATGCGGCACACCTTGACACCGTTGAACGTTGCTGCACGTGGGAAGTTGACATTCAGACAGACTCCCTTTGGAAGACCTTTGGTCAGCACTTTCTCTGTCATCGAGACAACATAGGGGCGCAGTGGCTCGAAGTCTGCGTCGTCGCGATTGTCGCACAGTGAGAAAGCAATAGACGGAATGTATTTCATACATCCTTCCAGGGTAACCCCCATCGTACCGCTATAGTGTGTGTTGACAGACGCGTTGTCGCCATGGTTGATGCCGCCAATAACAATATCTGGACGACGTCCAACAATCTGAGAAAGAGCCAGCTTGACGCAGTCAACGGGTGTGCCGTTGCTCGACCATATCTGCAGTCCTTCCTCCTCATGACGCAAGTCGAGACGCAGGGGAGTGGTTGCAGAAAAAGCACATGAGAAACCAGAGCGTGCCGAATCGGGTGCACATACGATGATGTCGCCAAGGTGTCTCAGCATATCGGTCAGACTATTGATGCCCTTGGCTTGATAGCCATCGTCGTTAGAAATAAGGATGAGCGGTTTTTTACTTGTCATTATTTAAAATTAATTTCTTGCAAAGGTAACTATTCTTTTTGAGAAAAGTAAAGTCGGGCGGAGAATAATTCTAAAAATAATTGAAATAATATAAGTGAAACATTCATTGTTTCACAGAAAAGTTGTATCTTTGCAGTTCAAAACTATAAAGGAGAAAAGATTGAAATGGGAAAGATAATCGCATTAGCTAACCAAAAGGGTGGTGTAGGTAAGACCACCACAACAATCAATCTGGCAGCTTCGCTGGCTACCCTTGAGAAGACGGTTCTCGTAGTCGATGCAGACCCACAGGCCAATGCTTCAAGTGGACTGGGCGTGGATATCAAGCAGGTGGACTGCTCTATCTACGAATGTATCATCGATAAGGCCGATGTGCGCGAGGCTATCTATACCACAGATATAGAGGGACTCGACATCATTCCTAGCCATATCGACCTGGTCGGTGCAGAGATTGAAATGCTGAACCTGGACAATCGAGAGAAGGTGATCAAGAAATTGCTGGATCCTATCCGTGCTGAATATGACTATATCCTCATCGACTGCTCGCCTTCATTGGGTCTTATCACTGTGAATTCGCTGACGGCGGCCGACTCGGTAATCATCCCCGTGCAGTGTGAATACTTCGCATTGGAGGGTATCTCGAAACTGCTGAACACCATTAAGATTATTAAGAGCAAACTGAACCCAAAACTTGAGATAGAGGGTTTCTTGCTGACGATGTACGACTCGCGCCTGCGTCTGGCCAACCAAATCTATGACGAAGTGAAACGCCACTTCCAGGAACTGGTGTTCAAAACGGTAATTCAGCGTAACGTAAAACTTTCGGAGAGCCCCTCTCACGGTCTGCCTGTCATCCTCTACGACGCAGATTCTACTGGAAGTAAAAACCATCTGACATTGGCAAAAGAAATTATTAGTAAGAATAAATAGCAATGGCTGTAAGAAAGAAATATGACCGAAGTGTGCTTGGTCGCGGACTTGATGATATAGGTAATGGTCGCGGACTCGATGCACTCATTGATACAAGTGAGGTGAAAACTCAAGGTTCGTCAAACTTGAACGAGATTCCCATCGAACAAATCGAACCAAATCCTGATCAACCTCGACGTGAGTTTGATGAGACGGCTATGCAAGAACTGGCTTCAAGTATTGCAACCATGGGTATCATTGCGCCTATCACGTTGCGTCAGGTAGCCCCCGATCGCTACCAGATCATTGCCGGCGAACGCAGATGGAGGGCTTCGCAGCAGGCTGGACTTACTACGATACCTGCCTATATCCGCACGGCTAATGATGAAAGCGTGATGGAACTGGCACTCGTAGAGAATATACAGCGCGAGGATCTGAATGCCATTGAAATAGCCCTGGCTTATGAACACCTGGCAGAAACCAGCGGAATGACGCAAGAAAGGATTTCTGAGCGCGTGGGCAAGAGCCGTACGGCTGTGACTAACTATATGCGATTGCTGAAGTTGCCTGCCCAGATTCAAATGGCACTGAAGAACCGTGAAATCGACATGGGACATGCACGTGCTCTGTTGTCGCTCGATTCTCCTTCAATGCAGTTGAAGTTGTTTAAGGAAGTGCTGAAGAACCAATACTCGGTGAGAAAGGTAGAGGAGATGGTTCAGATGCTGAAGAATGGCGAAGATGTGCAGGGTGCCAACAGAAAGATTGCTGCCAAGGCTAAGCTGCCGGCAGAATATGATGCTGTGAAGAAACGTCTGACAACCTTCTTCCAGACAAAGATCCAAATGACATGTTCCCCCACGGGCAAAGGAAAGATCTGTATTCCTTTTGACAACGAGCGGGATCTTGAACGAATATTAAAAGTGCTGAATGCTGGACATTGAGCAAATGAGAAAATGGTGTGTTGACATGACACAGAGATTCGGAAAGGCTATAGTGCTGACAGCGCTGTCGCTGTGTCTGCCGTTGACCACAATGAATGCCCAAACAGTGGTGACTGATTCTATCATGCAGGCTATAGACTCGATGTATGCAGCCCTGCCAGTAGATACAGCTGCTGTTATTGATACGGCGGTAGTGCAGACAGTGGCCAGTCAGGCGGTAAAGATGTCAAAACCCAAAAAGGACTGGAGCACTTGGCGGCCTGACCCCCAGCGGGCACTTTGGATGGCAATGGTCATCCCTGGTGGCGGACAAATCTATAACCGCAAATACTGGAAACTGCCCATTGTGTATGGCGGTTTCGTGGGATGTGTCTATGCACTCATGTGGAACAACATGATGTATAAGGACTATCAGCAGGCTTATCTGGACATTATGGACGATGATCCCACGACGGCAAGCTATAATAAGTTTCTGCATCTGGGACGCACCATCACACCAGAGAACGAGGAACGCTATAAGTCGGTGTTTAAAAGTCGCAAGGATCGCTATCGTCGTTGGCGCGATTTAAGTTTCTTCTGTATGGTTGGTGTCTATGTCGTTTCGGTCATCGATGCCTATGTAGATGCAGAATTGTCTGAATTCGACATCTCGAAAGACTTGAGCATGAAGGTGCGCCCAACTGTCATGGGCAACGGCTTGAATAGCAGGTCGCTTTCAGCAGCGTCGATAGGCGTGAACTGTAGCATTAATTTCTAAAGATGATTGTATGAAAAGAAAACTGATAATACTTTCCGCAATGCTTTTGACTTGTGTGGTCTGCACACAGGCGCAAATAGAGGTGGAGGCGGAAGATGAGGAAATTATAGTAACTGATGAGTATGGCGATATGGAGGAAATTGACTTCCCTGAGGCTATGGCCGACAATATGATGGATAGTTTGATGAACCTCTATGAGTCGAAAAGTTATCTGACGGTAGATGACGATTGCAGAACCACTGGCGAGAACCCGCTCTATACTAAAGAGGAATACATTGAACGCCTGATGCGGATGCCTACTGTTATGGAGATGTCGTACAACGAAGTGGTGCGCTCTTGTATCGATCGCTATGCCGGACGCTTGCGTCGTCAGGTGGGATTTATGCTTGGTGCCTCTAACTTCTATATGCCTATCTTTGAGGAAGCACTCGAAGCTTATCAGGTTCCTTTGGAGTTGAAATATCTGCCCATCATTGAATCGGCGCTGAATCCCACTGCAGTCTCTCGTGTAGGAGCAACTGGGCTTTGGCAGTTCATGGTCAGCACGGGTAAGATGTATAACCTTGAAATCAATAGTCTGATTGATGAACGTCGCGATCCGGTGAAGGCCAGTTATGCTGCAGCTCACCTGTTGAGCGACTTATACAAGGTTTATGGTGACTGGAATCTGGTTATTGCTGCCTACAATTGTGGTCCTGGTAATATCAATAAGGCAATAGCTCGCGCTGGTGGCGAACGTGATTATTGGAAGATATATCCTTATCTGCCCAAGGAGACACGCGGCTACGTGCCAGCCTTTATTGCAGCCAACTACGTGATGACCTATTACTGCGAACATGGTATATGCCCAATGAGAACGCAGTTGCCCTCTCAAACGGATACGGTGATGGTAAACCGTGACCTGACATTATCTCAGATTGCCTCTGTGTGCAACCTGGATATTCAGATGTTGCGCGCTCTGAACCCTGTCTATCGTCGCGACATTGTGCCAGGTGCTTCAAAACCAATGCCTATTCGTCTGCCGTTGAACGACGTCAATACGTTTATTGCAATGCAGGACTCTGTTTATGCTTCTTCTGCGCCACTCAAGCGTTCTGAGGTAGAAATCGATAATACATTCGTGCCTTCAAAAACGGCATCGAGCAAGCGGGCAGGACGTAGGAACGCGCGTGGTGGACGTAGGGTGACAGTGAGAAAGGGTGAATCTCTTTCTACCATAGCTCGACGAAACGGCACAACGGTGCAAAAGCTGAAGAGACTGAATGGTATTCGCGGCACTAATATTCGTGCAGGCCAGAAGTTGAGGGTGAAATAATAATCCGATTAAAATATATAAGGTATAAGGTTAAGGAGGAATTTTATGGACGATGAAGAGTTGATGCGACGTGAACAGGCTGATGATCTGATGATAAATGAGGCCTATGACCGCCTGATAAATAATTATTTGAATTCACGCCATCGTAAGAAGGTTGACCTGATTGCAAAAGCATTCAACTTTGCACGTCAGGCTCATAAGGGCGTACGCCGTTTGTCGGGCGAACCCTATATTATGCATCCTATTGCCGTTGCACAGATTGTGTGTTCGGAGATAGGATTGGGTTCTACCAGTATCTGTGCTGCTCTTTTGCACGATGTGGTAGAGGATACAGACTATACCGTAGAGGATATATCCAATATGTTCGGTCCGAAGATAGCCCAGATTGTTGATGGACTGACCAAAATCAGTGGTGGCATCTTTGGCGAGAAGGCATCGGCACAGGCGGAGAACTTTAAGAAGTTGCTGCTCACCATGAGTGAGGATATACGTGTCATCCTCATTAAGATTGCAGACCGTCTTCATAATATGCGAACATTGGATTCGCAGCCAGCCAACAAACAGTACAAGATTGCGGGCGAAACTCTTTATCTCTATGCGCCGTTGGCTCATCGACTGGGACTTTATAAGATTAAGTCGGAACTGGAAAATCTTAGTTTTAAGTTCGAACACCCAGAGGAATATGCCACGATAGAACATAAGTTGGCAGAGACTTATAAGACGCGTCATCAATCGTTCGACCTCTTTACTGCCCCTATCGAGGACATGCTGAAACGCATGGGGCTGCAGTACCAGATTAAGGAGCGTATCAAAAGTCCTTATTCCATCTGGAACAAGATGCAGAAGAAGCATGTCACCTTCGAAGAGGTCTATGATATTCTGGCTGTGCGCATCATCTTTAAAGCCACCAGTAAGGAAGCTGAAGCTCGTGAGTGCTTTAATATTTATGTGGAGCTCGGCAAGATATACGAGAGCCATCCCGATCGTTTGCGCGACTGGGTGAGTCATCCTAAGGCTAATGGATATCAGGCTTTGCATGTTACGTTGATGTCAAAGGAGGGCCATTGGATAGAGGTGCAGATCCGCTCGGAACGAATGGATGAGATTGCCGAACAAGGGTTGGCTGCTCATTGGAAATATAAGGAAGGAGAACAGGCTGACGGTGAATACAGTGAGGATGAAAACGAGTTGAACCAATGGCTACGCACCATCAAGGAGATTCTCGATGATCCTCAGCCCGACGCAATGGACTTCATTGATTCTATCAAGTTGAATCTGTTTGCAAGCGAGATTTTTGTCTTCACTCCTAAAGGTGAAATCAAGACGATGCCAGCGGAATGTACGGTGCTTGACTTTGCCTTCTCTATCCACACATTCTTAGGATCGCATTGTATTGGAGCAAAGGTTAACCATAAGTTGGTGCCGCTAAGCCATCGGTTGAACAGTGGCGATCAGGTTGAGATCCTGACATCTAAGTCTCAGCGTGTACAGCCTTCGTGGATTAATTTCGTGTTTACAGCCAAGGCAAAGGCTAAGATTCAGGCTATCTTGCGCAGGGACAATCGCGAGGTACAGAAAATTGGCGAGGAACTGTTGGACGAATGGTTTAAGAAGAATGGCTTCGAGTCTAATCAGAGTCATATTGATCAACTGATGCATCTGCATGACTTTACGCGTCGTGAACCTTTCTTTTTAGCTATGGGTGAGAAGCGTATCATTCTTGGTGACGAGGATGTTGACGAACTCAATGGTAAACATAAGTCAAAGAGGGAAAGTAATGGCGGATGGCGTAAATTTGTACCATTCGTAAAGGCAAAGAAAGCTGTCAACGATCAGCCGGAACTCTTTGTCGTACCAGAGAAGTTCAATCGGAAGAAGCCGATTTATATTACCGCTCAGAATATCAAACAGTATATCTTCCCCACATGTTGTCATCCCATCCCTGGTGACGATGCATTAGGATATATTGACAATCAAAATTGCATAGAGATTCATAAGCGTGCCTGTCCTGTGGCCAATAAGTTGAAGGCCAGTTATGGCAATCGCATATTGGATGCGAAATGGGATATGCACAAGAATCTGTTCTTCGACGCCACGATTAGGTTGGGCGGCATTGATCGTCGTGGATTGGTAAACGAGGTCACGCAGGTCATTTCCAACCAGTTGAATGTCGATATTCGCAAGCTGACTTTCACTACAGAAGATGGAATTTTCGAAGGATGGATAGACTTGAAGGTTCACGATCGAGATGATGTGAAGTCGATTATTGCGAGTCTTAAGGAAGTTGAGGACTTGAAAGAAATTTCACAGATTATGTAATGAGTCACTCAATAAAAACAATTGGACGGACACTATTGAAGTCCGTCCAATTGTTTTTTTAAGGCCTGCAAATCATCTCTTACATTGACAAGGCGTGCCAAGACATCGGCAGTCTTGTCTGCACCATCACGATTACTGTTGATAATGCTTTTGGCAGCAGATATCTTGAATCCTCGCTCCTTGACCAAGTTGTAGATCAACTTAACCTGTTTAATGTCTTTTTCTGAATATTGGCGAATTTTGTTAGGCCCCATTGTCTTTGGCTTCAAATGGGGAAACTCGGTTTCCCAATAGCGTAGTGTACTCTCATTAAGGTCAAACATTTCTGCCACTTCCCTAATGGAATAGTACAACTTCAGGTTTTTGTTAAGATTCAGTGCCATATTACATATCCATTTGTTTTGCAAAGATACGAAATTATTCTTAATTAGTCATCGTTTATTCGCCATTTTTTTGTAATTTTGCACCCAAATTGTATATAAAGTAAAGAAACAATGATGACCGCTAAAGAGATTCGCGACTCGTTTAAGAAATTTTTTGAGTCGAAACAGCATGCCATTGTGCCTTCTGCACCAATGGTGATTAAGGATGACCCAACATTGATGTTTACCAACGCTGGTATGAACCAGTGGAAAGATATTATTCTGGGTACACGCGACCCAGAGCCTCGCCGCCGAGCGGATACTCAGAAGTGCTTGCGTGTTTCTGGTAAGCACAACGACCTGGAAGAAGTTGGTCATGACACCTATCACCACACTATGTTCGAGATGCTGGGCAACTGGAGCTTTGGAGATTACTTCAAAGAGGGTGCCATCGATATGGCATGGGAATATCTTGTTGACGTTCTGAAGTTAAATCCCGAGGATCTTTATGTCACCGTATTCGAGGGCTCTCCCGAAGAAAACATACCTCGTGACGATGAGGCTGCTAAATATTGGGCTAAGCATGTGCCTGCTGATCACATCATCAATGGCAACAAGCATGACAACTTCTGGGAGATGGGCGATACCGGTCCCTGCGGTCCTTGCTCAGAGATTCATGTTGACTCTCGCACTCCCGAACAGCGTAAGGCAAGTGGGAAGAGCGGTCGTGAGCTTGTGAACCAAGACGACCCTCAGGTCATTGAAATCTGGAACATCGTATTTATGCAGTTCAACCGCAAGGCCGACGGCTCATTGGAGCCTCTGACAATGAACGTTATCGATACTGGTATGGGCTTCGAGCGCTTGGTTCGCATGATGCAGGGCAAGCACTCTAACTACGACACAGATGTGTTCCAGCCCATCATCAAGGCTGAGCAGCAGATTACAGGTTTGAAATATACCACTTTCGAGGAAGAGGTTGAGAGCCCTGTCAGCAAAGAGCAGGACGATATCAACGTAGCGATGCGTGTTTGTGCCGACCACCTGCGTGCAGTCGCTTTCTCTATCGCCGATGGTCAGTTGCCTTCAAATGCCAAGGCCGGCTATGTCATTCGTCGTATCTTGCGTCGTGCCGTACGTTATGCTTACACGTTCCTTGGTCAGAAAGAAGCCTTCCTCTATAAACTTCTGCCTACACTTGTCGAGGAGATGGGAGATGCTTTCCCCGAGCTGAAGGCACAGCAGACTTTGATTGCCAAGGTGATGAAGGAAGAAGAAGATTCTTTCCTGCGCACATTGGAGAAGGGTATTGGTATGCTGAACGATGCTATGGAGCAGTTGAAAGCAGAAGGCAAGAAAGAGCTGGACGGCGTTCAGGCTTTCCGTCTGTTTGACACCTACGGCTTCCCCCTCGACCTCACCGAACTGATCTGTCGCGAGAATGGTTTCTCCGTCAACGAGAAACAGTTCAATGCCGAGATGCAGAAGCAGAAAGATCGCGCTCGCAATGCCGCTGCTGTTGAGAACTCAGACTGGGTAGAGTTGGCTGCCGGCGAACAGCAGTTCGTGGGCTACGACTTTACAGAATATGAGTGTCGCATCCTGCGTTACCGCAAGGTGACACAGAAGAAGAATGAGTTCTATGAGTTGGTACTTGACCATACGCCATTCTATGGCGAGATGGGTGGACAGGTAGGCGACCAGGGTGTACTCGTTTCTGAGAATGAGACCATCGAGATTATCGACACCAAGCGCGAGAACGGTCAGAGTATTCACATTGTGAAGCAGTTGCCTAAGGACACCGCTGCACCGTTCATGGCTTGTGTAGATACCGACAAGCGTGATGCTTCTGCCGCCAATCATACTGCCACTCACTTGCTTGACTATGCGTTGAAGCAGGTCTTGGGTGACCATGTAGAACAGAAAGGCTCTTATGTAAGTCCAGATACCCTGCGTTTCGACTTCTCTCATTTCGAGAAGGTAACCGACGAGCAGATTCGTGAAGTAGAGCGTATGGTAAACGATATGATTCGTCAGGACATTCCTCTCGATGAGCATCGCGATATGCCTTTCGACGAGGCAAAGAAACTTGGTGCTATTGCTCTCTTTGGCGAGAAGTATGGCGACAAGGTGCGTGTGGTTCGTTTCGGACCTTCTTGCGAGTTCTGTGGCGGTGTTCATGCCAGCAGTACCGGTCGTATCGGTTTCTTTAAGATTATCTCCGAGAGTAGTGTTGCTGCCGGTATTCGTCGTATCGAGGCCAAGACGGGTAAGGAGTGCGAGGAACTGTTGTATCAGACAGAGGACATGCTCCGTGCAGTGAAGTCATTCTTCAACAATGCCAAGGACTTACAGGGTGTTATCCGCAAGTATATTGAGGAGCACGATTCTATGAAGAAAGAGATTGAGGCTTTCCAGTCACAGGCTGTAGAACGTACCGCTAAGCAGTTGGTCGAGAAAGCCCGCGAGGTCAATGGTGTGAAGGTTGTTTCTGCCGTGTTGCCCATGGCTCCTGCTGCAGCTAAGGACTTGGCCTTCAAGATTCGTGCCGCAGTCGATGGTTCAGTCCTTTGTGTACTTGGCACCCATGCCGACAATAAGCCTCAGCTTTCAATCATGATGAGCGACGACCTGGTGGCCGACCGCAAGTTGAATGCCGGTCAGATGGTTCGCGAAGCTGCTAAGCTCATCCAGGGTGGTGGCGGTGGTCAGCCTCACTTTGCACAGGCTGGCGGTAAGAGCGTTGACGGACTCAGTGCTGCTGTTGATAAGGTTGTTGAACTGGCAAACCTCTAAAACAGCCTGGTTAAATATTCTAAAGAATAGGGATTTCCTCCAAAGTTATGCGGAAATTCCTATTCTTTTTTTGTTGATATTCCTTATCTTTGCACCATCAACCATTTAAAACTATAAGATTATGACTCAAACATCTGTTTTTCGCAAATCGCTTTTGCTGTTAGTAATGACAGGCTTTTGCTTGTTTGCCAGTGCTCAGCGCTATGAGATAGACCGCGGACACGTCTATTTTGGTCATGCGTTGTTGAAGTATGCCGATGCTCGTACCTTCCGTGATTTGGGTTGTGGCTATGCCAAGGATAAGTACAATGTCTATATGGATGGCCGAGTGTTGGAGAATGTAGATCCTTCTTCGTTCCGATTGAAAGAGCCCAGCAGCTGGCGTAATCAAGGGCGTAACGAAGAACTTCCGCCATCGCATCGCGGCTACTATAAGACAAAGTTCAACGTCTATTATGGCAACAAGAAGTTGGATGCGCATGCACAATCATTTGAAGAGTTGGGTGGAGGCTATGCAAAGGACTCCTTTACAGTGTTCTACTATGGCCAAAAGGTCGATGGAGCCATGGCGTTAACCTTTAAATATACGGGTGATGGCTATGGTGAAGACTCCTATGATGTATTTTACAAGGGTAAAAAGATTGAATAAATAACGTGAAAGAGCGACACACCATGATGGTTGTCGCTCTTTCTTTTATGTTCTATTCCTGATTTCTCAGACTTGTTTTCCTTTTCTTTAGAACCATTTCTGATTCTGCTCGAAACTTTTCTTATTCCTTGTCGTAGGCATGAGCCGGATAGTCGATGGTGTAATGCAGTCCTCGACTCTCTTTGCGTTCCAGGGCAAAGCGGGTGATGAGATATCCTACGTTGATCATGTTTCGCAATTCGCAGATGTCTTTGGTGGCCTTCACACGCTTAAACAAATTCTCGGTCTCTTCATAGAGCGTATCCAGTCGTACCCACGCACGATGCAAACGCAAGTCAGAGCGCACGATACCTACATAGTTCGACATGATTTCTCCGACCTCTTTCACCGATTGTGTGATAAGCACTTTCTCCTCGTTCGTCATTGTGCCCTCGTCGTTCCATTCAGGCACCTTCTCGTTGAAGTCATAGAGATCCACATGCTCCAAAGAGTGTTTGGCAGCAGCATCGGCATAGACCACAGCCTCGATGAGCGAGTTAGATGCCAGACGGTTGCCACCGTGCAGACCTGTGCATGAGCATTCGCCGATGGCATAGAGGCGCTCTATGCTTGAACAACCATTCAAATCCACCTTGATACCGCCGCACATATAGTGGGCTGCGGGCCGCACGGGGATGTAGTCGGTCGTAATGTCAATGCCCATTGACAGACACTTCTGGTAGATGTTGGGGAAGTGTCGGCGGGTTTCGGCTGGGTTCTTGTGTGTGACGTCCAGGCAGACGTGGTCCAGTCCGTGAATCTTCATCTCCTTATCAATGGCGCGAGCCACAATGTCGCGTGGAGCCAGCGACAGACGCTCGTCGTATTTCTCCATGAAGCTCTCGCCATTGGGCAAGCGCAGTATGCCACCATAGCCGCGCATGGCTTCGGTGATGAGGAAAGCAGGGTGGGTCTCTCCTGGTGAATAGAGGGCGGTGGGGTGGAACTGTACGAATTCCATGTCGGCCACCGTACCTTTGGCGCGATAGACCATGGCTTCGCCGTCGCCGGTGGCAATCACCGGGTTGGTGGTCGTTTGATAGACGGCACCACATCCGCCCGTACACATCACCGTGACCTTTGCCAGATAGGTGTCCACTTTCTCTGTCTCAGGATTCAGCACATAAGCGCCATAACAATTAATATAAGGTGTGCGTCGTGTCACCTTGGCACCCAAGTGATGCTGTGTGATAATCTCTACAGCGAAGTGGTTCTCCTTGATCTCAATATTGGGATTGTTGCGCACGGCCTCCATCAGCCCACGCTGAATCTCGGCTCCTGTGTCGTCGGCATGGTGCAGAATACGGAATTCCGAGTGCCCGCCTTCACGGTGCAGGTCGAAGTTTCCGTCTTCCTTTTTGTCAAAGTTCACACCCCAGTTCACTAACTCCTTAATCTGCTCGGGTGCGTTTCTTACCACCTGTTCAACGGCAGTGCGGTCTGAGATGAAGTCGCCAGCTATCATGGTGTCCTCAATGTGCTTGTCAAAGTTGTCCACCAATAGGTTCGTAACCGATGCCACGCCGCCTTGGGCAAACGATGTGTTGGCTTCGTCAAGTGTCGTTTTGCAAATCATGCACACTTTGCCTTTGTTGGCACGTGCCACTTTGAGGGCATAACTCATGCCCGCTACTCCTGAACCAATTATAAGAAAGTCGTATTTATAGACCATGCTCTTCTTTGTTTTTAAAACACTGCAAAGGTACGCATAATAATTGAGAAACAGCTGATTAATAAAAAAAAAGGTAAATAAATTCCGCAAATTGCATGTTTTTTACTTTTTTTCTCGTACCTTTGCAGTCGTTAAACCAATTATCAACAAAATTATGGACGATTACCCGGCGGACAATTACAATTCGTAATGGCGGGGGATGGCGACAAGGCTGCTAATCCCTTTGCCGCTAAATTATTTTCGTAAAACTATCCATGTACATGAGTGCTTGCGTACTTTCGTACTTGTGGTATTATCAAATGGATTAGCAACATGAAGACCTATTGGAACACAACAGAGGGGCTGAGCCAACTGCAGGAGTGGCAGCCTAATTGCTGGATACAGGTGACGTGTCCAACAGATGAAGACCAGCGCGAGTTGGAAGAGCGCTTTGGCATACCCGATTATTTTATTTCAGACATCAGCGATACCGATGAGCGTGCTCGTTATGAGTACGATGACGGATGGATGCTTATTATCTTGCGTATCCCCTATGTAAAAGAGGTGCGTTCGCGCACACCCTATACCACGGTGCCTCTTGGCATTATTCACAAGCGCGACGTCACCATTACGGTGTGCTACTATGAGACCAACATGATGATTGATTTTCTTTCATATCAGCAGAAACGCAATGAAGGCTTCACCGATCATGTGGATATGATCTTCCGTCTGTTCCTTTCCAGTGCTGTGTGGTATCTGAAGCGCCTGAAGCAAATCAATCTGTTGATAGATAAAGCCAAGCGAAACCTCGACAAGGAGGTGAACAACGAAAGCCTGATAGGCCTGAGTCGTCTGCAGGATTCGCTCACTTACTTCCAGACGTCTATCCGTGGCAACGAGACCTTGTTGTCGAAGCTGAAGTTTAAACTGCAGATCGACGAACTTGATGCCGATCTGATCGAGGACGTCAACATTGAGATGACACAGGCCCGCGAAACCACCAACATCTATTCGAACATCCTCGAGTCAACGATGGATACCTATCAGTCGATTATTAATAACAACATGAACACCGTGATGCGTACGCTGACTTCAGTGACCATTATCATGATGTTCCCCACGCTCATAGCCTCTCTTTTCGGCATGAACCTCATCAATGGCATGGAGTCAAGCCATTTCGGTTTCCTTTTTGCATTGGCTATTTCAGTGGGCGTTTCGGCTCTTGCATGGTGGTTTTTTAGATATAAAAGACTTATTTAACCCCCAAAACGAAAAAAAATCACAGAAAATTAGGCTGTTAAAATTATTTTCCGTAATTTTGAGGCCTAATTTTGTGTGTACTAATCGAATCAGTAACTAAAAAGTTAAATGATGGACTCTCAAGAAAACATCCTCGAACAGGGGACACAGGAAGAAGTAATGGCTCACGAAGCCGCAGTCGAAGAGCGCAAGGTCTATACCTCTAAGAAGGAAGTACTCGACAGGGTGAGGGAAATTGCCCATGGCGAAGAGACTCCCCAAAAAGAAGAGGTGGAATATTTAAAGACCGTGTTCTACAAACTTCACATTGCCGAGCGTGATGCTCAGCAGAAAGCATATATTGATGCTGGAGGCGATCCTGCAACCTATCAGGTAACCCCCGATGAAGTCGAAGAGGAGTTCAAGGCTGAGATGGGCGTCATCAAAGAGCGCCGTGCCGAACTGTTCCGTCAGCAGGAAGCTGAGAAAGAGGAGAACCTGAAGAAGAAACTCGAGATTATTGAGAAGATCAAGAACATGGTGACCTCGCCCGAGGAAGCCAACAAATCATACCAAGACTTCAAGGCTCTTCAGGCAGAGTGGAAGGAAATCAAGAGCGTGCCAGCCGATAAGGCCAACGAGTTGTGGCGCAGCTATCAGCTGTATGTCGAACAGTTCTACGACCTGCTGAAGCTGAACAGCGAAGCCCGCGAATACGACTTCAAGAAGAATCTGGAACTGAAGACACACCTCTGCGAGGCTGCCGAGAAACTGGCTGACGAGGAAGACGTGATCAGTGCTTTCCATCAGCTGCAGAAGCTCCATCAGGAATACCGCGAGACGGGTCCCGTAGCCAAAGAGTTGCGCGAGGACATCTGGCAGCGCTTCAAGGCCGCATCTACCGTTATCAACAAGCGCCATCAGCAGCACTTCGAGGACATTCGTGCCCGCGAGGAAGAGAATCTGCAGAAGAAGACCGTACTCTGCGAGAAAGTAGAGGCCATAGCAGCCGAAGAGAAGAAGGGTAGTGCAGATTGGGAACGACTGACACAGGAGATTATTGCCATTCAGCAGGAATGGAAGACCATAGGCTTTGCCCCGCAAAAGATGAACGTGAAAATCTTCGAGCGCTTCCGAGCCGCTTGCGATACCTTCTTTGCAGCAAAGGCCGAACACTTCAAAGCCCTCAAGGACACGTTCAAAGAGAATGCCGATAAGAAGCGTGCACTCATCGAAAAGGCAAAGGCACTGCAGGACAGCACCGAATGGCGCTCTACCAGCGACAAGCTCATTGCCTTGCAGAAAGAGTGGAAGACCATCGGTATGGTGCCTAAGAAGTTGGGCGATCAGCTGTGGGAGGAGTTCCTTGCAGCCTGCAATAAGTTCTTCGAGGCTCGCAATGCCGCTGGTGCCGGTCAGCGCAATGAGGAACATCAAAACCTGGAGAAGAAGCAGGACATCATTGCTCGCCTAAAGGCAGCAGCCGAAGAGGCTGGCGATGATCTGCAGACAAAGGTGCAGAAACTCGTTGAAGAATACAATGCCATCGGCCATGTTCCCTACAAGGAGAAAGACAAACTGTACGAGGAATACCATGCTGTATTGGACAAGTTGTATAAGGACCTCAACGTGTCTGTAGCCAAGAAGCGTCTCAATAAGTTCAAGGACAACCTCAAGCAGGTGGCTGAGCGTGGTGAGGCTGCACTCGACAACGAGCGTGCTCGCTTGATGCGTCAGTACGAAAACCTGAAGCAGGACATTGCAACCTATGAGAACAACCTGGGCTTCCTCAGTGTCAGCTCAAAGAAGGGCAATTCGCTCATCGACGAGATGAACCGTAAGGTGCGGAAACTCAAGGACGATATGCAGCTCGTAAAGGATAAGATCAAGGCTATCGATGCCGAAAACAAGGAATAGGATCGAATCATTGTTCGATGTATTCAAGAATGCCGCTATTCGAACTGGAATAGTGGCATTTTTTGTGTCTTTCCTCCTGAATAGTTTTGTAATCAGGTTAAAAATAGTTAGGTAAATATTTTGCTATGTCTAAAAAAATATATATCTTTGCAGTAAGATAATCTTGACCTAAGTATTTTTATCCGCCTAATGAAGAAATTTCGCAAAGAGTTAAAAACAGTGAAGAGGATAATAATTAACGACCAATTCCTTGGTTGTTTCAATTTTTTTGTTACTCTCTCTCTCTCTCTCTCTCTCTCAGGTACTTAACCGCTGTCTCACCTTTATTAATTTGCGCGCCTGCGTGCGTGAATATATGGCTTTCCCTGTAATCATGCAAGGAAGGCCTTTCTGTTTTTTTGTTTCAACAATTAACCCAATTTATATTATGATGAAAAAACGATCATTTATTATTCTGCTGCTCATGGCATTCATGACCACAGGAATGCAGCCAGCCTCAGCCCAAAGTGTGCCCGACGATTCTGCCGTCGGACATTGGTATGCCGGGCTCAACGGCGGTGCCTCCTTCGGTCAGGCCACCTTCCGCAGCATCACCGAGAGCACGACCAACGTCGGTGTTCAGGCCGGTGTCTTTGGCGGCTATCAGTTCAGCCGCCTGTTTTCCTTGGAAGCCCTCGCCACGATGGGCGGTCAGAAGCAGACGTCGCTCGACTGCGATCCGTTCTGGCTCGCTACCGACGGCGAGTTCACCTTCGCCCCCGTCCTGGGCAAGCAGGGCAACTACTACCGTGACCTCGAAGCCAAGACCCAGTGGATGCGCTTCGGCCTGCAGGCCAACTTCGACGTGCTGTCGCTGCTGACGCAGCCCACCAGCAAGTGGTCCGTCACCCTTTCCCCGCAAGTGTCGGCCGTGACGACACGCACCAAGCATCTCGCTACGGCCTATGAGCATGAGTTCGACCGCCAGTGGCACCTCGGCTTGGGCGGTCAGGCCGCCTTGGGCTACCGTGTGAGCAAGTGCTTAGGCCTGCAGCTCTACGGCGGCATCACCTGCCTGACGGGCGACCGCTTCGACAACATCCCCAAGTACTGCCATAAGAGCAACCTCATCTACGAGGGCGGCCTGAAGGTGGCATTCCACTTCGGGACCCCCCATACTGCCCCCGAGGGGGCTTTTATAGTGGAGCCGCAGCCGGTGGTTGAGGAGAAACCAGTGGTTGAGGAGAAGCCAGTAGCGGAAGAGGCCCCCACTGCCGTGGCAGAGAAGCCGCAGCCCGTGGCAGAACCCGCTCCCGCAACCGAAGAGGTTGCAGAGAATGAGAAAACTGACGTAGCCCCCTCGGGGGCTGAATGGGGGGTCGTGTACTTCGCCCACAACAGCAGCTGCCTCTCTAAAGCCGAGACGGCCAAGCTCGATGCCGTCGCAGAGCTGATGAAGTCCCACCCCGACATGACCCTGTCCATCATTGGCTATGCTTCCAACATGGGCAACAGTCAGTACAACCGCAAGCTCTCGCAGCGCCGCGCCAACAGTGTGAAGCGTCAGCTCGTTGCAAGGGGTATCGACGGCGCTCGCCTGCAGCCGGTCAAGGGCATGGGCATCGACCGCAAGACTTCCAAGTCCTCCAAGGCCCGCCGTGTAGAACTGATTATCAACGATAAAAAATAAGTGAGCGTATGAAAACATCTTTTTTGAATAAGATCATCAGTGCTATTAGAACTCCCCTCCTCGGAGGGGTCGGGGGAGGGTTATTGATCTTCCTCCTCACCGCCTGCTATCACGACCCGCATGAGTTCCAGCCCAACGAGTACGAAGACCAGCCCGTGGGCTATGTCACCCCGCAGCTCTTGTGGGAAGACGATGCCGATGCCGCCGCCATTGGCTCCGTCGATGCCATCTCTTTCCAGGTGCAGGGCAATGGCGGCGTGAGCCGTTCCCGCTCGTTCACTTCGATTGAAGAGAGTGCCGACTGGCTGCAGCAGTTGCCCGCCGGCGAATACGACATCCTCGTCACCGCCGACATGGACGAGCCCTCGGGCTATGTCCTCACGTCCAGCGGTTCTGCCGCAGAGAATCTTCTCACGCCCACCAGCGTCTCGCTGAAGGATGCTGCCTTGTCGCCCCGACAGTCATGGTATGCCGTGACCCACGTCACCGTGCGCGAGGATGAGATCACCGTGGCCGACTTCGAACTTCAGCGCCTTCTGCCCACGCTCACCGTCAACGTGACGGGCGTGCCTGCCGGTACGAAGGTTGCCGTGGCCGTAGAGCGCGTGGCCGAGCGCGTCATGCTCACCGATAAGGATGCCGCCGGTCGCTATGGCATGCCCATGGCCAACCAGACAGCGGCAGACTTCGGCACCCTCGCCACCGTGGCAGATGGTTCCGCCGTCGGGATGGAGGTGCGCCTGATGCCTACCGCCGCCGGCGAGTCGCGCTCCCTGCTGCGCATCACCACCACTGGGGCCGATGGCAACGTGCTCGTATCTACAGCCGACTGTCCCCGCATGGAGTGCGGCAAGGCATACGTCGTGGAGCTCGACTACACGAAGCTGCGCCCCTACATGCGCTTCGAGGCCATGACCATCAACGACTGGACAGAGGGCTGGACCATCAGCGGTGAAATTCTGAACCCCACCAATAAATAATAAACAATGTATCACAATAAAAACAACAACAAGATGAAAAAACTCAGATTCATCCCCCTGGCTGCCCTCGGCCTATTGACCGCAGCGTGCAGCAGCGATGATGCGACTTCTGCCGAGCAGCAAGCCGCCAAGAACATCACCATCGAGGCGAGCATCGGCGACATGACCCGCGCCACCACGACGGGCAACACCACGGTGTTCGACGCCGGCGATGGTGTCAGCATCTACGCTTGGACGGGCTCGGCCACGGCTGTTGCTGCCGACAAGGTGGTAGATGGCATAGTAAATACCCTTGGGGCCGACGGCAAGTGGACACCTGCCACGCCTATGCTCTGGGTCGACATGGTGACACCCCACTATTTCCTCGGTATCTATCCGGCACGTACGGTCACTGACTTCACTGCCGACCCCTACACGGTGGATAACACCGACTATGAGAAGAGCGACCTGCTCGTGGCACGCCAGACAAGCGGACTCACTGCCACGCAGAACCCCGTCTCGCTGACCTTCGACCACGCCATGGCGAAGCTCTACGTCAACATGAACTTCCGCAACCAGTGGGACGCTGCCCCCGAGGTGACTTCCTGCGAGGCCACGGCTGCCAAGAGCTGCACCATCGACTATCTGGCCAAGACCGTCACTGCCGGCACTCAGGCTGCCGTAGCCCTTGTCGCCAAGGATGCTGCCGAGGGCTATGCCCGCAGTTTCAGCGGCCTGATGATTCCGCAGACGGGCTTCCGCACCATCACGCTTACCATCGGTGACCAGGCCTACACCTATACCCACACAGAGGACATCCCTCTGGAGGCAGGCAAATATACCATCGTCAACCTCATCGTGGGCCGCAACAAGATTGAGATGGGCGAGGTGAGCATCAACGACTGGACCGAAGGCACCACCCTCAGCGGCGGACAGGCCCTGCAGTAAGCCCCCGTGCCCGACGGTTTAGCCGTCTGGAAACCAAGAATAAAATCATATAAATAAACATTAAACTTAAAGATTTATGAACTTCAAAAACATTTTCTTCGCAGCCGCAGCAGCCATGGCGCTGACGGCATGCTCCAGCGACGACGCTATCGAGACCGTACAGCAGAAGTCGCAGTTCCCCGAGGACGGCGTGATGCGTTTCACCACCAACCTCGTTGACCCCACTATCGCCACCACCCGCGCCAGCATCACCGGCAGCGACGTGAACCAGAACGGTCAGCAGTTCCAGGTGAAGATTGTCAACCCCACATCAGCCACCTACAGCTACTTCAATACCGTACAGTTTGACGGCACTGAGTGGACACCCATAAACCGTATGCTCTGGCAGAACGACCAGCAGAGCATCACCGTGACTGCCGCCTACAAGCAGGGCAAGACATTCAGCGACTATGACTTCATCGTCGGTGCCAACCTCACCGTGGCTGCCGACCAGAGCACCGAGGCCAAGCTGAAGCAGCAGGACCTGCTGACCATGCCGACTAAGACCATCGCCAACCCCTCTATCGAGGAGACGCTGATGCAGAACGGCAAGCTGGTCATCAACTTCTACCACGCCCTGACCAAGCTCGACGTGACGCTCGACCTGGCCAACGAGTTCTACAAGGTTGACCCGAAGCTGAACAGCGCCTCGGACATCACCGAGTTCACCATCAAGGGCACCAATGCCGGCTACCAGTTCAATGCTATGCAGACTGCCAACGAGAACTACGGCACTGTGACCGTCACCAACGCTACAGCTGCCGACATCCTCGCTTCGCAGTGCGCCTTTACCGCTGCCACCGATGCCGACATGCACAGCCACGCTACCTACGAGGCCATCGTAGTACCGCAGCAGATTGCCGCCGGTGCCCTGACCGTCTCGTTCAAGATTGGCACGCGCTCGTTCTCATGGACCAACACCGAGGCCATCACCCTGGAGCAGGGCAAGCACTACACGCTGCCCCTCACCGTAGGCCATGACACCGTGACCCTCAATGCCCGCGCCTTCAGCGTCCGCTCATGGGAAGACCAACCCGGCGACAACCTCGGAACGGAATGAAGAATGAAGAATGAAGAATGAAGAATTGTCAAATTGAAAATTAACAATATGAAAACAACAAAATATCTTTCCTTGGCAGCCCTCGCCCTCATGGGCGCCTTTGCCAGCTGCCAGAGCGACGACGACTTCACCGTCGCCCGTCCCGACAATGCCGTGAGCGTCAACTTCTCCGTAGGCTCGCTCCAGGGCACCACCCGCAGCAACGCCGTTGCCACCGACGACACGCAGCGCCAGTTCAACCAAGGCGACCAAATCAGCGTCAGCACCAACGACCAGGAGGCCGTCCTCTTCCAGTGCACGTCAACTGAGAACCAGACTTGGACAGAGACCGTGCCCAACAAGTTCCTCCTTTGGACACAGCCCATGCTCACCTTCTCGGCCTACTATCCCGTGACCACCGGCACGTCGATGACCACCTTCACCGTGCCCACTGACCAGAGCAGCGTGGAGAAAATCGCCCTTGCCGACTACATGACGCGCCAGCAGGTGATCTCCCGTCCCGAGGGCGGCAGCGACATCCAGATGCAGTTGGAGCGCAAGATGGCCCGCGTCATCGTACGCATCAGCGACTTCGGCAGCCAGTACCGTGACGACCAGAAGACCGTCGACAACGTCCGCATCTACAGCGAAGCCAGCGGCATTGCCGGCGGCAATCCCACGGGCAGCAGCACCGAAATCCAGCCATACGCACAGGGCAGCAACGATGGGTGGGGCTGGAGTCAGAACTCCACCTTCACCGCCCTCGTAGTGCCTGGCTATGGTGACAGCAGCGCCCGCTTCATCCAGCTGAGCGACGGCGAAGGCAGCACCCTCCTCGTGAAGGGCATCCCCGAACTGGAGGCAGGCAACAGCTACACCTTCAACCTCGTAGTGGGTAAGAACAGAATTGAAGTGGCAAGCGTCACCGTACAGGACTGGACCACCGGCGAGACACTCGCAGGAGGACAGGCTACGGAAAGCAGCGCCCGTACGCTTGCTGAGGCCACTGCCGAGGACTTAGGCAAGATAGTCGGTGCCGACGGCAAAATCTACGACACGAAGGATGCTGCCGAGGCTGTGGCTATAGGAAATGCCGTGGCCATGATTGCCTACGTTGGCACAGCAAGCGACTGCGCCCACGGTCTGGCTATCGCACTGGCCGACGAGAGTGGCTTGAAAAATTATGGGACGGCAGGTACAGTTTGCAGCGGCAAGGCAGCCGTTACAGGTAGCACATGGCGCTTGCCGTCCGAGAAAGATTGGCAGTATATATTCATCGGCTGTGGATCAAGCGAATCATACAGTGCTCCGACAGAAGGTATGAAGAAGAGCTACAGTGGGTTGGCATCTAAGCTCACTACGGCTCAGGGTGATGCCTTGCAGGCTGAATGCTACTACTGGTCGTCTACGGAGAGCAATCCCGGCTCCCACGCCTGGGGCGTGTACATTTATGGCGGCGGCAATGCTGAATTCAACGCCCCCAACGAGAGCAACGCATTCCGAGTTCGTGCCTGCCTCGCTTTTTAACCTATTTGTCGATTTACCAATTTATCTGTTTTAGCCGCGACAGCGGCAGTAGAAATCACAGAGGAGGGCGGCCCCGAAAGCTACGGCGAGCGGGCGACTGCCCTCCTTTTCTTTTTCATCCTCTCACGCTCCGCCGCATTAAAAAATCCACAGAAAACGTAAGAATGTCGGGAAAAAAGTATATCTTTGCACCATCGAAACCAATTAACATAAAGGAAATGTTATGAGTACAGCGGCACTAACAAGTCTTCTTGACTATCTCTATGGCACACTCTCGCCGAAAAATATGCGCTGGGTGGGGGAACATCTCATAGAGTATGCAAAGAAAGAAGAAAACGAGCAGTTGCGCCCCTACACGATGCAGGAGATTGACGAAATGCTTGACGAGGCAGAAGCCGCCTTTGAGGCCGGTGAATACCTGACTAACGACGAAGTGTTCCACCACAAGGAAAAAGTAACCGTATGAAGATTCACTGGCACAAGCGAGCCGCCGCCCAGTTGCATCAAGTAGAGGAATACGTCCTGCGGGATTTTGGCGAGCGCATCCGTCAAGAATTCATGGACGAGGTTGAACAGGCTACGCATGCCTTGGCCGATATGCCCACGATGGGCAAGATAGACCCTCTTTTCGCCCATCGTAAACAAACCTACCGCAGCATCATAGTACGTCGGCTCAACAAAATTGTCTATTATGTCAAAGGCGATGCCCTCTACATTGCCGCTTTCTGGGACACCAGACGTGAGCCAAAGGCACAAGCCAGACAGACAAAGTGAACCACGTGATCATGGGGACATCGTGATCATGGGGACAGGTTTTTGAATGAATTCGTTGAATTCACTTCAAACAACCTGTCCCCATGATCCCTGATCACCTGATTCCTGATTTGATATGCTGAATAATTCCGTAGGATAATCCGGAGACGCGTGACATCTGTCTGGGCCCGGCCTCGAGTTCAAGCATGACTTCGCGTACATATTCTTTTTGCCGTTCTTTGTCGAGTAATCTGAACTCTGCGATGTTCCTCGTACCACTTTTCTGAAGGAGTAAATCGCGTACAAGTTCATCTGCCACCACCTTCCTTTCATCCATATCGATACATCCTACATTCTCTGGCAGCGGATCATCTACCCATGCGGCAAGTTCATCTAGCCCGAAGCGTTTCACTGCCGCCCGGGTGAAACACACCCTCTCTTGTCCCAAACTGAGGTAATCGTTCGGCCAACTACTATATGGATAGTCCTGGGCCAATTTGACCAGTCCTGCCTTGACGGGATTCTGATGGATGTATTGGAAAAGCGTAAAGAAATACTCGGGTGTATTACACGGCTCGCTTCTGAAGCGATCTTGAAACAGATGGCCTATCCGACCGTATTTCTTGTTGTAGTAAAACACGTAGCTTGAAGCTATTGACTTCATGACATCACCCACTTGCCAGTTCTTCTCACAAAGCAGAAGATGTACATGGTTGGGCATTAAGCAGTAGGCATAGATATGGCAAGTCGTAGTCTTCGTTATAAGGTCGTCTTCCAGCCTGTCTTGGACAGCAGCCAGAATCTTAGTGAATGACATGTAATCCTCGGCATCTTCAAAGATATCTTGACGATTGATGCCCCTTAGCATTACATGGTATATTCCAGTTCCGCTCTTTTCTCTACCTTTCCGTGACATAGTCTTTTCTTTAATAACGATAAATAGTTATATTTATTGCCTATAGCACGTCACCTCCTTTGATCATGGGGACAGGTTTTTGAATGAATTCGTTGAATTCACTTCAAACAACCTGTCCCCATGATCACCGAAGAGGGCCGTTTTTTAAGTCTAAAAGCACGTATTCTAAAGTCTAAAAGAGGCGTTTCTAAAGTCTAAGACCGCAGCTATCATTTCTGCTCTAGCCCCTGGATGCTCTACATCCAGCCCTTAGAACGACCGCATCCAGGGGCTAAAACGACGCGTTCCAAGGGCTGGATGCGCCACATCTAGGGGCTGGACGGACATCAAAAGTAAAGCTATTACAATGCAAAATCGAAACTATAACAAGACGAAAGTAGAACTATGACAGTGCGAAACCGTTCCTATCCCGATCAAGAATACACCAATTTTGAGAAAAAAAGAAATCCGCTAAGCCTTAAATGTTATTGACTTAGCGGATTTTTATGGTTGGGGTACCCGGACTCGAACCAGGAAAGGCAGGACCAGAATCTGCAGTGTTACCATTACACCATACCCCAAAATGTTGTTTTCTGTAGAACTCTCTTGTTCTGTTTTGCGGGTGCAAAGGTACTACTTTTTTGTGAACCACCAAAACTTTTCGTCACTTTTTTATAAAAAACATCAAAAATAATGTTTTTATATGCGTTTTACGGATAAAAGCACTACCTTTGCATGGTAATTATACATTATTATAAATTATAAATGGAACAAACATCAAAACTGGTACAGACTATTGTTGAAGGAATACAAGAAAAAAAAGGTAGTGGAATCGTAATTGCCGACTTGAGCGGCATTGACGGCACAATTTGCAAGAACTTTATTATTTGTCAGGGTAACTCGCCTGCGCAGGTAGAGGCGATAGCCGAGTCGGTAGGCGACATGGCGCGCAAGCAACTGGGCGAGAAACCTGCTCATGTGGTGGGCCTTGAGAATGCTCAGTGGGTGGCCATGGACTATACAGACGTGTTGGTGCATGTGTTCTTGCCCGATGTGCGTGCCTACTATGATTTGGAGCATCTGTGGGCAGACGCCCCTCTGACAGCAATACCTGATTTGGATTAATATTATATGGAACAGAATAACAATAATCAGCCGAGAATGCCCAAGTTCAACATGAACTGGATTTACCTGTTGGCAATAGCGGCATTGCTCTTCTTTTATTTCTCTGGCGAGCAGGGCTTGGCTCAACGACAGAGCGGAATTAGCGAAGTATCATACTCTGAGTTCAAGACATTGGTAAACAAGGGCAATGCCTCGCGTATTGTAGTGAACAAGAGCCACAACACACTGAGGATGTATGTGAAGCCCGACAGTATTCGTTCCGTCCTGAACAAGACGGCCGATCAGGTGGGCACAGACCCATACCTGTCTGTTGAGTTTGGAAGCATAGACCGATTGGAGCAGTTTGTGGACAGCGCCCGTGCTCATCAGTCGTTTACTGGTCGCTTGAGCTATGAGCGCGACAGCGATGGCGGCATCCTTGGCAGTCTCATCAGCATGTTGCTTCCCATCATGTTGTTTATCGGTGTCTGGTTGCTCTTCATCCGTTTCATGAACCGCGGTGGCGGTGGCGCTATGGGTGGCGGCATCTTCTCGGTCGGCAAGTCGAAAGCCAAGATGTATGAGAAGGGCGGCGAGCTGGGCATCACGTTTAAGGACGTGGCCGGTCAGGCTGGTGCCAAACAAGAGATACAGGAAATCGTGGAATTCCTGAAGAATCCTCAGAAATATACCGACCTTGGAGGTAAGATTCCTAAGGGCGCACTCCTTGTGGGACCTCCAGGAACAGGTAAGACCTTGCTGGCAAAAGCCGTTGCCGGCGAAGCTGGCGTGCCATTCTTCTCAATGTCGGGTAGCGACTTCGTGGAGATGTTCGTAGGCGTAGGTGCCAGTCGTGTGCGCGACCTGTTCCAGCAGGCAAAGGCAAAGTCGCCTTGCATCATCTTCATCGACGAGATTGACGCCGTGGGACGTGCCCGCAGCAAGAACCCTGCGATGGGTGGTAACGATGAACGTGAGAACACGTTGAACGCCCTGCTCACCGAGATGGACGGCTTTGGCACCAACAGTGGTGTGATCATCTTGGCAGCCACCAACCGTGTGGATATGCTCGACTCGGCCTTGTTGCGTGCCGGTCGCTTTGACCGTCAGATACATGTAGATCTGCCCGACCTCAGCGAACGAAAGGAAATCTTCATGGTTCACCTGAGACCACTGAAGCTCGACAAGACGGTTGACGTTGATTTCCTGGCCCGTCAGACACCGGGATTCTCTGGTGCTGATATTGCCAACGTATGTAATGAGGCAGCCCTGATAGCCGCTCGCCATAATAGTCCAAGCGTAGGAAAGCAGGACTTCTTGGATGCTGTGGATCGCATCATTGGCGGACTGGAGAAGAAGACCAAGGTGATGACGGAAGCAGAGAAACGCTCTATTGCTATCCATGAGGCTGGTCATGCTACGATTTCCTGGTTTACCGAATTTGCAAACCCACTTGTAAAGGTGAGCATCGTACCCCGTGGACAAGCGCTGGGCGCTGCATGGTATCTGCCCGAGGAGCGCGTGCTGCAGACCAAAGAGGCCATGCTCGACGAAATGTGCTCGCTGTTGGGCGGGCGTGCTGCCGAAGAACTCTTCGTGGGACATATCTCTACGGGCGCCATGAACGACCTGGAGCGCACCACCAAACAGGCCTATGGCATGGTGGCCTATGCCGGAATGAGCGAAAAGTTGCCCAATCTCTGTTACTATAATAACGCAGAATACCAGTTCCAGCGCCCCTACAGCGAGACAACCGCTAAGATTATGGACGACGAGGTGCTGAAGATGGTCAACGAACAGTATGAGCGCGCCAAGCAGATTCTGACGGAACATGCCGAAGGACATGCCCGACTGGCACAACTCCTGGTAGAGCGCGAAGTTATCTTTGCCGAGGATGTGGAGAAGATCTTTGGCAAACGCCCCTGGACTTCGCGTGCTGACGAACTTCTGGAGGCACAGATGCGCGAGGAAGCCGAGAAGATGGCTGCCGAGCGTACCAAGCAGCTTGAAGCAAAGCAGAACGCAGAGGACTCAGAGACCTCGGAGGATTCTGAGAACTCTTAAACATAAAAGACTATGAAGAACTTTATTGTTAGAACAATCACAGGCGTCATCTTTGTTGCCGCCATCGTGATTAGCTTTTCGAACCCGCTGGCCATGGTGTTCCTGTTTGCACTGGTAACAGGCATGACCATCTGGGAGTTCTGTGGATTGGTGAACGAGCGCGAGGGTGTGCAGGTGAATCGTTTCATCTCTACGGTGGCTGGCGTCTATCTGTTCTTGGCCATGGCAGGCCATTGCAGTGGCAGGGTAGATAGCGACACGGTCTTCATCCCTTATCTCATCACCATCATCTATCTGATGGTGGCAGAGCTCTATCTGAAGGCCAAAGACCCCATCAACAACTGGGCTTACACCATGTTGCCACAGATGTATATTGCGTTGCCTTTCTCGATGATCAACGTGCTGGCATTCCCGCAGGCCGGGGCCTATTCGTTTGTCTTGCCACTCAGCGTGTTCGTATTCCTGTGGATGAACGACACGGGGGCTTATCTCTGCGGTTCGCTGCTGGGGCGCCACAAACTGTTCCCACGTGTCTCTCCGGGCAAAAGCTGGGAGGGAAGTATTGGCGGTGGCATCCTGGTGGTAGGCATTGCGGTGCTGATATGGTATCTGCTGGAACTCTACTTCCCGGGTGAGTCCAAGATGAGTGCGCTGCACTGGACTGGGCTGGGTGTCACGGTGGCAGTCTTCGGCACATGGGGCGACTTGGTAGAGAGCCTTCTCAAGCGTACACTTGGCATCAAGGATAGCGGCAATGTGCTGCCAGGTCATGGCGGAATGTTGGATCGTTTTGACTCTTCGCTTCTTGCCATTCCTGCAGCTGTGGTCTATCTTTTCACTCTTACGTTGTTGAAATAAAGACACTTTTTGCAAGAAACGCTTGCGTATGATAAAAAAAATGTGTTACTTTGCAGCTAATAACATTAAATATTAACTAATAAAACATAGTATGAAAAAGATTTTTGCAGCTATTGTAGCAGTACTCTTTGCAGCGCCTTCGTTCGCTCAGATGGGTAGTGGTGGTTTCTCTTTGAACGAGAGCACAGTCTATTATGGCATCCGCATGGGTGTGAACTTTTCTACCATTACTGGTGACCTCGTAGATGTGGATTCGAAGGCAGGCATGACCCTGGGTGGAGTTATTGGTCTTCGTGTCAGCGACACTACACCAATCTTTGTTGAGAGTGGTCTGTACTACTCTGCACGTGGTGCCAAGGACTTCAACTTGAACTACCTCGAGATTCCCGTACTGATTAAGTATGGCATTCAGGCTACCGACGATATCGCTATCCTGCCTTATATCGGTCCTTACTTCTCTTATGGTATTGGTGGTAAGTATAAGTTTGCGGGTATTGATGGTAAACACAGCTCATACAACATAGTGAAGCATCCTGATATGGGCTTCAAGCTGGGTTGCGGTGCTGAGTACAACAAGCTCTATGCTGAGCTCGGTTATCAGTTTGGCGTGATGGATATTGCCAAGGATAATGATTTAGATGCCGGTGCTCACACAGGTAACTTCTTTATCAATGTCGGTGTGAACTTCTAAGAAAGTTGATACTTTAGATATTTCAAAAGAGGGGCATTCACTTCCTAAAGCGAATGCCCCTCTTTCGTATTTTGAAAGCAGTCATCTACCTTTTGCGTTTGGTCTTTTTCTTGGCTGCAGGCTTGGGCTGAACCTTCGCTTGGGGCAACTCACCGCTGGTTAGCAGTATGCACACACGGTCTTGGAAGTTGCGGCCAGTGACAGCGCGCATGATGCCCTGATTGATGATGGCGAAACAAAGGCGGTTGCCATTGGGGGCCGTGCAGTAGCCCGCAAGTGACGAGACCCCCGTGACAGTGCCCGTCTTTGCCATCACATTGCCCTCTGCAGGCGTCTCTTTCATGCGGCTCTTCAGTGTGCCGTCTATGCCGGCGATGGGCAGCGAGGGCAGCAGCTGGTCATACAGCGGCTTGTTGTTCCACACGTAGCGCAGCAACTTCACTTCAGCTTCAGCCGACAGATAGTTGTAGAGTGACAGGCCGCTGCCGTCTGCCAAACGGTAGTTGTCGGGGTTCAGCCCCGCTTTCTTCATCACCCTGCGCTGGCAGTCCTTGGCTTCATCGGCATTGGCAGGACGATTGCCGTCGGCCATTGCCAACTGGTAGAACATCGATTCTGCGTAGAGGTTGTCGCTGTCTTTCATCATTTTCTTCATCACGGCATTGATGGAATGTGTGCGTGTGCAGAAAGGAATGGCATCTTCGGGGCACGACCAGTGGCCCACACCCACGTTGACAAACGCAACACCATCGTCGAGCAACGCCTCGACAAGGTGATCGGTGAATGCCTCGTAGCGTTCCACCAATAGTGGTGAGAGCGATGGGTTGTCGTCGTCCCAGCACCAGCCTTCGCCCCATTTTAGGTCGTCTTTGGCCGAGAGGTCGGCAAAGATGTTACCTTCGAAGGTGTCAACCCCCAGCTCTCTTAGGGCTTTGACGACAGCCTCAATGTCTTCATCGCTGAACAGGGGGTCCATGCCTCCCACGCAGTAGATGTCACCTTTCAGTCTGTGGTCCTCAATCTTGCCTGTGTATAGAAAGCGCGTGGTGAACTGATAGTTGGTGCCCAACTGGTCGCAGGCCGCAATGGCCGTCAGCAGTTTCATGGTCGAGGCGGGGCGCATCAGCTGTCGTTCGTTGAAGTGGTAAAGCAAGGAGTCGGCCGTCAAGTCCCAAACCATCAGTCCCACCATCGATGTGTCAAACATCTTGTCCATGAGGAGCGTGTCCATCCGCTCCTTTGATAAAGAGACTGTCTGTGCCGACAGTAGTGCAGGCACAGACAGTAGGAGTGAAAATAGCAGCTTCTTCATTGGTGCAATTTATTTCTCGGGTACGTCCTCAAGGGTTTTCTTCAGGAGTTTCCAGAATGGTTCAACGGTCTCAATCAGCGCACGCTCGGTTGTGGTGTGAGGCGACTTCATCGTGGGGCCAAGGCTGACAACATCCAGCCAGGGGTACTTGCCCAGGATGACAGAGCACTCAAGGCCGGCGTGGTCAACCTGAATGATGCCGTCGGCACCAAACAATTCCTTGTATTCCTTCAGCAACAGGTGCAGAATCTCTGAATCGGGGTTGGGGTCCCAGCCTCCGTAAGAGCCGGCAGTCTCGACCTTCATGCCTGCCATCGAGAAACAGCTCTCCAGTGTCTTCACCACATAGTCTTTCATATCCTCTCGACTGCTGCGTGCCAGAATCTTGATGTCGGCATGCCCGCCACCGATGTTGATGATAGCCAGGTTGCTCGATGTCTCCACCACGTTGGGGTAGGCGGGGATAAAACGAATCACACCGTCATGACAAGCATAGATGGCATCGATGAGATTGTCTTGTATTTCAACGGGAATCTCGGTCTTTGGTGTCTCAACCTCTTCTACCAGCACCTCGATACCCTGTGGTTCGATGAGCTTAAACTCGTCATTGAAGGTCTCTTTCCAGTCGTTAGCCAGGTCTTTAATGGCTTCAAGGTTCTCTTTTGGCAGTGTGAGGATGGTCTCAGCCTTGAATGGAATGGCATTGCGCATGTTGCCACCCTGCCAGCAAGCCAGACGTGCATCCAACGCTTCGACAGCCTCGCGCACCATCTGCACCATCAGTTTGTTGGCATTGCCCCTGCCTTCGTGAATCTCCAGGCCAGAGTGTCCGCCGCGCAGGTTCTTCACCGTCAGGCGTACGGCGGCATCCTCAGGGTCGGTCTCCACCTCTTTATAGTCGAGGGTGGCAGTAATGTCAATACCGCCAGCCGATCCAATCACGAACTTACCCCAGTGCTCAGAGTCGAGGTTCAGCAGGATGTCGCCCTGTAATTCGCCCTCGGGCAGGTCGTTAGCGCCATACATGCCCGTCTCTTCGTCGGCAGTCACCAGGGCGTCGATAGGACCATGTTTCAGGGTCTTGTCTTCCATAATGGCCATGATGGCAGCCACGCCAAGACCATTGTCGGCACCCAGTGTGGTGCCTTTTGCCTTCACCCATTCACCGTCAATCCAGGGCTGGATGGGGTCGGTCTCGAAGTTGTGGGTAGATTCGGGCGTCTTCTGTGGCACCATGTCCATGTGGGCCTGCAGGATGATGCCTTTCTTCTTCTCGTAACCAGCTGTGGCAGGCTTGCGGAAAACAATGTTTCCGGCGGGATCCTTGAAGGTTTCCACACCGGCCTGTTTTCCGAAGTCAAGCAAGAACTGCTGGATTTTTTCCAGGTGTCCGCTTGGACGTGGTACTTGTGTGAGTGCATAGAAGTTCTTCCAGATGCACGTGGGATTCAGGTTCTGAATTTCATTCATAGTGTTTTGATTTTTTATTCGAGGTGCGAGGTACGAGGTGCGAGGTACGAGAATACCTTTTCCCGTTGTAACTCTTACTCTTGGTTATTAATGTTGTCTTGTACTTTTAATTTCTCTGTTAGCGATTTCTTTAATCCCCAGATTGTCATTGATACTCTTGATGCAAGTGTGTCAATCTTGTTAAAATCTGAATCGGATATATAATTATTATCGTGTGCTATCTCCATTTGACAGACTAATTCAGTGAGGGATCCGTAGGCAATGTCCAAGAAATGTATTCTCTCTCTTATTGCAAAACGTCCAAGTCCTTCTGCTATGTTTGAAGGAATAGAAATGGCAGCTCTTCTTATTTGATCGCAAAGGGCATATCTTTCGTATTCTGGAAACTGAAATAATAAACTATATGTTAGTTTGGTTAGTTCCTTGGCCAGTTTGTATGCATCGACATTGCGATAATAAAAATCATTCATATTACGCTTAAATCATTGTAAGTAAAACTATTCTCGTACCTCGTACCTCGCACCTCGTACCTCGTCCCTTTCTAGAGACCCATTCCCGTTTCTCGATACAAACGAGAGTCTAATTGAAGCCCATATGCCAAGAAGGACAACGAGTAGGGTCTGGACGGTGTGCACAATCAGTACAAAGTAGAGGGCTTGTTCGTCGGATACACCATAGAGAATCAGCATGGTCTTTACGGCAAAGTGCCAAGGACCAGCTCCGTTGGGCGTAGGTACGATGACGGCAAAGTTGCCCACCACGAAACATACCAGTGCACAACCGATGCCTAATGCTTTGGTGAAGTCGAAACAAAAGAATGTCAGGTAAAAATGCAAGAAGTACATCACCCAGATGCCGACGGAGAAGAACAAATACAAAGGAAGGTTCTTGATGTCCTTGAGCGATAACACACCTTCCCAGATGCCATGCAGTGTCATTCTCACCTTATTATATATAGAGAGGCGACGCAGCAGCAGATGTAGCAACAGCAATACGGCAATGCCGCAGATAGCCGTCACCAGCCATCCTGTTAGCGAGAAACTGGTCAGTATGTGATCAAACGACGTGCCCGTCTTCTTGAAGAACGTGCCAAAGACGCTCATCTCGAAAAGCAGAATCAGTCCTGAATAAAGCATCACCAGCAGCGTGTCGATGGCACGTTCGGTGACCACCGTGCCCAGCGCTTTTGCAAACGAGACACCCTCCCAGCGTTTCAGCAATCCACAGCGTGTGAACTCGCCAATACGTGGAATCAGCAACGACACGGCATAGCTGATAAAGACAGAGTTGACGACAACCGACTTTCTCGTTTTCTCGCCCATGGGCTCCAGTGTTTGTCGCCAGCGCCAACCGCGAAAAGCCTGTGCCAATATGCCAAAAGGAAAGGAAAGCAGCATCCAGGTCCAGTTCATTTCGTAGAGCACCACTTGCTTAATGCCTTGAAAATCAAAGCCGCGGTACATCCAATATAAAATGGTACCACCCAACAGGAGTGGCAATATGATTTTTGCGATGGCTTGAACGTACTTCATAGATTTCGCAAAGTTACGAATAAATGAGCGAAATGCAAAAAGAAAAGCACTTTTTCTTTTTCATTTCCGAATGCCAGTAACTTCGAGATTTCCTCTCAGAGTTACGAATAAATGAGCGAAATGCAAAAAGAAAAGCACTTTTTCTTTTTCATTTCCGAATGTCAGTAACTTCGAGATTTCTTCTCTCATCCTTTCTTATAAGACAAGAGGCACTTTTTATTTGTTTTCATTTTGTATTTCTCCGACTTATTCGTAACTTTGCACCCAATGAAGCAAGTAAGGCCCAAAAAGAATCTTGGTCAGCACTTCCTGACTGACCTCTCGATAGCTAAGCGCATTGCCGACACGGTAGATGCTTGTCCAAATATTCCTGTTCTGGAGGTCGGTCCGGGTATGGGTGTCATGACGCAATATCTGGTAGAGAAACCACGGCCTTTCAAGGTGGTAGAAATAGACCGCGAATCGGTGGAATACCTGAACGAGCACTTCCCCAAACTGCGTGAGAATATCCTTGGTGAGGACTTTCTGCGTATGGACTTGCAAGAGGTGTTTGGCGGATGCCAGTTTGTGCTGACGGGAAATTATCCCTACGATATCTCATCGCAGATTTTTTTTAAGATGATAGATAATCGCGATCTCATACCGTGTTGCACCGGTATGATACAACGAGAGGTGGCATTGCGAATTGCTTCAGAGCCTGGCAACAAGCAATATGGCATTCTGTCTGTGCTGATTCAGGCTTGGTATGATGTGGAGTATCTCTTCACAGTAGAGCCCGGCGTGTTCAATCCGCCTCCTAAAGTGCAGAGCGCAGTCATCCGAATGACACGTAATAAGGTGCAACAGCTGGGGTGCGATGAGAACTTGTTTAAGCGTGTGGTGAAGACATCGTTCAATCAGCGGCGCAAGATGCTACGCGTTTCTCTGAAGCAGATGTTGACGGACATGTCTATGATCAACGCGTCTCAGTTTGCAACACTACGCCCAGAGCAGTTGACCATTTCACAATTTGTGGAACTGACGAATTTGGTGGAAAAGGTGTTGTGTGCGAACACAAATGCTTGATTTGTGTCAATAAGAAGCCCTTTTTTTCATTTTCTCGCATTATTTTTGATACATCATATTGAAATAATGCCTACCTTTGCATCGTCAAAAGAAAACAAAGAGATCTTCAATAAGGTAATTAGTTAAGGTAAAAAAAGATTGATCAGGGGCCTTGTGAAAGGCGTAGAGAAAGCAAAGAAAAAGATATTTCAGTAGTTTAGTTTGATTAAGGTTAGTAAATAGATTGTTAGTAAGGTTTTCAAGAAGGTATTAGTAAAAGGTAAACAGAAAGGTTGTTAGAAAGGGTAACAAGTTAGAAAAGGTTTTTAGTTATTAATATCTGTGAAGTGCAGCCTCAGGGTAGTGACCCGAAGGCTGCACTTCTCTTTTATGAATGATTAGTGAGTCAGCTTCTTGGTGTTCCATTTTCCGTATCGCATGCGTGCCAGGAAGATGCTACCGCGGAAGGTCAGTTCGATGGCCATGGCAGTCCAGAACCCGCGTAAGCCATAGTCGCGTGCCAGCCACCATGCCAATGTCAGGCGTACACCCCACATGGAACAGAGACTCATGATGGCTGGTTTCAAGGTGTCGCCAGCACCAATAAACACACCATTACATACGATAGATGCTGCAAACATGGGTTCTGCCCAAGCTTCGATGCGCAGTGCGCGTGTTCCTTCGCTGATGATTTCCTCAACAGGAGAGAGAATGCCCATCAGTTCGGGAGAGAAGATCCACATCATGACACCCATCATGGTCATCACCCCGATGCCCAGCATGACAGACAAATTGGCAAATGAGCGGGTCAGCATGCGCTGTCCGGCACCGATGCCTTGTCCCACGAGTGTGGTGGCGGCCTCGGCAATGCCGTAGCCAGGCATGTAGCAAAGGCTCTCTACGGTGATGGCAAGTGAGTTGGCGGCAATTGCAATGGTGCCTAATGGTGCCACGATGATGGTGCTCACAATCTGTGCGCCACCCATCAATAGGTGCTGTAGTCCCATGGGGGCACCTATCTTAAAGGCAGTCCTGATGGTGTCGCTGCTGGGCTTGAATGTGCCAGGGTGGCCTTTCAGACGAAGCAAGTCGCTGCGCACCAACAGGAAGTAGAGCATGAGGATGGCTGTTATCAGCATTGCCATTCCCGTGCCCAGTGCCGCACCCATGACGCCCAGTTGCAGTATATATATAAATAGGTAGTTGAACACCACGTCCATCACACACATGCTGATGTTCAGTATCGAAGGAACCTTCATGTTGCCTGAGCATTTCAGCATAGAACCGGCCAAGCCTTCCATTTGAAAGAAAATGCCAAACACGCCAATCAGCATGAAGTACATGGAGGCATCGTGTGCTATCTCCTCGCTGCCACCCAACCAGTAGGGAAGGTAGCTGTGAATAGCAATGCATACTAAAGAAAGAAATACACTCCATGAGAAAGCGCATACCAGCGATTGACGCAGCACCCGGCGGGCATTCTCGAAGTCGTTGGCACCAATAAAGTGGGCCACCTGAACAGAGAATCCCATTGATACTGCCGACGAAATGCCACCCAACAGCCATGTGGAGGTTTCTACCAGACCGATGGCTGCTGTGGCACGTGCACCGAGATGGCCTACCATGGCAGCGTCGATGATGAACATGACGGTGGCAGAGATTTGTGCCAGAATAGAAGGAATAGACAACTGCACAATGAGTTGCAGCTTCTCTTGTTGCGTCATGGTGCGTCCTTCGCGAATATAAGCTAAAAGGTCTTTGCTTTTCAAAATCGTTCTCCTTTTTTAGTTTATTCGTTGCTATCGATAAATAGTGAGTCGTCCATTTCTGTCAGAGACTTTTTCTTTTTGTTTTCCATAGCTCCCGCCTTCAGCAGGTTTCTGGCTGCAGTAATGATGCTGGGGCCACTGTCGGCAGTGGTAATCTTTAGCTTGTTCATCTTCTTAATGGTGTCGTTCATACTCGACTCCACATCCATGAAGCGTATGCCAAAGTCCTGTACGCGGTCTATCACCGTGTTGGCAGCATCCATCATGGTCTGCTGATTCTTGAGTTGGCGCACTTGTGTCCACATCATCTCCAGCACACGCAGGTTCATATACATGGTTTGGGGTCCCAGTATCATGACGCCCTGGTCGTAGGCCTCGCGCCATAAGGTGGCATCATTCAGCAATGCCAGGTTCAGCGCTCCTTCTATTGGCACATACATGATGGCGAAATTCAAACGGTTGTAGCCGCTGGGCAGATATTTGGTGTATTCCTTCTTAGCCAGTCGTTTCACCTGTGCCCTTACACTTTCAATGTGAGCCTTGAGGTATTGACTCTTTTCTGGTGAGTCGTCATCGGCATTCATGTAGCGTTCGTAGTCGGTGAGTGACATCTTTGAGTCAACCACCACATGACGGTTGTTGGGGAAGTGCAGAATGAAATCGGGAATCAATCCGCGTCCATCTTCACCCTTCGCGCTGCGTCCGTCCTTGTCTTTCAGCGTCTCTTGTGTGTCGAACTGTTCGCCCTCTTTTAGTTCTAAGTCTTCCAGCAGTTGTTTTAGCTTCAGCTCGCCAAAATTGCCCTGCACTTTCACCTCTCCAGTCAAGGCGCGTGTCAGTCGGTCGGCCGTCTCGCCGATGGCCATACTCTTCTGGAGGTTTATCTTGATACTTTCGTCCAATCGGGTCAGAGCTTCAGCTTGTTGCTCCTTGCTGCGGTTCAAAGCCTCTTGCATATCCTTCAGACTTTTCTGCAGAGGGTCGATAATCTTCGATACCTGTTCTTGGTTCTGTACCCCCAACTCTTCCTGTCTGGATTTGAGAACACGCTCAGAGGTGGTCTGCATCTGTTCCTTAATCAGGTCCAATTGCGTCTTCACCTGTTCCTCGTTCATCTGCTTCAGGGTGGCAATCTGTTGCTCGAAGGCTTCCTGTTGTCTTTTCAGGTTCTTCTCATGTTCCTCCTTCAGCGCCCCGATGGCTTTCTCATGCTCCATTTTCAGAGCACTCGTAGCTTTCTCTTGTTCTGTTTTCTGTGACTCAAGGAGGCGCGTTGCGTTCTCGGCATTAGTCTTCTGCACATCACGTTCTGCTGTTAGAGTAGTAATGGTGTGCAGATAAGCCTCTTTGCCGCGATTACCTATGATGTATCCAGCAATGCCCATCAGTCCGCAAAGCACCAGTGCTACGATTATGTATATCTCCATATGATTAATCCCTTATTGCTTTTATTACATGGTGCAAAGTTACGAATAATATTCAAATTATCACTAACTATTTTTGCTTTTTCGATTTCTTAATATTACCTTTGCAGGCTGAAAACCAAACTAAAAGTATTAAAGTATTAGTGATTAAGAAAAGCTTGTTAGTAGTAGCGCTTGGAGGTTTCCTTCTCCAAGCTCCAGCCCAAGTGAGATTGGCTGGGAAGAAGGGAGAGTATTTCCCCTTAGTCAAAGGAAAAGAAAAGGCCGTGATTTGTTATGATAACAATGATGCCTTGGTGGTAGAACGCAGTGCAAGGATGCTGGCAGAGGATGTGGCTTGCGTGACGGGCACATCGCTGAAGGTACAACAGGGGACTGCAGGTGCCGACTATGCTATCATAGCCGGAACATTGGGTCACAGTCGTACCATTGATCAGTTGGTCAAGGCTGGACGGATAGACACCACAGGACTCACAGGCGCCTGGGAGCGCTATCATGTGACTATGCTCAAGTCGCCGGTAAAAGGCGTGAAGAAAGCAGTGGTGGTGGTTGGCAGCGATCGTCGCGGAACGGCCTATGGCGTGCTGTCTATCAGTAGGGCCATAGGTGTCAGTCCTTGGCGTTGGTGGCTAGATGCGCCAACAACAAAGCGTAGCTCATGTATGCTTCAGGTGAAACCTTTCACTTCGCGTACTCCTAGTGTGCGCTATCGTGGCGTGTTTATCAACGATGAGGACTGGGGCTTGTTAAAATGGGCGCGTCATAACTATGAAAAGGATCTTGGCAATATCGGACCCCGCACCTATGCCGCTGTCTGCGAATTGTTGCTTCGCCTGAATGCCAACTACTTGTGTCCGGCTATGCATGAAGCCTCGCTGGCATTTCATCGTTTGCCGGAAAATCGGTTGGTGGCCGACACTTTTGCCATTGTCATGGGGTCAAGTCATTGCGAACCTTTGTTGCTCAACACCGCCAGCGAGTGGGATCGTGGCAAGTTTGGCGCATGGGATTATAATAACAACCGTCGTGGTGTGGATAGTGTGCTGAATGCGCGTGCACAGGTGCTGGCACCATTCGAAAATGTCTATACGCTGGCTTTGCGTGGTTTGCATGATGTAGCCATGACCGGTAGCGATGATATGCTTGAACGTAAGAACACGATGCAAGCAGCTTTGATGGCTCAGCGACAGATGGTGGCACAGGCCACAGGTAGGCCGGCTGAGACAATTCCACAGGCTTTTACGCCCTATAAAGAGGTACTTGATGTTTATGACAAAGGGCTGCAGCTGCCCGATGACGTGACAATTATCTGGCCCGATGATAACTATGGCTACATGAAGCGCTTGTCAAGTCCAGACGAACAGAAACGTTCCGGGCGTAGTGGCGTGTACTATCATGCTTCGTATCTTGGACGTCCACACGACCATCTGTGGATGAATACACAGTCGCCATGTCACATGTACGAAGAACTGAAGAAGGCTTATGACCTGACAGCCGATCGTATTTGGCTGCTGAATGCAGGAGATATCAAGTCGTGTGAGTTTGCTACCGACCTATTTCTGGCTATGGCCTACGACCTGGATGCCTTCGACTATCAGCGTTGTGCTGACTATCGTACCGAGTGGACTTGTCAGCTTTTGGGCGATGACTATAAGGATGCCTATCATGACATATTCCGCACATTCTATCGTCTGGCCTTCCAACGTCGCCCAGAAGGTATGGGGTGGGGACAAGAGTGGGCCAGTGATGATCGTCCGATAGAGCAGACCACCGATACCGAGTTCTCGCTCAGCAATTATGGTGAGGCCGAGCGTCGTCTCTTTGACTATCATCGAATCGCTACTATTGCGGAAGACCTGTTTGCTAAGATGCCTGCCGAGAAACGCAGTTGTTTTTATGAGGCGGTTTATTATCCAGTAAAAGGTTGTGAACTTATGAACCGCATGACCATTGGCGCACAGAAAAACCGATGGTATGCCCAACAACATCGTGCTGCTACAGCCAGTGTAAAGGCCGAAGTGCAGAACTGTTACGACTCTCTGCAAATTATTACTAAGAATTATAATGCGTTGGAGAGTGGCAAGTGGGAACATATCATGAGTATGGTTCAGGGTGTCACAGCTTCGTATTATAATCTGCCTGAGTTGCGTGATGCGGAATTGGCCGACCAGCCCACTCTGGGCATTTTAGCCGAGGGTGAATATGGTACCTGTGGTCCTCGCACTATGCAGTCGCTGCCCGTTTTCTCGAAGTATCACCCTGATTATAAGTATTATATAGATGTATATAATCAGGGAAAGGGTACTCTACAATGGAAAACTACAACAAGTAAGGACTGGATTGTGCTCAGCGAAACGGCAGGTACTACCGACCAGCAACAGCGTATTCGTGTTTCTGTAGATTGGACAAAGGTGCCCCAGAGTGTAGAGGAAACAGGTTTCATCACCTTTGTGGGCAACGATGGTTGCGAGAAGGCTGTCCTTGTAAGTGCTTTCAACCCGTTGTCGCCTTCTGTCGATGAGCTCAAGGGACTTTATATAGAGGATAATGGGGTAGTGGTGATACCCGCTGCGGGCTATGCACGCAAAAAAGAGAATCAGCAGGTGAAGATGATGGAGGTACCGAACTTAGGTTGCGAGGATACTATCATCATCATGGGCGACCCTACACAGCCCCGTCAAAACAGTCGTTCTACTAATGCCCCATATTTGGAGTACGATTTCTATACATGGGAACAAGGTATGGTAGATGTCTATACCTACGTTATGCCTACATTTACAACGAGTGTGGATCGCGGATTTGCAGGGCATGAGCGCACCAACATCGAAACACAGTATGGTGTACGCATAGATGATGGGGTACAGATGCATCCAGCCACCAACTCGTGGGAGTATGCACAGCAATGGTATGAGAGTGTGCAGCGCAACACGCGTATCAACAAATGTACACTATATATCAAAAATCCAGGGCGTCATACCGTTCGTATTGTATGTCAGGATCCTGGCACCATGCTACAGAAAATTGTCATAGACTTTGGTGGGATGAAACGTTCGTATATGGGACCATCTGCCTGTATGTGATATAAACCGTTGCTTATAACCTAATCAGCTATAGTACTTGTGATTATAGCTGATTTTTTTATTATATGATTGTCATGGCAAAGGCCTATTATTTGTAGGGATGCTCACGGATAGAAATAATAAAACCTAAAATAATAATTATTATTTGGAAATGTCAGCTAAAGGTGTTAATTTTGCAAAATCTTTCACAATGGTAAGAAAAAGCTCAACCTTGCAACCATTTAAATAAATATTATGATACAAAAACTTTTTGGGTTTAATCCCGCCACAATGACATTTCGCAAAGAGGTAATTGGTGGCATTACCACATTCCTCACGATGGCCTATATTCTGGCTGTCAATCCTAGTATTCTATCTGCCACTGGCATGGATGCTGGTGCTGTGTTTACCACCACTTGTATCTCGGCAGTTGTAGCCACGTTGGTAATGGCATTCTACGCCAAGTTGCCATTTGCTTTGGCCCCAGGTATGGGCCTTAATGCTTTCTTCGCTTACACTGTAGTGCTTACTATGGGTTATAGTTGGCAGTTCGCGCTTACAGCTGTACTCATTGAGGGTATTATCTTTATTCTACTCACCATTACCGGTTTGCGACAGTACATTGTCAATGCCATTCCGTTGGTTTTGCGCCGTGCCATTAGTCCGGGCATAGGCTTGTTTATTGCCTTTGTGGGTCTAAAAAGTGCTGGTATCGTTACCTCTTCAGAGGCAACCTTCATCACTTTGGGCAATCTTCATGATCCAGCTGTGCTACTGGGAATTTTCGGTATTGTGCTCACGGCAGCTCTGCTCGTCAGAGGTGTCACAGGCTCGCTGCTCATAGGTATTCTCGTTACAACTGCCGTAGGCATTCCTTTGGGCATCACCAATTATGGTGGTATCCTCTCTGCTCCTCCCTCTATTGAGCCCATCTTCTGGCAGTTCGAGTGGCACAACATCCTCTCGGTTGATATGGTTGTTGTTGTGCTGACGTTCCTCTTCATTGATATGTTCGATACGATTGGTACACTTATTGGCGTATCTAACCGTGCTGGTATGGTCGATGAAGATGGCAATGTGAAGAATCTTAATCAAGCTTTTATGGCTGATGCTATTGGTACCACAGTCGGTGCAATGCTCGGTACTTCAACAGTGACAACTTATGTTGAGAGTGCATCGGGTGTCAATGTCGGGGGGCGTAGCGGTCTCACAAGCTTCACTACAGCTCTGTGTTTCGCTATCGCACTGCTCTTTGCACCACTTTTCTTGGCGATCCCTGGTCAAGCCACGGCAGCAGCCTTGGTGTTGGTAGGTGTCATGATGATGCACGACGTGCGTAAGGTTGACTTCTCCGACTATGTAACTGGCATCCCATGTTTCATATGTATCGTACTGATGCCGCTGACATATAGTATCTCTGATGGTATCTTGATGGGTGTAATCTCATATGTTCTCATTCATCTGTTGTCAGGTAACATCAAAGATAAGGATGAACGCAACAACATCAATTGGGCCACTATTCTTTTGGCTGTTCTCTTTGTGTGTCGTTACGCATTCCTTTAACTGGCAGACATTTGCTACATAAACTGAATAGTCCCAGAGCGTTTGTTGTACGCTCTGGGACTATTCAGTTTATGTAGAATCATCTTTCCATCGTAGGTATTGTTCTCTTTATGATATATACCTCCTCTGCTCAGCAGGCAACCAATTCAAGCTGTCCAGCTTAATGAGTTACATGCTATTATATTGCGTTATTTGTCTTTTTAGTCGTGAGGCTTGTCTTGGTCGCATTAAATATCTGCCACTATTGGCACTTTCTTATTCAGAAATACCTGTAAAAGAGCTCTATTATCTCTTTCTTTGGCAAATTACCAGTAAATTAAATTATGCTCGAAGAGGAATGCGATTACGTTGCCAAAATGTCTTGTTTATGACAGCTAAAATAGCAAATACTTGATAAAATCATCAAATTTTCACCACAAACAATAAAAATTAAGTGTATTCTACTGAATTATGAATAGTTATTTGTATCTTTGCCCTCGAACAAGAGAAATCTATCATGGCAAAATTAAATCGGATAAGAATCGTTCTAGCAGAACATGACCTGAACAACAAGTGGTTGGCAGATAAGTTGGGAAAAGACCAGGCAACTATTTCCAAATGGGTCACCAACACCACCCAGCCCAGCCTTGAAGCCCTCATTGCAATAGCCAATGCGCTTGAAGTGCCTGTGCAGGAGTTGGTGAGACAGGAAGAATTCAATCAAGAGAAATAAGTCAAATGATAACAAAAGACGAGATACAAGAGTTGTTGCATAGCACGGAAACCTATCGTGTGGAGCGAACCACGTCAACAGGTGACATGGATAAGTTTCAGAAGGCGATCTGTGCCTTTGCTAACGACCTGCCAAACTCGCGAAAAAATGGCTACCTGATACTGATGGCTTACGATGATGGCGGTAATGTTGGCGGTAAAATGGCGGTGATAATGTCCCCAGTTTGTCCCCAGCTTTGTCACAAGTTGGAAGGAGATCGTCTTAAAGTTAAACATGAATCCTGAACCCTGAGCCCAAAGTAGGCTTATGCCTTCGAAGATGGTTCGGAGTGGGTTCGTAGTCGGTTCGAAGATAGACGAGGGATAGAACGCTGCAAGTAAGCGAGGGCAGAGACAAACGAGTTTGAACTATGCCGAACGAGAGCTGGTTCGATCGAAGGTCAAGATTGTAAGAAGTAAACAAAAGAATAAAAACAAAAATGAAGATATGATTGCATTTATTGATACTGAGGTGAATCCGCGGACGAAGAAAGTGGCGGATTACGGAGCTGTCAGGGAGGATGGTGCAGTGTTGCACTCTAGTTCCAAGGCTGACTTCGATGCCTTTGTGTCAAAATGCGATACGGTGTGTGGACACAATATCATCAATTTCGATTTGAAATTTGTTTCATTGAGAGGCAATCCTACAATTGTTGATACACTGTTTCTATCACCTTTACTTTTCCCCAAACGACCTTATCATCATCTAGTGAAGGATGATAAGTTGCAAGTGGACGAACTGAACAATCCGGTGAATGACTCGATAAAAGCTCGTGACTTGCTGAATGATGAAGTGGTAGCTTGGAATCAGTTATCGGATAATAGAAAGGAAATCTATTTTTACCTGCTGAAAGAAACACAGGAGTTTGGAGGTTTTTTCAAGTATATAGGATATTCGCCAAATGTCAGTTGGATCTCAGCATTATTTTCATCTAAACCAGATTGGAAACAATTAATTCTAAAGGAATATGAGGGGAAAGTATGCAGTCACACAGATTTTGAGACCTTGGTCAAACAGTATCCTATTGAGTTAGCGTATTGTTTGGCTGTAATCGGTGCTGACGATATATTTTCTATCACTCCAGCATGGGTTATACGGAATTACCCACAGGTGGTGAATGTGATGAACACACTGTGCAACACATCTTGTGGTGATTGCGAGTATTGTAATCAGCGGTTAGATGCTCATTACGGGCTGAAAGAGTTCTTTGGCTATGATGAGTTCCGTATCTTCGATGGCGTTCCTATGCAACAGCAGGCAGTGGAATCTGCTATTCGGGGAGAATCCTTGCTGACAATTTTTCCTACAGGTGGTGGCAAGAGCCTCACATTTCAATTGCCAGCTTTGATGGCTGGACGAAATACACATGGGCTGACTGTGGTTATTTCGCCTTTGCAGTCACTAATGAAAGACCAAGTAGACAACTTGGCTGCTCGTGGAATTAGTGATGCGGTGACCATCAATGGACTGTTAGATCCTATCGAACGTGCAACGGCGATAGAACAGGTGGCTGATGGAACTGCCAATTTGCTATACATCGCTCCGGAAATGTTACGCAGTAAGACCATTGAGCGTCTGTTGATGGGGCGCCATGTTGTTCGTTTTGTGATAGATGAGGCACACTGCTTCTCTGCATGGGGCCACGATTTCCGTGTGGACTATTTGTATATCGGTGATTTCATTCGTCAGTTGCAGGAAAAGAAACAATTAGAACAGCCCATCGCCGTTTCTTGTTTCACAGCGACAGCCAAACAAAAGGTAATCAGTGATATTTGCGACTACTTCAGAGCAAAGTTGGGCTTGGAACTGAAGGTGTTTGCCGCCAATGCAGAGCGTAAGAACCTTCGCTACTCCGTGCTACATGCTGATACGGCTGATGAGAAATATAACCTACTTCGCTCATTGATTCTTGGGCATAATTGTCCCTCAATAGTATATGTGTCACGTACCAAACGTACTCGCGAATTAGCACAGCACTTGGTTAACGACGGCATAAGAGCTTTGCCATTCAATGGAAAAATGGAGTCTGCTGAGAAAGTAAAGAACCAGAACGCTTTTATGAGTGGTGAAGCTCAGGTGATTGTAGCCACTTCTGCATTCGGTATGGGCGTTGACAAGAAAGACGTTGGACTGGTAGTTCACTATAATATCAGTGACTCGTTGGAGAACTATGTGCAAGAGGCTGGCCGTGCAGGACGTGATCCACAAATGCAGGCAGAATGCTTTGTACTGTATGCTGACAGTGACCTTGATAAGCACTTTATGCTTCTCAATCAGACGAAACTCAGCATTAGTGAGATTCAGCAAGTATGGAAAGCTATCAAGGATCTTACGGCTAAACGAGATAAGGTAAGCTGTTCGCCATTAGATATAGCACGTCAGGCTGGATGGGGAGATGAAATAGACGACATTGAGACTCGTGTTAAGGCCGCAACAGCAGCACTTGAGGATGCAGGGTACATTCAACGAGGCAGTAACTCGCCTCACGTATTTGCAACAGGTATTGCTGTGAAGAATATGGATGAGGCACGTCGAAAATTGACTATTTCTCCACTATTTGATGAGCAATCACGTGAAGAAGCTGCCCGTATCATCAAATCACTTATCAGTGCACGTGCAACAGTTGAAGGTCGAGGGGCAGAAGCTGAGAGTCGTGTTGACTATTTGGCAGATATCCTTGGAATGAGCAAGGCAACCGTTATCAGGAATATTAACCTGATGCGGCAGGATGGCTTGTTGGCTGACAGTCGTGACATGCAAGCATGGATATCCAAGAGTACTTCTCAACGCAATCTTGACATCATCTTAAAGTTAGAGCAATTCCTTCTGCAACGATTTGGTGGAGAAGCACAAAGAATAAATTATAAAGAACTGAATGAGGAAGCTCAAAAGGCCGGTCTTACATGTTCAAATGTCAAGCGCTTGAGGATGTTGCTTCATTTCCTGTCATTGAAGGGTTATATACACAAACAGGAACATAGTTTCAGCGATAGTGTGAGTGTACGTCTGCAAGCTTCGCAAGAAGTTACGAAGGCCCGATTTGAACGACGTATGGGTATATGCCGCTTTATTTTGGATACGCTCAATGTCAGTCGAGACCCCAATAAAGAAATGACGCTTGTGAACTTCTCTATTGTAGAGTTGCTTCAACAACTTATTTCCAGTCGTCAGGAATCAATGTTTGCTGACCAAGAGAAACCTGTAATTGCTGATATTGAGGAAGCGCTGCTTTATCTTACCAAGACGGAACTGATGAAGATTGAAGGTGGGTTCATCGTTATCTATAACACTATGCAGATCGGGCGTATTGCCGATCGTCGTACCAGATATGGTAAGGAGCAGTATCGCTTATTGGATGAATTCTACAAGCAACGTATACGCCAGATTCATATTGTGGGTGAATATGCAAATTTGATGGTTCGTGACTATGATGCAGCGCTTCGATTCGTGAACGACTACTTCACTATGGACTTCCGCAAGTTTATCAGTCAGTATTTCAAGGAAGAACGGCGTGCACAGATAGATCAAAATATTACACCTGCAAAATACAACAAGCTGTTTGGTGAACTCTCCAACCGCCAATGTGAGATTATCGATGACAAAGAGTCGAAATATATTGTGGTGGCAGCTGGACCCGGAAGCGGTAAGACGCGCGTGTTAGTGCATAAACTGGCTTCATTGTTGTTGCTGGAGGATGTAAAACACGAGCAACTACTGATGCTTACATTCTCAAGAGCTGCGGCAACAGAGTTCAAAAAACGACTCATAGATTTGGTGGGCAATGCAGCCCATTATGTTGACATCAAGACATTCCACTCGTATAGTTTTGACCTTGTTGGTAAACAAGGAAATCTGGATGAGGCAAAAGATGTGGTAAGACGTGCTGCAGAGATGATAGAAAATGGCGAGGTGGAGCAGTCGAAGATAGCTAAGAGTGTACTGGTTATTGACGAGGCTCAAGATATGGGCGAAGATGACTTCCGACTAGTTCAGGCTCTGATGCGGCAGAATGAAGAAATGCGTGTCATTGCAGTGGGTGATGATGACCAAAATATCTATGGTTTCCGTGGTTCTGACTCACGATATATGCAATCGCTAGTGGAGCAAGAAGGTGCAAAGTTGTACGAGATGACAGATAACTATAGGTCTGCGAAAGCTGTAGTTGATTGTGCCAATCGCTTTGTACAGCGCATTCCTGGTCGCTTGAAACGTACAACCATTCAATCTGCTACAAGAGAAAATGGTAAAGTAATGACATTGAAATCACTCCTTGATACAGAAATAAATGTACAAGGAAGTACTGCGATTCTTACCCGCACCAACGAAGAGACAATGCAGGTAGCCTACGAACTGGAGCAACGAGGCTTACATGCTACTGTTGCTCAGTCGATGGGAGGATTCTGCTTTGGTAATCTTGCTGAAGTCCGTTATTTCCTAAAACAACTTGGCAGGAACGAAATATCCATATCAAAAGAAAAGTGGCAGGAAGCAAAACAACGTACGTTCGAAACATACGCATCAAGCACTTGTCTGAACGTCATAAAGCATTTCTTTGCTGACTTTGAGGCAACTCGGCAGGTATATTATCGCAGTGATTTGCGAGAATTTATCTTCGAGTCGAATATCGAAGATTTCATTGCAGCTGATGACCAATCGGTGTTTGTAAGTACAATCCATAAGGCAAAAGGGCGCGAATTCGATACCGTTTATCTCTTGTCACCTGTACCCGACGGTAGGGACATCAATGATATGCGAGCCTATTACGTAGGTCTAACTCGTGCCAAGCGGAACCTTTATCTGGTAACCAATCCTCCCACAGAGTATTCTTCTATATCAATTGCATTAAACATGCATGATGTTATCCTTAATTTCTTCAAGGGAAGAAAGGACATTGTGCTTCGGTTAAGAAGTGGTGATAACCTGCAATACAAAGACGGATATTTGCTGAATGAGCAAAGTATCAACATCATTGCGCTATCTGCGTCAGGAAAAGACAAACTAAAGGCGTGTACTGATAAGGGCTATGAAGTTACGAGTGCAAAAGTGAACTATATTTTGGCTTGGAGACCTCAAGACTCTGAAACAGAATATGCAGTTTGTTTGGCAAATGTAGTCTTGTCTAAAATATCAGAAGATAAGAGAAACAACAACACCTTTAATTCGGATAATAAATACTTGTAAAAGATATGGAATCGCTGTTCTTAACAAACTATTCAGAGCAAACATTCTTGGACAAAATTAAAAATAGTCTGAGAACGTGTCAGTCATTTTGCTTTTCAGTTAGTTTCATAAAAAGAGCAGGTCTCGTTTTACTATCGCAAGATATTAAGGCAGCCATTGAACGCGGTGTGAAAGGAAAGCTGATAACGACAATCTATCAAAACTTTACGGATGTTGAGTCTTTGAAATTCTTTTTGGGTTTGGCTAATCATCCTAACTTTCAGTGTCATCTGGATTATGATTGTTTCTACGATGAAAAAAACTACGAAAAGTATGGTTTCCATTCAAAAGGGTATTTTTTTGATTATGGTGTAGAATCGGAGTTGATTATTGGTTCTTCAAACATCACGAGGTTTGCACTGCTGAAGAATATAGAGTGGGACATGATGCTTAGAGTCTCCAATGACGATGAAACTCTTCTGAAAGCCAAAGAGGAATTTGATATTCTGTGGGAGAAAACCCTGCCGTTGGATATTGCTTTGATTAACAAATATGCCCAACGACTGAATTTCGCTATTGAACGTTGGGATATGGATTATGACTTAGCTTCACACGAGATTAAGCCCAACTTTATGCAAAGAAAGGCCCTGCGTGAACTGAATCGTTATAGAGCAATGGGACAAGACAAAGCACTCGTTGTTGCAGCTACGGGCAGTGGTAAAACATATCTGGCAGCCTTTGATGCGTTGAATTTCTCACCAGAGCATCTTTTGTATATTGTCCATGAAGGTTCAATACTTAAACGTTCTCTCTCTACATTCCAAACTGTATTCGGTGGAGATGTTTTCATGGGCGAATACACCGGCGAGCATAAGGATTTGGACGCATCGTTCCTATTCTCAACGAACGTTTCGATGTGTAGGTCATTGGAATTGTTTGACAAGAAACAGTTCGACTATATCATCATTGACGAATGTCATCATGCCGCCGCTGATTCCTACAAGAAAATCATTGACTACTTTGAACCAGAGTTTTTGCTAGGCTTGACGGCTACGCCTGAACGTATGGACAATCAGGATGTCTATGAATTATTTGGAAATAATGTGCCGTATGAACTGAGATTGCGTGATGCTTTGGTTAATGATCTGATTGTTCCATTTAAATATTATGGCATACGTGACGACCGAGTGGACTTCTCCAAAGAAAACGAGCGTAGGATGATTTCACAGTTTGTAACTGAGGACCATTGTGAGTTTATTGTGGAGCATATCGAGAAGCATCGTGTACCTAACCAAAAACTTAAGGCACTGGCTTTCTGTAAGACGGTATCACATGCAAAGATGATGGCCGAGGCCCTAGAACCATTTTATAAAACTGCATATCTGACGGGCAAGAATGATACAGGAGAACGCGTAAGAGCTTACGAAGATTTACAGAGTGACAGAGAAGGCACTTTTGAGGTGCTTTGCGCTGTTGATATTCTTAATGAGGGTGTTGATATTCCAGGTGTGAATATGGTATTGTTCTTGCGCCCCACAGAATCTTCAACCATCTTTATTCAGCAGTTGGGGCGTGGATTGCGAAAGTATGACAACAAGGACTATATCCCAGTTGTGGACTTTATTGGTAACAACTATAAACGCAGCGCGCAGATTGCACTGGCTTTGGGTGGCTTGGCTCAAAAGTTTGTCATGGAAAAACGACTGTTGGTGGCATTGGTAAGGGATGATTTCAAACCTTTAGGATTAGAGCAATATGGCGTGGAAATCAATATTGACAGTCTATCGAAGGAAGAAATTTTGAACTATGTAGAGAACGAGAATTTCTATAGTCTCAAATACATGAAGCAAGACTACAACAACTTCAAAAAGTACATCAATTCTCCCACATATCCCAAACACATGGACTATCTGAACAGTGACAGCGCTCCAGACCTGCTAAAGTTCATGCAGATTAAGATAGGCAACAAGAAAACGAACTCCTACTATGGTTTTTTGAAAGGCATTGAGGAAGAGAATTTGGTGGAGTTCAACGCTGAGCAAGAAAATGTCATCAACTATTTGTCAGGGCTGTTGCAACTAGTACGTCCCCATGACTATTTGATTTGCAAATTCCTGTTAGAAGGCGATAGCAGTATTAGTTTGATAGAAGAAAAGGTCAAGAATGAAGTCCAAAATTATAATGAGGTAGAATTTTTCCACGCATTGAAATATTTGGCAAAGAGCCATACAGTTATTGCTGATGGCGATACGCTCAGCTTGGGATGTGAACTAAACAATGAGTTTAATAATTATCTGGTAGATCTTCTCGAATATGGCTTAACCAAATATAAAGCTGACTATGCTAATAATACTGGAATGTTTCTTCTTTGGAACGACTACAGGTATGACCAGGTCCAGATAAAAAGGTGTATTAATCCAGGTTATACAGCTGTTGGTACTTATTATGGTGCAGAAGGTGATGTGTATATTTTCGCTTCCATCAAAAAGGATGTTGCAGAAGGAATGGAACATCTGAACTACAAAGATAAGTTCCTCGAACCTTCAGTTTTCCAATGGGAATGTAAGGCCAACATAAGCGATGGCGAGTTGAATAAACTAAAGACGAGCAAATACACCCATTTATTTATTCGTAAAGTAGAAAGTGAAAACGGCATCACCCTACCATTTACATACGTTGGTATTGGCCATTTGGATAATCCAAGGCAATCTCAGAATGAAGAACGTAAACGTGCTTTTATCTTCGATATCCACATGGAAGAAGAGTTACCTGACTATCTACAATACGATTTTGGTTTGACAAATTAAGAAAAAGACTATGATTATACAATTGACATACAGACGGACTGGCAGGTTGTCGATGCGCATCGTTAAGAATGGCGATGTGCACGTGTTTGCTCCTATCGGTATGTCAAAAGAAGAAATAGAAGCTTTTATCAGCCAGCATCAGGAATGGATTGTTGAGGCAAGAAAGAAGACAGCTGAGCGACAGAAGCAGCGAATTGACTTCTTCAATCAACTACCATTGACCACGAAGCCTCAAAAGGTAGAGGCAACGGAAAAAGTAAGAGCGTTGATTGAGCCTCTGATAGAACATTATACGGAGGTTATTGGTGTCATACCGTCCTTTATCCGTTATAAGCCGATGATATCTCGTTGGGGTATGTGCAACGTGAAAGAACGTAGCATCTGCTTTTCTACATATCTGCTGTTGCTTCCAAATAGGTGTGTCGAGCATGTCGTGGTTCACGAACTATGTCACTTGTTAGAACCTAGCCATAATGTCCGTTTCCATGCTTTGATGGACAAATACTATCCAAAGTGGAGGGACGCACGAAAGGAAACTCGCAGGATAGTGAAGGGTGAACATGTCTGTAAATAATCTATTAGAGAAATATGAAACATGTTGAAGTCGTAGCAGCGATAATCCGCAAAGGTGATAAGATATTCGCTACTCAGCGAGGATACGGCGAGTGGAAGGACTGGTGGGAGTTTCCTGGCGGAAAGATGGAGGCTGGGGAGACACCAGAAGAAGCGCTCGTGAGGGAGATTCACGAGGAACTATCTGCAGAGATCAGCGTGGATGAATTCCTCTGCACGGTGGAATATGACTACCCTAAATTCCATTTGACCATGCATTGCTATCTTTGTTCACTGATGACAGATTCTCTACATCTGAATGAACATGAGGCAGCTAGGTGGTTGTCAAGAGACGAGTTGGATAGCGTCAAGTGGCTACCAGCGGATGTGAAAGTGGTGGAATTGCTTAAATCAAGAATACAATAAAAGAGCGAGATGAATATTCATAATATCAAGCAAGTATTAAAAGCTTATTTCGGTTACGACTCCTTCCGCCCTTTGCAGGAAGAGATTATTAATCATGTGCTCCAGCGAAAGGATGCGCTGGTGCTGATGCCTACTGGGGGAGGTAAATCGATATGTTTCCAAATACCAGCCTTGATGATGGAAGGTACGGCTATAGTGGTTTCACCACTTATCTCGCTGATGAAGGACCAGGTGGAGGCATTGCGAGCCAATGGCATTGCAGCAGAAGCTCTGAACAGCGCCAACGATGAGATAGCCAATCGGCAAATTGCAGAACGATGCCTACGGGGTGACATTAAGCTGCTGTATATCTCACCAGAACGGCTGATGACGGAATTGAGGTGGATGCAAACCATGCTGAAAGTATCGCTCTTTGCCATTGACGAAGCACATTGCATTTCTCAATGGGGACACGACTTTAGACCCGAATACATGCAGTTAGGTAATTTGCATGAACTTTTCCCCAATGTGCCTATTATGGCTCTTACAGCAACTGCTGACAAGATAACCAAAGCCGACATTATTACACAGCTACACCTCAAGGAACCGAAAATCTTTATCAGCTCGTTTGACCGCCCGAATCTGAGTTTAGATGTTAGAAGAGGATATGCAGCCAAAGAGAAATTTCGCACGATACTGAGTTTAATTTATCGTCATCGAGGAGAGAGTGGTATCATCTATTGTCTGGCAAAGAAAACCACGGAGAAGGTTGCTGAAAAACTTAAGAAAGAAGGAGTATCGGTGGGCATTTATCATGCGGGACTGCCGACAAATGAACGGAATCGTGTACAAGAGGATTTTATCAATGACCGCATCCAGGTGGTCTGTGCAACAATTGCTTTTGGAATGGGAATTGACAAGAGCAATGTGCGCTTCGTTGTTCACTATAACCTTCCCAAGAGCATTGAGAACTACTATCAGGAGATAGGACGTGGTGGTCGCGATGGACTGCCTTGTGAAACAATCTTGTTTTATAACTTACAGGATATTATCACTCTACGCCGTTTCGCAGAGGAAAGTGGTCAACGGGAAATCAACATGGAAAAACTGCAGCGTATGCAGGATTATGCTGAAGCTCAGGTCTGTCGTCGACGTATTCTGCTGAACTATTTTGGAGAGATAAGCGACAAGGGCTGCGGAAACTGTGATGCCTGCCATACTCCGCCATCTACATTCGATGGAACAGAACTTGTTCAAAAGGCTCTTTCGGCCATACTCAGGACGGGTGAGCAAGTAGGATTCACGTTGACTATCGACATACTGCATGGAAACTTCTCACCAGAAGTCGTATCACGTGGCTATGCACAAATCAAAACATTTGCAGCTGGAAGGGATGTGCCGTTGAGAGACTGGCACGACTATCTGCTTCAAATGTTGCAGATGGGATTCATCGAAATTGCCTACAATGAAGACAACCATCTGCATGTTACTCAACTTGGCCAAGATGTAGTTCATGGGAAAGCTAAAGTACAGCTGGTGGTTATCAGCCGTGAAGACTATAGCGTAATAGCCCGCCGTAGTCGGATGATGGAAGAACAAGTCTCGACAGTTACCAATAGTGGCCAAAGTGAGAACATGGAGTTATTTGAGCGATTGAAGGTGCTGAGAAAAGAAATAGCCGATGATATTAATTGTCCTGCATTTGTTGTGATGTCTGACAAGACGCTCCATGCGCTGGCTACCGATATGCCCACAACACTTCCCTCCTTCGGCAACACCTTTGGTATAGGTGAACACAAGCGAGACACCTACGGTGAGCGATTTATTGCAGTTATTAAGCAATTTGCGCCAGCAAAGGAAGAATTTTCTGCCAAGGATGAAACTATTACAACTGTTTTGACAGAAGATCCCAAAGAAGATAAAGGAGGAGTACGCGATACTACCGAGTGTTCCGTGGTGGGCACCAAGAAAAAGCCAAAGAATCGGATAACGATACAGGGAAAAACGTTTGATGTTGACTTGGAAATTTGGGATTCGATAGAATGGCGTAAGGTTTTGAAGGAGATAACGGAGAAGGCTTATTGGAATTATAAGGGGAACCTTGTCATCCGTCTGAGTGATTATGTGGCTCCAGAGGCGATGCAACGTGAGCGGATTATCGCTACGCTCGGCCATCTTTTGAAAGAAGGATATGGTTTGAATGTTGATGAGCAGGCTTGTGTTGTGAGGATTGCTCAGAAATATGATTACGATAGAGATGGGCAAATAGTTGAGTTCCCATCAGGTTCCTTCTTTGAGATTCTTTCTCGTTTCCGCTTGTTTGTGATTCAAAACAAACGCTTCCCCTTCATGGATGGTGACCATGATGAGATTGCACTAAGGAAGTGGCATAGGGAAATTGGACATGGACTGATGGCGATTACAGATGAAGAAAAGATTCTATTCGATAATCTGAGTACGGAGTTTGCCGACATTCCTAGGAATAGAGGTCAATTAGAAAAGTTAGAAGAAAAAAACTCTGCTATCCTAACGGATGAAGTGTCTGTTGACCAAGAGGAAGAAATCGAAGAAGCAGAGATAGATAAAGATTTAGATGACCGTTCTAACTCAAAGAGTAAAAAGGCTCTCCCGCAAACCGTACAAGACACTTTTGAGCTTGCCAAACAAGGATATACTCTTGAGACAATTGCACGGAAGCGCGAGTTGTCAGCTTATACTATCTCAGAACATCTTTCGATTCTTATTATGCACGGATTAGTAGATGTGTTCGATTTCGTAGACCGCTATACATACACGCTGATTTCTAGCGTTATTCAAGATTTGCCCAAGGGCGCAACGTCGAAAAAAGTAAAGAGTAGGTGCCCTGAAGGGATTAAACGAAACACCATCCGAATGGTGATGGCCGACCTAAAAAGAAAACAACAGGATACAGAATAATAGGAACAGCAACGAAAACGTTATAAGAATATATGACTCAAGATACAAACAGCATCCCAAAACTTTAATCTCCATTTGAGAAACAGAGAGATGTTGCGTGCTTCTGACTATCGGCTCTTTTCCTGTTGCAGCAAGCCTTTCAGCTTTCCATTCTGCAATACGTGCATCAACTTTTTCCTTGATGCAGACCGATTGATCTACTGGAGCAATGACACCTCCCTTGCGTACCTCGAAGTTGAGATGCGCACGACTCTTGTTGTAATTACGTTCAGGGTCATCAAGTTTACATTCCCATCGGGACTCATCCCATTTGCGCTGATGTTCTGCGCTGAGTGCTGGAGTCATCTTCATTTTGCTGACTTCGAGCATTGCTTTTTTACCTGTAGGCATAATGTTTTGCTGATTAATGTAAATACGATAAGTGTTCATTCCTGCCAGAGCTTGCTCTTTCACAAGGCAGACACCCCCCCTCGGAGAGCCTAACAGCCAAGTGTGCTTGGCGTATTAGGCTTTTATCCTATTAGATATTTGTATGTTACTGTAATATAATTACTTGCAATAGGCTTATATAATTACAGGTAGCAAACAAGTAACATTTCAAAGAATGTTTTATGACTGCGTTATATTCTCCACACAACTGATTTATGCATCCGTGTAATGGAGAAGAATGTGGATGCCGTTAATCAAATGTAAGGACTGTGCGTATAGTTTTTCCTTTGAGAAATTCGGCTTTGGATCATTGAGAATTTCGGAAAAATTCATATTGCCGAGCAAAATAAAGCCAAATTACCGAAAAATATTTGGCCAAATTACCGAATATAAATAAAAAAGTGGGTCACTGTATAACCGCGTGGATTAACTGAAAATCTTGACCAGTCTGAAGATGAAGAATTTCTTGTCAATAACACCTCTTAGCTGAGCCCTGAAGTCCTTGATTTTTGCATTGAGCGGTCCTGCCGATGCATTGGTCGACCTGTTGACAAAGTAGTTGAGGATTTCATCCTCTCTGTCGTACATGGCTGCGGCTATGTCATTGAAGGCTTTGTTATCAAACTCGCTCACTTTGGCGTACCACTTCTTGATGCTCTTACGCCCGGCTTCCTTGTCGCACTTCTGGGCAAAGATCATCCTCAGAGAGTGTGTCAGGCTGTACGCCGTCTCTATGTCAGGGTACAGTTCAAAGAGTATCTCCGCACGTTCCCTTTGGTTTGGAGTCCACTTCTCGGGTGACACCATCAGCAGGTACTTACTGCGCATGAGCAGCTCGGCCTTTGTCTCGTTGTTCTTCAGCCTCTCAGGATGGTATGCGGCATTGCTATGGATTGGCTTGCCTTCTGCATCTTCCCAGGTCTTGAAACCACTGATGGGACCCGTCCGCTTGAAGCCGTTCAAGCGTCCACCCTCCTTGTATGAACGCTCGAAATTATCGCCATTGATGTGATAGTCTTTCTCAAACGAACGGGCCGTTATAGGGAGCGTCTCCAAACGCTTCTTTAAAAAATCCGCCAGTTCCTTTGAACAGCGGGTGGATTCCTGTATGAAGTCAAACTCAGACATGACATTGTGGTTTTCTGTGTCAAGCCAGCGACGGCGACGCACATGCAACAGAACCTCCAGCCCACGAATAGGAAAGTCATGGAAGGTCTTGGCAGGAGTAAAGCCGTTAGGACGCAAATCTTCACGATTGTCTGGCGTCAGATTATTGGCTTTCTCCTTCGGACCGCCGAGCTAAACCTTCTCGTCAAGATACAGATGGATAATGTTCACAGGACTCACCTCTGACTGTGTGTCCTGTGTGGCGGCATTCTCCTTGGGCTTCACCTCAACATTGGTCAGCTCAAACCATTCCAACATGTGGGTTGGCAACAAGCATTTGGCAAGTATTTCGTATTGTGGATTCATTGTGATATTTCGTTTCTTGCAAGAACGAAAAACATCACGGTTTTAGTGTACGCTCACACGTGGTTATGCAGGTGACCCATATTTACGGTAAAAATCCGAAAATCGGCAGAAAACTACAAAGTTTAACTAAAAGTAAAATCCCGCATAACTACTTGAGTTATACGGGATTTCTATAATTGCTTGTTGTTTGCTTATCAAACTTACTTGACTTCGTCGAATAAAGGCTGCGCCTCGGCTATGCTCATGCAAGCATGGCATTGCTCTCGGCTTGCACTTTACTTCACCTCCTCAAAGTCGGCATCCTGGATGTCGTCTTGAGAGTTGCCGCCAGCCTGCTGCTGTTGCTGCTGAGCCTGGTCGGCACCGGGCTGAGGACCAGCCTGCTGGTACATCTTCTGAGAAGCTGACTGCATCACCTGATTGAGGTTGTTCATGGCTGTGTCGATGGCTGCTACGTCGCCTGCCTTGTGGGCTTCCTTCAGCTGATTAACAGCAGCCTCGACGTTGGCCTTGTCGGCACCAAGCTTGTCACCATTCTCGTTGAGGAAGGTCTCGGTCTGGAAAATCATGGAGTCAGCCTGGTTCATCTTGTCGATGCGCTCACGCTCCTTCTTATCGTTCTCGGCGTTGGCCTCGGCCTCTGCCTTCATGCGGTTGATCTCGTCCTGTGACAGACCAGATGAAGCCTCGATGCGGATAGCCTGCTCTTTGCCTGTAGCCTTATCCTTGGCTGATACCTTTACGATACCGTTGGCGTCGATGTCGAAGGTTACCTCAATCTGAGGTACACCACGACGGGCGGGGGCGATGCCGGTGAGGTTGAACTGGCCAAGGCTCTTGTTCTGAGCAGCCATAGGACGCTCACCTTGCAGCACGTGGATGGTCACCTCGGTCTGGTTGTCGGCAGCGGTAGAGAACACCTGACTCTGCTTGCAGGGGATAGTGGTGTTGGCCTCAATCAGCTTGGTCATTACGCCACCGAGTGTCTCGATACCCAAGGTCAGAGGAGTAACGTCGAGCAGCACGATGTCCTGACCGGTCTCCTGATTGAGAATTGCACCCTGGATGGCAGCACCTACAGCAACGACCTCGTCGGGGTTAACACCCTTTGATGGCTCTTTGCCGAAATAGTTCTTTACGAGGGCCTGCACAGCGGGGATACGGCTTGAACCACCCACGAGGATGACCTCGTCGATATCGCTGGTAGAGATGCCTGCGTCGCGAACGGCGTTCTGGCAAGGAACCAAACAAGCCTGAATCAGGTTGTGGGCCAGTTGCTCAAACTTAGCACGTGTCAGTGTCTTAACCAAGTGCTTGGGAACACCGCCAACGGGCATGATGTAGGGGAGGTTAATCTCCGTTGAAGTGGTGCTCGATAGCTCGATCTTAGCCTTCTCGGCAGCTTCCTTCAGACGCTGCATTGCCATAGGATCACTCTTCAGGTCAGCACCCTCGTCGTTCTTGAACTCCTGTACCAGCCAGTCGATGATCACCTGGTCGAAGTCGTCACCACCCAGGTGAGTATCACCATTGGTAGAGAGCACCTCGAATACACCGCCACCGAAGTCAAGGATGGAGATATCGAATGTTCCGCCACCGAGGTCGAACACGGCAATCTTCATATCCTTGTTGGTCTTGTCGATACCATAAGCCAAGGCTGCGGCTGTAGGCTCATTCACGATACGGCGTACGTTGAGACCAGCGATCTGACCAGCCTCCTTTGTGGCCTGACGCTGAGAGTCAGAGAAGTAGGCAGGCACGGTGATGACAGCTTCTGTCACCTCCTGTCCGAGATAGTCCTCAGCAGTCTTCTTCATCTTCTGAAGCACCATGGCAGAAATCTCCTGAGGTGTGTACTTACGGCCGTCGATATCTACACGAGGATAGCCACCCTCGTTAACTACAGAGAATGGTACGCGAGCAATTTCCTTCTCGGTCTGCTGCCATGTCTCACCCATGAAACGCTTAATAGAATAAACGGTGTTTTTAGGGTTAGTGATAGCCTGACGCTTGGCAGGGTCGCCAATCTTGCGTTCGCCACCCTCGACGAAACCTACTACAGAAGGTGTCGTGCGCTTGCCCTCGCTATTTGCGATAACGACAGGCTCATTGCCTTCAAATACTGATACACACGAGTTTGTTGTACCTAAGTCAATACCAATAATCTTTCCCATAATATATAATTTTTATTTGTTATTACTTTGAAATGTCACTAAGGATAATGCAAAGGCTATGCCAAAAACATATTTTTTATTGAGAAACATATATTTATTGCGCCATTTTGGCATAAGTATGAAAAGTTTTGTTTAATTTTGCATGCGTAATAAAAAAGTAAGAAACAATGAAAAAATCTTTCTTTCTGGTGCTGATGTCAGCCCTTTTAGGGATGAATGTAGAAGCACAAAACAAGTATATCGTTAAAACAAAGGGTGCCCAGAAGATTGTCAATCAACGGATGGATACCTCTAATGAAGATGAGAACGAGAAACAGGATGTTATTAGTCGTAACTTCAGTTTCAGAGATTTGTGCAGTTGGCAGAAAGGTATGCGTTTCATGGTGATTCCTGAGAAGAAGGATTTGATAATCAAGACCTTTGCCGACTCTCTGACCGGTAATATGGTGAGCAGTAATTTGCTGAAATACAAGATCATGGTTTATAAGGGACATGATAAGGTTGGTGGTCTGAATGAGCATATTAATTTTATGTGTGAAGATGATGGCAAGACTTACTATTATGAAATTCCATCATATTCGTTTGACGATTATTGCTTTAGCAGACAAGGTGTTCCAACATTGGCTTATTTAGATGATGTGGATAAGGCCATAGAACTCTTTAAAGGCAAGAAGCTGCGTACCAAAGCCAGTAGCTATTATGTTGATTCTGAAGTAGATACCAATGGCGTAGAACTGATTACAGACGTGCCTGTCGGTACAGAGGTGACGGTAAAGGCCGTTGGCGTGGGAACCCGCAGCTATCCTGTCAAGATTATCGTGGCAGACAAACGTGGCAGAGAGTTTTTCCAGAATGTTGCAATCAGTCGCACCAACAGTGGCATGCGCGATTCCGAGTTTGGTGCTTCGCAGGTGATTCCTCACACGTTTGATGGCAGTTTTGAACTAATCAACGACAATATGTCAGTTGATAAGGAATATAGCGAATATCGGGGTAAGGTCGTTTATACGCTTCGGCGTACAGATATGACAGATAGTCAGAAACTGCGTGTCAGGGTGGCCCGTCTGTCTGTCTTCACCATTTCTGATGTTCAAAAGATGCCCAACTCAAAATATGTCAGATTGACATTGACGGGCACTGGTTCTGGCAGTAAATACTATAAATTGGTGTCAATGAATGGCGATAGCAATGTCACGTGGGATGCTGACACCGATGCGCCGCAAGAGGATGTCTATTCGAATCTTTTTGCAGAAGGTGACCCATCGAAGTTTCCTGGTATCCGCAAAAAGAACTATATGGACATACAGAAGGGAATCGTGCGTAAGGGCTTCACGGAGCAAGAGGTAAAACTGGCTTTGGGCGAACCCGATGTGAAGGGCAATGCCAAAAATGGAGTCTTCACTTATACGTATAATTCTACCCCCAGTCAGTCGCGTAGTGAGGTCTTTTTCGATGCAGCGACAAAGAAGGTGCTTCGAATCATTAAGTAGTTTTTCTCTTATATGATAAAAAAAACAGATGGCAATTATTTTTGCCATCTGTTTTTGGTTTATCAGTTGTTTTGATCTTTGATTGCTTCCATAATCTTGGCTTCCAGCTCATCGCATAATTCGGGATTGTCTTTCAGCAGTTGCTTTGTTGCATCTCGACCTTGCGCCAGCTTAGCATCTTCGTAGCTGAACCATGAACCGCTCTTCTTGATGATGCCGTAATCAACGCCCAAGTCAACAATCTCTCCAATTTTTGAGATTCCTTCACCAAAGGTGATCTCAAACTCAGCTTTGCGGAATGGGGGAGCAACTTTGTTCTTGACAACCTTTACGCGCACCTGATTACCAATAACCTGATCGCCATCCTTGATGCCAGTCACCTTGCGGATGTCAAGACGCACGGAGGCATAGAATTTCAGAGCATTACCACCTGTCGTGGTCTCTGGATTGCCAAACATGACACCAATTTTTTCGCGCAGCTGGTTGATAAAGATGCAAGTCGTGTTGGTTTTGGCAATGGTCGAAGTGACCTTGCGCAGAGCCTGACTCATCAAGCGGGCATGAAGACCTACTGCCGAGTCGCCCATGTCACCCTCTATTTCTTTTTTAGGTGTCAGGGCTGCTACAGAGTCGATGACGATGATGTCGATAGCCGAAGAACGAATCAGCTGGTCGGCAATTTCAAGTGCCTGTTCTCCATTGTCTGGCTGCGAGATATATAGGTTGTCAATGTCAACACCCAATTTCTGTGCATAGAAGCGATCGAAAGCATGTTCTGCATCGATAAAGGCTGCAATACCTCCAGCTTTCTGAGCTTCTGCAATAGCATGGATGGCAAGCGTTGTCTTACCAGAAGACTCTGGACCATAGATTTCAATGATGCGTCCTTTGGGGTATCCTCCCACACCCAGTGCAGCATTCAGCCCGATCGAACCTGTTGGGATCACCTCTACATTTTCTATCTTTTCTTCACCCATGCGCATGATAGAGCCTTTGCCAAAGTCTTTTTCAATCTTTGACATGGCTGCTTGCAGTGCCTTCAGCTTATCTTGCTGGGTGCTCAGCATTTCTGCGTCTAATTCCTTTTTAGCCATTTAGAACCTCCCCCGACCCCTCCCAAGGAGGGGAGTGCCTGGCGGTTTCAGGGGGATTTGCCAAGCTTTCTATTGGTTATTACTATATTTTTATGATCTATCCGTAGGCCCTCCTCCCCTTGGGGGAGGTTGGGAGAGGTTTAAAGCTCCAGGTCGCCGTCGTGAATCTCGTGCCAAGGCAGTCCCTGCTTGTTGAGCTGTTCCATGAATGGATCTGGGTCGAACTCCTCAACATTGTGAACACCTGGTTTGCTCCACAACCCTTTGCAGAACATCATGGCGCCAATCATGGCCGGTACACCTGTCGTGTAGCTGACTCCCTGCATGCCTGTCTCTTCGTAGGCTGCGCGGTGCGAACAGTTGTTATATACATAATAGGTGTGCTCTTTGCCGTCGTTGCCAATGCCGCGAATACGACAACCTATTGAGGTCTGGCCTTCGTAGTTCTCGCCAAGGTCCTGTGGGTTGGGCAATACAGCCTTGAGGAATTGCAGGGGAACGATCTTCACTTTTGCCGTACCCGTTCCATCTGCTAATGGAGCTTCATATTCAACCTCGTCGATGCGGCTCATGCCAATGTTCTGGATTACTTCAAGATGCTTGAGGTATTGTTGGCCAAAGGTCATCCAGAAACGTGCACGCTTAATGGTGGGGTAGTTGATGACCAGCGACTCTATCTCCTCGTGGTGCAACAGGTAGCTGTCGCGTGGACCAATCTCAGGATAGGTGAGGTCTTTGTGAATCTCCAGAGGCTCAGTCTCTACCCATTGACCATTTTCCCAGTAAAGTCCCTTTTGAGTGATCTCACGGATGTTGATTTCAGGATTAAAGTTGGTTGCGAATGCCTTGTGATGGTCACCGGCGTTACAGTCAACGATGTCCAAATATTGAATTTCCTTGAAGTGATGTTTGGCAGCATAGGCAGTAAAGATCGAGGTGACACCAGGGTCGAATCCGCAACCAAGGATTGCTGTGAGCCCTGCTTTCTCGAAGCGGTCGCGATAGGCCCACTGCCAAGAGTACTCAAAATGAGCCTCGTCTTTGGGCTCATAGTTGGCGGTGTCGAGATAGTTGCAACCACATGCCAGGCAGGCATCCATGATTGTTAGGTCCTGATAGGGTAGTGCCAGGTTGATGACCAGCTCTGGCTTAAAGTCGTTGAAGAGCGCCTTCAGCTGCTCTACGTCATCGGCATCGACCTGAGCTGTCTTGATGTCCAACTTGTAGCCTGCCTTGTGGATGTCATCAACAATCTTGTCGCACTTAGCCTTGCGGCGGCTGGCAATCATGAAATCTGTAAATACGTCAGCATTTTGAGCAATCTTGAATGCTGCCACTGTAGCGACGCCGCCGGCGCCAATCATTAAAACTCTACTCATCTTCTATCGTTTTTTTTGTTTTCTTCGAAAATTAAAGTTTGTCGGGCTTAATCTCCTCGCCCTTGATTCCCATGGCAGCCATCAATGAATAGCCAAGTATCTCTTGGCGAAAGTTGCCACCGGGCATTGGCTGCATAGAGAATACAGTGGTACGCTTGTCTTCATCTATTCTCTTAGCGGTATCACGTACCTTATTATATATGTTGTCATCAGGGATGATCATGATGCGCTTCACCTCTTTCTGATTGGCAAAAAGGAGAATGGTGTCAGCAAAGAGCTGTTCCTTTGTGGTCAGTGGCTCTATCGTGACAGTAGAAAAGATGAACTCTCCAAGATGACTTTTGAAAGCTTGTCCGTTCAATTGCTCAAAGTTGCCGGGCATAAAATTGTTCATTGCTTTAGAGTTGGAATTGTGAATCAGCACCACCTGTACTTCATTTTCGCCTTCACGCAGACCACCATCCAGTGCCAGACACTCCGTCCATCTTGGCAGGTCGGCCTGTGGAATACGGCGCCCGATCATACGCTCAAAGTTAACAATCAGGTCAAATGCTACTTTGTCAACGAAATCCGCATCTACAACAATAATGTTCTCAGAAAAGTTCTTTTCGTTCATAGGTGCAAAGTTACAAATTTTTTAAGAGTAGAGCAAAACAAATCTCTTTTTTTTGTGTAATTGATATAAATCAAGTATAAAATCAAATATTTAGGTAAAAAAATCAAATAATATTGTTGCAGTTTCAAAAAATAAGTGTAAATTTGCACCAAAAATAAAGCATTAAACAAATGAAGAGTATCTTAGACGGAAGAAAAGCTCTGAGTGCGGAGATTGAGAAGATTGCCGAAGTAGCAGGTTACTTGTGGCAAAATGGTTGGGCAGAACGTAACGGTGGAAACATCACTGTCAACGTTACAGAATATGTTGACGACGAGATTCGTCAGATGCCAGCCATTAGCGATGTGAAGCAGATCGGTATCACACTTCCGGCTTTGAAAGGATGCTATTTCTATTGTAAAGGCACTGGTAAGCGCATGCGCGATTTGGCTCGTTGGCCCATGGACAATGGTTCCGTGATTCGCATTCTTGACGATTGCGCTTCATATGTGATTATCGCTGACAATGCCGTAATGCCGACAAGCGAGCTGCCCAGTCATCTGATTGTACATGCTCGACAGATTGAGACAAACTCTGGCTATAAAGCCACAGTACATACGCATCCTATAGAACTGGTGGCCATGAGTCACAATCCAGAGTTTTTGGGAAAAGACGTGCTGACCAAGATTCTTTGGTCTATGATTCCTGAGACGAAGGCATTCTGCCCACTGGGATTAGGCATCGTCCCCTACACTCTGCCGGGTTCTAATGAGTTAGCTCAGGCTACGCTGAAAGAACTGGAGGACTACGATGTGGTGATGTGGGAGAAGCATGGCGTATTTGCCAAGGGCACCGATGTGATGGATGCATTCGACCAGATTGACGTGCTCTCAAAGAGTGCAAAGATTTACATCAACGCCAAGGCCATGGGATTTACTCCTGAAGGTATGAGTGATGAACAGATGAAGGAAATGACACGTGCATTTAATTTGCCACGTTAATAGATATACGAAAAAACGAATAAGAAAAAACAAAACTACTGACAGCATATATATAATCATTATTACTTACTATTTAGTGAAACTAAGAAGGCCCCGTCGCTGTGAAGCGCTGGGGTCTAATTTTTTTTTGTTAGGGGTGTAGGCTTCTGGCAAAAGCAGGCATCGTTTTTGAGTTTACAATGATCCCTTGGCGAGGTTGAGGTGCCACTTTGGGGGCGCAAAAGTTGAGCAGTTGTGCGATAAGACTATCGTTTTGATCTCGCAATAGCTGTGAGACTGAGTCTTGTCCAGGGGCTATAATGATCCATTCTAGGGTCTGGAATGCTCTTTTTCAAGGTCTGAAATGCATCTGTCCAGGGGCTGGAATTCTCCTGCCCAGGGGCTGGAAACGAAGTGAAAGCGTTAGTATTGCAAAAGAATAGTGCCACTTTACTCTCGTTAAAGCATTACAATGACGAGGCAATAGTGGCACTATTCTTTGGGTTTTAAGCAGCTATACCTGATGATGCAGGTCTGCTTTTCTTGTTGTTATGTTTTTCTATCCGATCAGTTGTGGCAGGAAGCATGAGATGACCAGTGTCACGATGCCACACACCAACACGACGATGGTTTTCGCAGAACAGCCTTTCCACTCTTTGAGAATGATTCCCCATACGTTAGAGAAGACAACATTGAGCGCCATCAATATGCAGAACGATAGCACGTCCATGGTGCCGCCTGCCTCGAAGAATGAGCGTCCCAGTGACAGACCGAAGAACTGCGAATACCACAGGGCACCAGCCAACAGGCAGAACAACAGGTTGTTGGCCCATACGTTGCCTTTGGCATAGTCGCCCCAAGTGCGATTCTTCTGATTCTGGTAGAAACAGTAGATGGCATTGGTGATAAATCCACCAAAGGTTACGAGGAAAGTGGCTGGTAGTGTGCGGAACATCGGATTGGTTAACTCGCCGAAATTGATGTCTTTACCAAACTCCAGGCCGACGTTGAAGCAACCACTCATGAAGCCTGCCAACAGGGCGATAGCCAGTCCCTTTGGGAAGTTGAAGTCTTTAACTGCTGCCTTTTTCTCTTCTTCAGACAGTGTGGCCGATTTCATGGAGCCTGCTGCACCAATGATGGCTATGCCAATGAGCGTGACGAGGACGCCTAAAAGAACGGCAGAGGTGAGCGACTTTAAAGCATCGAGCTCAGGGAAGAAGATGTTGAGAAGCACAGGGCCCATGATAGTTCCAAGTCCTGCACAGGTTCCTAAAGCAATGCTTTGTCCTAAAGCGACACCCAGATAGCGCATGGAGAGTCCGAATGTCAGTCCGCCAACGCCCCAAAGAACGCCAAAAAGTATAGTCATCCATAGGTTTGATGATGGTGCAGAGGCAAACAGGTTAAAGAGTGATTCTCCACTGGGAACGGCCAGGATGGCACCTAAAAATGGCAATATCAGCCATGCGAAGACACCTTGGACGATCCAGTACGACTCCCAAGACCAGTCTTTGATTTTGTTGATAGGCACATAGCAACTTGACTGGCAGAAGGCGCCAATTGCAATGATTAATAGTCCGATAATAATTTCCATGTTTTAGTTAATTAGTTGAATATATGATTATCTGATAAAGTTTGTTCTTTGCATGGGCTCTAATTGGGGATGCCCATCCTCCGCAACGTTTAGTTTCTTGATCATCCATGCCATATTGCGCCCCAATGTGCGCATGGTCTGCATGCCTTCTTCGTCCTGTGCTGCCTGCCCAGGTGTTTGCCCGTAAACCATGTTCCAGTATTGCGAGCTGACAATAGGCATATTCAGTATGGTGAAGTATTTGTTGAGTCGGTCGAATGCTGCCGAAGCACCGCCTCTGCGACAAACGACAACGCTGGCGGCGGGCTTGAATTGCAGGTCTTGCCCCAACGAATAGAACACGCGGTCGAGGAGTGCACAGAGAGAACCGTTGGGGCCTCCATAGTAAACGGGCGAGCCAACGACCAGCCCGTCTATCCCGTCTTTGATAGTGCGCATGACGTTATAATAGAGATCGTCGTGGAAAGTGCAGCGATTGTTGTTTCTTCCACACATGCCACAAGCAATGCATCCCTGTACGGCTTTCTTTCCAATGGAAATGATGGTCGTTTCTATACCTTCTTCATTGAGGGTACGAGCCACCTCGCTCAGTGCCAGAAAAGTGTTGCCATTCTCCTTGGGACTTCCATTTATCAATAAGACCTTCATCTGTGTTTCAATATTCTAGTTTGATTACACGATGCAAATTTAGCTATTATTTCTGTGAATAATGTCATAAACCTGATAAAAAAATCTAATAATAAACTGATATGCGTATTATCTTTGTATCTTTGCACAAAATTTCCGAACCAAAATGAAAACTAGATTCGTCCTCCTTCTATGGCTTAGTGGTTTGACGGCAAGTATGCTGGCTACCGACCACACTTCGTATGTAAACCCTTTTATTGGCACTCAGACCGATGAGACAGGCGCCCTTAGTGGATCGACATTCCCTGGGGCAACGATGCCGCAAGGCATGGTGCAGCTGAGTCCTGAAACAGAGCAAATGGTGACTTGGGATCCTTGTTCTGGCTATGACTACAATCGTGATTCTATCTATGGTTTTACCCATACTCATCTCAGCGGAACGGGGTGCACAGACCTGATAGACGTCAGCTTAATGCCTCTGTCCCATGAAGTGAATGCTGCCGAGTTGAGTAGGGGCGTGTTCGGTCAGCGATATAGTCATCAGGCCGAGGCTGCTCGTCCGGGCTATTATATGGTTGAACTCCAGGAGAGTGGCGTCCGCGTAGAGCTCTCAGCTACCGTTCGTACTGGCATTCATCGCTACACGTTCCCCCAAGGTAAGCCCCAAACCATTGTCCTCGATTTGGACAGAGGTACCTATCGCGGCGAGGCATATTACACAGGACGCCGGGCCTATCAGATCATACAAAGCCAGATGCGTGTTGTCGATGACCACACCATAGAGGGTTTCCGTGTCATTACAGGATGGGCCAAGTTGCGCAAAGTCTATTTTCGTGCAGAGTTCTCACGCCCCTTCAGTCAGCGTCTTCTGATGGATGGCAGACGCAATGTTGGCGGGAGCCCTGTGGTCAATGGTCGTTCGCTGCGTGGTGCGCTCAGTTTCGACCCTGCTGACGGTAGGGAGTTGACAGTCAAGGTGGCTATCTCGCCAGTCGATAATCTGGGAGCGCGCAAGAATATGAAGGCTGAGGCGCAAAGCTGGAATTTCAATGATTACACCCAGGCTGCTCACAACGCATGGGAGAAAGCATTGGCATGTATCGATGTTGATGGCACACAAGAGCAAAAGACCATTTTCTACACCGGCCTTTATCATGTGCTGATGCAGCCCAATACCATGAGCGATGTGGATGGACGCTATATGGACACCAACTTTGAAATCAAGCAGATGCCTCGTGGCGAGGCATATCATAGCACCTTCAGCCTTTGGGATACGTTCCGCGCGGCTCATCCACTTTATACGCTCATCGCCCCAGATGTAGCAGCTCAGTTTGTTCGCGACATGGTGCGTCATCACCAGACCTATGGCTATCTGCCCATTTGGGACCTGTGGGGGCAGGATAACTACTGCATGATTGGCAATCATGCCATTCCCGTGCTGGCTGATGCCATATTGGCAGAGCTGCCTGGCATTGATGTTGACGAGGCGTATCAGGCCATGGTGGAGAGCAGCACCCGTAGTCATCTCAACTCGCCATTCGAGGTGTGGGAGAAGTATGGCTATATGCCTCAGACGCTGCAGAACACCAGTGTTAGCATCACCCTCGAACAGGCTTTTGATGATTGGTGCGTGGCAGCTGTCGCAAAGAAATTGGGCCGTAAGGCAGACTACGAGCGATTCATCCGTCGCAGCGAGTTCTATCGCAATCTGTTCGATGCCAAAACGGGCTTCTTCCGTGCCAAGGATGAGAGAGGCAACTGGATAGAACCTTTCGATCCCCTCAGCTATGAGAATCCTTCTTTCATCGAGGGTAATGCTTGGCAGTATATGTGGTTTGTGCCTCAAAATCCGAAAGGACTCATCGAACTGCTGGGCGGTGAGAAGAACTTCTTGAAGAAACTTGATGAGAACTTTTCGCTGACTGCAACCAGTGGTGAGGTGAATGGCAATGCCAGCGGCTTCATCGGACAGTATGCGCATGGCAACGAGCCCAGCCACCACACGGTATATCTCTACAACTTTGCAGGTCGCCCGCAGCGCACCCAGGAGTTGGTGGAGCAGGTGCGCAGTCAGTTCTATAACGCCACCCCCTGTGGCTATGCCGGCAACGACGACTGTGGACAGATGTCGGCATGGTATATCTTCTCTTCATTGGGTTTCTACCCGTTCAATGCTGGTGCTGCCGAGTATGTCATTGGCACACCGCTCTTCAAGCGTGCAACGCTGCATTTGGCAGGTGGACGCGATTTTGTCGTTACGGCTCCCAATAAGACAGCCCAGAAGGTACATGTGAAACGCGTGAAGCTGAATGGAAAAACAATGAAAGAGCTGGTACTCTCGCATCAGCAGATCATGGAGGGTGGTACCCTTCAATTCGATATGTAATGTTTTTGATAATATAATTAAGGTATAATGGAACAATTTGAAGAGACTCTACGCAGTGACCTGCACCAATTCTTGTTAAGTGGTCAAAGGGTGGACGAGCGTTTGCCGGAATGTCCTGATGTAGAAGATAAATGGGAAGACATCGCACGAGCTTATATCCCCGATGGCATTCGTGAGTTTCAGAACTTTCCCTCTGCGAGTTTGGGGTGGATGATGTATATCGGTATGGCTATAGCCCAGATGTGGGATAAGGAGTGGGACATCTATTCCAAGGTGGATGACCTGTATGCCTACCTGCGTGACAAACGCGGCTATGATGCTATGGATGAATATGTACGCGAGGAAATCCTGTTGCTCAAGGGTGAATCCTATTCGCAGATGGAAAAACTGGTGGGCGAATGTGCCTCGCGTGTCTATAATGCGCTGTTGCGTCAGAATATTGAGCCAGGAACAAAGGAGGCGTTTAATGCCTATGTCTCGTGTTTGCATCAGCTCTATTTGATGGGTGCTGCCATCCAATTAAAGCAGATGGGCTACCATATGGCAAAAATGTAGAATCGTCATATATCATATAATGGGAATAATGGAAACAAGAAAGAACATTGCAAAAGAGAAAAAACGTAGTGGAAGTCATAACTGTGCCCAGGCTGTCCTGCACACCTATGCCGATATAGCCGGGGTCGATGAGGACATGGCCATGAATATGGCAAACGCCTTCGGAACGGGCATGGGGTGCATGGAAGGCACCTGTGGTGCACTGGTTGGAGCAGGCATGGTGCTGGGTATGGTCAATAAGGATAAAGTGAAGTCAATGAAGCAGATGCGTGAGATCATGACTAAATTCCAGCAGCGTAATGGTGCCACACAGTGTAAACTGTTGAAAGGTGTCGGCACGAAAGTCGTTCTTCGCGAATGTCCCGATTGTGTTGCAGATGCTGCCGAGTTCCTGGAAGAACAGCTCGGCGCATAGTTGATGCACAATCTTGGTATGGTTTTTGTGGTAAGGTTGATAGATTGTCATTCAGAATAACATTAAAGAATCATGATGGAACAAAAGAAGAAAAACTTTCATAGGCATTTTGCCACATCAGGGCACTCGCTCTATTGGATTATTATCACCTATCTAATCGTAGGTTGGTTCTTCCCTGCCATCGGCCTGATAGCGCTGATTTGCATGATAGGTCCAGTAGTCACCTCCATTTGGCGTGGTCGCTTCTGGTGCGGAAATGTGTGTCCACGAGGAAATTTGTACGACCGTCTGCTCTCAAAATATTCTCCTCACAAGCCGATACCCCGTTTCGTGCGTACGTCGGGATTCCGCCTGTTCATGGTGTTCTTCATCTTCACCATGTTCGGACTGCAATTGAGTCAGGCACGTTGGAGTGAAGGCGGACTGGCCATGTGGAGTGACATCGGTCGTGTGTTCTGGACCATCATCCTCATGACCACCGTTGTGGGTGTTGTACTCTCGTTTATTTATGCGCCTCGCACTTGGTGCAGCTTCTGTCCAATGGGCACCATCTCTCGTTGGGTGGCACCCAAACAGGCTCCTCTCCCCAAGTCTTTCAAAGGCATCCACGTCAGCAGCGCTTGTAAGACTACTTGTAAGATGTGTGCCCGCGTGTGTCCCATGCAGCTCACGCCTTATGAGGCAAGTGGCGAGGCAACGGGCTATCTGCACCCCGACTGCATCAAGTGTCGCAAGTGTACCTTGGCATGTCCCACAAAGGTAGTCAGCTATGAATAAAGTAAGGATCACAGCCATCCGGCAGACTGTCTATTCCGATCTTGTGGCGCAATACGAGAACCCCATAGAGCATGCTTGTGGAGTAAGGGTAGGGCAGCAGTGGATTTCTGTCGATGGCGAGCGTCCGGAAGGGATGTGTCCTTCTGCATGGTCTTCGATGCAAGAGTTTGTTGTGGCCTTGGCCCATGGCGGAGGCAACTTCTACGATGGATGGATGAAGAATCCGAAGAGTGCCATGATAAGTTGTAACGATGGATTCCGCCCCTTCAGTTTCCTGATTGAAGTGATCGAATAGTCGATTACTTCAATCTAATCTTCGGGCCATGGTTTAAAATCTAATTCCAACTCGGTCCAATGATTCTCTTCCTGTGGTGTGGAAGTTCCAGGCTTTGACACCCCTAAGCCTATCAGACGGATGGGGTGAGAGTGATACTCTACACCCTGCATCAGTCGTTTTGCCAGTGGCAGAATATCGCCCTTACTACGTAGAATATGGTCTGCGGTGATGCTGCGAGTAATTTGCTGAAAGTCCATAAACTTGCCATCCTGGCGAGTTTGCTCTCGCTCGGCAGCGTCGAAGTAAACTTCACTCTGCTCTCGTTTATTCGCAAACTTAACCTTCAGTGTCAACGTTCGACCTTCAAAGTGGTTCTTCTCAATGCGTCTGACCAGCTCAAGCACAGTGTGATAGAGGTGAATAGTGATGTCAGCGTTTTTGCTGATGTCCGATTCAAATGTATGCTCGCAACTCACAGACTTGCGCTCCCATTCAGAGATGACGGGCCTGTTGTCAATGCCTCTCGAGAAGTTATAGAACACCTGTCCCATCTTTCCGAACTCTTGAGTCAGTCGGCTTTGCGTCATGTTTCTCAGGTCAAGTCCCGTAAAGATACCCATGCGGTGCATTTTCACAGCGGTTTTCTGGCCTACGCCCCAAATCTTCTCTACTTTCAGATGAGCGATGAAATCCAGTGCTCTGTCTGGATGAATCACTGTCAGTCCGTCGGGTTTGCGCCAGTCAGAGGCAATCTTTGCAAGAAACTTACAGTAGCTGACGCCTGCCGATGCCGTCAGTCCTGTCGTCTCGCGAATACGTTGCTTGATTTCGCGGGCAATAGCTACCCCTAACTCGATTTCTTTTTTGTTCTCCGTCACGTCGAGAAAAGCCTCGTCTAGAGATATCGGTTCAATCAAATCGGTATAGTCGTGAAATATCTCATGTAATTGGGCAGACACCTCCTTATACTTTTGAAAGTGAGGTTCCACGATGATCAGCTGTGGACAAAGACGCTTGGCCACCTGAATAGACTGCGCAGAATGCACACCGAATCGTCGGGCTTCGTAGCTGGCTGTCGAGACCACACCGCGTTCTGCATCATGGCCAACCGCAATAGGTTTGCCTCTCAGTTCGGGATTGTCGCGCTGTTCTACAGCAGCGAAGAACTGATCCATGTCCACATGAATGATCTTATTTGTTACCATGCTTCAGCTTTGAGAGTTGTCACGATGCCCGTGTTCTAAAGTTTTATGCAAAGGTATTAAATATTCTTCAATAATCCTCAATATGCCAGTGCTTTTTCTATGTAGGTAAAGAGCAATCCCTTTCCTTCATCAAGAAACTGCCTATGAACTAAGTTGGATTGGAGGAAACTTTAACCAAACTGTTAGGTGTGCCAATGAATTGGCAATTATCGAGTTGAACCAGTCCTATTTTGATAAAGTCTTTTTCCCTCAGATTAGAGAGATACAGGAATTGATTTGTGATATTAAGGAAGAGCAACATCAGATTGCCCAGACGCTCATCCGGAAACTCAGAAGAATGACAGTTGGGCTATATCTAATCAAGTAGAATAAATATATTGTTGCAAAAAAACAGTAACCCTTTTTTTTATGCAAAAGTTTTTGTATATTTGCAGCAAAATAATCAATCCTATCAATAGAAGCGTGTTAGAAAGCCAAATTGAGAATAGTTTCATAAGGAAACTAACAACAGACTTGAAGTATGTCTATCGTGATGATATTCACGACAGACAGAGCCTTGAGCGTAACTTCAGGGAGAAATTTCAAGCTTTGAACAAGGTGCATTTGACAGATGCTGAGTTTACCCGTTTGATGGAGGAACTTACTAATTCTGATGTCTATGCCTCTTCCAAGAGATTGCGTGAAATTAATACGTTTATGCGTGAGGACGGCACACCTCTTCAATATACATTGGTTAATATCAAGGACTGGTGCAAGAATGACTACGAAGTCGTCAATCAGTTGCGAATGAACACCCGTTATAGTTCGCATCGTTATGATGTGATATTACTGATTAACGGCTTGCCCCTTGTGCAGATAGAGTTAAAGACACTTGATGTCAGCCCTCGTCGTGCCATGCAGCAGATCGTTGACTATAAGAATGATGTTGGCAACGGATATACTAATTCGTTGCTCTGCTTCATGCAGATGTTCATTGTCAGCAACAGGACAAATACCTACTATTTTGCTAACAACAACAGGACTCATTTCAATTTCAATGCTGCCGAGAACTATTTGCCGGTCTATCAATGGGCAGACGAGAAGAACAAGAAGATAACCAACCTTGACGACTTCTCTGATGTCTTTTTAGCAAAGTGTAAGTTGGGTGAGATGATTAGCCGTTACATGGTACTTGTTGCCAGCGAACAGAAGATATTGATGATGCGTCCTTATCAGATTTATGCTGTAAAGGCCATCATAAATTGTATCAATGAAAATCGTGGTAACGGCTATATCTGGCATACAACGGGTAGTGGCAAGACGTTGACATCTTTTAAGGCTGCAACGCTGTTGAAGGACAATCCCGAAATCGACAAATGCCTGTTTGTGGTGGATCGTAAAGACCTTGACAGACAGACACGCGAGGAATTCAATAAGTTCCAAGAGGGTTGTGTGGAAGAGAACACCAATACAGATGCACTGGTGCGCAGAATGTTGTCGGAAGATTACTCTGACAAGATTATTGTGACCACCATTCAGAAATTGGGTATCGCCTTAGATCCGCAGAATCGCGCTAACTATCAGAAACGTCTGCTTCCTGTAAGAGATATGCGTATGGTGTTTATCTTTGACGAATGCCATCGTTCGCAGTTTGGCGAGAACCACAAGGCCATTAAAGAGTTCTTCCCAAACTCTCAGTTGTTTGGCTTTACAGGAACACCCATTTTTGAGCAGAATGCATCCTATACGCAGATAACGGGTGAGGAGGCTCAGTATAAGACAACAGAAGACGTCTTTGAGAAAGAACTGCATGCCTATACTATCACCAACGCTATTGATGATAAAAACGTGCTGCGTTTCCATGTGGACTACTTTAAGCCCGATGAGAACGATAATGTTATTGGCATTGCAAAGAAACAGGCTGTTGTCAAGATGATTCTGCAAAAACATAACAATGCCACTAATGAACGTCGCTTCAATGCGCTCTTTGCAACGGGGTCTATCAATGAAGCCATTGAGTATTACCAGTTATTCAAGAAGATGCAGGCAGAGCAACAGGAAAAGGATGAGGCATTCGAGCCATTAAACATTGCTTGTGTATTCTCTCCACCTGCTGAAGGGAACAGGGACATTATGCAGATTCAGGAGGATTTGCAGCAAGAGCGTATCGACAATGAGAAAGAGCCAGATCAGAAAAAGGCTTCACTCATGGCTATCATAGATGATTATAACAAACAGTATGGTACAAACCATTCTGTAGCTGAGTTTGATGCTTACTATCAGGATGTGCAGAAGCGCATCAAGAGCCAAAAGTACACTAATCAAGACTATGCACATAAAAACAAGATAGATATTACGATTGTGGTGGATATGTTGCTGACAGGCTTTGACTCCAAGTATCTGAATACGCTGTATGTGGATAAGAACTTGAAATATCATGGTCTGGTGCAGGCATTCTCACGTACCAACAGAATCTTAAACGACACGAAACCCTACGGGAACATCCTTGATTTTAGAGGGCAGCAGGATGCTGTTGATGAGGCTATTGCATTGTTCTCGGGCGAAAAGAATGGAGATGTTGCTCGACAAGTATGGCTTGTGGAGCCTGCAGAAGTCATCATACAGAAATACTGCAAGGCTGTGAATGACTTGCGCAATTTCATGCATCTTCAGAATCTGGAGTTTAAACCTGAAGAGGTAGCTAACCTGAAAGGCGATGATGCCAAGGCTGGCTTCATCAACTATTTCAAGGAGGTGCAGCGATACAAGACCCAATTGGATCAATACACAGACCTTGTGAAAGTTGACAATAATGAAAATCCTTGGATGGCAAGTGAACTCATTGCCACAACGACATACGGTTTCAGGGATGATGATGAACTGCGCGCATTCCGTGGTGCTTACCTTGATGTAGCCAAGCAACTGAAGACAAAACGCGAAAGCAACGATATAACAGTCTCTACAGAGATTGAGGACTTGGATTTCGAGTTTGTCCTGTTTGCGTCGGCTCTGATAGACTATGATTATATCATGGAGTTAATTAGCCGCTATGTGGGTGCGCCCTCTATGCAGAAGATGACAAAGGAACAATTGGTAAACCTGATATGTTCCAGTGCCAACCTCATAGATGAGCGTGAGGATATCATCGACTATATTGACGACTTGGATGCCAAAGGTGTGAACGGCAAGACAGAGAAGGAAATAGAACAAGGCTATGAACTTTTCAAAAAAGACAAGTTCACCAAGGCTATCTCTTCCATTGCCGAAAAACATCACTTGGATATCGAAGCCGTTCAGACTTTTGTCAATGAAATCGTAGAGCGAAGAATCTTTGACGGTGAAAAACTTTACGACCTGATTGCCCCTCTGGAATTAGGCTGGAAAGATCGTGCCCGAAAAGAAGAGGAATTGATGAAAGACTTGATTCCTTTACTGAAGCGAATGGCAGGAGGCCAGAAAATTTCTGGACTTTCAGCGTATGAGAATTAATACATCTTTGAAAAGCAAAAAACGAGATGGATAATAACTTAACTTGTTCCCCGCAACATCTTAGATTTCCAGGATTTAAAGAAATTAGTAGTTGGGAAGAAAAAAGATTGGGTGATATCTTTGTGAGGATCACAAAGAAGAATAAAGAAAACAATAAAAACGTCTTGACTATTTCGGCTCAACATGGCTTAGTAAGTCAATATGACTATTTTAACAAAAATGTTGCATCTTTAGATGTATCTAATTATTATCTTATAGAGAAAGGTGATTTTGCTTATAATAAGAGTCGTTCACAAGGCTATCCATATGGTGCAATTAAACCTTTGTCGTTGTATGATGAAGGTGTCGTTTCACCGTTGTATATATGTTTTAGATTAAAGGAAAACGAAGGTAACGCAGATTTCTTTCGACACTATTTTGAGACGGACTTATTCAATAACGAAATCGCTAAAATAGCCCAAGAAGGTGCAAGAAATCACGGATTGTTAAATATTTCATCAGAAGAGTTTTTCGATATTCAACTTCGTGTTCCTTCTATTGAAGAACAAGCTAAAATAGCAAAGGGGTTATCATCAATAGATGAGTTAATTTATGCATGCAATGAAAAATTGGAATTACTCAAAGCTCATAAGAAAGGGTTAATGCAGCAATTGTTAGCTCCCATAAATGGGGGGGGGTAATTCTTGTGTGACGTCTACATTAAGATTTCCTAAGTTTAAGAACACTAAAGGATGGGAGATTAAGAAATTGAAAGATATAGCTTTTCGTATTACAGTTAAAAATAAGAGTAAAAAAGATTTGCCTGTATTCACGAACTCTGCATCTGGTGGAATCGTGAATCAACAGGATTATTTTGATAGAGAAATTGTAACAAAAGACAATCTTATTAATTACTCTATTGTTGAAGTTGATGATTTTATTTACAATCCGCGAATCTCAACAACAGCACCAGTCGGCCCTATTTCAAGAAATCGAATTGGACATGGTGTTATGTCTCCGTTATATACTATTTTTCGGTTTATTGACGGAAACATTGACTTCTTTGAGCATTATTTCAAGACAAATTGTTGGCATCAATATTTGAAAAATAAAGCAAATTTCGGTGCTCGATTTGATCGTATGAATATAACAAATGAAGATTTTATGAATATGCCAATTCCATTCCCTCCAATAGTAGAACAAAAACAAATCGCAGAATGCTTATCATCTATAGACGAAGCTATAACGCTTTATTCTGAGAAAGTTTCTTTGATAGAACAGCATAAAAAAGGGCTTATGCAACAGTTGTTCCCAACTCCAAAATAAAATGTTATGCCTAATCAATTGAAAGATTCATATTCAAATTTGAGCGAACTTGCTCAAGATTTGAGAAATAGCGAAAAGAAGAATATAATTATTTTCGCCCATAATGGCGTTGGTAAAACAAGTCTCTCTGTTGAATTTAAAAACATAGCTAAAAATGCAGGTGCGAGTGATACCTTATATTATAATGCATTTACCGAAGATTTGTTTTATTGGGACAATGATTTGGAAAATGATGAAGTTAGAGTCTTACGATTCAATAGAAGATCTCATTTCTTTGATGGTCTAGATGCCAATGAAATGGATACACGAATCCGTTCTGTTTTAGGTAGGTATTCCGACTTTGATTTTACTATCAGAATGGATGTCGAGGCGGAAAAAGAAAAAAATAAAGGCATAACTACGTATCATTTTCATTCTACAGATTATGTCACGTTCAGAAGAATGGAATACAGTGAAGAGACTGGAACTACAGAATGGAAAGAGAATATAAAAATCTCGCGTGGAGAAGAGAACATCTTCAAATGGTGTTTCTTCCTAGCTATTGTCCAAATGACCGTTGATAAGGCAGAAGCATATAAATGGGTGAAATACATCTATATTGATGACCCAATTTCTTCATTGGATGATAATAACGCCATACTTGTTGCCAGTCATCTCGCTTCATTGATAAAACAAGACACAAACAATCTACATACGATAATTTCTACGCATCATGGCTTGTTCTATAATGTGATGTGTAATGAGTTGGGTAATAATGCTCCTAAATATTATTTATATAAAGAAAACGAAGAAGGAGATGATGTCACTAAACAAACCAAATTTCTATGGAAGATAAAAGACTTAAGAGATACTCCTTTTTTCCAACATGTATCATTAATAAAAGAACTGAATAAGGCTGTAAGTGATGAAGGGCAGCTGTTTACTTATCATTTCAATATGTTGAGAAATGTATTGGAAAAAACTGCGGCATTTCATGGTTTTAACAGATTTAGTGATTGTATTAAAAAATTTGATGACGACCCAGATGAACAATTATATTCACGAATGATTAATATTTTCAGTCATGGTAATTACTCTGTATTTGAGCCTGTTGAAATGAATGATGAGAATAAAAACTATTTCAAAAAGATATATGCCGATTTTAAAAAACAATTCCCTTTTAACGAAGATTTGTAACTTATGACTCAGAATCAGCAACAAGAACTCGGAAAAACTCTTTGGGGAATCGCCAATAACCTACGTGGTGCAATGATGGCTGATGATTTCCGTGATTATATGCTATCTTTTCTTTTTTGGAAGTATCTGTCAGATAGTTATGTTAATGCAGCCAAAAAAGAATTAGGTCCAGATTATCCAGAAACGCCTAAAGATGTTTTGGATACATTAGGAGTTTCAACTCCTCTACAGATATGGTATAATGAGAATCCAAATGATGTGCTGCTGTTTGAACGACAGATGAAGCGTAAAACTCATTATATTATTGAACCTCAATATTTATGGGACAATATTGTGGAATTGGCGAGAACACAAAGTGATGAGTTACTGCTAACATTAGAGGAGGGATTCAAATATATAGAGAATGATTCCTTTGACAGTTCGTTTAAAGGTTTGTTCTCTGAAATCAATTTGAGTTCTGAGAAGTTAGGCAAGAACTATACAGAGCGAAATGACTTATTGACAAAGGTCATCACGACGATTGCGAATGGACTGAAAGAGTTCTCTGCCGACAATGATTCTTTGGGCGATGCTTATGAATATCTGATTGGTCAGTTTGCTGCAGGTTCAGGACAAAAGGCTGGCGAATTCTATACGCCACAGATGATTTCAACAATCCTATCTCGTATTGTTACATTGGATTGTCAAGACCCTGCATCTGGTAAGAAAAACAGAATTAACCGTGTGCTGGACTTTGCTTGTGGTTCAGGATCGTTGTTGCTGAATGTACGCAACCAGATGGGCGAAAGTGGCATTGGCAAAATTTATGGTCAGGAGAAGAATATCACGACCTATAACCTCTGCCGAATGAATATGCTTCTGCATGGGGTAAAAGATTCTGCTTTTGAAATTCATCATGGCGATTCACTTGCTAATGATTGGGAAATATTACAGGAGGAAAATCCTGCTAACAAGATAGATTTCGATGCAGTCGTAGCTAATCCCCCTTTCTCTCTGCGTTGGGATCCAACGGAAGACACCATCAATGACTTCCGTTTCAATCGCTATGGAGTAGCACCACGATCTGCTGCTGACTTTGCTTTCCTTTTGCATGGTTTCCATTTCCTAAGCGAAGACGGTACAATGGCTATCATTCTGCCTCATGGTGTGTTGTTCCGTGGAGGCAAGGAGTTGGCTATCAGAAAGAAACTGCTCGAAGATGACAATATCGATGCTGTTATAGGTTTGCCTGGCAATCTGTTCTATTCAACGGGTATTCCTGTTTGCATCATTGTTTTAAAGAAATGCCGTAAGAATGATAAGATTCTCTTCATCAATGCCAGTTCTGACGAGCACTACGAAAAGGGAAAACGTCAGAACTATCTTCGTGATGAAGATGTCAATAAGATAGTTGATACTTACCAATTCCGTAAAGAAGAATCACGCTATTCCCGTCAAGTCTCTTTACAGGAAATCAAAGAGAATGACTACAACCTCAATATCACACGTTATGTCAGTCTGGCACAGGAAGAAAAGCCTATTGACCTGCAAGAAGTGCATGATAAGTTGGTAGAGATAGAAAAGGAAATTGTGAAGGCTCGCGATAAACATAATGAATTCCTGAAAGAATTAGGCTTGCCCCCATTGGTATAAAAGTATGGCACAACTCGCTCTTATAATAGGCAATGGATTTGATCTGGACTTAGGGCTGCCATCTAAGTATTCTGACTTCATGGATAGCCCAGAATGGAGGAATATTCTTTCAGGTGTAAGGAGTAGTTACCATGATAATGAATTGAATCACTCCCTTATTTGGTATCTGTATAAAGGAGCTCATGATTTGAACTGGTTCGATATCGAAGTAGAAATTCATAATTTCATACAAGAACATCCCGACTGTACAGAAAACGAAGTTCGTCATATACGTAGTGATTTTGATCAACTAAAGAAGGCATTAAAGGACTACTTAAATCGTGTAACAGCGAACTTTAAGGCTGCAGAGAATAAGATAGCATGCCGACTTATTTACCACCTGACCCAATGTCCTCTTAGCATGGTTGAGATTTATTTCAATTATACCAATGCTCACATAATGTTGCAAAGGCAAACCTATTACAATCCTGGTCAATGTACTTTTACTTATGTTCATGGCAGTTTAAGAGAAAATGATATTGTACTTGGATGCGATTTGAGCGATAACGAAGAAGTTAATCGGTCATTGTCCTTTATGTACAAATACAATATGTTAAAAAGGTCCAATCACGTAGCCCGCCATATTTTAGAAGCAAAAGAGGTTATTTTCTTTGGTCACTCTGTAAATGAAATGGATTTCTGCTATTTTAGGGAGTTTTTTAGGGCTGCCAGTGCTTCGCCCAATCCTATTAGGCATTTGACATTTATCACTTACGATGATGAATCTGAACGTAGCATAAAAGACAATATCCGAAATCAAGGTATTTCCGTTTCAGATTTATATAGCAATCTATGGACTTTCACTTTCATCCACTCAAGCAAAATATACAAAGGTGATGGAAATGAACAGCAAAAGTGGAATGAGTTACTTCAAAGAGTGTTAGCAAGGGATAGGCATGGATTATAAAACTAACAGCTAATATGGGCAAAACAGTAACAACATATTTGATAGACGGAGATCCGAAAGGGACTCAGTACGTGTTCATCAGCAATAAGATTTGCCAGATGTATGTGATTCCTCGTTCTAACCTTTCAATTCTGAATGAGCGTCAGGAGTTGCAGACACCAGCATTTTATATCTTGTTGGGTGAAGATGAGGCAACTAAGCCAAAGGCATATATTGGTGAGACAGAGAATTTTCGTGAGCGGGTGAAAGATCACGATAGCAAAAAAGCGTTTTGGCAAAAGGCGTTGCTGTTTATCTCGAAAGATGCTGCTATGACAAAGGCTGATGTGCAATACTTGGAGCATCGAGCCATCACAGAGGCAAAGATTTCAAACACTTTTGTGTTGAACGAGAACAAACAGACACCAAAAGCACCTAATCTTCCTGAATACAGAAAGGATGATATGGAGGGTTTCTTTGAAGATGTGAAGTTCCTGACATCTTTTATTGGCTGCAATATCTTTGATATAGCAAAGCCAAAGGAAGAGCACTTGTTCTATACTAAAGGGCGCGGGTGTGATGCAAAAGGCTTCTATCAGACAAGTGGCTTCACCGTCTTAAAGGGTAGTATTATCGCCAAGTCTTCCGTTCCTTCACTCACGTGGAAAGAGAAGCGTGAGAAGCTGTTGAAAGAATATACCGTCAGCAATGGTGACAAGTTGAAATTAGAGTCTGACAAGACTTTCTCCAGTCCCAGCACTGCAGCTGATTTCTGCATCGGAAGCAGCAACAATGGTTGGCTCGTCTGGAAAGACAAAGATGACCAAACACTGGATGCTGTATATAGGAAGCAATTGGAATAAAATTTGTAACTTTGCAAGCAAGATATGACAATAGACGAGATAAGAGCATTGCTCAATGATTTAGAGAGTGATCGGGTTGAAAGAACAATTTCAACCACGAACACAGATAAGTTTGGACAGGCAATCTGTGCATTCGCCAATGACCTTCCTGACCATCGACAGCCTGGCTATTTGTTCTTGGGTGTGATGGACGATGGCAAAGTGAAAGGGCTGGATGTGACAGATGAACTGCTGAAGAATGTGGCGGCAATACGCACAGATGGAAATATTCAGCCACAGCCATCAATGACTGTTGAAAAGGTGTCAATGGGAGAAGGGAATATAGTGATGGTAAAAGTGGAACCTTCCATTTTTCCTCCTGTCAGGTATAAGGGGCGCATTTGGATTAGAATTGGACCTCGTAAGGGTGTAGCCAACGAGAATGATGAGCATATCCTGATGGAGAAACGTCGGACTAATGTGACTTCATTTGACTCGTCGCCTTGTCTGAATGCGACGATAGACGACTTGGATTTGCAGCAGTTCAAGCACTATTATCTGCCCAACGCAATGACTGATGATGAAATTGAGGAAGACCGCAAGGAAGGACGGGGCATTAAGGTGCAATTGAGTTCGTTTGGATTCTATGATACTCGCTACGATTGTCCGACTAATGCAGGTATGTTGTTCTTCGCGAAGAATCTTCGTAGGTTTATTCCTGGTGCATACATTCAGTACGTTCGGTTTGCAGGGAAAGACCGAACTGGGGATATATTGATGGAACATGAGTTCAAGGCGAATCTGTGTACGACCTTAAAGGAACTGGAGACTTTTGTTGATACTACTATTGCCAATCGTCGCCCTATACCTGTTAGTTCGACACGTGAAGATATATTCGTGGATTATCCTGACTGGGCTACTCGTGAACTTCTGATGAATGCAATCTGCCATCGTGACTATACAAGTAATGGACCGATTCAGTTCTATCAGTATGATGACCGCATTGAGATTATGAATCATGGTGGCTTGTATGGACGTGCCAATGAGGCAAATTTCCCCAAGGTGAATGACTATCGGAACATCGTAGTGGCAGAGGCTATGAAGGTCTTGGGCTTCGTTAATCGCCATAGTCGTGGTGTGCTGAGGGTGCAGAAGGATTTGAAGGCTAATGAGAATGGTGAGGCTGTTTATGACTTCAGTTATCAAACGGCTGTTATGGTGACGGAGAGTAAATCACCTCGCGGAGAGAGGGCCATGAAGGAGGCTATTGCTAATGGTCTTGTAATTGAGGGAGAAGAAAAACGATCACAAAAAAGGTCAGATTTGACCATTCTTGATCAAAAACCGTCAAAAATGACGGAAAATAGTGAAGGAAAAGTTCAAAAACCGTCATTTTTGACGGAAAATGAATTTCCTTCAATGATAGTAAAGAATGTTTATGAAGCCCTTAAATTAAATCGTAAAGCGAAATATTCATGGCTTCAGGATAACTTAGGCGTAAGCGAAAGCACTATTCTTAGGGCTATAAACGATCTTAAGGAACTCGGATATATAAATCCAGAACATTCGAAAATAAAAGGTGAGTGGCAGCTTTTGAAGTAAGTGCTCCTGCTTATGCAAACGACAACGGAGTGGACAAATTGACATCTATATGACAATTTCAACTTGTCAACGTTTAATAATATTCTTTTCCCTTAAGGCTGTTATGGACTTTAAGGGAAAAGAAGTTTTTAAAGGAGAAAATATGGTAGAAATAGCGCAGAAATCGAAGGAGCTGTCTAGCAGTATCAAATCAGTATCAAATTTGAAATGATGAAAAAGAAAAAGCCCTGTAAATCTTTGATCTACAGGACTTATTCTTGAGGGGTGCCCGGTGGGACTCGAACCCACGACATTCAGAACCACAATCTGACGCTCTAACCAACTGAACTACGGGCACCATGTTGTCTTTTGTGTCAGAGCTTTCGTTCGACTGAATAAGCGAACTTATTGTCTATCGTTGCTCTGTCGTTGGTTTTGCGGGTGCAAAGGTACGTCTTTTATTTGATATTGCCAAATAAAATGGCGACTTTTTTCGAAAAAACTTCAAATATATGAAGATTACTCAGCATTCTGCTCTTCGGCCTGTGCAGGGGCAGCTTCCTGAGCGGGTGCTGCAGCCTCTTCCTGCTGTGCGGGACTTGCTCCGAAAGCGGGAACATTGTTAGGATTAGCCTCAGGTGACTCGATGCCATTGAGCAGGGCAGGAGCGTCATTTTGAGCAGTGGGGAGAACATAGGCGCAAGCAATGCTTACAACAACCATAAAGGCAGCAAGGCCCCATGTGGCTTTCTCGATGAAGTCGGTGGTCTTACGAACACCACCAATCTGGTTGTAAGATGCGAAGTTTGATGCCAAACCACCACCTTTTGACTCTTGTATCAGCACAATGCCTACCATGAGCAAAGCTGCGATTACGATGAGGATAATGAATAATGTGTACATCTTTTTTACTTTTTATTTTTATTATTATTTATAATCAATTTCTCTAAGAAACGAATTTGGTCTGCAAAGTAAGCATTTTTTTTCGGATAATCCAAACTTAATCGCTGAATTATTTCTAAAGCTTTGGAATAATTTCCTTGTTTGATATAAATTCGAGCCAAAGTTTCTGTGAAATAGTCTTCGCCCGTAGTTTTTCCTTCTTCTGTGCAATCTTCCTCAAGTTCAGGTCTTAGGGTAGGTGTCTCAGGAAGGATGATTTTTCCTGTGTCATTATTTATGAATGAGTCAATAAGGCTTTGTCCCTTGAGTTTTGGCACGGAGACCTCTTCCTGATAGTCCTCGCATTCAAGGAGATAAGACACGTAGTCAACAGCTGCATCGGCCGGCGTTGGTTTACGTTTTTCCTTCTTTTTGTCAGTTTCGGGTTCGTTCTCCTTGGGAATGGAATCTAAGAAATTGTCAATGAGAGATAGTGTGCGTGTCGATGAGTCTGCAGTCGCATCGTTCTTGGGCGTCTGCGTTGTTGTGCTTGGCTCGCTATTCTTGCGCAGTTGGTAGTGAGCAGCCTCAATCATTTGGAAGAGCACGCGTCTGTCGGTGATGTAAACAGCTGCCCGACGCAGTTCTGTGTCGAACGAAGGGTCGTGAAGCAGATAGAGATTCTGCAGCATGAGCAGTCGTGCTGTTTGGAAATAGGGATAGAGCGCGAGCATGGAGCGTAACTCGTAGAGTGTGTCACGATCCAATCGTTCAGGGTGTTTGATGAGCTCTGCTATTTCCATGATTCCGGCGTTGAATTAAAGACTTACCAGTTAGCTACAGTGGCATTGAAGATCTGGTCACAGATGTCTTTTACCATTTGCGTGACAAGCTCTTCTTGAACGGCGTTGAGTGACTGGGTCGTTTCGTAGGTTGCTGTAGATGTGAACTGACGTTCAAAGTCTTCAGCGTGGTTCTTGTTGTTGGTGAAACGTACGTTGACTGTCATAGAAAGCTCGGTTTGTGCAGAATATCCCTCGCTGCTTACAGACTTGTTGCGCTGGTCATAACGTATAATCTCACCATCAATCTTCAGGTCGCCATTTCGTTTCACCTGCATCAGCTTGGTGTGGTTGGCGAATTGGTCTTTCAGTTGGTTGTTGAAGATGTTGGCCATTGGTCCCCAAACGTAGTTAGAGCGAATGGGGAAATCTGCCAAAGTAATGGTCTTTGTCTTGGTGTAGTCGATACTGGCTCCGTTAAACTTATAGCTGACGGAGCATGATACCAAAATGAGACACGTGAGGATAGCCATGCCGAACTGTTTCAATCGGCGATAGAGCGTACGGTCACTGATGCCCAACTCTTGTGCGGCTTTCTTGCGATTGCCTCCGTTGCGCTCCAATGCCTTTTCCAACATCTGTCGGCCCATCTCACTGAGGTTAAGGTTCTCCTGTTCGGGTTGTGGATCTATGTATTCCTCTGCCTCGGCCTCTTCAAGAATGGGAGTGATGGGATTGATAGTCTGGATGGGGTTGATTGCTTGAGACGGTGCGGTTTTAACGTCTTCCATCTGTTTTTTTAGCTGACTCATCTCCCGTCGCATGTCGTTGACGTTGCCACGCAATTCAAAGAGAATCTTATAAAGGATTTCGCGCTCGTTCTCGAAAGAATGGTCGCTACCTTTGTTTACTACTGCCAGTTGGGTGCTCTCACGATCCTGCGGTATGAACTGCGACAAGATCTCAGGTGTGATGAGGCGGTTGGGGCTGAGGATAGATATCTGTTCAGTGATATTCTTCAGTTGACGCACGTTTCCTGGCCACTTGTATCGTGTCAGCATCTGTTTTGCATCGTCGGTCAACTGAATGCGTTCCATCTTATACTTGTCTGCCATCTGCATGGCAAAGAGGCGAAACAATAGAACGATGTCTTCTCCGCGTTCACGTAAAGGAGGCATCTGTATGGGGATGGAGTTTAGACGATAATAGAGATCTTCGCGGAAGCGTCCTTCGCTGATGGCCTGACGGATGTTCACATTGGTTGCAGCCACGATGCGCACATCAGTCTTGCGAACCTCCGTAGCACCAACGGGGATATATTCGCCGGTTTCCAACACGCGCAGTAGTCGGGCTTGCGTGGCCAAAGGCAGTTCACCAACCTCGTCGAGAAACAGAGTGCCTTTGTTGGCTACGCCGAAATAACCAGGCGAGTCGTTGACGGCACCAGTAAACGAGCCTTTGATATGACCGAAAAGCTCTGAATCAATGGTGCCTTCGGGGATGGAACCACAGTTGATGGCGAAGTATTTTTCGCGTTTTCGCGGCGAGTTGTCGTGAATGACACGTGGGATGATCTCTTTGCCCACACCGCTTTCACCAATGATGAGTACGCTCAAATCTGTTGGCGCCACCTGTAGGGCGACGTCAAGAACATGGTTCAACGCCTCGCAGTTGCCTACGATGTTGTACCTCTGTTTAATGCTTTGTAGTTCTGTACTCTTCATAATTGGCTGACAAAATTACATATTTTTTTTGAGACTACTGCAATATTGGCAGAAAAATTACTGATTTTGCTCTTTCTTTGGCTGCGAACGAAAACGGACTTTCTCGCTCTCATCACGCTTCTCGTGGTATAGTTTGGGTAGTGGATTGGCCAACGGTTCGTCGTAGTTGTGACGATTGCGATAGATGTCGAGTGCAGCATAGATTGCATTGCGCATAGACTGTGCATCCATCTCGTTGCGTCCGGCCAGATTGAAATAGGCTCCGTGGGCAGGTGCTGTGCGCACAATGTCTAGTCCGGTAGTAAAGCGTACACCGTTCTCTGGGGTGAGAGTCTTGAAAGGTGTCTGTCCTTGATCGTGGTACATGGCCAATACACCGTCGAAGTGACTATAGCTACCGTGTCCGAAAAAGTCATCGGCAGCATAGGGACCAAAGGCCTGAATGCTCTTCTCGGCCAGTTCCTCCACTGCGGGTACGATGATTTCTTGTTCTTCATCGCCAAGAGCGCCATCCTCGCCACAACGAGGGTTCAGTGCCAGAATAGCAATACGTGGATTGGCTATTCGCAAATCGCGGCGCAACGACTCATGGAAGAGTATGGTCTTTTCCACGATTTTCTGTTTTGTGATAGACTCTGCCACATCCTTGATGGCAACATGGTTGGTGACCAGTGCAACGCGGAGCCCGTCGTTCATTAGTATAGTGAGCCCTTTTTTACCGTCGTTCATTTGACGCTCAATGTAGCTGGTATGACCATTGAATCCCCCAATGCTGTTTTTGAATACGGGGGCGGTAACCAGTACGTCGAAAGCACCTTTTTTGTAGTCTTCGATAGCGCGGTCGATAGCCACTTTGGCAGCTTCGCCAGCTTCAGGCGTTGGAGTGCCCAGGTCCACTTTGACCTCTCCGTTGATAACTTCCAGCAAGTTCAGGTGTCCGTCCCGTGCCTCATTGACATTTTTGATAACATTGTAGTGAGGCTCGACTTCCAACATTTTGCCATGGTATTCGGCCAGTTTCGACGAGCCATAGATGATAGGTGTGCATAGTTCCAACATTGCGGGGTCTTCGAAGGCTTTGAGAATGACTTCGTAACCTACGCCGTTGGTATCTCCGTGGGTAATAGCTACCCTGATTTTCTTTTCTTCCATATTTAGTTATTGATAGTATTATCAGGATTGTTGTGACTTCTGCGCTGTGCTCAGCAGGCCGCAGGCCGCGAAAATGTCTTGTCCACGACTGGCTCGGATGGTGGTGAATACACCGTGCTGGGTGAGATAGTCGCGTAGTTGCTCCATACGTGCTTCGTTGGCACTCGGCAGGTCAACGTGAGGTATTTCGTGAAAACGAATCAGGTTGACGCGACATTCCAGGCCATCTACCAGTTTGATGATCTCTTTGGCATGTGTCAACGAATCATTGAGTCCGCCAAAACAGATGTATTCGAACGAGCAGCGACGCTGGTGCGTGAAGTCATACTGTTTCAATAGTTCAACAGTCTCAGCGATGGGCATTGCTTTTTCTGCCGGCATCAGGCTGAGGCGCTGTTCGTGCAGAGGCGAGTGCATTGAGATGGCTACGTGGCATTCGCTCTCATCGAGGAATCGCTTCAGTTTACTTTTGATGCCAACCGAACTCACTGTGATGCGTTTGGGGCTCCAAGCATAGCCGTCGGGCGCTGTCAGAAGATTGGTTACCTGAAGAACGCTGTCCAAATTGTCCATGGGCTCACCTTGCCCCATAAAGACAATGTTGGTCAGCAGTTCGCGTTCGGGCAACGAGTATATCTGGTTCAAGATGTCGGCGGCCGTCAGACTGCCTTCAAATCCCTGCTTTCCTGTCTGGCAAAACAAACAGTTCATCTTGCACCCCACCTGACTTGACACGCATAGCGTGCCTCTGTCGCCATCAGGTATGAAGACCGTCTCAACAAATTTCGTGGTGTTGACCTCGCCGCCATTGCTATTGGAGCAGTCTGCGTATTCCGAGCATCTCACGGGAAACAAATATTTCACAGTGCCATCTACCGAACGCTGACTATGCATAGGATCCATTGCTCCCACGCAATAGTTTTCTGCAAGTCGTTCTCGATTTGCTTTCGAGAGGTTAGTCATCTCGTCGATGCTCTTCACGTGCTTGTCGTAGAGCCATTTGGCAATCTGCCCTCCGGTAAAGGCTGGCATGCCTAATTGCTTCACCAACTCTTTCAGCTGTGAAACAGAGAGGCCCATGAGCACTTTTTTTCTATTGTTCATGCTGCAAAGGTACGTATTTTTTTCGATATGTTTCGTCAATTTCGTTGAAAATGATTACTTTTGCACATAAAATTCTAAAACAATGAAAGGGACGATAGATTTTTTCATACCTTGTGGTGATATACAAGATGTGACTCCAGTCATAGAACAGTTGCGTGCCAGTGTGATTGTGCGAAATATATGTTTGCTTGTCAACAAACCTCTTGACGTCATTCCTCAAGAATGTACGACACTGGTGGTTAAAGACACGGCATCAACAGAGACACTGAAGCAGGTGGCACGGTCGTCTTTGTCCGACTATGTCGTTTTACTTACAAAATCAGTACCTCTGTCGTTAGGTGACGGGGCTCTGGAGCGAATGGCTCAGGCTGCCAATGACAGTCAGTCGGCAATGGTCTATGCCGATCATTGGGAGAAAAAAATAGGCGAGGGTGGCGAAGAGACTGTAGAAAAGCATCCAGCCATCGACTATCAGCTGGGGTCTATTCGCGATGATTTTGATTTTGGTTCACTCTGGCTGGTGCGTGGCTCACTGATGCGCCGCTGGGCACAGGAAGAAACTGATACATTATATATATTCGGCGGACTATATCAACTGCGTCTCTATCTGAGCCGACATGGAGAGTTGCTGCATCTCAACGAGCTGCTCTACACCGAGGTGGAATATGATCATCGCGCTTCGGGAGTGAAGCAGTTCGACTATGTGAACCCTGCCAATCGCGATGTGCAGTTGGAGATGGAGCAAGTGGCTACCGACCATCTGAAGGCTATCAATGCTTTGGTTGATGTATCAGAAGTTGTTGATGTCGATTTCGACGAGCAAAACTTTGCAGTAGAAGCCTCGGTAATCATTCCTGTGTTCAATCGAGAGAAGACGATTGTGGATGCCGTGAAGAGTGCCATGAGCCAGGAGACTTCCTTTAAGTATAATGTCATTGTGGTGGACAACCACTCTACCGACAACACAAGTGCCCTTTTAAGGGAAGTAAACCATAGCTTTACGCCTGGTAAACTAATTGTTTTGTCTCCCGAAAGGACTGATTTGGGTATTGGAGGCTGTTGGAACCTGGCAGTGAACGATGCTCATTGTGGACGTTTTGCCGTACAATTGGATTCCGATGACCTCTACAGTTCGCCCAAAACATTGCAGACTATCGTCAATGCCTTTCGTGAACAAAAAGCCGCGATGGTGGTTGGCTCTTATCGCATGTGCGATTTCGAACTGAACACTTTGCCGCCAGGACTTATCGCCCACAAGGAGTGGACCGAGGAAAATGGACCAAACAATGCATTGCGTATTAATGGACTTGGGGCGCCACGAGCCTTCTTTACTCCTCTGCTCCGACAGTTTCAGTTGCCCAATACAAGCTATGGCGAGGACTATGCCATGGGACTGATGTTCTCACGGCGTTATCGTATTGGTCGTATCTATGACGAGCTCTACTTGTGTCGCCGGTGGGGCGGTAACAGCGATGCAGCCCTTAGCATTGATCGCATCAATGCCAACAACTTATATAAGGACCGTCTTCGCACGATGGAAGTGTTGGCACGTCAGCGCATGAATGCCGACCAGCCGACCCATTACGACAATGCCATAGATCGATTCTTTGATCGTCAGATGAAGTTGTGGGCCGATACCCGCCGTCGTTATCGTGAATTGGAACATGTAGAGATTCGAGAATTGGCACCTCAGAATGCCGAACAAGCCACTTTCGACTTGAAGGTGCAGTATAACCCAGCACGCATTGGTTCCACTGCTGCCAACATTTCCAAGAAGGCTTTGGCCGAGCGTCCCTGCTTTCTGTGTGCCAAGAATCGTCCGCAGCAGCAGATGATGAAGACGTTGGATGGGAACTACGAGTTGCTGGTCAACCCCTTCCCCATACTCCCCATGCACTTTACTATTCCCGTGCGCCGCCATCGTCCGCAGCAGATTCGCCCCATGTTTGACGAGATGATGCAGTTGTTGGACAAATATCCCGAGCTGACAGTCTTCTATAACGGACCACGTTGTGGCGCATCGGCTCCCGACCACGCACATCTGCAGGCAGGAAGCACAGGTGTGCTGCCATTACAAAAAGAGTGGCAGCGCTTGTCGCGCAATCTGGTGACAGTGGTAGAGAAAGATGACGAGTCAGGTATCTATGTCATCGAGGATTATCCCTGTCCGGCGTTGGTCATCCGTTCGTCTAAGCGCCGCAGCGCCGAGCGCCTTTTCATGAAACTTCACGATGTGATGCCCATGATAGATGGCGAGACTGAGCCAATGATGAACATTGTGTCGTGGAAACAAGATGAGAACTATATCGTCGTGGTGTTCCCACGCCAGAAGCACCGTCCCGACTGCTACTACAAGACTGAGGACGAGCAGATGATGATTAGCCCTGGTGCCTTGGATATGGCTGGACTGATTATTACTCCGCGCCGTGAGGACTTCGATCGTATTGATACAGATAGAGCCTTAGCCATACTGCGTGAGTGCGCTATTTCTAATGAGGCGCTTCAGACATTGGTAGAACGATTGAAACAACGTGTTATGACACCAAAGTCCGATTCGCCTGCAGCTCAGTGGATAAAGTCTATCGCAGCCGATGGCGAACCTTCAGTCACTGTTGGTATTGTGAGTGGCGAGAAATTGGTATTCCAACTCAACGGATCCTATACGGCAAAAGGCGAAACACTCACAGGACCACAGGAGGTGAGCATCTCTGAAGGAGGACTGTTGTGGCGCGGACAGCAGTATCGTGAACTGCGCTTTCAGCCCCTTGACGATGCTGCTTCGTTCTCGCTCAACGACGTCACCATTGGTGTTGGCTTCCATTGGGAACGCCAAGAGCAGCAGACGTTCCGTGGCACCCTGCGACTAGTCGTTGAAAGTGATAAGGTGTTGGCTATCAACGAGCTGCCTGTTGAACAGTATCTCGAGAGCGTCATCTCGAGTGAGATGAGCGCCACTTCGTCGCCCGAGTTGCTGAAGGCTCATGCCGTCATCTCTCGTTCGTGGCTGTTGTCGCAGAAACAGCGTCGCCAGGACGCTCAGCATGCCACCGGCTTCTTCTCGTTTATCAAGAAAGACGACGAGCTCTTGCGTTGGCACGATCGTGAAGAGCACACCCTTTTTGATGTGTGTGCCGACGACCATTGTCAACGCTATCAAGGCATCACCCGTGCTTCTTCTCCCGCCGTGGCCGAGGCCATCCGACAAACGCGCGGACAGGTGCTGGTCTATGCCGGCGAACTGTGTGACGCACGCTTTTCGAAGTGTTGCGGTGGACGCACCGAGGAGTTCCAGTATTGTTGGGAAGATACGCCCAAACCATACCTTGTATCCGTGGTTGACCCCTTCTGCAATACCAAAGATAAGCGTGTGCTTCAGCAGGTTTTAAACGACTATGATCAGGAAACGCCCGACTTCTATCGCTGGCGTGTTGAGTACACGCGAGAGCAACTCAGCGAGTTGGTAAACCGCAAACTGAAGATGGACCTGGGTGATATCCTCGACCTGGTACCCCTAGACAGAGGCAAGAGTGGACGCATCTGGCGACTGAAGATTGTAGGTTCCAAGCGTACGTTTATCATCGGCAAGGAACTCGAAATTCGTCGTACACTCAGCGAGAGCCATCTGTATAGCTCTGACTTCGATGTAGAGCAGCACGACGACCGCATCGTTCTTAGCGGACGCGGATGGGGACATGGTGTAGGCCTTTGTCAGATAGGTGCTGCCGTGATGGGTGAGAAGGGCTATGGCTATGACGAGATTCTCCTGTATTATTATAGAGGTGCAGAAATTAAGAAAATCTATAAATGATGAAAAAACAACGTTCTCCGTGGGCGTGGATACCTACGCTCTATATGGCTGAAGGACTTCCTAATGTGATTGTGACATCTGTCGCTGTTGTGCTCTATATGCAAATGGGCCTGACCGATGCCGAGATAGGTCTTTACACGGGTTGGTTGGGTTTGCCGTGGATTATCAAACCCTTTTGGAGTCCATTTGTTGATTTGTGTAAGACGAAGCGCTGGTGGGTGTTGGCTATGCAATTGTTGTTGGGCTCATCCCTGGCAGGTATTGCTTTCACACTGAACACGGATTTCTGGTTCCAAGGCACCATGTTCTGTTTCTTTCTGATGGCTTTCTCGAGTGCTACGCATGATATCGCTGCCGATGGCTATTATATGTTGGAGCTCGATGAACATCAGCAGGCCTGGTTCGTTGGTATCCGTAACACTTTCTATCGTTTGGCTGTTATCTTCGGCAATGGTGCCTTGGTACCTCTAGCCGGTTATCTGCAGATCCTTTATCCAAATCAGAATGCGTTCACCTGGAGTCTGGTGTTCTATGGCGTAGCAGCCCTGTTTATCGCCTTCTGGCTGTGGCATTGCTACCTGATGCCAAAGTCGGATGCCGATGTGCGTAATCACGTCACGGCCAAGGAGGTAGCACGTGGCCTTTTGAATATGTTTAAGGTGTTTTTCACCCGTATGCCTTGGCGCGAACTGCTTTGTGCCGTGGTGTTCATCATGTTCTACCGTTTCCCCGAGGCCTTGCTGAATGCAATGAGTAAGACCTTCCTGACACGTTCTCAGGAGGATGGTGGACTGGGACTCTCTTTGGCCGAATATGGTATCAGCTATGGCACCGTGGGACTCATCGGTTTGCTGTTGGGAGGTATTGTTGGAGGCTGGCTGGCCAGTCGCGACGGATTGAAACGTTGGTTGTGGCCTATGGTATGTGCCATCACCTTGCCCGATGTAGTCTATGTCTATATGAGCTATGCCATGCCTGATAATATGGTGCTTGTAAGCTCGTGTATCTTCATCGAACAGTTTGGCTATGGTCTTGGCTTTACGGCGCTCACCCTCTATATGCTCTATTTCAGTATGGGACCGTTTAAGACCTCGTTCTACGCAATCTGTACGGGCTTGTCGTATCTAGGCTTACAGGTTCCGGCTATGTTCTCTGGTTTCCTGAAGGATGCCGTTGGTTATCAGACCTTTTTCCTGATTGTCATGGCACTGTGTGGTGTCACCTTCCTGGTTGCCTGGTTTGTAAAGATAGATCCTGAGTTCGGTAAAAAGAAATAAGTAGCAATGAGCAATCAGAATACACCACTCGTATGGCTATCCACTTTGTACTTTGCAAAAGGGATAGCCTATGTGATGGTGATGTTTCTCTCGCTCATCATGCTCAGTCAGATGGGACTGTCCAGCAATGCCGCTCTCGGCTGTGTGGCGTTGTTCCATGCGCCTTGGGTCACAAAGTTCTGGTGGAAACCTTATGTGGTTCGGCCGCAGCACTTCACCATGTGGATAGGCATTTCAGAGCTTTTCCTGGCCATATCTTTTGCCTTTTTGTCGTTCTTCATGGCATCAGTCTGGTGTACGATTATCATCCTATTGTCGATAGCTTGGCTCACTGCCATACATAATGTGGCAGTAGATGGACTCTACCGACTGGTGACCCACAATGATCACCTGCCTGCTTTCATGCGGGTGAAAGAGTTGGCACGCAAGATGGCCGTCATTGTTGGCCAGGGCGTGCTTGTGATGATGGTAGGCAATCTGCAAGTGCTTTACCGCTACGACCGTTTCTACTCGTGGCAAGCCACGTTCTATATTCTGGCAGGTTTGTTCCTGTTGTTTTGTATGTGGCATCGTCTTGCACTCCCCCGCTGTCTTCATGATGCAGACTACAACATCCATCGCTCGCTGCCCTCGCTGCATGAGGTGGGGGGCATGTTTCTTTTGGCCTATCCTTTTGCGGTTGGTCTCCAAGCCAAGGTTGGCATCCTTTTTCTGCTTGATGCTCCGAGCAGTGGCGGTTTAGGCCTGTCGCCCCAGGAGTTTGGACTGGTGATGGGCACCGTAGGCATTACCGGCCTTACTATTGGTGGTATGCTGGGCTTTAGGGTATTGCGCCGCGATGGCCTCTCACGTTGGTTTTGTCCCATGTCGCTTCTGATGGTGGTGCCTTGCGCCGTCTATGCTTTAATGGCCTATTGGGAGCCCTCTGATCTGTTGATCATCAGTACTGGTGTACTGATAGAGCAAACCTCCTATGGCTTTGGCTTTGCGGCCTATCTATGGGTGCTTCGTCATGTTGCCAATCGCGAGGCTGGCAAGTCGCTGATGGCCCTGTCGCTGATGATCTCCTGTATGTTGTCGGGGGTGCTTCAGGCCACTGTGGGCTATTACTATACATTCCTTATTGCCCTTGTCCTGAGTGGGGTGTCATTGGTGTCCGTTTTGAAAATTAGGAAAAACCCTATACTGAAATAGGCTTTTCTCTATTGTAGGTTTCTGTTATTTGATGTACTTTTGCCATAGACAAACCAAATTACTTCAAAAGTTATGAAAAAGATGTACGCATATACCAAAATGATCATGGCCATGATGGCTGTGATGTTGGCTTTCACCAGTTGTGATGAAGATGCTGCTTTGGCCTACGACCTGGAAGGTGTTTGGCAGGGTACCATCATTGGTGATTATTATTCTTATCGTGGTTATGAGGTTAGCGATGAGTACGACACCGAGATCATGTTTGATCAGGATGGATCGTGGCTGAAAGGAGGTCAGGGTTATGAGATAGACTATAACCTCCGCACCCATCGCTCTACGAAGGTCTATTTCAGATGGAGTGTGAAGCGCGGACGCATTCATCTGCATTATGATGATGGCGCTCATGTAGTGATACGCGACTTTGAGACCTATTGGGTGGGTAGCCGCATGCGCTTCAAGGGCTATTTCGACGATGCCGAGACGGGCAGACCGCTGGCTTCATTCAATCTGATCAAGGTCGATTCGCCCGATGATTACTTCGACAGTCGTCAGGCACCCAGCTTCAACAACGAAGAAGAGTAGGCTCAATAGGGCCTACTCTTCTTCTGTATCTGTATTATATCATTTCCTCATAATCCTTAATGGCTAAATGCCCAGTCCGCCTTGGAACGAGGCATCGATAGCTCGGCTTTGCTGTATGCGAGAGTAGGGAGGCACATTGCTCGTCACCCAGATGTTGCCACCAATCACCGAATTGTGACCAATGGTAATGCGCCCCAGGATAGAAGCGTTTGAATAGACCGTGACATGATCTTCGATGATGGGGTGGCGCGGAATGTTCAGCATGTTGCCATTCTCGTCGTAGCGGAAACTCTTGGCACCCAGCGTCACACCCTGGTACAGCGTGACGTGATTGCCAATGATGGCCGTCTCGCCAATCACCACACCAGTGCCGTGGTCTATGGCAAAGTATTCGCCAATCTCGGCACCTGGATGAATGTCGATACCCGTCTTCGAGTGAGCCTGTTCGGTGATGATGCGCGGTATCACCGGCACCTGCATCTTGTGCAGCACGTGAGCTATGCGATAGTGCGTCATGGTGTTCATCACCGGATAGCAATAGATCACCTCGCCATAGTTGGTGGCGGCGGGGTCGCTCTGGAACATAGCCTCCACGTCGGTGTATAGCAGACGCTTCACCTCGGGCAACTCGTCGATGAACTTCAGTGCCAGATCTTCGGCAGCCCGTAGCACGGCATCTTCCGTGCAGTCGCAATCCTCGCAGAACTGCATGCCGCGAGCTATCTGTCGTTTTAGCAGGGTGTAGAGTTCGTCCATGCTCACACCTATGTGGTATGAGCGCATCTTCTCGTCGCTCTGACGCTTGTGGAAGTAGTCGGTGAAGATGATATCCTTACACAGGCTCACGATGCGTCTTACTTCCTCTACGCTTGGCATGGGTGCCAAACCTGCAGGCATCATATCACGCTCGCGGTCCGACAGTTTCGACAATTTTGCTACGTTTCTCTGTAGCACTTCGTTCAGTCCGTCCTGTTCCATCTATGTCTTTTTTTGTTATTTATTGTTTTTTTTTGTCGGAGGTGCGAGATGCGAGGTGCGAGATGCGAGGTACGAGGTGCGAGGTCAGATTTGCTGGCGGATTTTTCTATTCTCGTACCTCGCACCTCGTACCTCGTACCTCGAATCTATCCTCGTCCCCTCGATATTACCTAATGAACAGCAACTCGCGGTACTTAGGCAGCGTCCACAAACCATCCTCTACGATTAGCTCCAGTTTGTCCACCTCATAACGTATGGCTTCCATTTTGGGGCATACCGTGTCATGGTAGGCAATGGCACGTTGGTGGATGTCCTCAATGCGGTTTGCCACGCGACGGGCCTCGGTAAGATCATCAACCAACTGCTCAATTTTCTCCGTACGCTCGGCAATCTCTTCGATGAGTTTCAAGTTACGGCTTGACAGTCGTTTGGCGCGCTCAACGTCAAAGACCTCTTTCATGCCCTGCACGTTTTTGATCAGTTTCGACTGGTAGTGGGTGGCCACTGGTATAATGTGGTTCATAGCTAAATCACCCAATACGCGAGCCTCTATCTGTACGGTTTTGACGTACATTTCCCATTTTACCTCGTTGCGGGCCTCCAGCTCCTTCTTGTTCATCACCTTGGTGCTCTCAAACATCTTGATGCTCGACTCGTCCAGATAGTGCTCGAAGATCACGGGGCATGACTTCTCTACGTCGAGTCCGCGTTTGGCAGCCTCCTTCACCCATTCCTCGCTGTATCCGTTGCCATCGAAGCGAATGGGCTTACACGTCTTTACATCGTCCTTCAATACCTCAAGCAGCGCCTGAATTTTGTCTTCGCCCTTGGCAATCTTGGCATCCACGCGCTCCTTGAACGAAATCAGGGCCTCGGCCATAGCAGCGTTGAGGGCTATCATGGCGCTGGCACAGTTAACGCTCGAACCAGGTGCACGGAACTCAAAGCGATTGCCTGTGAAGGCAAATGGCGATGTGCGGTTACGGTCGGTATTGTCCACGATGAGGTCGGGAATCTGAGGAATGTCAATGACCATGCCTTGTTTGCCTTTCAGGTTGAACAATTCGTTGGTCTCTGATGTCTCAATGTGGTTCAGCAGTTCCGTGAGCTGCGTGCCCAGGAAGCTCGATATGATGGCAGGAGGCGCCTCGTTGCCACCCAGACGATGGGCATTGGTGGCGCTCATGATAGAAGCCTTCAGCAGGCCATTGTGCTTATATACCGCCATCAGTGTCTCCACGATAAAGGTCACGAAACGCAGGTTCTCTTCAGGTGTTTTGCCCGGTGCATGCAGCAATACGCCATTGTCGGCGCTAAGGCTCCAGTTATTGTGCTTACCACTGCCATTGATGCCATCGAACGGCTTTTCGTGCAGTAGCACGCGGAAGCCATGCTTGCGTGCCACCTTCTTCATCAGCGACATCAGTAGCATGTTGTGGTCAACTGCCAGATTGCACTCCTCAAAGATGGGGGCCAACTCAAATTGGTTGGGAGCCACTTCGTTGTGACGTGTCTTCACGGGGATGGCCAACTCCAGAGACTGTATTTCCAAGTCTTTCATGAATGCCTGTACGCGGTCGGGGATGGTGCCAAAGTAGTGGTCGTCCATCTGCTGGTTCTTGGCGCTCTCGTGGCCCATCAGGGTGCGACCCGTCATCAGCAGGTCAGGGCGGGCAGAGTAGAGGCCCTCGTCCACCAGGAAATACTCTTGTTCCCAGCCCAGGTTCACTTGCACCTTGGTCACGTCGTCATAGAAATATTGGCAAACGTCCTTGGCTGCCTTGCTCACGGCATGGATGGCACGGAGCAGGGGAGCCTTATAGTCAAGGGCTTCACCCGTATAGGCGATGAATATGGTGGGGATACACAGTGTGTCGTCGATAATGAAGACAGGGCTGGTGGGGTCCCATGCTGAGTAGCCGCGTGCCTCAAAGGTGTTGCGGATGCCACCATTAGGGAATGAACTGGCATCAGGTTCCTGCTGAACCAACAACTTACCCGAGAATTTCTCCATCATGCCTCCCTTGCCGTCGTGCTCAACAAAGGCGTCGTGCTTCTCGGCAGTGCCCTCGGTCAGAGGCTGAAACCAGTGGGTGTAGTGGGTGCATCCCATCTCTATGGCCCATTGCTTCATGCCGGCAGCCACGGCGTCGGCTATCGAGCGATCGAGACGAGCCCCATTGTCAATCACATCCACCAGTTTGTCGTAGATGTCTTTCGGCAGGTACTTGTACATTTTCTCGCGGTTGAACACATACTTGCCGAAATACTCTGACGGACGTTCGCTGGGTACTTCCACGTTGACGGCGCTCTTCTTGAACGCCTCTTCCACTACCTGAAATCTTAAATTGTTTGTCATTGCCTTGTCTAATTTTGCCTGCAAAGGTACGAATAAGTGAGCAAAGAACAAAATAAAAGATCCTATCTTTTGATTTTTTCTTTCGAACGACAGTACATTAGACGAAGTCAGAGGTACGAATAAGTGAGCAAAGAACAAAATAAAAAGACTCGCTTTTTATTTTTTCTTTCGAATGCAAGTACCTTGGACGAAGTCAGAGGTACGAATAAACGAGCGAAATGCAAAAAAAAACTCGCTTTTTATTTGTATTTCTCCACGATTGGAGCCGCCTACGGCGGGAAGGTATAGCTCGACGGCCGACAGGGAAAGTCAAATTTTTCAAAATTGAAAACAAAATTGTTCAATTGATTTTTTTCTTATCCGACACAAGCCGAAGGATATAAAAACTGTTTAATTTTGAATCAGATTTTGAAAAATTTCCCTGCGCAGCAGGCTAAAACTTCCACGATTGAGGCCGCCTGTCGGCGGGAAATTCTTCAAAATTGGAAACAAAATTTTTCATTTTTATTTTTTTTGTCTGACACAAGCCGAAGGATATAAAAACTGTTTAATTTTGAATCAAATTTTATATAATTTCCCTGCGAAGCAGGCTACTTTTTCCACGAAGCAGGCTAAACCTCCCACGAAGCAGGCTCCTAATCTCTGAAACGCTTCATGATGTCGCCATAAGCCTCGATTCTGCGATCACGCAAGAAAGGCCACCAGCGACGCACCTGCTCCGAGCGCTTCATGTCCACCTCGACAACAGCCTCCGTCTCCTGGTCGGTGGGCGCCTCGTAGAGCAACTCACCCTGCGGACCAGCCACAAACGAAGTGCCCCAGAAAGGCACACCGTCCTCGTCGCCTACACGGTTCACCGTCACCACAGGCAGACCGTTGGCCACAGCATGTCCGCGCTGCACCGTCTGCCACGCCATGCGCTGGCGCTCCTGCTCCTCACGCGTGTCGTGTGGGTCGTAGCCTATGGCGGTGGGGTAGATGAGCAACTCGGCACCAGCCAATGCCATCAGTCGCGCTGCCTCGGGATACCACTGGTCCCAGCACACCAGCACGCCCAGCTTTCCTACCGAGGTCTGGATGGGTTCAAAGCCCAGGTCACCGGGTGTGAAGTAGAACTTCTCGTAGTAGCCAGGGTCGTCGGGGATGTGCATCTTGCGATACTTGCCGGCAATCGTGCCGTCTTTCTCCATAACCACCGCGGTGTTATGATACAATCCTGCAGAGCGACGCTCGAAGAGCGAGGTCACGATCACCACGCCCAGCTCCTTGGCGAGTGCGCCGTAGAACTCGGTGGAGGGTCCGGGGATAGGCTCTGCTTGGTCGAAGAGGTTCACGTCCTCCACCTGACAGAAGTACAGCCCGTTGTGCAACTCCTGCAGCACCACGAGTTCAGCGCCCTCGCGTGCCACCTTTCTTACCTTCTCGGCCAGTCTCCGCTTGTTATCCTCGCGGTCGGCCGTGTTGTGCTGTTGAATGATTCCTATCTTCATAATTTCTCAACTTTCAATAATATTGCATCGTGCAACAATGCAGCGACCCATGCTGCTTCACGACAGCCCTACAGTCTATCCCCACAATCTCACGGTCGGGGAACGCCTCGCCCACCACGCGCATCGCCTCGGCATCGAGGTCAGGCTGATTGTAGGTAGGCATCAGCACCGCCCCATTCACGATGAGGTAGTTGGCATACGTAGCAGGCAACCTGTCGCCATCATCATAGATGGGGCGGGGCAGGGGCAGCTTCAGCAGGCGGTAGGGCTTGCCATCCGTGGTGCGCAGTCCCCTTAGCTCTTCCTCCATCAGCGCCAAGTCAGGATGCGCCTCGTCTCCACCCGTATATACTATGGTGTCGTTAGGGCAGATGCGTACCAGCGTGTCGATGTGCCCGTCGGTGTCGTCGCCAATCAGACTGCCGTGGTTCAGCCACACGATGCGTTCCGCCCCCAACCATGCTTTCAGTCGCTCCTCTATCTCCAGTTGCGTCAGAGGCTGGTTGCGGTGTGGCGCCATCAGACAGCAGCTGGTCGTAAACACCGTGCCCTGTCCGTCGCTCTCTATCGAGCCACCCTCCAGCACAAAGTCCAGATGCTGCTCATAGTCTCCATTTACCAATCCCTGGTCATACAAGTATCTGTTGATTTGATTGTCCAGCTCAGCCTCGAACTTCTCTCCCCAGCCATTAAACTGAAAATCGAGCAGCACCAGTTGCTGGTCCTCCTCGACGGTGATGAAGCCGTGGTCGCGTGCCCACGTATCGTTAGAAGTGAAAGAAGTGATGCTCGCATTTTCCAGGTTACCAAGCTCGGCGCTTAGCTCTTCAGGTGCGACGATGAGCAATGCCTCGCGCTTACCTATTTCGCGAGCCAAGTTTCTATAGACAGCCGTGATCTCTGGCAGTATCGGTGCCCAGTCCGTGTCCTTGTGAGGCCATGTCAGTTGCACCATGCTTTGTGCCTCCCATTCGGCCAGCATCCGTCTCTTGTTAGTTTTCATGGTGCAAAGGTACTAATAAGTGAGCGAAATACAAAGAAAAGCTCGCTTTTTATTTGTATTTCCGAACGATAGTACCTTTGGCAAATCCCCTCCCATGTAGGGGAGGGGTCGGGGGTGGGGTCAGTATTGTTCTAACTGCAAAGAAGTTACAGACCCCACCCCTGCCCCTCCCCTACATGGGAGGGGAGTTCAGCGGAAGGGAGGGGTCAATTCATACAACTAGCCACGCCGAGGCTAGTGGCGATCGCCGTGAGCACGGCGATGATGGTCTGCACGATAAACTTCCAAGTTTCAATTTTGTTTTTCATGGTAATAAAAAAAAAATAATAGTTGAGAGTTCTTTCTAAGGAAAGCGAGCAAGCTCGAGCGGAGAACTGAGAGGTGTTGCGCCCTATGGCGCAAACTCAACGATGAGAGTAAAAGCGCCCCTCCCTACAGGGAGGGGAACGGGGGTGGGTCTGTTTGTTTAGTCCTCATTCTCCTGCTCCTCCGCCTCGCTGCCATACTTGTCCTGCTCGCGAATGTGGATACCGTTGAGCATGGACTTGATGCGATGGTTGTCCACCACGCGGGTCTCGGGCTGAAAGGCAATGCGGATGCTCTTGATGTTGTTGGCGGTGAACTCCTTCTCGGTGTCGGCTCCCGTGGTGGAGATGGCTATCTTGAAGGCACCAATGCCGTCGAGCACCACACGACCACCCTGAATCAACTTTTGGTTCATCACCTCGCTCAGTTCGCAGAGCACGGCTTTCACGTCAGATTTCTTGACCGAGGCGTTGCGCTGAATCTCGTCGGCGAGCTGGTCGGTGGTCACTACTTCGCTGACAACGGCACGTCCGTACCACTTGCCAAACATTTTTGAGTTTTTTACCTTGTTTTGATACTTTTTGAATCGCATAAATGTTGTGTGTTTTTAATGGTTAAATGACTATTGCTTTACGTTACAAAGGTACGAAATTTATTTCGATTTTGCAAATATTTTCCAAACTTTTTTCGCCCTTGTTCCCAACTTTTTTTCGCGTTGTTTTGCCATGAAATAGTGGCGCTTTTCGCTACGAATAGTGGCACTTTAAGGATGGAAAAGTGTCACTATTCTTCGAGTCGCCTACTTCCACGAATGGGGCCGCCTGTGGCGGGAAGGCTAAAACTTCCACGAATGGGGCCGCCTGCGGCGGGAAGGCTAAAACTTCCACGAATAAGGCCGCCTGTCGGCGGGAAATTTTCCAGAATTGAAAACAAAATTTTTCATTTTTATTTTTTTCTTGTCTGACACAAGCCGAATGGATATAAAACCCTGTTTAATTTTGAATCAGATTTTGAATAATTTGACTTTCCCTGTCGGCACGTATCAGGAGCGCCTACGGCGGAAGGTATAGCATCCGCGAAACTCCCCTCCCCTACATGGGAGGGGAGGGGCTGCGCAAGGTTCAAGCTAAGAAAACAACCGCACAGGTTGAAAAATTTGACTTTCCCTGTCGGCCGTCGAGCTATACCTTCCCTGCGAAGCAGGCTAAAACTTCCACGAATGAGGCCGCCTGTCGGCGGGAAATTCTTCAAAATTGAAAACAAAATTTTTCATTTAATTTTCTTCCTCGCTAGTAGAAAATGATCCTGTTTAATTTTGAATCAAATTTTGAATAATTTCCCTGCGAAGCAGGCCATACCTCCCACGCCTTCGAAGTTTCCCTCCAGTCGGAGGGGCTAGTGGAGGCTCCTATAATACTCCCCGAAGTCCTTGTAGCCAGGGGGAAGCTGGTGGTGCTGCAGATTGGGCAACACCTCCTTCAACTGTAGGAACAGACGCTCGCCAGGCGCATCACGATCGGGAAACATGTGGAAACCCCCTCCCGTCCTCCCCAAGAGGGAGGAGCTAAGACTACGAAGCAGTTCCTTGTCTTTTTGCGTGAGCAGGGTGGCAGAGGGAATGGCGATGGCCTTGTGACCCGCCGAGAGCATGGCCCAGCAGTCAGAGCAGCCCTCGGTGATGAAGAGCTGTTCGCCCGGTCGCAGCATGTTCAACACAGGCAGGTTGTAGATGCCGCATTGCGAGCCCTGCGGGAAGCGGAAGCGGGGCAGGGCGCCACGCACCAGATTCCTGTTCTGCACGCCCACTAGTTTGCCTTCGCGATTATAATAAGGTATTTGCAGCCAGGGCACACCTTGCTTGTCGCGCCACGACGTGAGGCGGCACCAACGAACCACGCGCTCATCCAAACGACGCTCCTCGTAGAGGAACCTGCGTGCCTCGTCGTTCAGAAAGGGATGCTCAAAGAAGCGTTCGTAGCGATGAAGACTCACCCCCAACCCCTCCCTGTGAGGGAGGGGAGTGGTTACCTCTTGCTGCTTCCATTCATCGAGGATGATGTTATGTTCGTCGGCCAGCCAATGGCAGGCGGCTTTGAAGTCCATGTGCAGGTGGCGCATCACCAGGTCGATGGTGCCACCCGAGGCTCCGCACACGAAGCAACGGTACGTGTTCTTGCTCACCTTGAACGAGAGACTAGGGTGGCTGTCGTCGTGAAAGGGGCAGAGGCACTTGTGCCTCACTACCCTCAGTCCGAGTCGCTCGGCGACCCCCTCGATGGGGAGGTCGCGGAGCTTTTGCAATTCATGCTTTTCCATATTTTCAATTCTTCAATTTTTCAATTCTTCAATTTTTCAATTCTTCAATTTTTCAATTTTTCAATTCTTCAATTCTTCAATTTTTCAATTCTTCAATTTTCAATTTTCCCCAAGTACTCTTCCGTCTTAGTGTACAGTCCCGTCTGGGCAGAGTAGGTGATGAACTTACGATGCATCCATTGGTACAGCTGGTTCCTGGTTCCCTCCTTATTCTTGCCAGACTCCAAGCGAAGCGCCTCCAGCTGTGCTTCGTTGAAAGTGTCGGGTAGCGAGTCGAGCATGTTTTTGGGACCTGCTTTGCTTGCCTCTTGGATGCTGGTGTCGCCACCATTCAGCATATCTGAGAATATGCGCAATTTGCTCCAAATGTCGCGATAGAGCAACCATTCCACCATCTCGCCCATGGCCTTTGTCCACGTCTGATTGTTGAGAACCCAGAGTATGCAGCCTGCCTTCCATGCCGACACCAATGCACGCTTCGACATGTCCCAAAGCACGTCGTCGTCGGTCAAGTCCGCCATCGATGCCATATCCTCAGCCAGCTTGTCGGCCAGTTTGTTCAGCGGACGGATGATATAACGCCCTTTGCAAAGGTCGAGTCGTGACAGATATTCGTCCAACTTCTGATAGAATTCGTCGGAGTACTGACCCTGCCGCGGAATGCGTCCGCTACGGCTGGTTCTTGCCTTATAGGAAAAGACCATTCGGCCGAAGGTACCATTGAAAAGCTCGTTCTTATAGAAGCTTCGTGCGGCAATCGGAGTCGATGAGATGGTCATGCAGGCCCGAAGGATGGGGTTGCCAGTCACACCATCGGCCGTTGCTCTCATAGCACCTGCACGAGCCTTGTCATAGATATTTCGGAGCATGTGCGACACCTGCCTACGACCGCCACAAAGTCCGTCAGCCATCTCGACCTCAGGCAGATTGAAGTATTGTGTTCTTCCTCCCAAAGCCTCACAGCCCATGGCGTTGAGCAGGAAGCTTGCACGCGTGGTATCAGTCGGTGGAAAGAGGATGGCCGTATCCGGACGGGCAGGCTTTTCCTTGTTGGCTCCGCGGGTCTTTGTCTGCTTAGCCCATTCCACCAGTTTCTTCAATTCCTCTTCATCGTGCTGACGAAAATCACGGCAAATGGCTTCCACCAAGTTGCCTAATTGTCCCTTGTTATTACCCGAATCGGCTACGAGATGTGCCATTTGGCCACACATTTCCTTCCAACTGAGGTCTGGGTACTGAAATTCCGAACCACTAATGTGTGCGCCAAGTACAGGGAAAAGCATTGGAACAAGGGGTTCGTGCATGTCTTTTGACGTCTGTGAGAGCAGTAATTTAATGCATTCTGTACCTTTTCCGAGGTTAGGCATCTCGGGAGCCTTTGATTTACTGATGTTGTATTTCATTGATTATTAGCTTTTTAGATGAATTATACTTTCTGTGTTCTTACAGTCTTACAGTCTTACAGTTGTTTTTTTGAGGGGTATGCTTTTCTCGGTTCTATATATAACTATCTATATATCAATTAATTATATAATAATATAAGGTGTTGCGTACCTCATTTTTTTAATTGTAAGACTGTAAGATTGTAAGATTCCAGTTCTTCACTTCTCTACCAGGCATTCCAACGCCCACAGTAGTTCATTGTAAACGGCGAGCGCATATCGCTCTGGCGAGAAGCGAGGTCCCATCCTCAGTTTCTTGAAGTTCAGGCGCGGACTGCCATTGTCGCTCATAGTGAGGGAGATATACCTCCCGTTGAACAGCTTCGGGTTGCGCTTCACTCGCTTTTGATTAGCGGTCTCCACGAACGTCATGTACTCGTTGTACTTGAAATCCTCGCACACCACGTGGCGCGTCAGCACGCCCTGATAGCCCTTGCCAGCCTTCATGCGTAGGTCGTTCTTCAAATTTGTTTTTACGTCCACGCACAGTTCAATATTGGTTTTCATTTGAACTTTTCTCTTTCCGGGAAAGCCTCCGTCTCACACGAGGGTCCCTTCCATCCAACCAGGAGAGTGAGACAGCCTTCGGTCTACGCTTGGCATTTCTCCCGTTGTTTGGCGAGTGCAAAGGTAGGGCTTGTATGCTAACGGAACAAAAAATAAGAATAGCGATAAACAGCCGTATATTCATCGCTATTTATCGCTATTCGTTTTGACAGTTCCTGACGATTATTTCTTGCTAAAAAGCGTTTTGTAGGGCTCCAGCTCTTCCTCCGAGAAATAACCTCCAGACCGATAATGAGTAAGGTGAGGCTTGACAGAGGCGGCTTTCACACCAAATTCCCTATCAATACTTGGTGCCGAAACATCGCGGCTGATTTTCCCTGCCTCTATGCCCCCGATGATGACCAAAGCCGACTGCTTCACGTTGTCGGGTTTCAGGTTCTGCTTAATGATACCTACAATCTCGTCGGCTTCTGCTTGATTGATGATGTAGTCGGAAAAGCTGGTAGACCTGGCGCCAGAGGTGCACAAAGGGGTCGGTTCTGCTGTGCACTCTTGTGCCTCGCTGAGGAAAGCGTCGAACCATCCGTCGGGTAGGGGAACGCTGAAAATCTGACGGAGCGTGGCCGACCACCCCTCCCACTTATGACTGGCCACCACCATTGTGAGTCGTTCAGAAAGTCGGTAACGATAAAACCTGTTCCTACTGCTGTTCACGGCCAAAACGGCAAAGCCGAAGACAATGCCCACCGCCTTGCGTATCTCGTCGTCGCATACCTGTCTGTCATGTCGCCTGTATTCATTCACTTTTCTGAGCCAAAGACTCTCGAGTTCAGGCAGGATAGCCTCGCCCTTCTCGGCAATGACGGTCAACAGCTCGAGCGCCTCCGTGATGCATTCCTCAGAGTTTAGTCCGAACTGCGGCAGCTCGTTTTCCAACTGAAGACCAATCGTGCAGATGGCCTTGTAGAGCTCATTCTCGGCATACTGCTCACTTACGCGCCTTATGTCGTCGTGTAGGAACCTCTGATTCATTCAGGTAGTTTTTAGTCTGTTCACCAATCAAGTTAAACCACGCCTCAAGTTCAGTCTTGTCGTCAAAATTGCGACTGCCCAAACTAAAGTTGTTCAACACATCGAAAGACAGCGGATAGTAAGCCCTCACGTAGTCGTTGATGCGATAGGTCTTAAACTCCTTGAAGGTGATGCTGATGTCATAGCCGTTCTCGCTGCACAGACGCACCATCTCAGCCATGTCTTTGTTCTCCTGCGAAATCCTAGCATGCGAGTTCTTGTCGAACTCCATCGTGAAGAAACCTTTCAAAGCATCCGAAATCTCAATCGTCTTAAGCATCGCCTTCAGGTGGGCAGAATTAACCTCCGTACCGTTCGACTTATTGATTTTCTTGGGATTCAGAAACGAGAACGAAACCTTACGAATAAAGTCGCCATGTTCAAACAAACGTTCGTGCACAAACTCCCAGATATCCTTTGGGTTCATCCTCGCCTCTATGCGCATCTCCAGGTCGAACAAGTCGCCAAGCATACGGTTGAAGTTCTCCAGTATCACATCGCGCAGCATGTCGGGTCTGCTTCCCCAAGCCGACGATTTCTCAATAGCCATCAGTCCCACACCAGGCCGATTATCTATCAAAATATAGCAATAAGGGTTCGACTCAATCTCCCCCTTCTCATACCTGTCGAACCCATTCTGGTCCTTTCCCGCACGCTTCCACCAGTCCTTAAACTGACTATTGTTCACGCGCCAAAGAAAGATTCCGTCAGCTTTCGCCAATACATCATTTGGCAGCAAGGTCACAACCTCGCCATTTTTCTTCTTAGCCAGTTTGTCGATGCTGTTTCCATCAAACAGACTTGCAAAGCACGTCTGAGCATGTTTCACATATTTAGCCCCATCGATACCCTCGGCAGCCGCCAGAACTGTAGGCGTTTGTGATTTATGAAAATCGAATTTGTAGATTGCGTAAAGAGATCTTACTTTTTCCATTCAGTTAAGCGTTATGGTGAATACAAATAAATCCGTTCTTATGTTGCCCTTTCAGCAAAGGAAGCGCAAAGTTACAAAATTTTTCACTCATAAAGGAATCAGATTCCATATTTTTACTTATCTTTGCAACAAAACCTATTAGTTATTAGCCTTATGAAAAATTTATTGTACATATTATTATTTTTCCCTGTATGTCTATTTGCTCAGGGAACAACTTCTGAACCTGTAAATGATTTAGGTGGTAGCTTTTTAGATGCTTTCCCGCTAGCTACTCGTCCCATTGCTCTGGAGGTGTTAAAACAGTCAGATTATATGGATAGATCAATGACCTGTAAACTTCCAAATGGGGAAACAATAACGGCTCTTTTAGATGATTCGCTAGCATGTGATTCTTTTTGGCGTCGTGTGTTTGATGCGGTTACGGTTAGAGAAATATGCAATGTGCCCTTTGGCTCTTCCTATGAAAAGACCAAGAATATTCTACAGAATAAATATGGTGATTACGAGAGCCTATTCTCTGACAAGGATAGAATAATATATAGAAATAAGAAATATGCTGGTTTGGATTTTAACAGTATGTATTTCTTGTTCCAGTCTGATGGGGTGAACAGCTATTTTAATTCAGCTATTTTTGTTATCGAATGCGAAACAAAAGCCGATGCTATGAAAGAGAAAGCCTTACTGGATGAAAAGCTTAATAAAAAGTATATAGGTTTCTCTGTGCTGAACGACGTAAACGAACCCTATTCGATAGGAGGTTTAGCTCCAATTTGGTCAGAGGATGGCGTAGATTTTGGCTTGCATGTAGATATAATAAAATATGATACCACCAATAGCCTGACTAAGAAACGCTATGGTCTGCGCTTAGTATATGGTCCATATAATTATGTAAAGGAGGATTTTTGATAGATGAATATGGATTTGTTTTCTTCGCTGGAAATTAGGGAGTGCGACTATAAGGATGAACATTATTCGGCTCGTGAAGATGGGGCAGTCATGCGTCATCGTAGGGTAGGAAAACCTAAGCGGAGACTTGATAATGTTTGGACTCGAGGTACCCCTGGTGCTGGTGGGTATCTTTGTATTGCTGGTGAACGTGTAAATAGAATTGTTGCAACGGCTTTCCATGGGTTACCCCCAGATGAACAGTATGTAGCAGATCATATTGATACGAATTGCCAAAACAACAGGCCAGATAATTTACGATGGGTAACAAAACAAGATAATCTTCTAGAAAATGAGATTACTCGCAAGAAGATTGAACTGGTATGTGGAAGTATTGAAGCTTTTAAAGAAAACCCATCGTTGCTTTATGGGAAAGAAAAGAAGACCAATTCTTGGATGAGAAGTGTTACCCAAGAAGAAGCAAAGAACAGTTTAGAAAATTGGACGCTATGGGCTAGAACGGCATTGCCTAATCCTAATTATAAAGAATGTGAGCATCAGATTGGAGAATGGATTTATGATAAGCCTATTGCCAAATCATCAAGAACGCCATCTTTTTCATTTACGGGGCATGTTAGAAATAAAACAGAAATACCAATAAAAGAAGCATACGAAAGTAATATTATGGATACAGAGGAATGGCTCGCTAAGACCTTTGGAAACAAGGAAAATAAGATAGACGTGCCATCGAATGGAGATTGGGATACAATTGAAGGTTCTGATAGTTTAGAATATACGGAAACTGATTACATATCTGATTCTCTGACCCCGCTTGCAAAACAAAAGAATTGGCGAACGCCTTCAGAGTTCCCTTGTTGTCCTCAGCAATTTTCTGGTAATCCTCTTGAAGTGTACATGAATGGCCTGGAGGAAGGGAAATTATTTTGCACAAGCAAATATGGAGATTCGCATGTTTTGCAATTTGGAATGACTCAGGATAGTTGTTTGTGGGTTATGTGTCGTGTTCATATTGGCCCCAATACACATGCTTTTACCAAAATTACATTTGAGGATGGATTCTTTTGTCATGAGAATGTAGGCGCTTTTGACATAGGTGATGAACCTGAAAAATTATTTAAGTCTATACTAAGTGGAGAAATAGAGATATGATAGTATCGTCAATGACATATTTGGAAGCTCACAATGAGCTTGAGAAAGAGGAAGAGAAAGTGAAAAGATGGGCAGATAAATTGGCGCCTAAAGTTATCAATCGATTAAAAAAATCATTATCCTTCCCCGAGTACCATATTGAAAAGTATAAGAATCCCGTATCAAATAACGAATACCGTATTTTCTATTATAATGATATGCAGAATAGAGCTACGGTTAGTTCTAAGTGCACAACGGCGCTCGAGCTTGCTCGCTTGGCTTGCCAAGAACCGACCCTTTTGTGCACGAAGCAGGCTAAACCTCTCTGCGGGAGGGGCTAGGGAAGGGCTTCTATCCCCCCTCCTCAACCTCGCTGCCATACTTGTCCTGCTCGCGAATGTGGATACCGTTGAGCATGGACTTGATGCGATGGTTGTCCACCATGCGGGTCTCGGACTGGAAGGCAATGCGGATGGTACGGCTCTGAGAGATTACATGAGAATGGAAGGGCACAAAGGTACACACAAAGTATTAGGCTCTAAAAGACGTACTTTCAGAGCCTAATACTATATGAAAAAAGGAATGATTATTGCCAGAGTGGTTCATTCTGCCAATTTCGAGTAAAGCCCATCTGGAGAGGATTTACTGTCGGATATTTAGCAAGCAATGCCTTGAACTCTTTTACAAAAGTATTTGCAGGATTAATACTATTCAACCAATAGGTAATACAGCATAACTGTGGATACAAACGATCGTCAGGGAAAGAAAAATCTGTAATCCATTTTTGTCTCATTCGAGGGGTCATTTTGGGGCGTACAGGGAAGTGAGCATTCCACAGACGAGCATGGTGAGCACAACAGTTGCGCACAACTGTAAGACTTTCAAGCCAACTGCGTAAGTATTCATGTTGTGGCATGTCAAAGTCGCGCGCAACACGTTTCATCACATTAAAGTTATTCATGTTCTTATACAACTTAGACAATGTTCCAAACGAAGCCACTTCAAGAGTCTTCCAAGATGGCGGGAAGTCAGGTGAATCATACTTTCTGAAATGCTCTAAAATAAAGTCATCGTGACTTCTATTCAACTCAGTTCTTAGTGTATCAAGATTCTTTTGGTATAGACCTGGATTGGCAGCTAGTGTTGCGTCAATGAACCAGAAAGCGCCATAGGTAATAGCGAAATGCTGATTGATTTTTGTTCGTGCAGCAATCTCTATGTGTTGGATGGCATTGAAAACAAGAGCGCGAAGCTCCATGTCAAAATTATAGAGTTCGAGTACACTCTCAAATCGGCTACCTTGACGGAATATATGTGGGTGGCTATTAACTTCCATTACCCTCCAATAACTTGCGAGGCGGAAGTAACTGATATAGTTCAAGATGGTTAAAGCCTTTTGTTCGTCTCCAAAAATTAACCCTCGTTGCTTCAGAATATTTATCTGGTCAGCGAGGGATAGTGGTTGTTTGTTATAGTGCATAAACTTATATTCAAAGAAACGTCCCACCCTGGTCCGCTGGCCTTGCGACGAGAAGCGTGGTGGGATTTGTTATTGCAAAGTTAGCAACTTTATTTGAGATTTCCAAGTTTTTTTTAAAAAATCGTCATTTTATGCATCCATTTTCTTAAGTGCACAACAGCGCTCGAGCTTGCTCGCTTGGCTTGCCAAGAACCGACCCTTTTGTGCATATTAGCTTGAACCTTGCGCAGCCCCTCCCCTCCCATGTAGGGGAGGGGTCGGGGGTGGGGTCAGTGTTGTTCTAACTGCCAATGGAGATACAGACCCCACCCCTGCCCCTCCCCCTCCCCTTGAAGGGAGGGGAGCTTATGAGCTTAGCCTGCTTCGATAGTGCGGAAGGTTAGCCTGCTTCGCAGGGAAATTATATAAAATTTGATTCAAAATTAAACAGGATTTTATATCCTTCGGCTTGTGTCAGACAGGGAGAAAATATAAATGAGAAATTTTGAATCAAATTTTGAAGAATTTCCCGCCGTAGGCGGCTCCAATCGTGGAGAAATACAAATAAAAAGCGAGTCTTTTTTATTTTGTTCTTTGCTCACTTATTCGTACCTTTGACTGCGTCTAAGGTACTATCGCTCGAAAGAAAAAAGAAAAAAACGGTTTTTTCTTTTGTTCTTTACTCGTTTCTTCGTACCTTCGCAGTCAGAGAATTCAAGATTATGGTGCTGGAACTGAACGAAACACTGATAGAGGGAGCCGAAAGGACGGTGTCGATGCTCGCCGAAGAGGGACAGATGATTTGTCTCACGGGGGGCAGCGCGCAGATCCGAACGGGACTGTTGCTGGCTATGATGGGCTTGAGGGCGGTGAAGAGTGGCTACGTGTGCATAGATGGCGAACCATTGTCGGCAGAGATGGCCGACGAGTTTAGGGCGCTGATGGCATATGCTCCCGATCGGTTGACGGCCGAGGGTGAGGTGAAGCGCTATGAGCCGCCCACGGTTCAAGAGGTGTTCGAGCTGAAGGCCAACCGCGAGTTGCCTATCTCTAATGGCTTATTGGCTGAAGAAATGAAACGTACGGGTACGGTGGGCGACAAGGCACGCTTGCTGGCTGTGGCGGTGCTGAGGCAAAAGCCTATTCTGCTGGTTGACAATCCCGCTGCGGCATGTGCCGACTACTTGCAGAGACTGGCACAGCAGGGGGGAAAGCTTGTGATAGCGACGAGCACAGAACAGGCGATTGTGGCTGCCTCTGATATGGTGGTGGAACTGTAGGGCGTTTACTTAATAAAAAAACGAAAGAACAATGGAAATACAATCAATGATAGGTGTGGTGTTGCTGCTTTTGCTGCTGGCTGGAGCCGTGGCTGTATTGGCATGGACGGACCATAAGTCGCTGTGGCGCGTGTTGAAGGCTTTTGCCTCGTTGACGCTGCAATTGATGGTGGTGGGCGGCGGCGCCTGGGCGGTGTACCACTACAACACTATGTGGATTAGTGGGCTGTGGCTTGCCACCATGTTGATACTGGCTACGGGCTGGTGTATGATGGAAGGCCGACTGAAGCATCGCAACATGCTGATACCTGTGGCTGGAGCCGTGACGGGAGGTTGTCTGCTGGCGGGTGGCTTGCTGATGTGGTGCTTTGGTAGCAAGACGATGGTTCCAGTGGTAGGTGTGCTGTTATACTACTTGACGGTGTCTGTGGTTCGGATGATGCAGACTTACGCCAATAGCTTGAGGCATACTGTTGCACATCGGGCCTACCTCACAGCCAATGGAGCAACACGCATAGAGACGCTGATGCCCAGCGTGAAACGGGCCCTGAGGGCCTCGGTGATGGCACAGATAAAACAAATGGCACAGCCACTGGTTGTGGCTATGCCAACATTGTTTTGCGGTATGCTGCTGGGCGGTGTGCAACCACTGTTTGCGGTGGTGGCCATGCTGCTGCTGACGGCAGCTGCCTTTGTGGCCTCGGTTGTGGCTACACTACTATTCTTGATATTGGCCGAGCGCTTCTCGTCACTGGGCAAGTAGGAAGGCCTTGAAGTCGGCAAAGTCCTTCGTCATGGGCACACTTTGCTTTTGTCCCTTCATGAAGGCTGCCAGTCGTGCGGGTATCTCAACATCGATGCCCAGTATCTCATCGACTTTCTCTTTAAACTTAGCTGGATGGGCAGTCTCACAGAAAATGCCTATCTCGCCGGGCTTGAGTTGCTCTTCGAGGGCACGATAGCCACAGGCACCGTGCGGGTCGAGGATATAGCCCGTCTCCTTGTAGCACTGGCGCATGGTCTCCTTGATCTGCTCGTCGCTATAGGTGGCACCGCTGATGAGCGAGGTGATGCGCTGGTGGGTCTCCTCGGGCGAGAGTTTGCCATTCTCGCTGTAGAGGTTGATGATGCGGGCGAAGTTTGAGGGGTCGCCTACGTCCATGGCATTTGCCAGTGTCTGCTTAGAGGGCTTGGGGTTATACTGACCCGTCTGCAGGTAGTTGAAGAAGATATCGTTGGCATTGTTGGCAGCGATGAAGCGCTTCACGGGCATGCCCATCTGATGACCGAAGAGGGCAGCACAGATGTTGCCGAAGTTGCCTGAGGGCACGCAGATGGTGATGTCTGATGTCTGATGGCCGAGGGCTGAGAGTTGAGCTACTGCATTGAAGTAGTAGAACGCCTGAGGCAGGAAACGTGCCACGTTGATAGAGTTGGCCGAGGTAAGCTTCATGTGATTGTTGAGTTCAGCATCCATGAAGGCACTCTTGACCAGCCGCTGACAATCGTCGAAGACGCCATCTACCTCGATGGCGGTGATGTTCTGGCCCAGCGTGGTGAACTGACACTCCTGGATGGGGCTTACCTTGCCTTTAGGGTAGAGCACATACACGTGAATGCCTTCTACTCCTAAGAAGCCGTTGGCTACAGCCGAACCTGTGTCGCCACTGGTAGCTACGAGGACATTGACCGTCTCATGTTTTCCTTCTTGTTTGATAAAGTATTGCAGCAGGCGAGCCATGAAGCGTGCACCCACATCTTTGAATGCCAAGGTTGGACCGTGGAAGAGTTCCAGTGAGTAGATGTTTTCTTTCACCTTGACAACGGGGCAGGGGAACTGCAGGGTGTCATAGACCAGGTCTTGCAGGCTGTCGAGGTCCACATCGTCGCCAAAGAAAGCGCTGGCTACGTTGTAGGCGATATCCTGAAACGACATCTTCGACATGTCGTCGAAGAACTGTTTCGGCAACTTGTTGATAAGCTCGGGCATGTAGAGTCCGCGGTCTTCGGCCAAGCCTTTCACCACGGCCTTGTGCAGGTCTGCCACAGGGGCTTTTCCATTGGTGCTATAGTATTTCATCAGCAATGATATTATTTAGTTTCTGTTTTATTGTCTTCCTTGATGACGTAGCGCAGATAGTAGGTCTGAAGCAACGTAGTCATGGGCAGGGCGATGACCATGCCGAGGAGTCCCAGCAAGGCGCCCCATACGGATAGCGAGAGCAGGATGATGGCAGGGTTGAGCCCCGTGACGCGTCCCATAATCTTTGGTGTGAGGATGGTGTCCTGAATGGTTTGTACCACGGCAAACACCACGAGTGCCATGCTGAGCACCATCCAGAAGTTTTGTCCTGTCTCTGCCGACTTCACGATAGCGAGCATGATGGTGGGTATGAAGCCCAGCAACTGCAGATAGGGCACCATGTTCAGCAGGCCGATGAACAGTCCGAGGGCGATGGCCAGCGGAAAGTCGATGATGAGGAAGCCCACGCTGAAGAGCACACCCACGCAGAAGGCCACCATCGCCTGTCCGCGGAAGTATCGGTTCATACCTGTTTCCACATCGCTCACCACCTGTTGTGCTATGTGTCTGTATTTTCGGGGCAGCAGCTTGACCCAGCCTGTGGACATGCGCTCGTAGTCGAGCAGAATGAACAGCGTGTAGAGCAGTATCATGGTGATGGAGAAAAGACCCATGACCATGTTGACCGACTGACTGGCAAAAGCCCAGAGGCGCGGTACGGCAGCCTTCATCTCGGTGATGAATCCCTCGTGGGTTATCACGGATTTCAGTTGCTCGGCACTGAAATGGTCGTGGATGAATGTCTGCAGCGCATCGGGGATGTTGCTTAGCATGGCGTTGCTCTCGGCATAGGCAATGATGAGGTCCTTGATCTTGGCTGCTTCGTCGATGAAAGGCGGTACAATCAGGATGAAGCCACCCCACGCCACCAGTCCCACTGTGATGAAAGCGCAGATGATGCCTGCAATGCGATATTTCAAGCGCAACTTGAACTGGAAGAACTTGACCAGAGGCAGCAGCATGTAGGCTATGAACCACGCAATGAAAAACGGGGTGAGCACGCTGCTTAGACGGTTGAGCAACAGGTAGATGGCCACGCAGATGATGGCTCCCATGATGCCCCTGACAAAAGCGTCGAATGTGATAGTCTTTCGTTCCATACCTCTGGTTGTTTTTGAGTGATACTAAATGCTCATGAAGGTCTGCATAAACTCATTGAGGCGCAGCAGACCATAACTGCCTGCGACGCACGATTCCTCGTCGTAGTGCTCCACATGGTCTGGTTGAATACCTTTATAATATATAAGGAAAGGCACGGGCTCGTTGACATGGATGCGCTGCTCGACAGGTGTGGGATGGTCGGGAAGGATAGCGATGCATACAGGCTCATCCATCTTCTCTGTTGCTTCGAAAATGGGCTTTATAAGACGTTGGTCTAAGTAGTTGATGGCCTTGAGCTTCAGTTCAAGGTCACCATCATGGCCAGCCTCGTCGGTAGCTTCCACATGGACAAACACGAAGTCGTCCTTCTGAATGGCCTCGATGGCAGCCTGCGCCTTACCCTCGTAGTTGGTGTCTGCCAGACCTGTGGCTCCAGGCACCTTGATGATGCGAAGACCCGCATATTTGCCAATGCCCTGAATCAAATCGACAGCAGAGATAACGGAGCCCGACTTAATCTGTGGGTACAGTTGCATCAGCGTCTGCATAGAGGGACGATAGCCTCCACTCCAAGGCCAGATACTGTTGGCCATGCGTTCGCCACGTGCAGCCTTGTCGAGGTTGTATGGGTGCTGGGAGAGTAGTTCTTGAGAGCGCACTATGAGAGTGTTGAGGAGAGCAGCTGTGAGACCCGCCCCCAGCCCCTCCCTGTGAGGGCGGGGAGTGGTTACCTTTTTCGTTTCTTCATTGTCTTGAGAGTAATTACTCCCCTCCCTCTCAGGGAGGGGCTGGGGGGTGAGTCTGCGCCACTCCTCATTCGGATGATCGTGTGGCGGTGCACAAGTGATGTGCTTGTTTCCACCCTTGATGATGAGTAGGTGGCGATACTGGATGCCACAAATGAACTTCACAAGCTCGTAACCCGCCTTGTCGTTGATAGGCTTTGCCAGGTGCTCGTTTAGGTAATCAATAAGCACGCGGGCATCTTCCGTCTGGAGGTTGCCACCATTATGGGTGATAATTTTGCCATCCTCAAGAGTGATGATGTTGCAGCGGAGTGCCAAGTCATCGGGTTGCATCTCATAGCCAATAGATGCTGCTTCCAACGGACCACGTCCTTCGTACACTTGGTTTAGGTCATAGCCCAGAATAGCCGTGTTGGCCACTTCAGAACCAGGCTGAAATCCCTCGGGAATGGTAATCAGTCGCCCTGTGCGACCAGCTTTGGCCAAACGATTCATGTACTCAGGTCGGGCATATTGTAGAAGTGTCTTCCCGCCTAGTCGTGCCACCTTGTGGTCTGCCATGCCATCGCCTAAAATGATGAGATGTTTCATAATCAGATATTTGCTATCGACATAACGTTTGCGAATACACCTGCTGCAGTCACTCCAGCACCGGCGCCATACCCCTGTATAAGCATAGGATACTCCTTATAGCGCTCGGTGGTGAGCAGTACAATATTGTTTGAGCCCTCGAGCCCATAGAATGGATGACGAGGATCTACAGCTTCAAGCGATACAGATGTCTTGAATTCGGGAGACTCAGCATTCGTGGAAGTAGGCATCGTCTCCATCTTAGCAACAAAACGCCAGCGCTTATGCTCCTTGGCAAGTTCCTGGCGCCGAGTTTCGAAGTCGGCATCGAGTGAAGGCAGATTCTTCCAGAATTCATCAAGTGAGCCCTCGAAGAAACTGTCGGGCATAAACAGATGTTTTTCTACATCCTCTTGTTCTACTTTATAGCCTGCCTCACGTGTCAGGATAACCAGTTTGCGGATGACATCTTTGCCACAGAGGTCAATACGAGGATCTGGTTCAGAGTAGCCCTTTTCCTTAGCCAGTCGTACGGTCTCGGAGAAAGGAACCTCTCGTGAGATAGTGTTAAATATAAAGTTCAGGGTACCACTGAGCACAGCTTCAATACGTAGAATCTTATCGCCAGAGTTCAATAGGTCGTTGATGGTGCCGATGATCGGCAATCCAGCACCTACGTTGGTCTCAAAGAGAAATTTTACACCACGTTTTAATGCCGTTTGTTTTAGACGGGCATAGTTGTCGTAAGCCGATGAAGCTGCAATCTTGTTGGCTGTAACCACCGATATGTTATGGTCAAGAAAGTCTTGATAGAGGTTGGCCACCTGTTCGGATGCTGTACAATCGACAAATACCGAGTTGAAAATATTCATGCCAATTACCTCTTGTTTTAGTTTGCTGATATCACTATTTTGAAGTAGTTCACGGTATCTGCTCAGGTCAATGCCATCACGATTGAATACCGCCTTTTTCGATGAGGCAATACCCACCACATTGAGTTTGAGCTGCCGTGTTTCCTTTAGCGTCTCGTATTGTGAACGAATCTGCTCGATGAGGTTGCCGCCAACCGTACCAATACCGCAAATAAAAAGATTGAGGACTTTGTATTCTGATAAGAAGAAAGAATCGTGTAGCACGTTTAGTGACTTGCGAAGATACTGCCCATCGACAACAAACGAGATGTTTGTCTCGGATGCACCCTGAGCACATGCAATGACACTTATACCCGAACGTCCTAGTGTGCCAAACAACTTGCCTGCTATACCTGGCGTGTGCTTCATGTTCTCGCCTACGATAGCAATAGTGGCCAATCCGCTTTCTGCGTGCATGGGGAACATGGCACCTGTCTCAATTTCTTTGGCAAACTCCTGATTCAGCACATCTACAGCCTGTGTAGCCTCCTCGTCGCGAACACCAATAGAGGTAGAGTTTTCTGAAGAGGCCTGTGAAACCATGAAGACCGAGATGCCATTCTCTGCCAATGTGGAGAAGATGCGACGGTTGACACCAATAACGCCCACCATCGAAAGACCCGTCACCGTGATTAGCGTGGTACCACTGATTGACGAGATACCCTTAATAGGCTTCGAGTCGTTCTCAATCTTCTGTTTGATAAGTGTGCCAGGATGACTGGGGTTGAAAGTGTTTTTGACCTTAATAGGTATGTTTTTTACACATACTGGATAGATGGTAGGCGGGTAAACCACCTTGGCACCAAAGTTACATAGCTCCATGGCCTCTACATAGGATAGCTCGTTGATGGTGTAGGCAGTCTTGATGACACGAGGGTCGGCAGTCATGAAACCATCCACGTCGGTCCATATCTCGAGAACTTCGGCATCAAGCGCAGCGGCGATGATGGCAGCTGTGTAGTCGGAACCACCACGTCCCAGATTTGTAGTCTCGTTAGTGTCGCGGTCGCGAGCGATAAAGCCTGGCACTACAGCCACGGTGTTGCTGTCGGCAGCATTGCAAATCGGTGCGAAAGCATCTTTCACTAATAAGTTGGTTAGTTCGGCATCGAGCACGTGTTTACCTTGTTTTTTTACAGTACGGATAAAGTCGCGGCTATTCATGCGGCGGCCACCTTGAATCAGGTTGGCCACGATGTGGCTGCTCAGACGCTCACCGTAGCTTACAATGGTTGCTTCGGTCTTTGGACTGAGGTCGTGAATCAGGTAAACACCATAATATATAGACTTTAACTCTTCGAAAAGTGAATTGATGATATCAGACAATTGCTGATGCTTTTCTTGCTCTTTGAAAAGCGTGTCAATCATATCCAAGTGGCGCATGCGTATGCTGTTGAACTCAGTTTTCCATGAATCATCGCCTGCAAGCGCTATTTTGGATGTGGCAATAAGACGGTCTGTGATGCCGCCAAGGGCGCTGACTACAACAATAACGGGTGTCTTCTCTGCCTCGACGATACGTTTTAAACTGAGGATGCTATCCACGGAACCTACGCTGGTGCCGCCAAACTTCAGTACTTTCATTGATTTAGTTTTTATATTACAAGGTGCAAAGGTAAGTAAAAAATGTGAAATATCGACGATGATAGAATATTTTTTTTGTACCTTTGCACTTGAAATGATAAACGAATACCAATTACGTGTGTTGCCACAGGTGGCAGCCGACGGGGCGGTGCTCCGCAAACATATTGCCGAAGAACAGGGACTGGCCATCAGCACTGTGAAGGCTGTGCGTGTGTTGAAACGCTCGATAGATGCCCGTCAACGTACCATCTTCGTGAACTTGAAGGTGCGTGTGTATGTGAATGAGCTACCTACCGATGACGAATATGAACATGTGGACTATCGCGATGTGAGTGAACGTCCGCAGGTGATTGTTGTCGGAGCAGGTCCTGGTGGTCTGTTTGCTGCCCTGCGTCTCATTGAATTAGGCTATCGTCCTGTCGTGCTGGAACGAGGCAAGGATGTTCATGAACGCAAGAAGGACTTGGCAAATATCTCTCGCACCCAACAGGTGGATGGCGAAAGCAACTACTGTTTTGGTGAAGGCGGTGCTGGGGCTTATTCAGATGGTAAGCTCTATACTCGCTCGAAGAAGCGCGGTAACACGGAGAAGATACTACGCGTGTTCTGTCAGCATGGTGCTTCGACCAATATCTTGGCCGATGCTCATCCGCACATTGGTACGGACCGACTGCCTCAGGTCATCGAGGCGATGCGCAACACAATCATCCGTTGTGGTGGTGAGGTGCATTTCCAAACCAAGATGACGGCGCTGCTGATGGAAAACCAGAAAGTGACGGGCTGTATAGCCGATGAGAAGGAATACCGGGGACCGGTCATTCTGGCTACAGGCCACTCGGCACGTGATGTGTATCGCTATTTGGCAGAAGCCAATATCCAGATTGAGGCCAAAGGTATTGCTGTGGGTGTACGACTGGAACATCCGTCGCAGCTGATAGACCAGATTCAGTATCACCGCAAAGAGGGCAGGGGACAATGGTTGCCTGCTGCAGAATACTCGTTTGTGACACAGGTAGAGGGACGTGGCGTCTATTCGTTCTGCATGTGTCCCGGCGGTTTTGTGATTCCAGCAGCCACAGGTCCAGAACAGATTGTCGTCAATGGTATGAGCCCCGCTAGTCGAGGAACGCAATGGAGCAACTCGGGAATGGTGGTAGAGGTGCGTCCAGAGGATCTTCAAAATGAAGAGATGTCTCCCCTTGCAATGATGCATTTCCAGGAGCAATTGGAGAGAATGTGCTGGCAACAGGGCAATATGAAGCAAACAGCCCCCGCACAACGTATGGCTGATTTCGTAAACGGCCGACTGAGTAGCGATCTGCCTAAGAGCTCGTATGCGCCAGGGTTGATAGCTTCACCACTGCATTTCTGGTTGCCGAAGTCTATATCTTCACGTCTGCAACAGGGCTTCAAGACGTTTGGACGTCAGGCTCATGGCTTCTTGACCAATGAAGCAGTAATGATAGCTGTGGAGACGCGAACCTCGTCGCCAGTACGTATTGTTCGCGATGCCGAGACATTGCAGCATGTACAGATAGAGGGTCTTTTTCCCTGTGGCGAAGGAGCCGGCTATGCTGGGGGCATCGTGTCGGCAGGTGTCGATGGCGAACGATGCGCAGAGATGTGTGCCCTCTATATGGAAAAAATTGTGTAAAGAAGCTTGGTGATTTCATTTTTATTCCGTATCTTTGCTCACAGATAGTAATTAACCCTGTAAATCTAAGCGTATATGAATAAGGAGGAAAAATTTGTGATTACCATCAGTCGCCAGTTTGGCACAGGTGGACACGAGATTGGAGCAGAGTTGGCACGCCGTCTTGACGTGAAATTACTGGATAAACAGATATTGAATGAGGTGGCACGCAAATTCTGCGCAGTAGAAAATGCCGTAGAGAATATCGAAGCCAGAAATCCTTTGTGGCGTGATGATTTCACGCAATTCTACCGCTCGTATATGGCGGGGGCGGAATATAGTGGGCAAGAGCACGATCAGACCTCGCGCCAGCTGTTTGAAGCGCAGGCAGAAGTGATAAGGAAGATTGCTGCACAGGAGTCGTGCGTCATCGTAGGACGATGTGGCTTCCACATCTTCCGTAATCATCCCAACGCCTTGAAGATATTTGTTCATGCCGACGATGAATGTCGCAAGCAGCGCATAGGAAGAAAGTATGATATCTCTGAGAGTGATGCTGCAGCAATGATAGTGGATAATGACTATAGTCGCGAACTCTATACAAAGACCTTCACAGGGAGCGACTGGCAGGATGCACGCAATTATGACATTGCTCTCAATGTGAGGAAGTTTGGCGTTAATGGCGCCGTGGACTTCCTGATGAATGTGATTGATCCCTTAAATTAGATATGGCATTTGGTAAATGGATTGGAGGGTGGCTAGGATGGGCTGCCTATGGTCCCCTGGGGGGGCTGATTGGGTTCGCAATAGGTGCGATGTTCGACACCGCAACGGATAAAGGAGAAGGAGGCACGTCCTCCTTCCGTCTTGACAACCAGCAGTCGCGTGAGGGCGAACGCAACAGCTTCTTTGTGTCGATGTTGGTGCTGGCAGCCTATATCGTAAGGGCCGACGGTAAGATTATGCACTCGGAGATGGAACTGGTGAGGGGCATGCTTCGACAGAACTTTGGACCTCAGGCTGCTGTTCAAGGTGAAGAGTTGATACGTCAGCTTTTCGACGAACAGAAACGCATAGGTGCTGAGGCGTATAAACAAAATATTCGTCAGGCTTGTATGCAGGTGGCATCACATGTGGACTATTCAGGACGTCTGCAGTTGCTCAACTTCCTGGTGATGATAGCCCAAGCAGACGGACGGGTAGATGCTGTCGAAGTGACTGCACTTAAAGAAGTGGCACAATGGATGCAGATGTCTGCTCAGGAGGTCGATTCAATGTTGCATTTGGAGGGCAACTCGTTGGAGGATGCCTACAAGGTGTTGGGCGTCAGTCCTGACGTTAGCGATGCTGAACTGAAAAAGGTGTATCGAAAATTAGCATTGGAACATCATCCCGACCGAGTATCGGCACTGGGAGATGACGTGCGACGTGCAGCCGAAAAGAAATTTCAGGAGATCAATGCGGCAAAGGAACGCATCTGGAAAGCCAGAGGACTTTGAGAACTGAGAACTGAGAATTGAGAACTGAGAGGTGAAACAGCCTGCTATTATTGTTCCTGAAGGGTGTACGGAAGTGCTACTGCATGCTTGTTGTGCACCTTGTTCGTCGGCCATTGTTGAGTGGCTGATGAGTAATGGGGTGCGTCCCACCATTTTCTATTATAATCCTAATATTTGGCCACGCGAGGAATATGAGATTCGAAAACAGGAGAGCAAGCGACATGCGGAGGGCTTGGGATTGAAGTGGATTGATGGCGACTATGATCATGCGGCGTGGCGTTGTGGCGTGCAGGGCTTGGAGAACGAGCCGGAACGCGGTGGGCGCTGCGAACAATGTTTCACGTTGCGATTGACCAGAACGGCTGAAAAGGCACGCGAATTGGGATTTCGTTTTTTCGCCACGACATTGGCTTCTAGCAGGTGGAAGAGTCTGGCACAGATAGAGCAGGCAGGGCAGAAAGCTATGGCAGCAGTGCCAGGCACAGAGTTTTGGGCTCAGAACTGGCGTAAGGGTGGTTTGCAGGAACGTCGTAATCAATTGCTAAAAGAAAAACGATTCTATAATCAGCAGTATTGTGGTTGTGAGTTCTCGGCTCGAAACGGTGCCAACACGAAACCACTGCTGCGTGCACAGATGCGTGAGGCCAAACGTCAACACCAATCACAACTGACAAGGATGTCGGCAGAGGTGGTAGAGCGACTCAAGCCTCTTGTTGCACATAGCTCGCAGATTCTTGCCTACTGGCCTTTGTCTGACGAGGTAGATATACGTCCACTCGTAAACCTATTGATTGCCCAGGGAAAAGCTGTCGTTCTCCCTAAGGTTACAGGCACTATAACCATGGAATTGCGCCGCTATAGTTCTCCTGATGATCTGAGGGAAGGATCTTATCATATCATGGAACCTATGGGCGAGTTGTTCACCGACTACGAAAAAATAGATACAGTCCTTGTTCCTGGCATGGCTTTCGACGCAGCAGGTCATCGTTTAGGACGTGGTAAAGGTTATTATGATCGGTTCCTTCCACGGTTGTCTCATGCCAGAAAGATTGGCGTCTGTTTCCCCTTTCAGCGTGTGCCTGAGGTGCCGACAGATGAACACGATGTGATGGTGGATGATGTAGTGGGATAAAAAACGAGACTCATAATTTGTGGGTCTCGTTTTTTTATAGTACCTTTGCACCACAATAAATATTATATATAATATGTTCGAAAATTTAAGTGAGCGACTGGAACGGTCGTTCAAGATACTGAAAGGTGAGGGTAAAATCACTGAGATTAACGTAGCCGAAACTTTGAAGGATGTGCGTCGCGCGCTGTTGGATGCTGACGTAAACTATAAAGTAGCCAAACACTTTACCGATACGGTGAAGCAAAAAGCTATGGGTATGAACGTACTCACCGCGATCAAGCCAAGCCAGTTGATGGTGAAGATTGTTCATGATGAGCTGACAGAGCTGATGGGAGGTAAGGCTGTAGAGCTGAACCTTGAGGGACGCCCCGCAGTCATCCTGATGTCAGGTCTTCAGGGTTCAGGTAAAACCACCTTTACGGGAAAGTTGGCGAAGATGTTAAAGGAGCGCCAGCACAAGAAACCCTTGCTGGTGGCTTGCGATGTATATCGTCCTGCAGCTATCGATCAGCTGAAAGTGGTGGCCGAATCCGTAGGAGTAGATGTATATACCGAGGACGGAAATAAGAACGTCGTAGAGATTGCTCAAAACGCTATACGTAAGGCGAAGCAGGAAAACTATAATGTAGTCATCGTCGATACTGCCGGTCGATTGGCTGTTGATGAGGAGATGATGACGGAAATATCGAACCTGAAGCAGGCTGTCAATCCCGATGAAACACTCTTTGTGGTTGACTCAATGACTGGTCAGGATGCCGTTAATACCGCTAAGGAGTTCAATGAACGATTGGATTTCGATGGTGTCGTGCTGACTAAGTTGGATGGCGACACACGAGGTGGTGCAGCATTGAGTATCCGCACCGTGGTGAACAAGCCCATCAAGTTTGTGGGTACGGGCGAGAAGATGGAAGCTATCGACGTGTTCCACCCTGCACGAATGGCCGATCGTATCTTGGGTATGGGCGACGTCGTGTCGCTGGTAGAACGTGCTCAGCAGCAATTCAACGAGGAAGAAGCCAAGCGCCTGGAGAAGAAGATAAGAAAGAATAAGTTTGACTTCGACGACTTTATGGGTCAGATTCAGCAAATCAAGAAGATGGGTAACATCAAGGAATTGGCTGGAATGATTCCAGGTATTGGCAAGGCTATTAAAGATGTAGATATCGATGACAACGCTTTCAAAAGCATTGAAGCCATCATTCAGTCGATGACACCCAAGGAGCGCCAGAATCCGGATATCATCAACCAGAGCCGCAAACTGCGCATAGCGAAAGGCTCGGGTACGAAATTAGAGGATGTAAACCGACTGATGAAACAGTTCGATCAAACCCGTAAGATGATGAAAATGGTGACGGGTATGGATCGCTCGAGAATGGCGCAGATGGCAGCAGCAATGAAGAATATGAAAGGCGGCATGCCCAAATTTTGATTAACCCTAGTCTTATAGGCCCTTTCATGGGCCTATAAGACTTTATAGACCAATATGATATGCAACTAATAGACGGAAAAGCAACAGCGGCTGCCATCAAGGCAGAAATCGCAGAAGAGGTGAAAAACATAGTAGCCAATGGAGGTAAGCGACCTCATTTGGCAGCTGTGTTGGTGGGTCACGATGGCGGTTCGGAAACCTATGTGAAGAATAAGGTTCTTGCCTGTGAGGCTTGTGGATTCAAATCGACCCTTATTCGTTATGAAGATAACGTCACAGAGGAAGAACTCTTGGCTTGTGTTGATAAGCTGAACAAGGACGAAGATGTTGATGGATTTATCGTACAGTTGCCCTTGCCAAAGCATATTGATGAACAAAAAATCATCGAAGCAATTGACTACCGTAAGGATGTGGATGGTTTCCATCCTATCAACGTGGGTCGAATGGCAATTGGTCTGCCTTGTTTTATATCGGCTACTCCATTGGGCATCATTACTCTGTTGAAGCGTTATGGCATTGAGACATCGGGCAAGAAGTGTGTTGTTCTGGGTAGAAGTAATATTGTTGGCAAACCAATGGCACAGCTCATGATGCAGAAACAATACGGAGACTCAACTGTGACCGTGTGCCACTCACGCTCAAAAACATTGAAGGAAGAGTGTCGTGCTGCCGATATTATTATTGCAGCTATTGGTAGTCCTGAGTTTGTGACTGCCGACATGGTGAAAGAGGGTGCTGTTATCGTTGATGTAGGCACAACACGTGTGCCCGATGCAACCCGCAAGAGTGGCTTCCGACTGACTGGCGATGTGAAGTTCGATGAGGTCGCCCCTAAGTGTTCGTTCATCACACCCGTTCCTGGTGGCGTAGGTCCTATGACTATTTGTTCGCTGATGAAGAATACACTGGCTGCAGGCAAGAAGGAATATTATCGATAAACGAATGCTGAAAGTTAGACATTGAAAACAGAAAACTTAGAGCTTGATACCGCCCAAGAGTGGTATGAACGTGGCAATGCCTTCCGTAAGGAATCACAATGGCACGAAGCCATCAACTGTTATATCCGAGCCATAGAGCTTGACCCCGACAGTCCAGCTGTCGAGGCCAAGCGTATGCTCGATGATATTATGGCCTATTATTGCAAGGATATGTATAATCCATAGATAATTTGAGTCTGATTCTAAACCAATATTTAACTACAAAAGCCTATGAAAAAGTTACTAGTACTATCTATGATGTTGTTTGCTCTACTTTCTATCATGGGGGCACCAATAACATCTGAGCAAGCAAAACAAAAAGCAGCAAAGTTCTTTAAGGAAAAAGGGAAAACAATTCATCAGACGCCTCCACGTCGGTTAAAAATGATGGCAGACCGCACAGACGTTTCCACGTTCTATGTCTTTAATGCTCAGAACGAGGAAGGCTTTGTCATTATCTCGGGCGATGACTCGACAGATGATGTGTTGGGCTATGCCGTTCGGGGCTCTTTCAATGAGGAATCATTACCCGATAACTTCGTTAGTTGGCTGAAAGAACTGGATGCCCAGATGACAATGATTCGTTCAGGCAAGGCCAAAGCTGCCAATTGGAAAAACATTGAGGCACATGCTGATGTAGCCCAGCTACTGACAACAAAGTGGAATCAAAGTTCTCCATATAATAATATGTGTCCGGAAGATGCTGGACAACGAAGTGTGACGGGCTGTGTGGCTACGGCTCTTGCCCAAGTGATGAACTATCACCAATGGCCTAAGGGCGCTACGGGGAGCTTGGAGGGATATACGACCTCAACCCAAAGTATTGTCGTGCCGGCTCTTCCTTCTACCACATTCGACTGGGACAATATGATTGATGACTACTCGAAAGGATATTCATCGGCTCAAGCCAATGCTGTAGCAATACTGATGCGTTATTGTGGACAGGCTTTGAGGATGGACTATACCAACATAGAATCATCTGCAAGCTATTCAACAGCAATCCCTGTCTTAGTAGAAGATATGGGCTACGATAAGGATATGCGCCACATTTTTGCCAATAGCTTTGAAATGGAAGAGTGGGAAAGAAAAGTCTATCACGAGTTGACGACTACTGGCCCAGTCTTATATGCCGGTAATTCGGGCACAAGCGGTCATGCTTTTGTGGTTGATGGCTATCGCGGAAGCGATAAAATGTATCATGTCAACTGGGGATGGGGCGGCAGTTGCGACGGCTTCTATAGACTGTTTGTCATGAATCCATCTAACTTAGGCATCGGTGGGGGAGATTCAACAACGGGTTATCGTTTGAATCAGGAGATGGTTTGCGGCTTTAAACCAGAGAATGGAATAGACGAATCATCCTTGTTGACGGTGAGAGATTGTCTTTATGCGAATGATGAGAAGCTTGCTGTCACCCAACAAAACGGCAAGCGTGCGCTGACGTTCTATATGACGAATAAGTCCGAGATAACCAAAACCTACGATTTTGCGCTGGTCAGCATTGGTGATGATCAATCCTTAACCGTTCTGAGTCAAGGGGTTAACGACTTTGTGTCGGGAGGCACTTATTGGTATTATTGGACTTTAGATGAATGGCTTCAGCAAGATTTCTTTAGGGGAAAAACATTGAAGCTCTCCTTTGCCAGTAAGTTGCCCGAGAGTGAAAAATGGCTACTCTTTGACGGTGCGGATACGTATGTCGAGACAACGGTGAGTACTACAGGTGAGGTGGAATATCGCGTGAACAAGTCAAAAGAAAGTCCCGTAGATGTGAAGGTCGGCAATATTTCCTGTGTAGGTAGCAAAAAGCAATTTGAACAACAATCGCTGGTATTTACCGTAGGGCAGAATCCTAATGATTTTAAGGGCAATCTTTATCTCTTTGCAGGCAATGAAGTTAGTGAATATACATACTGTGGCGAAACTTTTGTGGCCCTAATGGCTGGCGAAGAACTGCAGGCAAAAATAGATTTTGTACCTTCTCAGACAGGTCTTGTTCAACTTAATATTTCAACAGATAACCAAGGCGCGAATGTTATCGGCACTTATACTGTTATTATTTCAGAAGGTGATCAAGAGCAGGGCTTCTATCTGATAGGTGATATTAACGGCTGGAGCAAGACAGACAAAAACTATCCATTCACATTGGCAGACGATGGACAGACGTGGTATGTCACATTTCCTGGTCCCAGAGAGAATGATCAGTTCCTAAAGGTGGCTCCTGCCTCGGCTTATGAACACCAAGACACTTTCTGGTCGCGATTGTGGTGCGTGCAAAACGATGGGACGACGGAGTCAAAGGGAAAGCTCATCATTGGTGATAAAGGTGCTATAAAGATAGTTGCATCAAGCGTGGAGAAACAATACGTTATGCGTATTGTGCCTAGTCAGATGACCTACGAAATAGAAATCGTAGATCCTATGGGTGTTCAGGTGATGGATACGGATAATGATTCTTCAGTTGCCATATATACCATCAGTGGTCATCAAATAAAAAAGGTAAAGGCTGTTGAATTGAATGCAGCCTTGCAACGGATGCCAACTGGTATATACATCATGAGAAATGATAATAAATGCATAATTATTCGTAATCGATAACTACTATAGAATCATTGAAATAGACTGATGTAAAGTAGTTTTAAGAAAATTAGCCGAAAGTTTGGTGCTTTCGGCTTTTTTGCATATCTTTGCAGACCAAATTCAGGGTTTTAATGCACAAAACTATTTATTATGGCAAAATTAAAAGGTGCTATTGAGGTAAATACTGAAAGGTGTAAGGGATGCTCACTTTGTATCATTGCTTGCCCTCATAAGGTAATTGCCCTAGCAAACAAAGTTAATCTTCACGGTTATCCCTATGTGGAGGCTGTCAACGAGGAAGCCTGTGTGGGCTGTGCGTCGTGTGGCATTGTCTGTCCGGATGGTTGTATTACCGTGTATCGTAAAAAAGTGGAGGAATAAGTATGGCACAAGAGAAAGAGGTTGTATTGATGAAAGGCAACGAAGCAATTGCTCACGCTGCTATTCGTTGCGGATGCGACGGCTATTTTGGCTATCCTATTACTCCGCAGAGTGAAGTGATTGAAACGCTGGCAGAGCTGAAGCCTTGGGAGACCACTGGTATGCAAGTGGTTCAGGCTGAGAGTGAGTTGGCTTCTATTTATATGGTCTATGGCGCTGCCGGAGCTGGAAAGCGTGCAATGACTTCGTCATCATCTCCTGGTATTGCCCTGATGCAGGAGGGAATTACTTATATGGCAGGTGCTGAGGTGCCTGGTGTGTTTATCAACGTACAGCGTGGCGGCCCTGGCCTGGGTACAATTCAGCCCTCACAGGGCGACTACAATCAGGCCACACGTGGTGGTGGTAATGGTGACTATAAGGTCATTGTTTTGGCTCCCTCTTCTGTTCAGGAGATGGCCGATTTCGTTGACCTTGCCTTTGAGTTAGCATTCAAGTATCGCAATCCCGCTATGATTCTTTCTGATGGCGTCATCGGGCAGATGATGGAGAAGGTGGTGTTGCCCCCATTCAAGCCCCGTCGCACGGACGAGGAGGTCATCAAGGAGTGCCCATGGGCTTCTACCGGAAAGCCAAAGAATCGTGAGCGTGTGGTTATAACGTCACTGGAGTTGAAGCCCGAAGCGATGGAAAAGCGCAATCTGGCGCTGCAAGAGAAGTATCGCAAGATACAAGAGAACGAAGTGCGCTTCGAACAGCAGCAGATGGACGATGCAGACTATGCTATCGTAGCCTTTGGTAGTGCTGCTCGTATTGCAGAGAAATCTGTAGAGATTGCACGTGAACAGGGTATCAAGGTCGGTTTGTTCCGTCCCATCACGCTGTTCCCCTTCCCTGAGAAGCAGATTGCAGAACTTTCGAAGAAGGTGAAGGGCATCCTAGTGGCCGAGATCAACGCTGGTCAGATGGTGCAGGATGTTCGCTTGGCCGTGAACGGGGCTATTCCCGTTGAGCAATTTGGACGTTTGGGTGGTATCGTGCCCGATCCAGAGGAAATCGTTAATGCGTTAAAGAAGGTCATGTAAGTTATGGATAGAAATCAAATAGTTCAGCCAGAAAACATCGTCTGCAAGAAGCCGACGCTGATGAACGACAACAATATGCACTACTGCCCAGGTTGTAGTCACGGTGTAGTGCATAAGCTAGTTGCCGAAGTGATTGAAGAAATGGGTATGGCAGACAAGGCAATTGGCGTTTCGCCCGTAGGATGTGCTGTCTTTGCCTACAATTATATTGATATCGACTGGCAGGAAGCTGCCCACGGTCGTGCTCCCGCACTGGCTACAGGTATCAAGCGTTGTTGGCCTGATCGTTTGGTGTTCACCTACCAAGGTGACGGCGATTTGGCTTGTATCGGTACCTGTGAGACCATTCATGCTTTGAACCGTGGCGAGAATATTGTCATTATCTTTGTCAATAATGCTATTTATGGTATGACGGGCGGCCAGATGGCCCCGACCACACTGATAGGTCAGAAGACCTCTACCTGCCCTTATGGTCGTGATCCCGAGATTCACGGCTATCCCTTGAAGATGGCAGATATCGCAGCTCAGCTGGAGGGAACGTGCTATGTCACTCGTCAGAGTGTTGAAAGTGTAGCCTCAATCCTGAAGGCAAAGAAGGCTCTACGCAAGGCTTTCGAGGCTTCTATGGCCGGTAAGGGTTCTTCGTTGGTTGAGTTTGTCTCTACCTGTAACAGCGGTTGGAAGCTGTCTCCTGCTAAGGCCAACGAGTGGTTGAAGGAGAATATGTTTCCTTTCTATCCCAAAGGAGACCTTAAGGACACCACAGGTGAGAAGTAATTAGTGAATAGTGAAAAGTGAATAGTTATGAAAAAAGAGATAATTATTTCAGGTTTCGGAGGTCAGGGCGTGCTCTCAATGGGTAAGATTTTGGCCTATAGCGGTCTGATGGAGGACAAGGAGGTCACGTGGATGCCTGCTTACGGTCCAGAACAGCGTGGAGGTACGGCCAATGTTACTGTGATTGTGAGCGATGAACGAATCTCTTCGCCAATCCTCAGCAAGTATGATATTGCCGTGGTCTTGAACCAGCCTTCGCTCGAAAAGTTTGAACCCAAAATCAAACCCGGTGGCATTCTGATTTATGATGGCTTCGGAATCATCAACAAACCTACACGTAAGGACATCACTATCTACGAGGTGAATGCGATGGATAAGGCCGCAGAGATGAAGAATGGCAAGGTGTTCAACATGATTGTGTTGGGCGGACTGCTGAAGGTGGCTCCTGTTGTTAGCGATAAGGGCGTTGAGAAAGCTCTGTATAAGACTCTGCCAGAGCGTCACCACGGATTGATTCCTCTGAATATGGAGGCTCTGAAAGAGGGCGCCAAGATTATTACAGAGGTTAAATAATTTGGCTTCATATAAAGTAAAGTGCCACTTTCCTCATGGGAAGGTGGCACTTCTTTTATTGTATAGTGGCACTTTAGTTGTGGAATAGTGGCACTATTCTAATAGAAAAGTGGCACTTTACTGGGTGTAAAGTGCCACTATGCTAGGTGTAAAGTACTACTTTACTGTTTTTAGATCTTTTCCATAGCCTGCTTGATGTCAGCCAACAGGTCGTTGACATCCTCAATACCAACGGAGAGGCGAATCAGGTCGGGGGCTACGCCAGCTTCTCGCAACTGCTCGTCGGACAGTTGGCGATGGGTATGACTGGCAGGATGAAGCACACAGGTACGTGCGTCGGCCACGTGTGTCACAATGCAGATGAGCTTCAGCGAGTCCATGAAGCGGATGGCAGTCTCGCGGTCTCCCTTCAGTCCGAAGGCGATAACACCACAAGAACCATTAGGCAAGTACTTCTGTGCCAATTCGTGACACTCGTCACCCTCCAGTCCGCTATAGTGAACCCAAGCCACGCGATCGTCGTTCTTCAGGAACTCAGCAATCTTCTGTGCGTTCTCGCAGTGACGCTGCATGCGCAGATGGAGTGTCTCCAGACCTAAGTTCAGGAGGAATGCGTTGTGGGGTGAGGGGATAGAACCTAAGTCACGCATGAGCTGGGCGGTGAGCTTAGTCATGTAGGCCATCTTACCAAATGCCTTAGTGTAGGTCAGTCCGTGGTACGATTCGTCGGGCTGGCACAGTCCGGGGAACTTATCAGCATGAGCATCCCAGTCGAAGTTGCCACTATCTACCACGCAACCACCTACCTGAGTGGCATGTCCATCCATATACTTTGTGGTAGAGTGGGTTACGATATCGGCACCCCATTCGAAAGGACGGCAGTTGATAGGTGTTGGGAAGGTGTTGTCCACGATGAGGGGAACACCATGCTTATGAGCTATGCGAGCGAACTTCTCGATGTCGAGAACCTTACAGCCTGGGTTTGAGATGGTTTCGCCAAAGAGAGCCTTGGTGTTAGGACGGAAAGCCTTTTCAATCTCCTTCTCGCTGGCTTCAGGCGATACGAAGGTGCATTCGATACCCAATTTCTTCAGCGTAACGCCAAAGAGGTTGTAGGTACCACCATAAATCTCGTTTGAGGTAACGATATGGTCGCCAGCCTCACAGATATTGAATACGGCGTAGAAGTTGGCTGCCTGACCACTAGATGTCAGCATAGCAGCCACACCACCCTCCAGCGCAGCAATCTTCTTGGCTACAGCATCGTTGGTGGGGTTTTGCAGTCGGGTGTAGAAGTAACCTTCCTTCTTCAGGTCGAAGAGATCGGCCATCTCTTCTGTGTTGTCATACTTGAATGTAGTGCTTTGATAGATAGGCAGCACACGTGCCTCACCGTTTTGTGGTTCCCATCCTGCCTGTACGCAGAGTGTACCACGAGTCAAGTCCTTGTAATCCATTTTTGTCTTTTATACCTTAATGTAAATGTAATCCCTTGTATATGTGTGTGTTTTTATCCCAATGATGTTTATTCCTGAGCCATTTTCAGCAACAGCTTTGCTTCCTCATCGCCTTTGGCACAATCTTCCTTCAGGTTTGCCAATACCTTGTCGCCCCCCTTGGGATTCCTAATGGAGCGTTTCAACCACGTTTTCGCTTTCTTCTGGTCGGCAGTAGTCCCCTTGCCTTTCATGTAGCAACGTCCCAGCTGAAACTGCGCTTTTGCATAGCCCTGCTCGGCAGATTTCTGATACCAGGCGAAAGCTTTCTTATTGCTCTCTGTCACGCCGTTGCCCTTGTCGAAGCAGCGACCTATGCGATACTGGGCCTTCTTGTGGCCTTTTTCGGCTGCAGGCATCAGTTTCTGAAATGCCTGTTCGTATTTCTTAGCATCATAGAGGGCCTTGCCTTCCTCATAGAGCTTGTCGGCATTCTGGGCGCTAAGTCCCATGTTGCCAAGGAGAATAAAGACTCCTATAAGTAGTAGTCTGATTGTTTTCATATTCTATTAATCGTCTAATTCTACAGATTCTATACCTTGGATAGCCTCGCCAGAGCAGGCATTAGGTTGTTGGATGCGCAGTATGTGGCAGATGGTGGGTGCAATATCGTTGATGTGTACCTCGCGTGATGTGTAGCCCTTGTTGACGTGCCAGCCGTAAAAGAGTAGGGGAATGTGGGCATCGTCGGGCGTCCAGGTGCCATGTGTGGTGCCTGTGGGCGAAGACCACTTGCCATATTGGTAGTAGTTGGGCTCCAAGATGATAAGGATGTCGCCAGAGCGTCGAGGGTGATAGCCCATCAAGGCCATGTTCATCAGTCGTTCGGGCAGGCTGCTGGTGCGCAGCTGTTGGTAGTCAACAGCCGTGACTACATGAGGTGACGTACGCAGATAGTCAATCAAGACCTCTTTCACGCGTTTCTCATCGAGTCCTTGTTGCTTGATTGACTGATGATTCAAGAAGATGCGATAGTCCAATAAATCGGCAATCACCTTTTGGGTTGCTCCCAGTTGGCTGGCCACTTCTTTTTCTGCATTCGTGATCAGAGCATCCGAATCCCAGCCGCCAGCTGCCAGTTTATGCTCCTGCATGAACTGCCAGTTGTGTGCAGCACCATGATCTGCCGTCAGGAAAACCAGATAGTTGCCTTTGCCCACCTGTTGGTCGAAAGCTTGCAACAGACGTGCGATGTCTTTGTCCAGCTCAATATATGCCTCGTCGGTATGAGCGCCGCGGGTGCCCCATTTGTGTCCGATGAGGTCTGTCTGCGAGAAGCTGATGCAGAGCATGTCAGTGCTCTCGCCCTTTCCCAGTTGCTCACCCTTCAGTGCAGCAATGGCCATATCTGCGGTTAGATGACCGCAAAGCGGATACTCGCCAATCTGTGAGCCGATGTCTTTTAGTTCCTTGTTTTTGGCCAGTTGCTTGTTCAGCTGCTTGACATAGTCAGGCAATTCATTCATATAATATGTACTGCTGACGAAACACAGCGCTTTGGTATCTAACCAATAGGCTGCATTGGCAGCGTGTCCGGCAGGCAGAATGGCAGCTCGGTCTTTGTAGCTGACGCCAACCACTTTCGAACGGAAGTCGGTGTGCAGACGTAGTTGGTCGCCAATAGTGGTAGCGAGCAAGTTGCGAGGCGACATCTGTCCCTTGTCTGTATCAGAACCTACGGTCTGCTCTTTTTCGTCTTTTGTGCAATAGACAGACTTTCCGTCAATATAAAAGTTGTTGCCGCAGATGCCATGAAAGGCAGGAGTGGTGCCCGTATAGACCGAAGTATGTCCAATAGCGGTGATGGTAGGCACATAGTTAATCAGACAGTTGTTGCATGAATAGCCATCGTCCAACAGGCGCTTGATGCCATCATCCTGAAGACGGTCGTAGTATCTATACAGGTAGTCCCAGCGCATTTGGTCCACCACGATACCTACTACCAGTTTGGGCTTGTCTGCCCAGCATGTAGCAGCAAGGCATAATTGCAGGCATGCTGCAAAAAAGAGTCTTTTCTTTATCATAGTTATAGGTCTATTATATTAATCATATTACTTAAAACTATCAAGCTTCTTAATCCAGTACGTTCTGACATCTTCCCAACGATAGTATGGATAGGTGGACGTCTGGACGGGTAGGGTGGCCTCACGCTCGTTGAGCAGCGCCTTAACCAACACGTCGCCACGGCCTCTTTTAGGCTTGTAGAATATCAGTTGAATATTGCAAGCCATAGGAAATATCTTATAGTTCTGCCAGCGATATTCCACGTCTTCGAGGCGTTCTACAACGGCACCGCAGGAGTCAAGTTCCATCAGACAAGCCAGTGGCAGCACGCATACCTCATGACCAAAGCGCAGGGTGGCCTGTGGCTTTCTCAGTGACACGCAGGTGTCGGCTGTCTCTATGATGTTAGTCAGAAGGTTGAACTGTGAGAATGGCATCACACCTTCTGTCAGTGGCGATGGACCGTAGTTCTTGTACCATCCTGCATTCTGAATGCGCCACATGTCATATAGCTCGTCAAGGGTGAAGAGATCCATCATGTTTTCCTTGTTGTCATGACTCTGCATGTTGATGATCACTTCGAAGAGCTGGCGCATCAGTGTTGGCGCATCGATGTTCTTGCTGGTCCATTCTGCATCGTTGAACAGCGCTTTCATGAGACGTTCTGGATGGGTGTGTTGATCTCTGAAAGCGAACAGCAGGCTGTCGCCCTTGTGTCGGCTTTCTTTCACGATTCCTTCCAGAGGCTGATTCAAGTAGTATTGTAGCGACTCGCTTACGTCGTTGTGAATATGGGCTGTGGGATTGGCTGCCATCAGTTCTTCGCATTCGGCCACCATCGACAGAATGCAGCGGTTCACGGTGGTAGAACGAGCGTCAATCTGCACCCCTTTTGATTTTATAAATATTTCGGGAAAATGTTCTGCCATGCGGCGTCCTATGTCATGATGCTGGCGTTCGCCCACAGTCGTGAGGTCGCCAAAGCGCTTGACAGTGGACTTCTCAAAGCACTTCAACTGGTTCAATGTTCTCTCGCCCAGAATGGTCAGTTTGTCCTCCTCATGTGCCTTTAGCAAAGGCTTAATCACGTTCTTGTAGCTATTGGTATCAATGAGCCAGCGCGAACCGTGACGGCCGTAGTGCGACATGTAGAAAGGAACATAGCCGCGTGGCGCCTTTGTGTATTTGAAATTTGGTAGCTGACGGTTGTAGTCAATATAGTTTGACCCCGCCAAATAGGGGTTCTTTCTAATGTCTTCGCGAGCAGATTGGGCCTGAAGCACCATGCTACAAAGGAGAGATAGTAGTAATATGATCGTTCTCATGTCTCATTATATTATAATGGTGCAAAGTTATAAAAAAGAAATGAAAGCCCGTTATGTTTCTCACTTTTTCTGTCTGTTTGCCCCCTATTTAACGGTCGCTGACATTTTTTGCTGTTTTTTATCCACCTTTTTGCAACACCTTTCAGTGGAAAGCCTTATATTTGCAGCCGATATTATATTTCAAATTAAAGATATCTGCAATGATGAAGAAGTCAATAATAACCCTTGTTGCATTGTTTGCTGTCATGACAGCTGGTGCACAGCAGCCAGATACACTGCGATTCATGAACAGCTATAGGCAGTTTGTGAACTGTGTCGCAGCAAAACCAATTCTCACCAAGCATGTGGCAGACTCGCTGATAGCGCGCCAAGATACGCTGCGTCGCCAGTATCGTAAGGTGAAACCTTTGCTCACAAATGCCCAAGTGGAGGAATATAATCGCCTGAAAGGTCGCTACACGAAAAAAATGTTGGAATATCGTGGCAATCGCGTCGGAGATGGACTTAGTGCCACTGGTGACAGTATTGCCAATACAGCAGGTAGAGTGGGGAGCGCTGTGGGCGGATTCTTCAAAGGATTATTTAATAAATAGATATTCGAGAATCACCAAAATCGATAGAGACAATGATGAATTACCTGGAAATAGCAGCTGTTGTTATCCTCGTTGTGATAGGTTTTTTTATCTATCGCAACAAAGCAAATGAGGAACGTTGAATTGTTAAAGTTCGTTTAAAGCAGCACGTAAAACGTACTTTTTGATGAAAAAAGTCGTAACTTTGCAGTTCAAAACAACGTAGAAAGCGTGAAAATACAACAAGTGCTGAGCGCCCTTGAACAGTTCGCGCCCCTGCCGCTGCAGGAAAGCTGGGATAATGCTGGCTTGCAGATTGGATTAACAGAGGCGGAGGTTTCAGGGGCATTATTGTGTCTAGACGTGACCGAACGCATACTCGATGAGGCTATTGCCAAGGGATGCAACCTGGTTGTCAGTCACCATCCATTGCTGTTTCGCGGACTGAAACAGGTGGTGGGTGCGACTGATGTCCAGCGTACTGTCATGAAGGCCATCAAGAACGATATATGTATCGTTTCTATGCACACGAATTTAGATAATGCCCAGGGCGGTGTAAACTTCAAAATCGCTGAGCGGTTGGGACTTGAAAACGTCAAGTTCTTTGCTGAAAAATCTGTCGATGGTCTGACATGCGGAAGCGGTGTTGTCGGACAACTGCCCGAGGCGATGGCTGCAGACGATTTCGTGTTGATGGTAAAACGTCAGTTGGAGGCCGAGAGTGCCATGTGCAACGAGTTGCTGCGCCGACCAGTAAAGCGAGTCGCAATATGCGGTGGTGCTGGTGATTTCCTGCTTGATGAAGCTGTAAAACAGGGTGCAGACGCCTTTCTTACGGGTGAAATGCACTATCATCAGTACTTTGGCTATGAACAGCAGATACAGATTTGTGTGGTCGGTCACTACGAAAGTGAGCACTTCACTTGTCAACTTTTCAGCGAGATACTGGCTCAGGCCTGTCCAGAGGTAAAAACCTTTGTTGCAGAGACAAATACAAATCCAATATTATACATTTAAGGCCCATGCCCCTGTGGTGGCCTCCTCCTGCTAAGGAGGATAAGAGGGGGGCTTCATTATGGCAAAGAAAGATCCTACAGACTTGTCAGTAGAAGAGAAACTGAAAACGCTCTTCCAGTTGCAGACTGCCTTGTCGTCTATCGATGAGAAGAAAGCGCTGCGTGGTGAGTTGCCTCTTGAGGTAGAAGACTTGGAGGCAGAAATCGAAGGCTTGACCACACGTATTGATCGTATCAAGAGCGAAGTTAAAGATTTTGAGCGTGCCATCTCACAGAAAAAAGGCGAAATCGTTGAGGCTCAGAATAGCGTAGAGCGCTATAAGCAGCAACTTGATGAGGTTCGCAACAACCGTGAGTACGACACTCTTTCAAAGGAAATTGAATTCCAGTCGTTGGAGATTGAACTCTGCAACAAGAAGATTAGCGATGCTCAGAAAATGATTGCCGAAAAGAACCATGAGCTGGAAGCCAGTGAACTGGTGCTTGGCGAGAAGCAGGGCGACCTGGATCTGAAGAAGAATGAGCTGGACGAAATCATGGATGAGACACGTGCTGAGGAGGAAAAACTGAAAGAAAAGGCACATGAACTGGAGGCTAAGATTGAGCCGCGTCTGCTCACTTCTTTTAAGCGTATCCGCAAGAATGCTCGCAATGGTCTGGGTATCGTCTATGTACAGCGTGATGCATGTGGTGGTTGTTTTAATAAGATTCCACCTCAGCGTCAGTTGGATATCAAAATGCACAAAAAGGTTATCGTATGCGAGTACTGCGGGCGCATTCTTATTGATCCAGAATTAGCAGGTGTAAAGGCGGATAAACCTGCCACAGAGGAGAAAAAGACACGTCGTCGCTCGTCAACCGTACGTAAGACTTCAAACTCGAAGAAAAGCTCGGATGCCAACGATATGGACTAATATCCGATAGCTTTTTATCTTAAATTAGTTCGGTATAGTGGGGAATGTTCTGTAAAAAAGAATATTCCCCTTTTTCGTAATCCATGTGGCAGCAGAAATGTTGCAGACCGTTGGATACTACTAAGTAGTCAACATGTAACAGGCGGTTATAAACTGTTATTTGGTCGAAAACGCGTTGTGTAATCTCAATCTCTGGGGCTTTATATTCAATAATCATGATGGGTTGCATCTCCTTATTATATAATAAGGTGTCGCAACGCAGCTTTTTCTCACCTACACGTAGTTCAACCTCATTAGCCAGCAGCCCTCGGGGGTAGCTTTTCTGCTCAACCAGAAAATGCGTAAAATGCTGGCGCACCCATTCTTCGGGGGTCAGTGCTACGTATTTTCGGCGTAAAAAGTCGAAAATCTCATATCGCTGGCTGTTCTTGCGCAATTTTATGTCGAACGCAGGTAGGTTTATTCGATTCATTTTTGTAATTTTGCAGCAAAAGTACAAAAATAATTCTGAAACCGCTATGGCCGAGACCAAAAATGTGACCTTCGAGAGCATTATGCGTGAGCTGATGGACGGCAAATTTCGTCCTATCTATTACTTGCATGGCGACGAATCATACTATATAGACAAGATCTGTGACTATATAGCAGAGAATGCTTTGAAGCCTGAAGAACGTGACTTCAATCAAACGATTCTTTTTGGAAGTGATACCAGCGCATCGCAGATTGCTGATGCAGCTCGGCGCTATCCAATGATGGCCGAACGTCAGGTGGTGATCGTGAAAGAGGCTCAGAACCTGAAAAGCACAGATGCACTTGAGAAGTATATCAAGCAGCCACTGGCCAGTACGGTGCTCGTTGTTTGCCATAAAAACGGCAAGATAGATGGTCGAAAACGTGAGTTGGTGAAGGCTATACAGGAGGCGGGTGTGCTCTTTGAAAGCAGCAAACTGCGTGAGCGTGAGTTGCCTCATTTCATCGAGAGCTATCTCAAGCGTCGTGGGGTAGGCATTGATCCTAAGTCGGTCCAGCTCATTGCAGATGCTATTGGAGCCGATTTAAGCCGACTGACCAGCGAACTGGATAAGGTGATGCTCAGCCTGCCGGAAAACGATCGTCGCATCACCCCACAGGTTGTGGAGGACCAGATAGGGGTGAGCAAAGACTTCAATGGTTTCGAACTGAGAGATGCGATAGTTAATCGAAATGTTTTTAAAGCCAATCAGATAATCAACTATTTTTACAAGAATCCGAAGGCTGGAAGCATCTACTCGTTTCTCCCAATGATCTTTAATTACTTCCAAAATCTGATGCTGGCGTTTTATTCGCCCAAAAAAGGTAGCCAGGAGGGCGTGGCAGAGTGGTTGGAATTGAAATCTCCATGGGCTGCCAAAGACTACATGACTGGCATGAGAAATTACTCGGCGATGAAAGTGATGCAGATCATTTCCAAACTACGCGAAATTGATGCCAAAAGTAAGGGTTTGGACAATCCAAATACGCCTCCAGAGGAGCTAATGAAGGAATTAATTTTCTACATTTTGCACTAAAAAAACACATTTTCCACTCTATTTTTATCTAGAACGAGCACTCCTGAGGGGTGCTTTTTTGGGTGCTAACTGTCTTTGTATTCAGGCATTTAGATTCATTTTACCCCCTTCAAAACTCGCGTATTTTTAATCGTTCGAATGCTCGCCCAGAATTTTCAAGCTATGCGATTTTTGCGTGTTTTGGGCACGCTTAAATTTAGTGTTAGCATTTATTAAGATTTCATTTTCTGAACTTTGAGAGTTTAAAATTCAAAACTTTCATGCTAATTTAGCATTCAAATAGCTGAAATTTAAGATTTAAAACACTAAATCAAACATAATAAATTTAAATATGAAAATACAAATATCCGTATTTAAACTTATATATTCATAAATATGCAACTATGTATATATAGTTTTAAATGACTGAAAAACAATCAGTTAAGTATAATTTGCTATAAAAATTATATCCTTTACACCCTTATACTCCCCTTATTCGCCGTATATCCTGTATATAGTACCTTTTAGTATGTAAATACCCTATTAAAAGCCAGTTAGTTAGCTAAAAATCATTCTAATATAGCTTTGTAATGCTTTAATCATTGAAATTTTAATTTATGAATTTAAACGGGCATATTTACATCTATGCTCTTTTATTTTGCAAATGTAAAACAATAAATTCAAAGTTTTATATTTTAAATTTCTCTTTAAATTTGTTGCGCGTATCAAATTTTTGTTTTACCTTTGTAAACCGAAAGAAAACATGCCTTTTTAGGCCTAAACCATACTCATGACTGATATGAAGGACAGAATTAGACAGATTATGGAGTCTCAACACATGACTCAACAGGTGTTCGCCGACTTCATAGGAACCACCCCAGCAACCCTGAGTGGTATCTTCAATGATCGCACCCGCCCCACCATTAACATCGTAGAAGCCATCAAGAAGAAAATTCCTAACATCAATACCGATTGGCTTCTTTTTGGTACTGGCGACATGTATCAGCACTCCTCTACCCCGGATGAGGAGGCACAGTTATCGCCTGAAAATGGTGCTCAAGGGGGGCTTTTTTCATCCGAACAGATGTTGGATTTCTCTGGAAATCCTGCTCCTATGCCTCAAAATGCGGTTCAGACACCCCATTTTTATAATGGTGTAAGAAATACACACTTGGAAAATGTGCGCGAAGAGGTAAGAATAGTTGACAAACAGCCTCGTAAAGTTACGGAGATACGGGTTTATTACGATGATCAGACCTGGGAGAGCTTTGTTCCCTCCAAAAAATGATAAATTAGCTTGATTTTTTCTTTTATAATTGCTTTTAGCCTCCAAATGTTGCATTTGGGGGCTTTTTTCGTCTTATGAGCTTAGCCTGCTTCGGTAGTGCGGAAGGTATAGCTCGACATCCGGCTTGGAAAGTCAAATTTTCAACCTGTGCGGTTGTTTCTTAGTTCGAACCTTGCGCAGCCCCTCCCCTCCCATGTAGGGGAGGGGTCGGGGGTGGGGTCAGTGTTGTTGTTCTAACTGCCAATGGAGATACAGACCCCACCCCCCAGCCCCTCCCCTTGAAGGGAGGGGAGTTCGCGGATGATATATGCAATTTATAGAATATACCCCAAAAAGGAATCTTTCGTACTGCGTGGTTGATAATCCAAGGACTCCGTAGGCGCTCCTGATACGTGCCGACAGGGTGCTGATGAAGAATTCTCCTTGGAAGCTTTACAAGTCCCCTCCAGCTGCCCTTAATGGGCTTCTCGAGCATGCAACAAGAAGTGGCTTCGCTTTCTTCTTAATGATGTTGTTTGGAAATCAAATTCTCAACGGTGAGAATTGGACATAGGTATCCCTGCTCGCAAGGATGTCCTTGTGAGAAAAAATACGCCCATAGGGGCTAAAAATAAGCTGTTGTGGGTGGTCAGGCCCTCTTGTTCCGCCGCCAAACAGGTAGATAGACATCTTTTTAATACCTTTTGTGTTTAGCAGTCGCATGCAGCCACTCTGGGCATCTGACATAAAAATATAGAGGGGAACCTGCGCATTGTTTGTCTCACAGACAACAGAGGTCGGTCGTCCTTTGTTGGCGTTCGTGCGATATGTGGGATCGGTGAGCTTCTGTAAGTCCAGAAGTTCAGCCTTTCCTGGCGTCTGGTCGAAGTCGTAGGCATAGATGCCTTCGCTTTCGCCGTGGGTTGTGGTCTCAATGGTCATTGCCAGTGCCTGCTGTGTTTGTGCGCACAGGATGCAGAGCATTGAGATGATAAATATATATAGATGCCTCATAGGCAGTATAGTCTTTGGAAGTAATATTTTCAAAATATCTCTGCAAAGATAGTGTTTTTTTTCGAAAACACCAAAAGTTCTTGAATTTTTTTCATGCTAAAGCATGAAAGTTGTAAAAACAACCCCCTCTAAATCTCCCCGAGGGGAGACTTAACACCCCTCCCTCGGGAGGGGTTGGGGAGGGGTTAATTCATACAACTTGCCACGCCGAGGCTGGTGGCAATCGCCGTAAGGATGGCGATAATAGTTTGCAATACAAACTTCCAAGTTTCCAGTTTCTTCATTGTATAATCAAATTTAATTTTTATATTTGCACTCGTTAACAACATCAAGGAAGTGGAATAAGGCCGATTCTTCATTCGTCATAAGACAGTATACTATGTTCTGCCCCCACTCCTTAACATCCGAATCCGGACAGTTCACTGGGCTTTGACCCCGCATTTGCAATGATGGCTCCAAGATGTTTTGATGTTGCATATTATTTAAATTGTTATTGTTATGACTTACATTGGTATCGACGTCAGCAAGGACACTTTCGTTGTCGCTTATTCTCCAGACAAGAACAGCAAGACGAAGACATTCAAGAACACCACCAGAGGTATTCATGAGTTCATCAGGACCATCTCCAAGGGTGAGCACCACTGTATCATGGAGGCCACAGGTAATTACAGTGCTCTGCTTGTCTATCTGCTTTCAGAGGCAGGTATTACGACAAGCCTGGAGAATCCTCTTAAAGTGAAGAACTTCGCCCGTGCAATGCTATCCACCGTCAAGACAGATGAGATAGATGCCCGTCTGATTGCTCTCTATGGAGAGAAAATGCAGCCTGCGCCTTACAAGCTCCGCAGCGATGCCATTCTTACACTTAAGCAGAAGCGCACAGTCATTCGCCAGCTCAAGAAACAACTCATTGCCACAAGGAACCTTAAAGGCTCGATGGAGGCACTGCCGTTCTTCGATGCCAAGTGCAGGAAGTCGGTCGAGAAGACCATTGCCTTCCTTGAGAAGCAAGTCAAAGACCTTGAAGAAGATCTTGCATCTCTTGCCAAGTCTGAGTACAAAAAGCAGATGGATTTGCTTACCTCTGTAAAAGGCATAGGCGTCACCCTTGCTGCTGCACTCATCATGGCCACCGGCGGCTTCACTTACTTTGATAATGCCAAGCAACTCACCCGTCATCTGGGATTGTCGCCTACATATCAGCAGTCCGGTACTTCAGTCAATTTCAAAGGTCACATCAACCGCAACGGAGACTCTTCTTTGAGGAGTCAGCTCTACGTGGCAGCATTCTCTTCTATAAGATGTAACACCGAGTGTAGAGCCTGCTATGACCGCTTGCGGTCTAAGGGTAAGCCTGGGAAAGTTGCTGTCATTGCCGTAGCAAATAAACTCATTCGGCAGGCTTTTGCCGTTGTCACTCAGGAGAAACCCTATGTCGATGGTTATGTATCTTCAAAGAAATAACTCCTGCATTCTCCCGAGGTATATCAGGATAGTAAAACTAATACCTAAAAAAACACCGAGGGGGTTGGGGGCGAGAAGCCCCCATAAGAAGCACGATATAGCATTAATTGCTAAATATCGTTAACCATATTCATTTTTCTTATTACAGTTCATAGTGTTATTCGGTTAATTGTTTGTTTTTAAAGGCCTACGGATTATACGGATTTTACAGATTGGATTTTTAACGGAGTAAAAATTTGTAAAATCCGTAACGCTCGGCTTTGCTACTTTTACAAGGGCGGAACGCCGACTAAAAGAATCCGTAGGTAAAATAAAGTTTTCATTGGTTGGAACGCCTATGGCGGAAGGTATAGCTCGACGGCCGACAGGGGGAGTTAAATTTTTCAACCTGTGCGGTTGTTTCCTTAGCTTGAACCTTGCGCAGCCCCTCCCCTCCCATGTAGGGGAGGGGTCGGGGGTGGGGTCAGTGTTGTTCTAACTGCCAATGGAGATACAGACCCCACCCCCAGCCCCTCCCCTTGAAGGGAGGGGAGTGCCTACGGAGTCCTCGGATTTTCAACCAACCCCCTCTAAATCTCCCCGAGGGGAGACTTAACCCCCTCCCTCGGGAGGGTCGGGGAGGGGTTAGTTCATACAACTCGCCACGCCGAGGCTAGTAGCGATTGCCGTAAGCACGGCGATGATGGTCTGCACAATAAATTTCCAAGTTTCAATTTTGTTTTTCATGGTAATAAAAAAAATTAATAGTTGAGAGTTCTTTCTGAGGAAAGCGAGCAAGCTCGAGCGGAGAACTGAGAACTGAGAGGTGTTGCGCCTACTGCGCAAACTCAACGATGAGAGTAAAAGCGCCCCTCCCTACAGGGAGGGGAACGGGGGTGGGTCTGTTTGTTTAGTCCTCATTCTCCCCCTGCTCCTTTTCCTTTTCACTTGCGTCAGGCTCAATCTCGAAGCGAGCGTTCTTCATGAACGTAGGACTAGCGTACTCCGAGAACTTCTTCTTGTCGCCGTTGAACTTCACCTGCAGGTGCTTGATGTTCTGCACTCCGAACTCTTCCGCCGATTCAGCACCCCAGGTACTCATCTTCAGCGAGAACGTGCCCAGACCGTCGAGCTTGATCTTGTAGCCCTCGTGCAGCAGCTCCTCGAAGCAGAGCACGAAGCGCTCGATGACACCCTTCACCACATCGGAGGTGTAGATGGTACCGTGCTTGGAGATGTGGCGGCACAGGTCGTCGGTAGAGAGCGTCTCGTTGTAGTTCACGCGTCCGTACCACTTACCGAACATCTTCGAGTTCTTCACCTGGTTCACATACTTTTTGATTCTAAGTTTTGCCATAATTTTTCGTGTGTTTTTAATGGTTAGAAAGTTAATGATTCATTTGCCCTCAGAAAAGCGCTCATTTGCCCCTAGAAAACTCATGATTTGCTATTTCTTAATGACAATACAAAGGTACAAAAAATATCTGAGATACGCAAATATTTTGGTAATTATTTTGATGTATTTATCTATAAGCACTATTCATGTTCGCTATCTGTTGTCCTTGTTTCGTACCATCGTACCATCGTACCATTTCGAAAATCAAAAGTTTGCGTTAAACCAGCCTATTGATATTTATATATAATATTATATATTATAATATATAATATTATATATAAATATTTAAATACCTTTTCTGCGAAGACTCCCCAACTTTGAAAAAACAAAATGGTACGATGGTACGATGGTACGATGGTACGTTTGTGGCATTGCGCTTAGAATGAAAAATAAACGAAGTAAAAAATTGGGTAGTTTAGTGTTCCAAGCTAATTTGTGTTTTTTATAAATTCATTTATAAAGTCAGAAAACATTTGTGTATCTCAGATATTTTTCGTACCTTTGCAGAAGATATGAAGAAGTATATTCTAGATTTAACAGTTTTGTCGGTTCAGCAGATACATGAGCGCTATGTGCTGGTGAAGCTGACTTCCGACGATGCGCTGCCTGACATGCTGCCTGGACAGTTTGTGGAGGTGCGCGTGGATGGCTCTAATACAACGTTCTTACGCCGTCCTATCTCTATTCATTTTGTAGATTACCAGCAGAACGAACTGTGGCTGCTTGTGGCATGCATTGGCGATGGTACTAAGGCCATAGGAGCCCTGAAATCGGGCGATGTGCTGAACTGTGTGCTGCCTCTGGGGCATGGCTTTACGATTGCTAGCGACAACAGGAAATGTCTGCTCGTAGGCGGTGGTGTGGGTGTAGCACCACTGTTGTATCTAGGTGCCGAACTGAAGCGACAGGGCGTTGAGCCAACCTTCCTGTTGGGTGCACGTACGGGCAAGGATTTGCTGATGCTTGACGAGTTTAGGAAATACGGCCGTGTGATGGTGACCACAGAGGATGGTTCTCGGGGAGAGAAGGGCTTTGTGACCAACCACTCGGTGCTGGAACAAGAGCAGTTCGACTTCATTCAAACTTGTGGCCCCACGCCTATGATGAAGGCAGTGGCACGCTTTGCCCGCCAGAAGGGCGTTGATTGCGAGGCGTCGCTTGAGAATCTGATGGCATGCGGTTTAGGCGCCTGCCTTTGTTGTGTAGAGAAAACCACCGAGGGTAATTTGTGTGTATGCAAGGAAGGCCCGGTGTTTAATATCAAAAGACTGTTATGGCAAGATTAGACGTTAAGATAAAGGACCTGTGCCTGAAGAATCCCGTGATGACGGCTTCTGGCACGTTTGGCTATGGATTGGAGTTTCAAGACTTCGTGCCACTGGACGGCATTGGTGGTATCATTGTGAAGGGCACCACCTTGAAGCCTCGTCAGGGCAATGACTACCCCCGTATGGCCGAGACACCACAGGGCATGCTGAACTGTGTGGGCTTGCAGAATAAAGGCGTTGATTATTTTGCTGAGCACATCTATCCTCAGCTAAAGGACATAGATACGAATTGGATTGTGAACGTCAGTGGTTCTTCGCCCGAAGACTATGCCGAATGTGCGGCTCGTATCGCCCAACTTGAGAAAGTGCCTGCCATCGAGCTGAATATCTCGTGTCCTAACGTGCACGATGGCGGTATGGCCTTTGGCGTGACGTGTGCTGGTGCAGAGAGTGTGGTAAAGGCTGTTCGCGAACGCTATCATAAGACGCTCATTGTCAAGTTGTCGCCCAACGTGACAGACATTACCGAGATTGCCCGTGCTGTAGAGGCTGCTGGTGCCGATTCGGTATCGCTGATCAACACGCTGATGGGTACGGCCATCGACATCGAAAAGCGCCGTCGTGTGCTGAGTATCGGTACGGGTGGCTTGAGTGGTCCTTGCGTTAAGCCCGTAGCATTACGCATGGTTTATCAGGTGGCACGTGCCGTCAAGATTCCCGTCATCGGACTGGGTGGCATATCATCGGCTACCGATGCACTTGAGTTCCTGATGGCGGGTGCTACAGCCATAGAGATTGGTACTGCCAACTTCCTTGATCCTGCCGTGACCATTAAGGTGCGCGATGGCATCAATGAGTGGCTTGATCGTCACGGCGTAGATTCTGTACAGGAGATTATAGGCTGTGTGGAATAAAAAAGAGGCCCTTCCCCCATCCTCCTCCCAATCGTGGGAGAAGTAGCCTGCTTCGCAGGGAAGGTATAGCTCGACGGCCGACAGGGAAAGTCAAATTTTTCAAAATTGAAAACAAAATTTCTCATTTTTATTTTCTTTCTCGCAAGTAGAAAAATAATCCTGTTTAATTTTGAATCAAATTTTGAAGAATTTCCCGCCGACAGGCGGCCTCCAATCGCGGAGGAAGAAAATTTCCCGCCGATAGGCGGCCTCATATCGTGGGAGAAGTAGCCTGCTACGCAGGGAAGGTATAGCCTTCCCACCGTAGGTGGCTCGTGAGAAGGAGTGTTTGAAAGGAAGTATAACTTCCCAAAATATATAAAATTTAACAACTAACCGCTATGAGAAAAACATGTTTATTAGGCCTTCTGTTGTCGTGGCTATCGGCAATGGGAGCATGGGCAGAAGACTATGGCGTATTGTACATCAACCTGAAAAACGGCGAGAAGGTGCAATGCGTGATGGACAAGGAGGAGCCCTTGGTGGAATTCAAAGATGGCTGGCTGAACTTGTTTGCCTGGAGTTATGAAGAACAATTGATGCAGTGGAAGGTGGGATTTACGCGCGCCGAAGTGGAGTCGCTGACCACTGGCACCATCTTCATCGATGCCATTCATCCGCTGAAGACAACTGAAGACCGCATAGGCTTCAACCTGCTGCGCAAGGGCGTTGTGGGTATCAGCGGACTAAAGGAAAAGGACAGGGTGATGGTCTGGCGTATAGACGGCCGACAGGTACAGGTGAACGTCAGCATGCATGACGGCAATGCTGAGATAGACCTGAACAATGAGCCGCGCGGCGTCTATATGGTGAGTGTGAACAAGCGTTTTACCTTTAAACTGATGAAGCCATGAAAAAGTCATTAATACTCCTATTAGCTGCAGCTATGACAGCCTCTTCTGCTGTAGCCCAGCAGTATATCACCATCTTTGGTACATCCCTTTATGATGATAAAGAATTTATATATCCATCGGGTATCCCCATTCCTGCCGACGAGGTGGAGAAGATTACCTATGAGGTTGATAGCCTGTTTGATACCCGTTTGCTATATGGCCGTATAGCAGCGGATCCTTCAAACAGCCTCTTTAGTGAGGCGCTGAAGCTGACGGCACTGGCAGACACGCTCCTGAAGTACGATCGCAGGTTCTTGGACGGAACAGAACGCACATACTTCCGCTATAAGAGTCATGTAAACAGCGAGGTGGGATGGTATGACATGGAGCGCTTCTACGACTACACCGTCTTCGTGGAACCCAACAATGTCTTCGCAGATGCAGGCATCAGAACCATTGACCAGCTGAAGGCTTACGCCAAGGACATCTACGATGCCGTCTATCCGGAAGATGCTCAAGTGAGCGACCCCAAGGACCGCAGAAACTCGCTGAACAGGTTTATGGCCTATCACATCCTGAGATACCCCATGCGTCTTAATCAGTTGACAGCCTACGACGGAAACACCCTGGCTGACAACTTCAATCGCGACATAGCCGATATCTCGGCCTATCACACCACCCTGATGGGAGCCGTATTCAAGGTGTCGGCACCCAAGATAAGTGGTAATGACTTATACCTGAATCGTCGTGGTGTGAAGGATAATGCAGATAAATATGGTAAGAAGGTGCCAGGCATAAAGATTGTGAATGGTAGTAGTGTGGAGGCCATGAATGGCTACTATCACCTGATAGACGGCATCCTGACCTACGATCAGCAGACCATCGACAACGTATTGGCTGATGAGCGCTGGCGTGTGGACATAAAACTGCTCTCGCCAGACTTCATGATTCATGCAGAAGAGTTGCGTGGTAACTATTTGATGGATGAAGACCCGAACAACCCCAACCCCTATTCTCCGTATGGACGCAACATAGCCTACAAATGGGGTACGCTGGAGAACTTTACTGCCAACAATACCGACGATCAATACAACACATATCCTTTGGTGCATCGTCGTGCTCATAAAGTGTTCTGGTGTTACGAGGGCGACGAGATTAACCTTTTCGGACTGAGTGACTTCACCATTCGTCTGCCCCTGCTGCCTGCAGGACAATGGGAAGTGCGACTGGGATATTGTGGAGGCATCCCGAGCCATCCTGATGTGGCACTTTATCTGAACGACGAGCTGACAATAGAAAGGCTTCATATGTCATACTCTTATTCCCAGAACAGGGATAAAGCCCTTACGGATGAGAGTGCGCCAAAGGTGCTTCCTGGTCCCAAGGAATATGCCAGTGGTTACACTTCTAATGCTCTTCTATGGTTTAATGAGAATGATAATTTATGTCGTGCAGTAGTGGGGCGCATCGTTAGCGATGGCAAGAACAATTGCACCTTGCGCGTGAGAGTGCATGGGCCAGAGACGCAAGGAAATCTTTATGAGCTGATGCTCGACTACTTGGAGTTCTGCCCCGTATGGATAGCCGACAACCAAGAGATACCTGAAGACTAATGAATACTCACTAAAACGAAGACAATGTTATGAAACACATCAATAGATTATTGCTGACCTTCGCCCTGACGGGTGCTGCGCTGACAGCGATGGGGCAGGATGTGACGGTGGTTCACTTTAAGAATGGTAATGTGAATAAATACATCAACGGTCCGCGAACGATGACAGCCTTGCGCTACTTCGATTTCCATGAGCAGATAGATGCCAAGGGCAGAACATCGGCCGATTTCGAGAATGGCTTCTCTGCAGCATTCGATGTTGATAATGTGTGGCATGAACCAGGCAAGTATTGTCTGGGAATAGTATGGAAAAATGATATCCCCTCTGATTTTCAAGCCTCTCACGGCGTCTTGGTTGGTTCAACGCCAGGTCTCTCTGTGGATGCGTGCGAGCTACTGGGCTATTTCTCAGACTGCAATGTCACTAGGAATACAGGAACATACGCATTTTCAGGTTCTTTCAGTGGCTATCAGTTTATGACGATAGGAAAGACCTCGAAAAACACGCTAAAGATGAAGATTCCTGGTTACTTTCCTGATTCCGCAGGCGTTTTCACGTTTAACCCCCTTATGAAGAATGCCAACCACATAGACTACGACTTCCAGACAGGAAAGACCTACTATTACCGCACATTCGCTAAATGTAAGATAGCAGAGAAAGGAAAAGTGGTAGAAAAATATTTCTATGGCAGGGAGCGCAGCATTCGCATTCCTGTGGTGATGAGCGATGAAGGCTACTATCCTCTGCCATCGCCCAGTACAGAGGCTTTCAATGACTTCGCAAAGTACTTTACTGATGGTGTAATGGTGCCAGCCTGGGAGTCGCTTGACGGTTTGTGGACGGAGTGGAAGGATACTGATGAGGGTAAGCAGATAAACCTGTCTGACTATGTGGAGTCGAAGACGTTTGAAGACGGTACAGGCTATCGTATTAAAGCTATCCCACAGGCGTTCTATAACTGGCTCTGCAAGCGCGAAGTGACTATCGACGTATTCGATAATCTGGCGGAAATAGAGAAGATGCCTATAAGTGGACAACCTACTGAGTCAATAGAAAAGGCTGTTGCGGAGAAGATAACAGGTGTGGATGCAAAATGGCAGTTGCCTGATAATCAGTATATGCGCTTCTCGCCCAATCCTGAAATTTCAAGCAACTACTCGCTGACTTATCGTAGTTCTGAGGTCATTCCTGGCGTTAACTATAGAGTGGAGGTTATATTTGCCCCAGAGACTACCGTAGAGAAAAACGAGGAAACAGCATCGCTATTCCTGCCCACCAAGACGTTTGTAAGCTATCAGTCGGGTGCTCGTTGGAAGGATGTCTTTGGAGATACGGTTGAGGTACCTTCCGACCAAGCAACGACCATGTCGAACGGAACGTTGAAGGTGGAAACGATAGGTACCGATCTACAGTTCAATACCGATGTGAAATCCAAAGAGATAAAGAACGGGGAGTATAATCGTATTCTGCGCATTGCCAAGATACGACTCATTCCCGTGACAGAGTAATCGTCTGAATGATAAGACAAAAAAAGAGGCTTCCTATTTGGAAGCCTCTTTCATATCGCCTTCAATGTAGAGGCGTGTCATCTCTTTTGCTCCGTTGGTACGTACGGTAATGGATTTCTTAAAGTGTCCGGGGAACTTGCCTGTTCCGTTGTAGGTCACTTTTATTTCACCTTTTTGTCCAGGCTGTATGGGCGTTTTGGTGTATTCAGGCACTGTGCATCCACAGCTTGCTACTGCCTGATTGATAACCAATGGCATCTCGCCGATATTAGTAAACTTAAACACGCATGTTACGATAGGTTCACTCTCAGAGAAAGTGCCGAAGTTGTGTGTCAGCGTGTCAAACTTTATTTCTGCTGGTTTTTGGGCCATCATCGTTGTCATTACTCCGATGAGCATCAAGGTCATGAATATCAGTTTCTTCATAATAATTACAGTTTTTTTCTTCTTTCGACGCAAAAGTACTCATTTAGTTTGGTTGACAACCGGAATGTATGCCAATTTTAATTTTTTTTAATAGATATCCATTTGTAATATTCGGTAGCTCCCAGCAGGAAACAGCCCGTTCCATAGTCCTCAAAGTCTGGCTCGCGATCGAACGAAAGTGGCTGGCCATCAGCGGGCTCCTTGCCCGTGCCCTGCATCCATCCCAGGAATCCGTTCTTGTGAACTACCGAGGCAATTGCCTTCCAAGCATTGTGAGCTATTGCGGCATAGTCCTTTTCCTTTAGGTAGCCTTGTTGCATGCCCCAGCAGATGCCATAGAGAAAGAGGGCAGTGCCACTGGTTTCGGGCATGGCGTAGTTGGAAGAAACGAGACTGGGATTCCAGAAACCATCTTCGCGCTGGCATTTCTTCAGAGCCTTGCTCATGGCCATAAAATCACGTTTCAGTTCCTTGTAAGCTTTGTCGCGAGGTGACAACTCATTCATCGAGCGCACTAAAGCGGCATAAACCCATCCGTTGCCACGGCTCCAATAGCAGTCTTTGCCATCAGGCTCTTTATATGGGGGTACAAAATCGGCATCGCGCCACCACAGTCCGTCGCGCTTGTTATACAGACCACCGCCACATTCATTGCGGCTCCAGCGATACATCTTCATGGCATGGTCTTTATAAGCCTTATTGCCAGTGATATGATACATTTGCATGTAGAGTGGCATAGCCATCTGAATGGCATCTATCCATGTCCACCAACCGTATATACTGCCGTTTTTCTTATTGGCAGTCAGCATTTGGTGATCCAAGTTTTGGCGGGCAGGTAAGAGCATTTGCTCATTCTTTGTGCTGAGATAGCGTATCAGGTAGGTCTGTGCACAACATTGGTCGTCGGCATCACAGGTGTTCACACCGTTGCGTGGCGTCCACTGATGGAATGTTGCCCAGCGGTCTGTGTAGTCCAAATAGCGCTGCTGTGGGTCCACTTCTTGTAGCGCCATCAGTCCCTCATAGTACACGGCACGTGTCCATAAGTGTGATGGACGGAGCTTCCTGACGTTGGTAGGCAGGGTGGGGTCATCGTATTTCTCCATGAAATAGTCGTTGGCAAGGCGTGTCACGTTGAGCACCTCTTGTGCATTCTGTGCGCTCATCATGATGGCCTGTGCTGTCAGCGTAAGTAGTAAAAAGAATCGTTTCATCGTTTTGTAGAATTAATTTCATTGTGCAAAGATAGCAATTATTTTCTAAAAAGGCACGTTGTTTCCAAAAATAATAGTAACTTTGCAGACTGAAAGAAAAAACATAATTATAAAAAATGTATAGAACAAATACTTGTGGTGAGCTTCGTCTCGCCAATGCCGGCCAACAAGTGACACTGGCCGGATGGGTTCAGCGCACACGTAAAATGGGCGGTATGACCTTTGTTGACCTGCGCGACCGTTATGGTATCACTCAGCTGGTCTTCGACGAGTCAAAGGATGCTGACCTATGCGATCGTGCCAACAAGTTGGGTCGTGAATTTTGTATTCAGATTAAGGGACTGGTGAGCGAACGCCAATCAAAGAACCCCAAGATGCCTACAGGTGATGTGGAGATTCTTGTTTCTGAGCTGAACATCCTCAGCGAGAGTCTAACCCCGCCATTCACCATTGAAGACCAGACTGATGGCGGCGATGATATCCGCATGAAGTATCGCTATCTGGACTTGCGCCGTCAGGCCGTGCGCAAGAATCTGGAACTGCGCCATAAGATGACCATCTTGATTCGCAACTTCCTTGATTCGCTTAACTTCATTGAGGTTGAGACACCTATCCTCATTGGTTCAACTCCAGAGGGCGCACGCGACTTCGTGGTGCCCAGCCGCATGAATCCCGGACAGTTCTATGCACTGCCCCAGAGCCCGCAGACATTGAAGCAGCTACTCATGGTCAGTGGCTTTGATCGTTATTTCCAAATTGCCAAGTGTTTCCGTGATGAAGACTTGCGCGCAGACCGTCAGCCCGAGTTCACACAGATTGACTGTGAAATGTCTTTCGTTGATCAGGAAGACGTGCTTGAGGTCTTCGAGAACCTGGCTCGCCATCTGTTCAAGGAGATTCGCGGCATTGAACTGCCACCTCTTCAGCGCATGACGTGGCACGAGGCTATGCGCCGTTTCGGTTCTGATAAGCCAGACCTCCGTTTTGGTATGGAGTTTGTTGAACTGATGGACGTGCTGAAGGGTACAGGCACATTCCCAGTGTTCAACGAGGCTAACTACATTGGAGGTATCTGTGTGCCTGGTGCAGCCGACTATACACGAAAGCAGTTGGATCAGTTGACCGACTTTGTAAAGCGTCCTCAGGTGGGTGCCAAAGGCTTGGTTTACGTGAAGTTTAATGCCGATGGCACAGTGAAGAGCTCAATTGATAAGTTCTATGAGCCAGAGGTATGGCAGAAGTTGAAAGAAGCTATGGGGGCCAAGGATGGTGATCTGGTGCTCATTCTCAGTGGCGACAACGCCAATAAGACCCGTGTTCAGTTGTGCACCTTGCGTTTGGAGATGGGCGACCGTCTTGGACTGCGCGACAAAGACAAGTTCGTATGTCTTTGGATTGTTGACTTCCCACTGTTTGAGTGGAGCGACGAGGAGCAGCGTCTCATGGCCACACACCATCCCTTCACGCTTCCCAATCCTGACGATATACCCTTGCTTGATACCGACCCTGCTAAAGTGCGTGCCGTGGCCTACGACTTTGTGTGCAACGGCGTAGAGGTAGGCGGTGGTTCACTGCGTATCCACGATGGTAAGTTGCAGGAGAAGATGTTCCAGATTCTGGGCTTTACTCCCGAGCGTGCTATGGCGCAGTTCGGCTTCTTGATCAATGCCTTCAAATATGGTGCTCCCCCTCATGCGGGTCTTGCCTTCGGTCTTGATCGCTTTGTCAGCCTAATGGCAGGTCTCGATAGTATTCGCGACTGTATCGCATTCCCCAAGAACAATTCAGGTCGCGATGTTATGCTCGATGCTCCTGGCGAACTTGACCCTAAGCAGTTGGAGGAACTGAACCTGAAAGTTGATATTCAGGAAAAGGAATAAGTAGAAATAGTTTTATTATCAATAAGTTGAAAGGCGCAGATGACAAAAAATCTGCGTCTTTCTTGATATTGGTCAAGAAAGTTTAAATCAATATTAAAATCTGCTAAATATAGTAGAGTGACTTTAAGAAATAATAGTATTTTTGCATCAGAATTGAATAGAATTCAATATCAATAGTATTAATTTTTAAGTATTATGGCAGAAAAGAAAGCTACAACTAAGAAGGCTGCTACTGAGACAAAAGTTGCTGCAGCCAAGAAAGCTACCACGACCAAGAAAACTACGACCAAGAAGGCTACTGTTGCAGTAAATGCAGAGAACATCGGTTTCAAGGCAGGTGATGTCTATCAGGCACTCGCTGCTGCAGAAAAAGCTCTCTCTGTAAGTGAGATTGCAAAGGCTGCAAAAATTTCGGAAGAAGAGACCCTGCTGGGTCTTGGCTGGCTCTTCAAAGAGGGCAAGCTGCAGAATGCAGATGAGAACAAAGTTGTTCTGGCTTAATTCAGACAGAACAATAACTAATAAAGCAATAACCAATAGCCACTATGGATATTGGTTATTGTTTTGTGTGTAGATATGAGTTACGATCAACAGATATTGCATATTCTATCGGAAGTGGGAGAACGGGGTATCAGCGTCTCGTTGCTTGCCAAGCATGTGTATAACATGAGTTCAACGCTCTTCTCCCAGCCTGACTTACAGGAGGTACACCAGTACGTGCAGCAATACTTGTTGAGAAATTCTAAATCGCCCCAGTCGTTGATAGAGAGCACAGGCCGTAGGGGGTATTACAGGTTGAACACGCAGAACAACGCAGATGCTCGTCAGTTGATGCTGGATTTTGCCGAAGAAACACCTGCGATAGAAGAACAAGAAGACGAGAAACCCAGTCAGGATCTCTCGCTTAGCTTGTTTGACTTTTGAAAAACATCCTGATATAGTTGCAGCAATTGTTCTGCCGTCTTTTTCCATGAGAACAGTTGCGCACGTTTCAGTCCAATCTCTTTTTGTTGCTGGTAGTAGGCATCGTCGGTTTCCAGTTTGATGAGCTTGTCGGCAATTTCGTCGGTCTTTTCAGGGTTCACCAGAATGGCATTAGGCCCCCCAATCTCAGGCATCGACGACGTATTGCTGGTGATGACAGGTGTACCGCAAGCCATTGCTTCGAGAAGCGGAATGCCAAAGCTTTCGCGGAGTGAGGTGTAGAGAAAGGCAAAAGCGTTATTATATATAGATGGTAGGTCGGCGTTTGGAATATAGCCCGGCATCATGATTTTCTCACGAATATTCTCAATGTGGTTGCGCGTGATGATACCATCAAGGTAATCTCTATCCAGGTCAGCCATCAGCAAAGGCCGTTTCACATCTGATCGTTCCAGATATTTTGAGTAGGCTACCAGTGTACGCTCCGTGTTCTTCTTGGGGTCGGTGTTGCCGAGAAAAAATAAGAAGCCCTTTTCCAATCCCCCTATTGGTGGCGGGGAACTAAGTGGTTTGAACCATTCGTTGTAGCCGTTGTATATCATTGCCATCCGTTCCTCTTCGATATTGAGTTTACGGATGATGTTGTCTTTCTCAAAGTTCGAGACGGTGATGATACGCTGACATTTGTCAAGGATGTGCGGCACTACCAATCTCCGATACATCCACCCCATGTTCTGGTAGAGCGACTTGTTGCTCTTGTCGCGAGGTTCCAGAAATATGATGTCGTGAAGTGTCAGCACCAAAGGAACATCACATAAAATAGGTGCAGTATTGCTGGTGCAGTGGAGCAAATCAATTTGTGCTTTCTTGGCAGCGCGGGGCAGTGCCACCTGTTCCCAAAGCGGGTAGGAGGGCATGTTGATTTCAACGATGTGAACATTTGTTGAGTCTTCTATGCAACGGTCGGGACCAGGCTTCACGAAAACGAAATACTCGTTCTCGTGATCCATCTGCTGCAGTTGCAGAATCTCCTGCAGCACCACATAGTCCATGCCGTGCTTGTTTTTGCGAAAGATGCGCTGTGCTTCGATGCCTATTCTCATAACGACTTGATGATTTTAGCTGGAACACCACCGACCAGTGACTTTTCTGGCACATCCTGTGTGACCACGGCACCAGCTGCCACCACGGCATGTCTTCCAATGGTAACGCCAGGCAGTATGACAGCATTGGCACCAATCCACACGTCGTCGCCAATGACTATGGGCTTGGTTGTGATGCCCTGTTCGTCGATGCGCTTGGTTGTGTCGGTAAAGTTATGATTCAGTGCGGTCACCGTGATGCCTTGTGCCAAGTTCACATGGTCGCCAATGGTTACTGGGCCTATAATCGTATTGTGAAGCCCAATACGAGTATGCTTGCCAATAATCACGTCGCCTACAGCATTGTTGATGCACGAGAACGACTCGATAACGCTATGATGACCCAGTGAGAAACAACGGTATGGAGGCGTGTCCATACGTACGCTGAGGTAGATCTTGGACCCTCTGCCCCGATGCTGGTAAAACGGTGCCAGCATGCGGATATACCATCGTGGCCGGGCATCACGCTGATTCATAATCAGCCAGTCCAACAGTCGCTTTATCTTGGGATTTCCTTTTAGCTGCGTTCTCAGTGATTCTTTGTCCATAGCGTTATTCATTTATCAAGTTTTGCCATTGTGCAGCAATCGCTTTGATGTCGAATCTGCATGCAATAGCCATTGCCTCTTTTGATTTCTGGCTCCAGTCAATCGCAGTAGCCTGTTGCAGACAGCGTGCCAAATCAGCGACATCACCATTCTTAAAGTAAAGTCCGAAGCCATCCATGATTTCTTTGCTCACATTCAAGTCTGACGATACAATAGGCAGACCATGTGCCATTGCTTCTATCAAAACTAAAGGAAGCCCCTCCCAGCGTGAACTTAGTACATAGACCTGCGCTTCGGAATAATACGTCTGAATATGATCTGTGAATGGATGTATGGTGATTCTGTCTTCTAAATGGTTTTGAGCAATCAGACTTCTGTATGATTGCTCCTCGTCACCTTCGCCCACAATGTCGAGCGTCCACTCGCTGTTTTTCTTTGCAAACAGGGCAAAAGCCTGAATTAACAAGTCGAATCCCTTGTGCAGTGGCGAGAAACGTCCCACGGCTAGGAACTTCTTGGATGTCCCCTTTGAAGGTTCTCCAGGAATGAGCGTCAATGGGTTGTAGATAACCTTCGTGGGGATATGATATGCCTTTGCGTCATGTTGACAGAGCACCACCGTCTCATCAAGCTTGTATAGTTGCCATTCATAATGCTTTCTTAGTTCCGGGCCAAGATAGCGAGAAGCCTCTCCAAATAGCGCCTCATACGAATTGTGTATCCATCCAATCAATTTCGTACCATTCAATTGCTTCCTGCATGCTGCCAAGCGCACGGCCAATGGCGCATGCACCCCTATGATGACATCATAATGTCCCTGCTGCAGCTCCTTTGCCAGAGCTTTCCTCTTCTCTGCAGGAAAAGAACTGTGAGCATAAAGCGCAGAGGTGAATTTGTTTTGTGGCAGGAACTTACGATACAAATAGCTATATGCCTTGCAGAGCGGTAGCTTCCATTGTGGCGTGTCTGGATAAGCAAAATGATGAATGGTCAACATGTCATCCTTCCTGATCAGTGGAGGCTGGTCAAGTGTCACAATGGTCACGTCAAAGTCTTTTGCCAATTCCTCAGCAATTACCCTTGTCACTCGTTGCACGCCGCCAACAGTGAATATCGAGTCTACTAAAAAGCAGATATGTTTCATATTCGTTCGCAAAAATACAAAAAATAATTGATGGTTTCAAATAAAATCCGTATATTTGCACAATAATCGGTAATCATTCGATGAATAATAAAAGAAAGTTAGCATTCCTTTGCAATAATATGAGGTCACTTAACGGAGTGGAACGTGTTCTCTCCCAACGACTAAGCCTTCTGGCAGAAGATGCTAATTATGAGGTTTACTTGATTACGTGCAATCAGTATGGTGCCCCTTTTTCTTTTTCGATTTCCGAAAAAGTACATCATATTGACTTGTCAACAAGATTTCTTCTTCGTTGTTCTTATCGAGGAATATATCAGTACATAGATCGTTTTTTCAGTAAAAGAAAGTATATTAAAGCCATTCGCCAATGTCTGGAATCCCTTTCGCCAGACGTCATTACATGCGTTGATATGCACCTTGCTGACTTGAAAGCGGTGTTATCTATTAACACAAATGCCGTTAAGGTGGTTGAATGTCATGGTGGGCTTTCTGCTTATGTTGCTGATTTGGAGAAAATAAGAAATTCATATAAGCGTAAGAAAGAACGAATTGTAAAAGATAAACTGATCCGTTCTATTCGTAAATTCGACAAGGTCATTGTCATGTCGGAGGCCGAAAGAGCAGAATGGAAGATGGATGATAAGGTGGTATATATTCCGAATATGCTACCTTCTTATCCTGCAGACGAAAAAGATGCTTCTGCAACATATCATCGCGTGATTAGTGTGGGGCGATATGCCTATCAGAAAGGGTATGACATGCTGCTCGAATCGTGGCGTATGGTAGAAAAACAACATCCCGAATGGACCTTGCATATCTACGGAAGCCATGATGGCGATGCAGGTGATTTCGAGCAGTTGCAGTCTATGATAGACAGGTTGCGTATAAAGAATGCCTTCCTTCATCATGCAACTGCAGATGTGTATGCTTGTTATAAGAAGAGTGATTTTTATGTGATGTCATCGCGCTTCGAGTCTTTCGGATTAGTTTTGATAGAGGCGATGTCCTGTGGGTTACCTGTTGTTTCCTTCGATTGCAAGTATGGTCCTAAATCTATTATCAAGGATGGAAAAACGGGAATTCTTGTGCCTCAAGATGATACCGAAAGTTTAGCTGCGGCTATGTGTAAAATGATTGACGAGACAAAGGAACGTAAGCGAATGTCTATCAATGCTCGAGATGAGGCTGCACACTATCTTCCTGATTGCATCATGCCTCTTTGGCATGCCTTCTACCAATCTCTTTGAAAAGCAAATCCCACAGCTCTATGACACTCTCAAGTGAGAAACGTTGACTGCTTGAGGCAGCCTTTTGTCCTAACTCTGCTCTTAGCGCTTCATTTTCGATAAGACGACAAATGCCATTGGCCAATTCCTCGGTGTTTCCATTTTCGCATAAGATACCATCAACTCCAGAGTGAATAAGGTCTTTCGGTCCGCATGGACAAGAGAATGCTACCGAAGGAAGGCCTGTTGCCATTGCTTCCATCAGTACCAGGGGCAGACCTTCAAAACGCGAGCTAAGAACAAAGATTGAACTGTTCAGGTATTTCTCCTGAATCATATTAACTGGGCCGTTGCATTTGACAACAGCTTGAAGTCCCAGTGCATCGGCCTGTTGTTGATACAGCTCTTTGTCTCCTCCGCCGTAAATATCCAATTTCCAGTCTGGATGTTTCTCGTGCACCATCTTCCATGCGGCAATCAGCAGGTCGAATCCTTTCTGATAGGTGTATCTTCCAACAGCAATAGCCGTTTTCTGTGTATAGTCAGGCGTCCCCACACTTTGAATGGTTATGGGATTAGGAATCACCAGAAGGTTGTGGAGTCCTTTCCAATTTGAAGCGTCTTCTTGGGTCAGTACGACGAAACGGTCAAGTCGCTTCACCTTTTTATCCAGTTGTGCCATCCACCTGTTGGTAATCATTCGGTTGGCGAAGGCTGGCAGAAATCCAAAGTTGGCTTCCCTGTACTTATAGCGTCCAAAATGAATCTCGCCCACTTTTGCACTGCCATCCTTTAGGTCGCACAAGAAATTGATTTCTCTGCGCAGCAGTGAGATGGTGATATCCGGTTGCAATCTGTTGAGCACCAACTCCAGTCTGTGCTTGTATTCCTTCATTTTTTTGCGGTAGAGGTATAAGCGTTTCCAAATGGGGTACTGCCACAGATTGTCGATATTGATATCCAACTGAATGATGTTGACTTTCTCCGATAAGGGGAAATAGGGTTTTGTGCCTTTGTCGTCAGTAATAATGATATTAACATCGTAGCCCAGTCGCTCTGCCAATTCATTTGCTTTGGTTGTCAACACCCGTTCCATACCACCAGAGTGGTCAAGTGATGGGATGCAGTATGCTAGACGTAAGTTTTTGGAGTTTCTCTCTTGGTGATAAATAGCATCCACAACTCGTTTCATCTGGTTCTCCCACGACAGATGCTCAATGGAGGTTCTGATGTCTTGTGGCGAGACGGATAGATGGCGGTAGAAATCAATCAGCGCTTCTATGTCGATTGCGCTTTCGTCGGCAGGCATTTTCAGTACGTATGGTCGCTTGTCGAAATCCGTATCTGTTTCTGAATAGACAAACGGAATACCTCGTGCTGCATACTCGCGATTCTTCAGGGTTTTGATGTCGTCGATGCCCACGCGGTGGCGCCCCAGACTACCAATGCCAAAGTCGCACATGTCGAACACCTCGTCCAATTCTGCTCCATGCTTTTTGCCATGAAGGATGACGTAAGGCTCCAAATGGTTGTCCTGAATAAGCTGCGTGATCTCTTCCTTTTCAATTGGTGAAAAGAAATAGCCCACAAGGTGAAAGTAAACCTTAACTTTACGGGGTGTAAAGTAGTAGTTTGCTAACCCTTTGAGCACTCTGTCGAATCCGTGCCAGCGATGTATCTCGGCCACACCAATCATGTGTATCTCATCGTCGGGATGAATGGCTTTATGTTTGAGTCTTACGGATTTAAAATCTATGCCATTGGAAATCTTGACAGTCTGTTGCCCGAAGATGAAGTCCTCTTCAGCAAATGTCACGATGGCATCCAGTTTCTTGGCAAACTGATGTCTGAATAGCTTGTCTTGAATCAGTTGGCGACGCATCGACTTGTTGAAGTATTCCTGGTCGTAGGGGTAGGTAGGAATCTCCATCACGACCCTCATGCCGGCTTTCTTCATGCGCTTCACCATGCGGATGGTAAAAGGGTTGGCATTATGATTAGAACGGATATACACGAACTCAATGCCCTCTTTAACGGCATAGTCCACAATGGAGTCAAACTCAATGCGTTTCAGTATCTTTCCCTTGATGCCATTGCCATAGTCCACGATGACTTGATTGTCCACTATACGGCATTTGTGGTCAGTCTCGTCCATATAGCAGAGGTGTGCCTCGTGCCCATTGGCCCTGAAGGCTTCCAACTGATAGGTGATCTTCTTGCTGATACCGTTGTTGGGGTCAAATCCGTGGAATATGAGGAAAAGAACCTTCATCTTAGATTAGTTTTTTCTTCTTGGCAACAAACTTCAGTGCAGCAACAGAGCATGCAGGTGGCAATGCACCAATCAGCCAGAACCCGAGATTAGCCATTCGGTTAGTCTTAAACTTAAGTATCTCGCAGAGTCCAATAGGATGCCTCATAGCATCACGAATAGCCTTGTCAGTCAGTCGAGGCGTTATCTTGTCTCTATTCTTGAGCGCACCACAGATGATATAGAACATGTAGATCATCACCTTGGCACATCGTGTCTCGTAATAAGGCTTATCTTTGAGCTCTTTCACCTGATTTTTGATGTATGAGTATATTTTAATGTATTGCTCTATCTCTGCCAGTTTAATCTCTTTTCTCAGTTGGAAATTAGACAAGGAACCAGGCCTCAAGACATAGAAGTAAGTCTCGTCGGGCAACAAAACTGCTCTCTCTATCAGGGGTTGCATGTCTGTTTCAAATAGAATGTCGTCGGCAAAACGCGTCTCGTGGAATCTAAGATGGTGCTGTTTGATAAAGTCTGTTCTTAAAAGCACGTTCCAAATAAAATTGTAGAGGGTGGCATGCAGATTCTGATTGGCGTAGCTCGCCAAGAGATCTTTGCCGAGAAGCGTCTTAAAAGGAAGTTTCATGTCGCCCTGACTGAAGTTCGATGAGCGTCCTTCTTCATCTACCGACTCCACAGAACCATAAACAGCCTCAGCTTCATATTTCTCGGCTGCTTCATACATCTTCTCCACAGCATCCTCTGCCAGATAGTCATCGGAGTCAACCAGCAGGAGGTACTTACCCTGAGCTTCGTCCAGAATTCTGTTTCTTGCAGCCCAACAGCCCATGTTTTGTGGTTGTGTAAGAATTCGTATTGTGGATCCTTTGGGATGAGATGCTTGTAGTTCACGGACAATATCCATAGATCTGTCAGGTCCAAGATCGTCAACAACCAATATCTCTGTCTCTCCCTCAAAGCTTTGGTTAAGCACAGAAAGAATGCATTTCCTGATGTATTTCTCTACGCCATAGACAGGCATTCCGATTGTGACTTTGTATTCTTTTTCCATTATTGAAACTTATTTTGGGCGAAATTACAAAAAGTTAGCGACAACTCCAAATTATTATGAATTATTTTATATCTTATCATTAAGTCTGTCTTACGTTTATCAAAATTACACTATTTTTCTTGTCGTTAATACGTTTTTTTTGTATTTTTGCGAAGTAAAAAATGGAATGACTATGGCAAATTGGTACAGTAGATACATGACCATTTATGACAAACCATTCAGTGAGGTGTCCAAAGATGTCGTTGAAGACATTCGTCTGCATCTGCGCTCCTTACAGAGTGATACGCCATTAGTGAGCATTGTTGTTATAGCACATAATGAGGAACGGCGCATACCAGCATGCTTGTGGTCGTTGAGTCATTTGCAGTCTGAATATCCACTGGAGATTATTGGAGTAAATAATAATTCTGAGGATGGAACGGAGGATGTCCTTAAGTCCTTAGGTGTTCCTTATTTTAATGAATCAAAACAAAGTCCTGGTTTTGCTCGCAGGTGTGGATTGGAACATTCTCGAGGAAAATATCATTTCTTTATTGATGCTGATACACTCTATCCGTCATGCTATGTTGATAAGATGATGGAGGTGCTAACGAAACCTGATGTCTCTTGTGTTGGCACTTTTTGGAGCTTTTATCCCGATGAGAATCACTCTGCGTGGAGCTTGTTCTGGTTTGAGTTCATGCGCGATACCTTTCTTTGGTTACAGCACTTCAAGCGCCCAGAGCTATGTATCCGCGGTATGACCTTTGCTTTCCGTGCCGACTATGCGCGCCAAGTGCAGATACGCACAGATATTCGTCGTGGCGAGGATGGCTCATTGGCTTTGTCGCTGAAGCCATTCGGTAGGATTGCTTTCCTTTATAATCGCAAAGTGCGCCCTATGACGGGATATGGTACACTTGGCAAACAGTCAGTCTTTAAGAGCTTTGTAGAGCATGCTCGCTATCAGTTGAAGGGCATTACCCGCATCTTCCACAAGACTGATCACTACGAAGATTCCGAAGATAATTTGGTAAAGTAGCGCCAAACGAACTGTTTGGGGCCTCCAAACGATGTGTTTGAAGCCTCCAAACCTATGGTTTGCTGATACTATAGTTGCTCTTTTCTTTTTGCCGACCTAGGTCGGCAAATGAAAAAGTAACGCTTTTGGGAGAGAAAAGTATAGCTTTTCACTTGTTATAGTAACGCTTTTCAATGAGAAAAGCATCCTTATTCCAATGGCATATCGAACTGATAGCACCAGTTTCCCTTAGCATCGCGCAGGTTTCCGCGAGGTCCATGCTGATTGCCACTCTTCATATAGTCACCATTCACGGCATAACGGACATGACAACCAGCGGGCGATTCCGAGCAATGGATCTTGATGGTGTTACCTTCAAGAATGATGTTTTGGGCAATATCCTGATTCTTCTGATTGATAACGCTGAAACCATAAAGGTTAACCTTGCGAACCTGTGTGGTGTCGAGTGTCAAGGGAGGTGTGGGAACGTTGAGCTCTATCGTGACATTGTTATCCTCAAAAGAGGTCTTTACTGGGATGAGGCCACGGAAGCGCTCGCTACCTTTCATGATGCCTAGTGCCGTTTGTGCGGCAAGCATGCCCATGCTTTGCTGACCCTTGGCATCGATATGTATTTTCTCGTTGACACAACTGTAGGGATAGGTCGGGCCGCTTGCCCAGAAACGAGGATTGTTTTGCAAGAGATTGACGAAAGTTTGTGGCACCTCAGTCTCCCTGCATTCGTATGCTTCGGGCTTGAAGTCAACGGCTCTGCCTAGTGAATTAGCTTGGTAACAGATGAAAGGGATGCTATCTTTCTGGTGAGTAATCTGGAGAATATCGTCATTCATGTCCTTCCATATCTGCGTCAGCATGTCGTGATAGTTGGTGCTGGGATAGTCAACAATGTCTGATTCGCCCTGCATCCAGCAGATGGCAGGAACGACAAAGTCCCATCCTCGCTCCTGCGCCGTCTCATAAGCCGTTTGGACATTCTCGATAAATCGCTGATAGGGCTGTGTGCCTTTACTCAGGTTGGCAATGGCTGTGGCACCTTGTCCGCCAGGGAAGATGCAAACCAGGGTGTCCTCTCCAAACTGATCGGCTAACACTTCTGCCATTTTATAGAGAGAAAGCTCGTAGGCACGCTTTTGATAACCAATAGTTTTTTTGAACCATTGTTTCTTAGGGTCGTTGTCGAAATAGCCGAATTTATGATCAAGATTCTCCGTGACAATTCGTCCATTGGCATAGGCTGCCAAAGAATCGAAATCCGTCATACGTTCTGCCTCTTCGCCTAATGCCAGGCTCTGTCCATAGACGGGAATGCAAACCACCGTCTTATGCTCGAAGTTCTCCTGGCAGGCGGTAAACAGAAGGATTGTAAAAAGCAGTATATACGCAGTCAGTTGTTTCATGTATAAAGATGACATCTTGTTCAGTTTGCAAAGTTACAAAACTTTTTAGAATAAGATTATTGATAGAATAAAAATGTTATAATGTGTATGCGTTTCCCAACGCTTAAAGGTGTTGTTGCACCATTTTTAAGCAAAGAAAGTGTTTTTATAAAAAAAATAGTAACTAATTACATGAAAAGATGTATATTTGCAGAAGAAAAATGTTTCTAAAAGGTATGACGTAACATTGTATATGTGTTTGTAGTTATTAGGAAATGAAATAGTGGCGATGAAGGTATTTATGGTTCATGAGGATCCTTGGAATGCAGGGAATCCGTATATATACACTCTGATAGAAGGAATTCAAAAATCTCATCCGGATTGTAGTATGGGCTGGGGTAGAGATAACTTTTGGAGCGATGAGATCCTTTCGTATGATATCGTTCATTTTCATTGGCCTCAGACATTTATGGGAAAGGATCCTCATACAGAGGCAGATCTTCTGCATCATATTGAGAAAATGAAATCTTCAGGTGTTAAGATTGTGGCTACATGTCATGATTTAGAACCTCATTATGACCAGTTTACCGACAAGGCGGAGTCAATGAAGATTGTTTATTCTAACTGTGACGCAATCTTCCATCTTGGTAACTATAGTAAAACACTTTTTGAGGTGAAGTATCCTAATGCTGCCCATTATCTATTGCCTCATCACCTCTACGATACTGTTTATACCCATTTTCCAACAAGGGAAGAATCTCTCAAAAAGTTAGATTTGCCAGAAGATCGTACTTACATTTTGTGTTTTGGTACTTTTCGAGCCCAGCAAGAGAGAAACTTAATTCTCACTCTTAGTAAACAACTTGCAGATAAGAGAATTGTTATATTAGCCCCAAGTTTTATGAATATTTGGTGGCATTCTTTCCGATTGCTTCATAAACGTTTCTTGAAATGGTATTATAAGTGTCGCTTTCATATCTATTGTACGGGTAGTACGTGGCGTGCTGTTAGTGATGAGAATCTTCCTTACTATTATGGTGTTGCTGATATTGTTTTTATACCGAGGTTGAAGATTCTTAATTCTGGAAATGCCTTAATGCCGATGCTTTTTGGTAAAGTGGTAGTGGGACCTGATTGTGGAAATGTTGGCCCTTTGTTACACCAGTGGCATTATCCAGTGTTCTCTGTTAATGATTTGAAGAATGTCGAAAAGTGCGTAAAGGAGGCATTCTTGCTTTCAAAGACGGGAATGGGAGTTCAAAATAGAAAAGGGCAACTTTGCGAGTATTCAACTCAGGCTATAGCAGGAAAACTATATGATGCATATACTCAAATCGCATCATCAGCCTCTGGTTCTTCTATATCTCAAATATAGATTATTGGGAAGGTAGCTGATAAGAATCTTACCAATCATGCTGAATCCGCAAAGGTTGTAGTGACGATTTAAAACAGATTTGTTCTTCTTGATGAAATTGATAATGTTGTTGATGCGTTTATCAGAATAATATTCAGGAAAGAGTGCAACTTTGCCCAATAGTTCGTTATAATACATGATAACATGTACAGTACTCCAGTGTTTGATGGCATCTGACTCGTTTCTGACAGAATCTTGAGTGACTTTCACTCTTTGAATACGATTATCAATATACTGGCTAATGTTCTTTTTGAAGTAATCACGTGCTAACGAGTTTTCTCGATGGGTATATACATACAAAGGGTCATCAACAATAACCGTTGTTTGGGCTCTGATGAATGCACGTATGTTGAAGATGAAATCCTCATCAGTGTGTAGGCCTGGATCATTTTTGATGTGATGCTCATTCAGCATCTGGCGCTTGTAGAGTTTTGTCCAGCATTGGGAGTAGATCTTGTCTTTCGAGAAGAAGTGGATAAGACCTTCTTCGTGATTAAGAACATATATTTGGTTGGTGCTATTGAGATGAGAGATATTTCCTTGTTCGTCTATCTGCATGTAATTGCAGCAAACGATGTCGGCATCGTGCTCATAACCAGCACTTGTCATTTTCTGAAGCATCAATGGCTCCATCTTGTCGTCACTATCCGTAAGCGCAATATAGTTGCCCTGAGCAAGTTGGAGTCCCTCATTTTTGGCAGTAGCTGGTCCAGAGTTTTTAATGTGGATGGTTGTGATGTTGTCATATTCTTCTGCATATTTGTCACAGATACATGGTGATGAGTCTGTAGAACCATCATCAACAAGTATTATCTCCAAAGAGACACCTGTTTGTGCGAGAACACTGTCGATGCAGGCAGGTAAATACTTCTCGGTATTATATACAGGTATAATAACACTTACATCCATTACTTCCCGATTATTTATTGATTAGTCGTAATAACAGACTCGAAAAACGTTTTACCAATTTTCTGGCTCTTATTGTCTGTGTCAATAGTCGTGCCTGGTCGAGAAGTTCATCATCGACAGGGTATAAGCGTTGATAGTCTGCAAGAATTCGTGATGGGAACATTTCTTTGAGAATAAGTTCTCTTTCTTTTGGAAGTAAGCCATTTGAATTTGTACTGATGCCGTTGGTGTCATAGTCTGCAACTACAATGTCAATATTTCGGAATGTGCAGTTATCGAGAACGATTGTCTCTAGGCAGAATTTCCAATCGGAAAGAATCTTATAACGCTCATCGTAAGGGTGCTTAACCAACAAATCTCTTTTGATAAACATTGCTTGATGGGGAAGGCTGCCTCTCATTAAGTCAACTAGAGTGATAGTTGGCTTGTTATGTCCGCATGGTATGGAAGATCCGCCTTTAAATACTTTTCCACAGATAATGTCTTCTTGATAGTCTTTTAAGAAATCCAATACGTTTGGAGATTGGAAACAATCACCAGAGTTCATGAAGATGCAATAGTCACCATGGGCTTGAGCCACACCCTTGTTCATGGCGTGATATATGCCATGGTCTTTCTCTGAAACCCAGTATGTGATGTGCTTCCCATACTCTTTTATGATATCAACACTTCCATCTGTTGACCCTCCGTCAATAATGATGAATTCCAACTCGTTATATGTCTGGCACACAACGCTATCAATTGTATGCTTTAAGCCTTCTCTATTGTTATAATTAATGGTAATAACAGAGTATCTCATCTACTTATTTTTTGCAAAGATATATATTTTTTTTGTGTAAAGAAGATTGTTCTATGATATTTTTTCGTAATTTTGCATAAAAAGCATGGGAAAGATAGTTCATGAAAACTACATAACAATTGCAAAAGCATTAGGAATTATTCTAATGGTGATAGGGCATTCCGGTTGTCCATTATTGTTATATAAGTTTATATATTTGTTTCACATGCCCCTATTCTTTTTATGTTCTGGCATATTCTATAGGCCTATATTGAATAAGAGCGATGCCTGTTTGTATTTGAAAAAGAAAGTTGCTGGTTTATATGTCCCCTTTGTCAAATGGTCCTTATTATTTCTTGCATTTCACAATACGTTTCTAATGGTTGGTATTTACAACCCAATATATGGTTATGAGGGAGGAACATCAGCTTATACTATCGGGGATATACTGAATCGTCTTGGACTTATTCTTTTGTCAATGCGTGGCTATGAGGAGTTATTGGGCGGTTTCTGGTTTATTCGTTCGCTTTTTGTTTCAACAATACTAATCACATTGGTTTCTTTATTATTGGGGAATAGAGTAAGGTTTAAGCACGAGTCTATGTGCATGTTGTTTCTTCTTTTAACGATATTAATAAGAAGAAGTATGCCAGATATAGAGTTAGGGCGTGAATTAGCAATGGGAACTATGGGGGCTACATTCTTTATGATGGGAAAAATCTTAGTCCCCAACATCCATTGGTTGAAGACAATGCATGGGGCAATTCTGTGTGGATTGGTTCTTTTGCTTTCAATGATTTATTTCAAAGATGTGGTTAAAATGGAATGTGGCTTTAATAAAGTCATTCCTTATTCAATTGCAGCCATTTCAGGATCTCTGTTGACTCTTTATTTATCTGACAAAATTAATAATAATCTATGTGTGGTTAGACGTATTCTATATTATGTAGGTAATCATACTTTAACTATTCTGGCGCTTCACTTTATTTGTTTTAGGTTGGTTAGCTTTGTGATAGTGATGATATATAATCTTGATTCTGCTTACATTGCACAGCATCCTGTTATTCAGAATATGACATTGTGGGGCAGCTCATGCTGGTGGCTAGTATATAGTATAGTCGGTATAAGTGTTCCTTTGTTGTTAAACTTTCTGTTGAAACGGATCGTAACTAAATGAGTTTCGACAGTAAGGTATATTTGAAAACCTTGAGTGACAATGAGATTCTCTCCAAAACGCCTTGTCGTTTATTTTTAGAAAGGACGTAGATACTCTTTGCTTGGGTCCAGGCATAACGTTTAAAAAGATATTTCTTCCTGTCGTCTGTCGATAATGCACAATATTGCTTGCCAGTAGAACCGGAAATCCCTGTGATGAGTGGCTCCTCAATATAGGGTATGAACCGTATTGATGATGCTAATACGGTAGAGGACAGTATATGCTCGAAGAATACATTCTCAGAGTCATTGATGCGCTCTTTATTATTAAGAAATTCGCAAAAGAAGGAAACAGTTGCGCAGAAGATGCGGCTATCGGCAAATGTTAAGTCTGAATGGAATAGGCATGTCACGAAGTCTTGTTTGCAAGTAAGTGACTTTATGATTGGACAGATGTTGTTAACAATGAGTCGCCCTGTGATTTTAATGATGATACAGTCTTCTTGGATAAAAGATGAATGCGAAAGAGCGTATTCTATGATTTCTGCTTCTCCATATCCTTTTCCCCGTTGCTTGTTCTTATTACCAGAGAACGTGAGGATTTCCAATCTGTCTTGTGCATTCTCAATGAACGGCTGAATATCGGTATCGGAATTCTCGCAAAAAACGATTGGGCAATTTGTATTACTCAGGTAGAAATGAATGGCATTTATATACTGCTTTTGCCTTTCACTGACATTGTTCAACTGTGTGAAAGCCATCCCATTGGGATTGATGCATCCTGTGAGTAATATAACTTTCTTCATTATTTGTCGTTGAGGCCCATAAAGCCGTTGTCAATTTGGTTCATTGCAGAACCGAATCCTTGTTGGTAGCCTATCGTTTCAAGAATGCAGCAGTTAGGAGCTTTCAATTGATATTCAACCATGGGATGATGTAGAAATAAATCGACATAGATTGCACCACGTGTGAGAATCTCTGGTAGCAGGATAGTGCGCTCAATGGTAAAATTGCCAGCAGGCTGGTGCTTGATATCGCCCATGTAATGACCTTTGGCATAGGTTGCATAGGGCATGCCGTCTTTGTTGCGAAGAATGAGCATGACATCGTAGTTCATGTCCTCCTGAGAGTGTCCCTCGATCTTTATGGTCAGTTCGCGTTGGTTGCTCTGAATTGTAGATTCGGAGAGAGCAGTGCCGTTGATTTCGATATTGGTGACTTTCAGTGTGCTCTTGGTAAACTTCACATTGTCGATAATCTTTTCCTTTTGGGCACTATCGTCAATCTTTAAATAGTGATCGAGCGTATCAGGAATATTGCCAATAAAATCGACCATGCCATTTTTTAACATAACTCCTCGAGTACAGAGACTACGAACAGCTGCCATGTTATGACTAACAAATAGTACTGTTCGGCCTTCGCCTTTGCTGACATCCTGCATCTTGCCGATAGCTTTCTTTTGGAACTCGGCATCGCCTACAGCCAGAACTTCATCAACAACCAAGATTTCTGGCTCCAAATGGGCTGCGATAGCAAAGCCAAGGCGCACCATCATACCAGATGAGTAGCGTTTGACAGGAGTATCGACATATTTTGCTACGCCTGCAAAATCGACAATTTCGTCAAACTTGCTCTTAATCTCGGCTTTGGTCATACCCATGATAGAGCCATTCATAAAGATATTCTCACGGCCTGTCATTTCTGGATGGAAACCTGTTCCAACTTCAAGCAAGGAGGCTATACGGCCTTTTATCTTGATATCGCCTGTAGTAGGAGAGGTGACGCGAGAGAGAATCTTCAGCAAGGTAGATTTTCCTGCTCCATTCTTGCCGACGATGCCAACCACATCGCCTTGTTCAACCTTAAAGTTGATATCGCGAAGTGCCCAGACAAATCGGCTGTCGCCCTTTTGGGTGCGATCGTTGGTCTCGCCAATCTTCAGGTATGGGTCTTCTTTGCCGCGAATGTTGGCCCACCATCTGTTTAGGTCTTGGCTCAGTGTGCCAGTACCAATGGAGCCCAGTATATATTGTTTACCTACATGATTGAATTCGATGACAGTATTACTCATAATCCGATTGTGTTAGATGACATCCATAAAGTTGCGCTGCACACGGTTGAAAATGACGATACCGAGCAAGAGGATGATGATTGTAAATATAAAGCTATAGCCCAGATAGAGCCAATTGAACTCGCCGACGCCTGTGAATGCGTATTTGAATGTTTCAAGAATGGCTGTCAGCGGGTTGGCTACTAACACCCATATATATTTGGGATATGTCTCCTTCATCACAGACAGAGGGTAAATGACAGGGGTGGCATACATCCAAAGTTGAACACCAAAGGTGATCAAGAATCGCAAATCGCGATACTTTGTGGTCAGGGATGATATGATCATACCAAAGCCTAAGCCTAGGGCTCCTAACATAATGATGAGTAGTGGGATTAGCAAAAGTGCTGCATTGGCTTGAAAATTAATGCCTGAAGTGATATAATAGATGTAAACAACTAAAAACAGTGCGAACTGAATGCCCATCTTAATGAGATTGGAAATGACAATGGAGAGAGGCACAACCAATCTTGGAAAATAGACTTTTCCAAAAATGGCCTGGTTGGCGTTGAATGTGTCAGAGCATTTGCTGAGACAATCCTGGAAATAGTTCCAGCAGACGAGGCCTGCTAAGTAGAATACAGCCTGGGGAATGCCGTCTGTAGATATGCCGGCAATGCCGCCAAACACAAACATAAACATGATGGTGGTGAAGAGGGGCTGGATGATAAACCACAATGGACCAAGGATGGTTTGCTTGTAGAATGTGACGATATCGCGTTTGACATACATGGTCAGGAGGTCACGATACCGCCAAAGCTCGCTCAGGTCAAGGCTGAGCAGGCGACTTTTATTTGTAATGATGATATCCCAATCGTTTGACATATGCTTGTTGTATTATCTAATTCTTGTTTATGACAAAGATAGTTATTATACCTTTAATGATCATACTATAATAATTATTTTATAATAAAGATTAACATACTTGTTGCTTATTGTCCATGTTTGGTATGAATGAAATCTGTATTGTTGCGGTCAATCTTTTGGATGTTTAACACCATTTTCCATACTAATGCTGGAAAAGATAGTAGTTTGGGGAACAAAGATTGTTTGCGCATTTGTTTGGGTATAGCCACAAAGAGTGCCAAGCAGAGACAGAACAGAAGTATCCACCACATGAGTGGCACTGTGTATGATGTGTGCCAAATGAGATATGATGTAGTGGAAATAACGCACAAGATGGGTATGAGAATAAGGAGAATGGAACGTGGGATGAGTGCCTGCTGGACGGTCTTGTCAATGTAGTTGATGTTGCCATCGATGATGGCTTTTGGCAGATAGGGGAGCATTTGGCAAAATGCTTGAACCTGACCGCTCATCCAGCGCTGGCGCTGACGTTGGAAATTGTCACTGTTGCTGACCTTTTCATCCCAGACGTAGATGTCTTCGGCATAGTGGATATAGATGCGTTGTTTCATTAAGAGGGCTTCCAGTTCGCGGTCTTCTACGGCTGATTTTAGTTCGTTGACATAGGTCTTGAACCAATGATAATCAAAGCACATACCAGAACCGATGAGCGCAGAAGACAGACCAATGCGGTTGTGACCTTTGCGGAAGATGGTATTGTTGATTTCTTCGCTGACACCATCAAGAACAGCCACATCGCTATCTGAATTCTTGGCAGTGCGATGACACTGAATGACCATCGATGGTTGGACGATGGCATTTAGGCGTGAGATAAAATCGGAAGCCACGATGTTGTCTGCATCCAGCACAATCACGTAGTCATAGGGACTTTCAATAGTGCTCATGGCGAATTGCAATGCCTTTGCCTTGCTGCTTTTCTGGAATGAAGGTTGAAGAAGGGTGATGGGAAGAGAGGCCAACAGCTGATTGGTGTCTGTGGACATGCTGTCTGAAATTACAGCCACATGAAATAGCTCTTTGGGGTAGTCTTGATGAAGAATAGTCTCTACACTGTGAGCAATGACGGAATCTTCATGATATGCAGGTATGAGAATCAGGAAGGATTGTAGTCGTTTACTGGTGGTAAAGTGGCACTTTACTGGTGGTAAAGCAATGGTTAATGCAAAACCAAGTATATATGCTACATTGGCTGCTATGATGAACCATAGCAGGATGTCGAATGTATGTATGATGGGACAGATGCTCATCGTCTAAGAGATATGGTTCAATTTGTGATGGATGTTGTTGACACTGATCTTCATGCCTTTTCGAAAAGCACGTATGAACTGATGGAGTGAGCCGATAGTAACCAATGGTGCGTTGAGAAAATCTTTATCCCAATCTTTGGTTACGAGATAGTTGGGGGTGGCAATAGAGCATGCCATAAGAGTCAAGGCGGCAAAGAACCACCACTTGATGGCCAGTGTGAAGTAGATAAAAGGCAATATGCAACTCATGATGGTGATGAAAGCCATCATGACGGTGCGTGGCATCATGGTCCATTGCAATAGCTTGTCAATCCAGTCGTATCGGCGATTCATAATAGCTGAAGGGAGATACTTCACGTTTGCAATCTGACAATGCAGTTGGTTGTAGATCCACTTACCACGCTCTCTGTTGAAGACCTGCAGTTCGCTTGCCTTATAATCGAATACAAAGATGTCGTCGGCATAATCAATGAAGACGCCTTCATGCATCAGCATGGCTTCCAGTTCTTTGCTTTCGCCTACCCATGAATGAACTTTCATGATATGTTGCTTGAACCACGCAAAGTTGAACAGATAGCCAGAGCCATCTAATGAAGCCGAGAGACCAATGGAGATGTGACCGCGACGGAATACAGAATTGTTGATCTCTGTGAAGATGGCATCAAGACGGGCAATAGAGGTGTTTAGATTTCGAGCAACACGACGGGCCTGTACGACTTTTGTGCCTGCCGACTCGTAGGCATTATTCATCATCTCAAGAAATTCGGGCATCACGATATTGCCTGCATCCAGCACAATCACTGCATCATAAATCTTGAACTGGGGCAAATTGATGATGGCATACTGAAGAGATTTTGCCTTAGAGCTCTCGGCAAAGTTGGGTGTCAGTAATGTAATGGGAAGTTGTGCCAAGCGCATATTGGTCATCTCGCTTTGATGGTCTGAGACTACAACGACATCGAACATACGCTGGGGATAGGTCTGTCCTAAAATGGTGTTGACGGTGTCGAAGATTCGGTCATCGTCCTTATATGAGGGAATAATGACGATGAAGCGACTTTCTTGCTTGGCTTTGGGAGCTGGCGATTTATGCTTAAACAGTGCAGCTACAGCAAAAAACAGCAGATATGTTGCTGTGATGGCCATTGGGATGAAGAGTGCCCAGTCAATAATATATAATATCCACCAGAAATCCATAACTTATTCAGTTGAGAGTTGAGAGATAAAAGTTTTTAAACCGCGACAGACGGCTTTGATAAGGTCGAATCGACCTTGGAATAAATATTTTATAATGTCGCGGGTGGCGACAATACCGATGAGGTATATATATGACAGGTATTTGTTGATACCTTGATAATTGCGTTTTACAAAGAGCAATCTGTTACGTGTGATGTAGTAGGTGCGAAGTGGACTATTCTGTCCAGTGGTCTGGCTCTCCTTATGATAAATGGTGCAAGCTGGCTCATACCATATTTCATAACCAGCACGTGATATCATCATAGACCAGTCGAGCTCTTCATAGTAAAGGAAGAAGCATTCTGGCATCATGCCTACCTTTTCTATAACACTGCGTTTCACCATCATGGCTGCCCCATGAGCGTATGGGGTGGGATGGGGTGTGTCGTGCTGTCCATAGTCTTCTTCGCCAAAACCAATGGAATGGTTGCGAAGGGTGATGGATGAAAGTGGCGTGTAGCCAGCAAATTGTATGGGATGGTTATCCCAAGCAAAGCGAATCTTTGGACATACTACTCCAATCTGCTCTGAAGAATCCAAACGGTTGATGAGTGCTTGCAGATTCCAATCTTCGGGATGAAGCACTGTGTCGTTGTTGATAAAGAAAAGATAATCGCCTGATGAGGCTTTGATACCTAAATTATTACCTCCGGCAAAACCTAGGTTTTCTGTGCTTTGGATGACTTTAACGTGAGGATAGCGCTCCTTGACGACTGCACCCTCGTCTTTTTTAGAGGCATTATCTACTACAATCACCTCCATTTGTTCATTGAAGGGGATTGAATCAATTAGGGCACAAGTATCTTTCAGACCGTTGTAATTGACAGTAATAATAGATATTCTCTTTTTCAAAAGAAACTTGATTTTACTCGTTTATTCTTTTGAGCTTCCAGTTTGAGACGCTTCTTCTCTTCCTGTAAAGCGATAAGTTTTTCTTCATGTTCTACCCATCCCTTTTCTAAGAAGGGTAATATATAGACGATACTTAATCCTCCGTAAAACACCAGACAGTTGGGGAACTGCATTAAGACTTGGTTTCCATAGCCTCCTAACTGCATAGAGACGAAGGCACAACAAAAACCGGCTCCGATACCCCGTAGGGATGGACTGTTGATACGAAAGAGAACAATCCAACAAGCACCTAACAACATGATAATTGTTATAATGATAAATACGGTGATACCTATTTCGCCTGTGTGAATCCAAATAAAAACATATTCCGAGTCGGGGGGAATAGTTGACATAAATGCGTATTTATTATTCGCAGGAACATTGTCATAGCCAATATGCATTCCGATTCCCCATGGCGCTTCTTTCATATATCTTTTCATGGCAGCCTGGTTGATGGCTCTGACGTTAGCAGAAGCATCATTGGGATCAAATGCTGAACGCATACGGCGTATCTGCTGATTTCCATCACCAATATTAGTGAATGCTAATATAAAGAAAGATATACCAAAGAAGATGGAGAACGGAACTGCAATCTTTACAGATTTAGATAGGAAAATATAGGCCATGAAACCTGCTCCTAAACAAGCTGTTGCCGTACGTGTGCCGGAAGGAAACATTCCCCAAATACAAGCCAAACCGGTAATGAGAAAGAAATATCTGTATTTCTTGATTTTACTTGTAATGCCAAAGATTACAAAGGCAACCGCAGTAGAGGCAATGCCAATACCATAGCTTGCGGCATCACTATAAATCGAAAAATAGCGAATGAGGGTTCCACCTTGCAAAATATGGGTCAAGCGACCTCTAGTTTGTATCCAATGATTTTCTGCATCTGTGAAACCTATGTTCTGTTGTTTCCATACCCAAAAGACTGCCAATAAAGCTAAACTTGCCCAGAGATACAGATATTTAATTAGAATTTGGGGAGTTGATATGTATATGGAAAAAACCAAAAAAGCATACAGTAATTGGAATGCCATCATACGTGCAGAGGTGTACCAACCTCCAATATCAATGCCTAGATTGCAAGTGTTATTTATGATTTCTAAGGTGCAGTAAGAGCACCATACTAATAAACATGCTAGCATGATGTTCAATGTGCGTTCCATCTTTAAATCCTTGATGTCAATTAGTGCTAATGCAAGTAATAGAATCTCTAACATCTCATTTGGAATTGACATCGGAAGAGGAAGGGTGAGATCTTTTAATTGGATCAAGTAGTTGACAATGCAGAGGAGCCAAAAGGTGAACATTCGCTGTTTGAACGAAGTGATAACAAAAAGAACACCTATTGGTAATAAACAGATGATGGCAAAAGCATTGAAGCCCGCAGTGACGAGTTCGTACATGGCCAGTAAGAAGAGGAGAAAGAGCACAACAACTCTTCCTCCACCCAAATTGCCAGATATCGTTCTAAACGAATTCGTCATAGAAAGATATTTTATTTTGCTTGATTATTCTCTGTTGCTGTAAGGCCAAGTTGCGACATGCGATATACGAAGTTGTTGAAACGTGTATATGGGGGCAACTGTCCAACAAATTCCTCTACAGAATAACGGTTGGCTTCTGTGAGGTACATGTAAAGTGAGTTTTTGTTCTCCAAGCGAGCTTCCAACTCATTAAGCGCCTTCTGGTCGATATCCTTCCATGTGCGATTGGCACGGGTAACCATCAAATTGATGGTTCCCATGTTGAGCAGCGATGTGGAAATGATATTATCATTCAAATTGGGATATTCGATAATGGCAATCTCATTAGGCATGATGTCGGGACAAAGGTCCTTGACATCCTTGGCCATGATGTAGCGGCTGTCATCTGCCAAGAAGTCTTCATCGTAGGTCAAACGGCGAACTTGCAAGCCAATGCTTAGCCAATAGTTTTCCAGTTCTTGAGCGATGTAACTCTTACCATTCGAGGCATCTGTTGACAGAAGATTGAGTACATTTTGCTGACCATCACGGAAGTAGGGGAGCAAGGCTTTGCTCAACTGGCGTACTGCCATATCGCTGATGGTCTTATTGAATCGACGATAGCGCAAGGTACTCTCTTTGGGGAAACAACCCATAACAGGAATCTCTGTGATACGCTCAGAACGCATGCGGTCACGCAACGTGCGGTCAAGCATCTCGATGATAAAGAAGTAGAGGGCAGTCAACACAAAGGTTAGCATGAATGCTCCAAGAAGCACCATCATGCGGTTGGTGGGCTGCGCATTCAATGGGAATACGGGGGGATTCAGCACACGTAATGTTGCGGTCGACATTTGGAGGTTGCGCTGACGCAAACGGGCCGCATTCAAAGAGTTAAGCATAGACATGTAGTTACTCTCGATAAAGCCGATGTGACGATCTTTACGGTCGAGTGTAGCACCAATGGGCGAGTAGTATATGAACTGCTCGTCGATACTTTGCTGCATGATATCTTGCGCACCAAACTCAGCTCGAGTTCTTTCTAACAGAATAACTTGTTCAAGCCAACGGTCGATCAATTCGTTTGCCTTGATACCTGTATCTGTATTATAATTGGCTGATTCGAGGGTACGAGACAATGCTTTAACTTTTTTGGTTGTTTCTTCCAATTGATGTTCAGCTTTAGCTAATTCGAGTTGTGCTTCATTGCTGTTGCTGCTCTCGCTACTCATTAGCTTTAGATTGGCTATACGTGACTCTAAACGTGTAATGTCACGAACTAATTGAGAGAATTCTTGATTTGATTCTATAATCTTTGCTCTGTCACCCAATTGCTTTTTGAAATAGGCAATCAAAGCTTCTGTTGTCGCCATATTCATGCGCAGCTCATTCTTTTTGTTTTGCTGCTCCATTTCCAATTGAGTCAATGATTTAGTCTGTTCACCATAGTTTATGATACGGTGCTTGACATTATATTTGATGAGATCGTTCTCTGCACCAGTAAGAACACGATATAGTCGTGCTACCTCACGCTCAAAGAACTTGATGACGTTAAGCGTTTCTCCATAGCGCAGTTGCTGATATTGGCGAGCAAATACTTCGTTCAGAATATCAAGCGTGTTATAGCAAATACCAGGATCATTGGCTGAATAAGCAATATCGATGATATCGCTACCATTAAGTTGGAGCACCTTCAGCCTGCCTGTAATACTATTGATACTAAAGTAAGGGTGGTAATTCAAAAGGCCAAACAGGTAGTTGTCCTGAGCAGGCTTTTCGTATGCTTTGAGATTCTTGTATGTGTCGTTCTCGCTATTATGGTTAATTAATGCCTTGACATCGGCAGGTACTGTGGCCATCAACTGACGGTAATGTTCCGCAGAGATGTAATTATTGTCTTTGTTGGGGTTGCCATACATCATGCAGCGAGCAAACAAACGCAATGCCACTTCATGGATTGTGTTGTCTGTCTGGATAATCAGCATGAGGTTGGTCATGTTAGTTTGTGGATTACCGCCAGCAATACCAGACCCACCTTCGATATTATAACCGGTAATCATACCTGTATAAATAGTGGTGTTCGCATTGTATATTCTCTCCATGTTGCGTGTAGAGAACCATGCAATTACCAATGCTATCATTGGTAAAATGATGAGATACCGATGAATCTTATATAGAAATCTGACAATATATCTAAATATATCCATAATGCAGAGTAAAGATTATAATAACAATTTATTTGTCTGTCTTTGCTTCTTTAGCCATTTTCTCAGCCTCTTTAGCTGCTTTTGCGGATTCTTTTTCTCTCAGCTTTTCAGCTTTTATTTCTTCTTCCACTTCGGCCTTAATGCGTTTTTGCACGACTTTGTTTTCTTTTTCTATCTGTTTCTCCGACTTTTTAACAGCTTCATCAAGTGTTATGTCGGTTGTCGTATTTGTTATAATAGGTGTATGGGTAAGAATTTCAAGGGTGACAATATCCGTCGTGATTTGGGTCAGAAGGGTTTGGTAGGTATCTACGGCTCTTTGACTTTCAATACCATTACTGGTATAGGTTGATATATCCATGTTACCATGGTGGAATTCAAGTTCGTTCAACGCTTCTGAACCTTGTGCGATGGCTGCAGCAGTACCAGCGTTCTTGAGTGTCACAAGATTGTTGGTGATGCGGATATATAGCGTAACAATTTGAAGTTTAAGCTCATCGAAGGCAACATCTTTTTTTAGTTGTGCATTATCTACTAACAATTTCTTTCGTTTGACGGAGTGACCGAGATCAAGTAGGTCCTCTAAAGGTACGCTGACGTTGACTCCCACATTCCAATAAGATTGCTCAGAACCCTGGAACTGGTAAATCATAGGACTTATTTCTGAGGAGTTGTTGCCCCACATATCGGCTTTACCGTAGCTATAGCTGGCGTGACCTTGTACGTAAGAGAATATATGTTTGCGCTGTTTGACAACTTCGGCTTCTGCAATTTCCTGTTCTTTTGCCAATTGCAGAATGGATGGGTTCATTTTGGCATTTTCAAACAATACGGCAAGAGGGGGAAGTTTAAACGTGGAAAAGTTAAACCCTGTTTGCGAATTTGAATCGAAAAAACCTGCATTAATACCAGTTTCGTCTGATGTTTGGCCAAATGAAATGCTGCTAGCAAAAGCTAAAATGGCAGTCAAAAATATATTTCTTGTCATAGTCACTTGCTATTTCAGATTGCTATTTATACGTTTTCTTTCTGGACAAAGGAAAAAATCGTGCGGAAGATAATCTTCATGTCAAGCCAAAAATTATAGGTCTGACCATACAGAATATCTAACTGCTTACGTTCTTCGGCAGACATATTGCCACCTTTGCCACGTTCCTCAACTTGCCAAAGACCGGTTAGACCTGCAGGCGCAACAAAACGGTCGATGGTGGTATCTACAGTCAATTTTTCAGCTTCGTAAAGTGGTAGAGGTCGATTTCCAACTATAGACATGTCGCCTTTCAAGATATTGAAAAGTTGTGGAAGTTCATCTATGCTGTACTTACGGATAAATTTGCCTACTTTCGTGACGCGTGGATCGTTCTCAATCTTGACGAATGCATTGTTGTTTTCCTCCTGACGTTGCTTGCTGAAATCGTTTTCAGAAACTACAAAATCATCGCCAACAAGCATTACTTCCTCATCACTAATCATCATTTCTGACTCAATGCCCATATCGTACATGTTCTGCTCTGCCTCTTCTCCAAGGGGAGAGGTAATGACTTGCTTCTGGGTATTATCGTTTTCTGAATACTGATTCGCTGTCTTGCTGAGTTCTTTGAGACGTTTCTCTGCATCTGTGTACATAGAACGGAACTTAAGGAAATCAAAGACCTTGTAGTTGGTTCCGACTCGTTTTGACTTAAACAATGCAGGACCAGGACTTTCTAGCTTGATAGCTATCGTTGTAATGATCATTATAGGCGAAAGAATAATGATACCTAACAGCGAAAATACAATATCGAAGATACGTTTCCAAAGGGGAATTTTGAAACGCAGAATTTTCTGTTTGGAAACATTTGTATCAAAAAGCATGTCTTCGCGATCATAGATGAACTGAAGTTTCTTACTTAGTTCTGTAACGGGCGCATTAGGAGCCAAAGTATCGTTAATACCACATTTTTGATATATAATTCTTTCTTCTTGTGATAGTGTGTGAGTCAGAAGAATAATATATAGGGAAGGACATGACTGACGTAAATATGTAATAGCAGTTACATCCTCAGCACGAAGATTCTTTTCGTAGATGAGGATATAATGCTCATTATGTGCACGCTTGTTGCACAAGTCAGCTGTTTCAATATAACTTCTTGTAAAAATGACCTTCTTGCCAGGCAGGTATTTCAGGCGTTCTTCTGATTCAGGGTCCTGACCTAAGTAAATAACACCTATCATAACATTCAATTAGTTGGGCAATATCTTTTTGACTCTAATCTTTAATTCCATTGGATTGAAAGGCTTTACAATGTAATCTTCTGCCCCGATCTCCAACAGGCGGATGCGCTCACTTGTAGAGTCTTCGCTGGAAAGCATGATGACAGGAATGTGGCGGAATAACTCATTCTGCTTAATCCACTCCAAAAAGTCATCTCCACGCATGCCTGGCATACGAATGTCAGAAATAATTAGATCTGGAGTGTTGCCGGATTGAAGCCACTTCACACCTTGTAACCCATCAGGTAACCATTGTACATCATAGTCGCTCATTAGGTAGATTGAGAGAACTTTGGCAATAGTCTCTTTGTCGTCTAGTATAAGAATCTTTTTTTTCATATATGAATAAACTTGTTGATAATTCGAAATTTACTTTTCCGTGCAAAGGTAGGAAAAATATTTTAAGCAGCCATAGATTGTATGAAAAAAATGCTTTTTTTATTAAAAAAAAGACTTTTAGTAAAGATTAATAACATTGAAAAAGGCGGATTATTCATCTCCGTTATGTGTTCGAAGTATGATGCTGGTGGCTCCAATTGTAAACAAGGTTCCGTCTTCTATGGTGCGACGTTCACCTTGCCGCAATTCGACATTGTCCACAAACGTTCCAGTATTGCTGTTTGTGTCTCTAAGTGTGTATTTTAGCTGCCCACGCTTGTCAAGGCTGACATTAATGATACAGTGTGTCAGGTCCACACTCGGATCAACGGTCTCAATTGGGGTGTTAATGGGGTTTCCTTTTTGATAGCGACCGATTGTGTTGTCGCCCATTTGAAGTGGCAGAATCTGTTTGTAGTGAAAAACGTTCTCGATGACAATGATGCTGCCGCAGGGGGCTTCGTCTTTGCTTCTCTCGCCGTTGTCGTTAATTAGTTGCTCGTTTTCCTTTTTTAGTGTTTCGCGCAATTTCGCGACACCTAAGCGAATGCCAAACTGTTTACCGCATTCGGGACATTGGAAGACAAGCGACTGACCTGTTGCATACTTCGTTTCGTCGAATGTGATGTATTGGTCACATTTTGGACAACGTACTCGTTTCATCTCGAATGTTTTATGGCTGAACTTTCAAAACCCAAGCATCTTGGAAATGCTCGCTTTGATTTTGTAATGACTGTAGTTGGTTGTATGCTTCAGATTCGCTGACGAAATGTCCATATACAACACGTGTCATGGTGGTGGTCAATATGCGCACATCTTCAAAGCCTTTGGCTTGTAATTGGCTTACGAATATTTCAGCATTTTTTTTGGAAACCTGACTTGCTAGAACTAAACAATATTGAGGTTTTGTCTCCGTTGTTTGTTTTGGTTCTGTTTTAGCAGTGCTTTTAGTCTTTGTCGTATTAACAGTATTGCTGTTTTCTGTTAGAGCCTTTGCAATTGATTCTGCTGTGATATCTCCTGTATGTGTCGTGGTGTGTGTGCTAGGAATGGAAATGAACGCGCTTTGCTGAATGTTCGTGGGTATCTCACTATCTGATATGGGAGTACCAATCATGAAGAAAGCAATGATGGCTGCGACAGCAGCAACCATGTTGCGAATCCATGACATTTTGATGGTTATCGCATTTTCATGGATGCCAATATTATTCGTTTCCGGATTGTGAGCGGTAGTAGAGGCTAAACGTGGTATTTCGAAAGAGCCAAGTCCATAAAGAGCTGGCGTCAAAATACCAGCTTCGCAAGGTGAAAAAGTTAGATGACCTTCATCGTTGAGAGAAAGTATGCCGATATCGTTTAGTTCGTATTCACCTTCTGTTTCCAAATGTAAACGTAGTTCTTGAACTTCTGCTTCAATGCGTCGGAGAGCTTCAGGGTAACTGATGTCGTAAGCCTCTACGTAAGATTGAACAAGTAGTGAGTCGTTGATGGTGAGTTGTGGATTAAAGCCCAAAGAACGGAGTGGGGGGAGAAAAAGGGATTCTTGCTCGTCGTAACGTGCATCCATATAGTGACCCATGAATCCACCAAGCCCAGGCACAATGACACAATCATTGTTTAAGAGTAAAACTTCTATATGTTTTTCCAGTTCAATCATGTGTGCAAAATTACTCCTTTTTTTTGAGATAAGCAAATAAATAACCAAAAATCATTCGACAATTCGGATTATTTTTTTAATTTTGCACTCAAAAATACAATATAATACATTAATGATTTATAAGGAAACTTCAATTGAAGGAGTGTATGTAATTGAGCCACGGGTGTTTAAGGATGCACGTGGATATTTTTTCGAGTCTTGGAAACAAGAGGAATTCGAACAACATGTGGGTGCGGTTCACTTTGTACAGGATAATGAATCGATGTCTTCGCGAGGGGTTTTGCGGGGGCTCCATTTCCAGAAAGGAGAGTATTCGCAGGCGAAGTTGGTAAGAGTCATTCTTGGTCGTGTGCTTGATGTTGCTGTAGATCTACGTAAGAGTTCCTCCACATTCGGAAAATATGTTGCTGTAGAACTGAGTGATGAGAATAAACGTCAGTTCTTTATTCCTCGTGGTTTCGCTCATGGCTTTTTAGTTTTGAGTGAGAAAGCAATATTTACTTATAAGGTAGATAATGTGTATGCTCCGCAGGCAGAGGCAAGTATTCGTTGGGATGATTCGGATCTGAACATTCAATGGCCTACAGAATCGATGAATGTGTTGACGAGCGAAAAGGATTTGAAGGCCTCTATGTTTAGGGATTCCTACTATTTTGACTAAATTATAATAAAAAAGGTGCGATTAGATATGAAAGGAATGTTCTTTATGATGATTTCTTGTAGTGTGATTCTTGTCGCATGCTTTAGTTGTGTTGGTGGTACCTCCAGCACGTTAAATACAGAGAATCTGGAAGCAAAGGCAATGTTGCAGGGGATTTGGGTTGAAGATAACACAGAAGAGGTTGTGTTTAGAGTTGATGGAGATACCGTCTATTATCCCGATGATTCAAGCCAACCATCCTATTTTCGTATAGTCAACGACTCGCTGGAGCTTGGTGGATATCGCTATGCCGTTGTGCAACAGACAGAGCATACCTTTTGTTTTCTAAACCAAGCGGGAGATGATGTGAAGTTGCGAAAAAGTACTTCGTCAGCTGATTCGTTGGCATTCTGCAGGCACCAGCCAGAGATGATTTCCAGTTCGGTTGTTGTGAAACGCGATTCAGTGGTACTTTACAATGGTGAACGTTATCATTGGTATGTTGCTATTAATCCTACAAAATATCAGGTGACAAAGACCTCGTATAACAGTGAGGGCGTTGGTGTAGAGAATGTGTATTATGACAACATCATACATATCAGTTTATATCATGGTGCAAAGCGCTTGTTTTCGCGTGATATGAAAAAGCAGATGTATGAAGGCAAGGTTCCGAATGAGTTCCTCTCGCAGGCTATTCTAGGTGGTATGGCATATGATTATATAGACGCCAAGGGTGTTCATTTCAATGCCACACTTTGTGTTCCAGAAGAAGCCAGCTGTTATATGATAGAGACTCTGGTCGGTTTTGATGGCCAATTGTCTATGAATCTGTTGGAGTATTAATCCAGTCATCTATTAATCTGCGTGCAATCGAAAGCTTTTCAGGCAGATTGGGCAGATTGTCACGGTGAAACCATGCAGCCTTGCTTATTTCTTCTCGTTGTAGATGTAGTTCGCCTCCAGCATAATCGGCATGAAAGCCAACCATGATTCCGCAAGGATATGGCCAAGGTTGTGAACCAAAATAGCGCAGATTTTTGATGGATAGACCAGTTTCCTCCATCACTTCTCTTTGGACAGCTTCTTCCAATGTCTCCCCAGTTTCTACGAAACCAGCAATGAGTCCATAGAAATCTCTTCTGAAACTTCTACCTCTGGCTAATAATACTGTGTCTGCATCGCGATGGATGAGCACGATAACAGCAGGTGAGAGTTGTGGCCATATTTCTTTTCCGCACATCTCGCAACGTTTTGATATGTCTGTGTGGAAGTGCATGTGCCCGCCACATACACCACAGAATTTAGTGTTCTTGTCCCAGTAAATGAGCTCTGCACACTTGCCTGCTTTTAAGTAAAGAGCCTCTGGTAGTTTATAATAGCTCTGACGTAGCGGGCACATTTCGTATTTGTCGTTGTCAAAGACAGGTGTATCTATGGTATATGCCTTGACTTCAGCATTGCCGAGTGCGGAGACATTGAGTAGTGTTGTCCAGGGTTTTAAGGCGATGGGAGGTTCCTCTTGATAGGGAATGGTGTAGGTTCCATCCGCTTTTTTCTCCAGCATGATGTCGTCTTTACAGAATACAAAATAATAGTATCTCATTGTTTATTCTCCAAATAATAGTTGTCTGTCTCGTTGTGCTGCAGGTATTGTCCAGGCTTCGGGCACAAATTTCCAGTTGTTGTTGGGTCTGGGTTTGATGTGTTCCATCTGTTGCATCTCTTCCATCATGTAGTGGCGCAAGTCCAAAGGATATTTATGGATGATACGTTCCTCAATCTTATCTGTCGCGATGCCGGCTCCTTTCGTGATTAGTTCTCCACCGCCATTGCCTCGATAGCTATTCATTGCCACCTTGTAGGTCTTGTTCTCGTAGAAAGGCTCACCATTAGAGAGGCATAATATTCGTATCTTTTGTCCGTCAGGTTTTGTTACATCAACTTCGTAGTCAATGCCAGATGCCGAGTCAAAGTTGAAAGAAAAGTTCTTAAACCTCATGTGTTGCTGTCCATCGGTTTTTGTTTCTTGAAGAAGCAGCAAATGGTCGTTGGCATTTTGCATCGTGTTCACCCATCGTGCATAGCTCTCTTCCAAATAGTCTTTAATCTCTTTGCCTGTCATTTTCAGTACATAGAGTTTGTTTTCATACTTGTAGAGGTTAAACATATCAGCTACGGTAATATCGCCAGCTTTAATACTGCTGTCGAATGATAGTGGGGCGTTGAACGAGATGTCGGCTTTAGATATCTTGAGCATCATATTGTGAATGAAGTCTGTAAATGCTGAGTTGCCAAAATAACTGTCACGCGTGGTGATTGTATAATCGAAACGGCAGATGCGTCTGTCTGCGAATTGCTTGACGCTTTCTATCTGTTTCTGGAAATGATTAATCATGTCTTCGTCAATCTTTTCCTGGCAGATGTTGACCAATTCACCATTGATAGACTTGTGTATAATCTTGCCATCCTTGATTGTCAACTTTATGCTGGCATCTGAAATATGGGTTGATCTATTGGCAGGGTCCAAGATGAGTACCTTTTCTCCTGCAGAGTTGACAATCCATTCTTTGTTTCTGGTATGGTCGTGTCCGTAGAAAATGATATCGAATCCTGGCACTTCACGAGCAATACGAGCTGTAGCATTTTCCTCAATGCCGTTGTCTAACATGATGCCACCGTCCTTTCCGCTGTGAAAAAGACCTAATACAATGTCAGCATGCTCTATGTCTTTGACATATTTTATCCACTTGCGTGCGCTAGACACCATTTCTTGAAATGTCAGACCTTCCCATATTGACTCATGCAACCAGCATGGAATCGCTGGGGTCAGCATGCCGATAATGGCAATTTTTACCCCTTCACGTTCTATGATCGTGTATGGTTCAACATAGGATTTCCCAGTTTCTGTTTGTATAATGTTTGCCCCCAGCATTGGACATCGCACCTCTTTGATCCACTTGTCGTAAACTTGGTGACCAGTTTCAATATCATGATTACCAATAGTTTGTGCGTCATATCTCATGTAGTTTACTACAGATGCAGCTATGTTTTCCTCGTTTGTATTGACAAAATTACTCCAATAGTTCAGTGGTTGTCCTTGCAAGATGTCGCCATTGTCCAGAAGCAATAATCTGTCTCCGTAGTCTTTTCTGAGACGGTTGACATAAGTGTTTACCCTAGCCAACGTGCCCTCCAATGGTTTTCGTTCAATAAAGTCGTATGGAAAGAAGCAGCCATGAACGTCGCTGGTCTCAATAATTCTAAGATTGATGGTCTTTTCAGAGGAGTCGGCCTTGATGACCGAAGCGCATAAAAGTGACATACCTATAATAAGAAACTTCTTCATAACGATTGTCAATAATGAAATATGCCTGCAAAAATACAAAAATAGAAGGAAAGACAGCCATAAAAAGGATAAAAAATTTGAGGGCTGCCAACTAGCAACCCTCAACCAACACAAAAACTAAACTAGACTTAACTAAAGCTTATATAGGATTTTCACAAACCCTTATTAGCGTCTGCAAAGTTACGACTTATTTCCGAAACATCAAAATGTTTTTGGAATAATTTTCACTAAAAATACAAAAATGCTATAATTTTGAAGTATTATTGACCAAATATTGGTCTAAAATGGTCATTGCAGCCATTGCTTCGACAACGGGCACAGCCCTTGGTAAAACGCATGGATCGTGCCTTCCGCGAGCCGTAAAAGTTGTAGAATTTCCTTCTATATCAACGGTTGACTGTTCCCGTAGAAGTGTAGCAACGGGCTTAAAGGCCACTCTGAAATAGATGTCTTGTCCGTTGGAAAGCCCGCCTTGGATTCCACCACTATGATTTGAGGCTGTTCTGATGGTGCCTTCCGTATTGGTAAACACATCGTTTTGCTCGGATCCGCGTTGAGCGACACCGGCAAATCCTTCGCCATATTCAAATCCTTTCACGGCATTGATACTCAACATGGCGCTGCCTAATAGCGCATGTAGCTTGTCGAACTCGGGGCCTCCAAGCCCTATAGGGCAGCCTTTGATGACGCAAGTGATAATACCTCCGATCGTATCGCCATCGGCCTTCACCTGAGCTATCAGTGATTCCATTTGTTCTGCTTTCTGTTGATCGGGGCATCTCACAGCGTTGCACTCTGTCTTTGAGAGGTCATAAAGGCGATAATCGCGTTCAAGTGCGATGTTGCCAACTTGCGAAGTGTATGCCTGAATTGTTATTCCAAGTTGTCGTAAAGCCAACTTTGCCAAGGCTCCGCCTACCACACGGCTGATGGTGATGCGGGCAGAAGAGCGGCCACCACCGCGATGGTCGCGCGTACCATATTTATTATAATAGGTGAAATCGGCATGTGAGGGTCTGAAAATGGTGCGCAGATTCTCATAGTCTTGAGAATGTTGGTTCTGGTTGCGCACAATAAACCCTATAGGTGTACCTGTAGATACACCTTCAAAAACGCCACTTAGCAGTTCGACTTGGTCGGGTTCCTTACGCGACGTTGTGATTGCACTCTGCCCTGGGCGACGACGGTTCAATTCTTGTTGGATGAACTCCATGTCGATTGTGATGCCAGCAGGCATGCCATCGACAACACCTCCTATGGCAGCACCATGGCTTTCGCCAAAGGTAGTCAGTGTAAATATGTGTCCGAATGTGTTCACTTATTTAATGGTATTTGGCTAAACTATTAATATCAATGACAACCATTGCCGCAGTTTCCACCGCAGCCTCCACCGCATTCGCCGCCACAACCGCCACCGCAGTTGCCGCATTCGCCACTCAGATGATTGAGTAGCTTCTGGATTTCTTCGTTGGTAGCCTCGCGATTTTCCAGCACATTGCCTGTAAATTGCAGGGTTTTTCCAGCCAATGGATGATTAGTGTCGAGTGTGACGCCATCGGCTTCAACCTTATCGACGCGCACCATGAAGCGCTTCTCCTCGCTGTCCATCATGGTGATGACGGCACCTGGGAAGATGTTTGTTTCGTCGAACTTACCGTTTACCTCGAAAATTTCGCGTCCTACCTTATGTACACCCTCAGGCTGATATTCACCGAAAGCCTCGGCAGGAGCCAGTGTGAAATCGAATGATGCGCCAGCCTCCAAATCGATAAGGCGGTTCTCGAAGCCATCCAGAGAGAAGCCGAAGCCGCTGATGAAATTGAACGGACGGTCTTTCTGCGTTTCTTCTTCTAGATTCTTGGTGCCCTCTTTGTCGATAGAGTAGAGCTGATAGCTCACAGAGATGTACTTGTTCTGTTTCTTGTCCATTTCTTGTTGATTGTTATATAATTGCCTTGCAAAGGTACGAATTTATTCATAATTATTTGCAAGTAGAACTAATAAATAATCTTAAGTCAGACTCTCAAAAGGGTTTGATTGTTGATTTTCGTCAATAAAAGGGACTGTTATCGCACACAATTGCAAAAAATCCATTGCCACTTCATAAAAACATCATACCTTTGCATCGTCAAAAGGAAACAAATCCTGATGACTAAGGATAACAAAAAGGATAACATTAAAAGAAAGTAAGGACTTGAAAGGGATTTATAAAGTAGAAAAAAAAGAAAAAGGATAACCAACACACCCTGAAGGTTCTGAGTAAAAAAAGAAAGGAAAGAAATTATGAAAAAGATTGTTTTGATGGTTGTAGCAATGTTGAGCATGACAATGACTTATGCAGAGAATGAGAACAACAATGCAACTCTGAATGCTGATGCTTACAATATGAACATCAACATGCGTAAGTTAGCCGTAACATTGGGTCTGAATGGCGATCAGATGGAGGCTGTTGAGGACATTCACAACAACTTCTGCAACGAGATGAAGTTGGCAGCTGCTGCAAACAGCGACGAGCGCGCGGCTTTGGTTGACAATGCAGTACGCAAGGATATCCGTTATATGCACTACGTTCTTGACCGCAAACAGTACAGAACATACTTGATGCTGCTCAACGTAACACTGCAGAATCGTGGTTTGAAATAATAGTTTTAAGTGAATAATATTAACTGAAGGTTACAGGAGGTGCACTCTTCGTGGGGTGCGCCTCTTGTTTTTTTTATTGAATTGCTTGGAATCTTCAATATTAATGACTAATTTTGTTGCCAAAATAATATTGAGCACATGAAAAATATTCGTATCATTCTTTTGGCGCTGGTGTCGTCTGTCTTGTTTGGATGTGGTACCACATCAACAGTGCCCATCACGGGGCGTAAGCAGAATTTGTTGGTTAACGACCAAGAGGTACTGACACTCTCATACCAACAATACCAGCAGTACATGCAAAGTGCAAAACCATCGACCAATGCCAGCAATGTGGCAATGGTGAAGCGAGTGGGGCAGAATCTGGCCAATGCTGTGGTGAAATATCTGAATGCGCATGGTTTAGGCAATGAAGTGTCGCAATATCAGTGGGAATTCAATTTAGTTCAGGAACGTTCGGTTAATGCTTTTTGTATGCCTGGAGGAAAGATTGTGGTGTATGAAGGACTTTTGCCCGTGACGCGCGACGAATCATCTCTGGCTGTTGTACTTGGTCACGAGATTGCACATGCTGTTGCCAAGCACTCGGCTGAACGACTGAGTAACGAGTATAAGAAACAATATGGCGTGTCGTTATTGGGTGTAGGTGCACAGATGGCAGGTGCCAGTGATGGCATGACCCAGTTGTTGGGGTTGGGCGCATCGTTGGGATCCTCATTGTGGACTTCAGGATTCTCGCGCAAGCAGGAGAGCGAGGCCGACCGCATGGGATTGGTCTTTGCTGCAATGGCGGGTTACGATCCACAGACAGCAGTTGCCTTCTGGCAGCGTATGGCTGCTCAGTCATCGGGGTCGGGGGGCTTATTTAGCGATCACCCTTCCGATGAGAAGCGTATTAAAGACATTCAGAAGTGGTTGCCCGAGGCCAAAAAGTATTATAGTTCGAGCACATCTGCGCCTAAAACGACAAAGACACTGCATATCTCCAGTAAAAAGTTGTCTAGGAAATAGTTAATGATCTTGGATGTTAAAGTGCCATTTTGCATCGTGCAAAGTGGCACTTTAATCATAGTAAAGTGGCATTTTGTGTTGAAAGCGTCACTTTGTGTAAGACGGGTTTCTTAAATAATCTTGCAAATCGATGGGTAGTTTCACGATTACGGAAGATTTTAGCTAATTTTGCATCAAGAACAATACAGATGATAATGAAACAGAAACTTTTATTCGTGGCTTTGTGTGTGGCACTTTCAGGCCATGCACAAACAAAAGATGGTGGCATCTCAGACAAGATGCTTAGAGAAATACAGAAAGAAAACAATCTCAGTGGCACTGAGCGTGCCTTGGTGAACGCCATCGCTGCCAATGCTATCGACAATCTGGCATTGAACCATCAGAATGCAAAAGCGTTGAATACACATTTTAGTGTAGAGACGAAGTCGCAATCAATCACTGACCAACAGCAATCTGGTCGTTGCTGGATGTTCAGCGGCATGAACGTGTTGCGCAATGATTTCAATCTGCGTACAGATTCGCTGACGGTGGAGTTCTCGCAGGCGTACCTGTTCTTTTGGGATCAGTTAGAGAAAGCCAACCTGATGTTGCAGGGCATTATAGATACCGCCGACAAACCTATTGACGATCAGCGTGTACAGTTCTTTTTCCACAATCCCATTGGCGACGGCGGCACATTCTGTGGTGTTGCCGACCTGGCAGACAAGTATGGATTGGTGCCTAAAGAGGTAATGCCAGAGTCTTTCTCCAGCGACAATACCTCGAAAGCTCGCCAGTTGGTGTCTTCTAAACTGCGTGAGTATGGTTTGCAGCTGCGTGATATGGTTCAGAAGGGAAAGAAAGGTGCCTCTTTGGATAAGGCAAAAACTCGCATGTTGGCACAAATCTACCGCATGTTGCAGTACACCATTGGTGAGCCTCCACAGACGTTTAGCTATGCTTTCTGCAACGAGAAAGGTATGACTGTAGGCGAAGCAAAGGAATACACGCCAATCTCCTTCTATCAAGAGGTGGTAGGTAAACCACTTAACGGAACCTTTATCATGGTGATGAACGACCCTCGTCGCGAGTATTACAAGACCTATGAGGTGGACTACGATCGCCATACCTACGATGGTCACAACTGGAAATATGTCAACCTGCCGATGGAAGACATCGAGCAGATGGCCATCAGCGCTCTAAAGGCAGGTCACAAGCTCTACAGTTCCTATGATGTGGGCAAGATGTTGGACCGCAAACGTGGCTATGCAGACACCGAGAATTTTGACTATGGCGCACTCTTTGGCACATCGTTCGCAATGAATAAGGCCGAACGCATCTCGACTTTCGATAGCGGTTCTACTCACGCCATGACCCTGACGGCAGTTGATCTTGACAAGAAAGGCAATGCCACCAAATGGAAGGTGGAGAACTCTTGGGGTGCTGCGTGGGGACAAAAGGGGTGTTTGATTATGACCGACCGTTGGTTCCGCGAATATATGTTCCGCCTTGTTGTGCCCAATGAGTTTGTACCTAAGAAGGTGATGCAAGCCTATCAGTCAGCTCCTGTGATGGTGATGCCCGAGGATCCTCTGTTCCAGATGGATGAGTAATCATGGGGCATTAATCCTCAACGAGGCACAATCTATGAGGAATCTCATTTCCCTCGCTTGTTTTCTGGAATCGCACATACGCCATGAGTACAGCGAAACTCATGGCGTATGTTGCTTAATGTGGTCACTTCTCGAGTGCATCAAACAACCGTTCGAGTGCCACATCAGCGTTTCCGTCGGCTTCGTTCAGCAGTGAGACAAACTTAGAGCCGATGATGGCCCCCGCAGCGTTGTCTTGTGCTGCCTTGAGTGTCTGCGCATTACTGATGCCAAAGCCTATCATGCGTGGATTACGTAGGTTCATAGCATTGATGCGACGGAAGTAAGCCTGCTTCTGTTCGTCGAAATTACTTTGTGTGCCGGTGATGGCTGCCGATGATACCATGTAGATAAACCCATCGGTATGTTCGTCAATAAAGCGGATACGTTCTTCGCTGGTCTCGGGTGTGATGAGCATGATGATGCGCAAGTCGTACTTGTCGGCAATCGGTTTGACGGTGTTCATATAGTCATCAAAGGGCAGGTCGGGGATGATTGCTCCGCTGACACCAGCCTCAACGCACGACTGACAGAAAGCCTCTATGCCATAATGCAGAATGGGATTGAGATAGCCCATCAGCACCAGCGGTATCTCTACTTGTCCTTTGATGCTCTTCAGCTGCGAGAAAAGCAATTTCAGACTCATACCATTCTTTAGCGCCTTGGTGGCTGCCCCTTGAATGACAGGACCGTCGGCCAATGGGTCGCTAAACGGAATGCCTACTTCAATCATGGCAATGCCGCGACGCTGCATGCTGAGAATGACTTCGGCAGTGTTATCGAGGGTAGGGCATCCTGCACAGAAATAGAGTGAAAGGAGCTTCTTGTCCTTGTTATTTTCAAAAAGATAGTTAATCTTGTTCATAGCGTTTGAATGAATTGTTTGAGTTGTTTGATATCTTTTAGTCCGGGAGTAGTCTCGAAACGCGAGTTGAGATCTATACCTGCGCATTTTGGATGATAGAAGTTTTTAACTTTTTCTGCATCATCAGGACCTATACCACCGCTGAGCAGAAAAGGCGTATGGCCATTGTAAGCTACCAGCACATCCCAGTCAAATTTCTCACCGTTGCCACCTACAGACTTGCCCTTTGTGTCGAAAAGGAATAACTTGACAAGGCCTTCGTAGTCTTTCGTTTGTGCAAAGTCGTCTGCGGAGGCAATGTTAAAGGCTTTGATGAGTGGCCATTCTCTCAGTTGACAGGCGTATTCAGGCGATTCAGTTCCATGCAGTTGTATGTAATCAAGACTGTATTCGACAGCAATCCTCTTGACCGTTTCAATGTCTTCATCAACAAAAACACCTACACGTTTGACCTTTGTTGGAAGATAGCTGGGTGGGGTGCTAACATACCTCTTTGACTTTGGCCAAAAGATGAAGCCCATCAAATCGATGCCCAAGGCCTCTGCCTGGCGGATATTTTCCGCCTCTCGCATTCCGCAAACCTTAATCATAGCATAGAAATAAATTCGTTGAGAGCCTCACCAGGGTTTGGGGTCTTCATGAAGTTTTCGCCAATCAAGAAGCCACGGAATCCTGCCGAACGAAGAAGCTTGACTGTATTTGTGTCTGAGATGCCACTTTCGCTGACTTTTACAGCGTCTTTTGGTAGTAGTTCAGCCAGTCGAAACGAATTCTCGACATCGGTGATAAACGACCCAAGGTTACGATTGTTGATGCCACAGACGTCGGGTTCCAGTTCGGCATACTCCAGTTCTGCTTCGGAGTGCATCTCCAGTAACACCTCTAAACCTAACGAATGTGCCTTGTCCAGTAGCTGTTTGCATTCTTGTTTCGTCAGACAGGCAGCAATCAGCAGCACGGCTGAGGCTCCGCAAAGGGCAGCAGCGTAGAGTTGAGCCTCGTCGATGACGAAGTTCTTATAGAGAATAGGCAACGTGACACCGCTTTGACGCGCCAGACGAATATACTCGTCCGATCCACCGAAGTAGTGCTCGTCTGTCAGTATTGAGAGCGCAGCAGCACCGTTCTGCTGATAGCTCAGCGGAATGATATCGGCACGTCCCTCTTGCTTTATCCATCCTTTTGAAGGTGACCGGCGTTTGAATTCGGCAATGATGCCCGTCTCGCTCTGAAGCAGCGCCTCTCGCAAAGAAGGCTTCTTTGCGCAAAGGCGTTCCAGCTCCAGATGTTTATGGGCAACGATTTCTTTTAGAATATCTTGCATCATGTTATTTCTTCGTTATTGTGTTGTCGCGATATCAACTGTTGTCTTGAGAATAGTTTAGCTATTCAACTCAACAAACTTCTTGAAGGTCTTCAGTGCATTACCACTGTCAATACTCTCGCGGGCTATCTCAATGCACTCCTCAATGCTCTTCTTGCCTTGTTCCAATACCTGGATACCAAAGGCAGCGTTAGCCAGTACGATAGTCTTCTGAGCTGGCAGTGCACGATTTTCAAGAACAGAGTCGAAGATAGCTGCAGCTTCTTCCTCGGTGGCACCACCTACTAATTCTTCGGGTTTTGCAATGTCGAAGCCCAAATCCTGTGGTTTAAAGATACGTTCGTATTCTTTTGTCGTCACTTTGAAGTCGCCTGTGAGTGATATCTCGTCGTAGCCATCAATAGAGTTGACGATACCATAGTCGATGCCTAACTTCTGATAAACGCTGTTGTAAAGGCGCATCTGATCAAGATTAGCCACGCCAAGCAATTGACACTTGGGTTGAGAGGGGTTGACGATGGGGCCCAACAGATTGAAAATGGTGGGGAATTGTAGAGCTTTACGGATAGGACCGACGAACTTCATTGCCTTTGCAAAGAGCTGCGCATGAAGGTAAACAATTCCGGCTTCGTTCAGCGAGCGGTTCAGTTTGTCGATGTCGTCGGTAAACTTAATGCCATGATGTTGAATCACATTGCTGGCTCCCGAAACCGATGTGGCAGCATAGTTACCGTGCTTGGCCACCTTATAACCGGCGCCTGCTATGACAAAGCAAGAGGTTGTAGAGATGTTGAACGTATTTTTGCGATCGCCGCCAGTTCCTACTACGTCAATATAGCGGTCAGCTTCGAGAATAGCCGGAACACCTGTTTCAAGAATACCATCGCGGAATCCCAACAGTTCATCGACCGTGACACCACGCATTTGCAAGCAGGTCAGCAGGGCAGTGATTTGTTCGTTGGGGTATTCACTCTGTGTAATACCAATCAGAATTGATTTCATCTCCTCACGAGTCAGTTCCTCGTGGTTCAGCAACCTAAAGAGGTAGCTTTTCATTGTCTGTTCCATCTTTTTTGTGTTTGTATGTTATAAGAATAAGAAGTTCTGTATCATTTTCTTTCCGTCGGGTGTCAGCACGCTCTCCGGGTGAAACTGAATGCCGCGGATGTTGAGTGTCTTGTGGCGCAGGGCCATGATCTGTCCTTCATCGCTGACGGCAGTCACTTCAAGACAACTGGGAAGGTCGGTCTTTGATACTACCCATGAATGGTAGCGGCCGATGGTGATGTCGCGCTCGATGCCACTGAAGATGGGGTCTTCAGCTATGATATGGCAGGGGGTCGCCACACCATGAAAGACATCCGAGAGATTCTCCAACTTGGCGCCAAAGACTTCGCCTATGGCTTGGTGACCCAAGCAAACACCCAGTATGGGCTTCTTGTCGGCATAGGTGCGAATGACGTCGAGCAATAGGCCTGCCTCTGAAGGAATGCCAGGTCCTGGCGAGAGCACAATCTTGCTGTATTGCTCCAGGTCTGCGAGTTCAAACTGGTCGTTGCGCAGCACAGTAACTTCTGCACCCAGTTCTTTAATCAGGTGACTCAGGTTGTATGTAAATGAGTCGTAATTATCTATAATGACGATTTTCATAATTCTGTAGCTTTAATGATAGCTCTTCGTAAAGCACCAAGTTTGTTGTTCACTTCTTGTAGTTCATATTCCTCGTCGCTCTTGGCCACAATGCCGCCACCAGCTTGGAACCACAGTTCACCGTTGCGGCTGACAAAGGTGCGGATGGTGATGGCCTGGTTCAGCGAACCGTCTAATCCAATCATTCCAATGCAGCCACCGTAGGCACCGCGATTGTGTGGCTCGTATTCTGAGATGAGTTGCATGGCGCGAACCTTGGGCGCTCCTGAGAGCGTACCAGCTGGGAATGTGTCGATGAAAGCCTTGATGGGGTCGGCATTATCGTCTAACTCACCACTGACGCGCGATACAAGATGGATGACGTGAGAATAATACTGCAGGTCTTTGTAGAAATCAACCTTCACGTTGTGACAGTTTCTCGAAAGGTCATTACGAGCCAAATCTACCAACATCACATGCTCGGCATTCTCTTTGGGGTCGTTGCGCAAATATTCGGCACCTCTGCGATCGGCCTCAGCATCGCCAGTTCGTTTGGTAGTACCGGCAATAGGGTCAATGTATGCCCTTGAGCCCTCTATGCGGCAATGGGTCTCAGGACTTGAACCGAAGATGCGGAAACCGCCAAAGTCGAAATAAAACAAGTAAGGGGAGGGGTTGATGCTGCGTAAAGCCCGATATAGCTTAAAGTCGTCACCCTCATACTTCTGGATAAAACGGCGCGAGAGAACAATCTGAAAGACGTCGCCCCGCAAACAGTGCTGAATGCCGCGACGAATGTTTGCTTTGTGTTCTTCGTCAGTCAGTGTAGAGGTTACGTCTCCAACGGGATGGAAATCATAGGCCTTAACATTGGCTTTGTTCATTGCCTTCAGTATGTTGTCAATGTCTTTCTTCTCACCAAGTGTCACGACCTTCAGCATATTGTTATGGTGGTCGAAGACGATGACGGTCTTAAAGAGTATATACAACAAGTCTGGTGCGTCGTTCTTGGCTTGTGTCTCGTCTTTCACGGGGATGTCTTCAAAGTAACGAACGGCATTGAAACTGGTGTAACCAAAAAGACCGCACAAGCTGCTGTCTTCTCCGTTTACCTTGATGCAGTCTATCAACTCGTGGATTGCTTCTGCCGATTGGTAGCTTTTGTCTATGTTGTGTTGTGTGGTGTTGCCATCGGGGAAGACTATTGATGCAACACGATGGCCGATGGCAACACTGGCGATGGGGTTGATGCCGATAAACGAACGAGAGTTCGCTGCATCGTGATAGTCGGAGCTTTCCATCAGTGCACTCTGAGGATAGAGGTCGCGTAGTCGCATATACACGCCAACGGGTGTGTAAAGGTCGGCCAAAATCGTTTGACTTTTTGTCTGATAATGATAAATCTTTTCCATGATTACAATACCATGTCTTTATTGTTTAGGTAAGTCTCTATATCTTTGTCGCCACGTCCGCTTACGGTGAGTACCACTACATCTTGAGGGTTGAACGACAGTTTTGAAAGAGCCGCAATGGCGTGTGCGCTCTCGATAGCAGGGATGATGCCTTCCAATCGGGTCAGTTCGTAGCCACCCCTGATTGCTTCGTCATCGTTGATGGCGAGAACCTTGGTGCGTCCCTGTTTAGCCATATTGCAATGCATCGGCCCCACACCAGGATAATCGAGGCCTGCAGAAATGGTGAATGCTTCCTGAATCTGTCCGTTGTCGTCTTGCATCACCAGCATTTTGGCCCCATGCAGTATGCCTGTGGTACCCTTGTGGATGGTGGCGGCCGTGTGATCAGTCTGCCATCCGTGTCCGCCTGCTTCTGCCAATACTATTTTCACGCGCTCGTCGTCCATGTAGTGGTAGATGGTACCAGCTGCATTACTGCCACCACCAATACAGGCAATAAGGTAGTCGGGATAGTCACGACCAATCTTTTCCTCTAGCTGCCACTTAATCTCTTCAGAGATAACGCTTTGCATGCGAGCTACCAAATCGGGGTAGGGATGTGGTCCCATGGTTGACCCCACGATATAGAACGTGTCTTGTGGATGGCAGCACCAGTCGCGAATGGCCTCGCTACAAGCATCCGAGAGAGTCATGTTGCCCGTGCGAACGGGGTGCACCTCGGCGCCAAGCATTTTCATTCGTTCCACGTTGGTGTGCTGTCGCTCAACATCTGTGGCTCCCATAAAAACTTCGCACTTCATGTTCATCAGTGCACAGACGGTGGCTGTGGCTACACCATGCTGTCCGGCGCCCGTCTCCGCTATGATGCGCGTCTTTCCCATCTTCTTGGCCAGCAGAATCTGTCCTATGGTGTTGTTGATTTTGTGCGCTCCAGTGTGGTTCAGGTCTTCACGCTTCAGATACAGCTGACAGCCGTATTGCTCGCTCATGCGCTTTGCGTAGTAGAGCGGTGATGGACGTCCTACGTAGTCCTTCAGCAGAGCGTGATACTCTTTCTTGAACTCTTCGCTCTCGATAATGGGCAGATATGCCTCTTGCAGATCGTGAACGCATTTGTAGAGAATCTCGGGCACATAGGCGCCACCAAATTCGCCATAGAATCCTTTTTCGTTGACTTGATAATTGCTCATATATATATTATTGCTTTGTGTTGAATATCGGTAGTAAAATTTGAGAGGCCCATCGTAAGAACGACAGGCCTCTCAATATTTCCTTTAGCAATCTAATAGGTACACGGCTATCTTCTCACGATCTGTTGAATCTTGAGCTATGCCACCACCAATAGTTTGCTATTCTTGTCATTTTCGCTTGTTCTGTTTTTTAATTCGTTGGCAAAAGTAGTGGTTTTCTTTCAAACTGCCAAACTTTTTGCCGATTTTCTTTCTTTTTATTTGCAGATAACAATTATTTTCTACATTTTACCTTGGTCGCCCAGATAAGAGTCTTTGAAACCCAGGAAGTAGAGCACGCCATCAAGTCCGATGGTGTTGATGCTCTGTTTGGCATTGGCCACCACACGTGGTTTAGCGTGGAAGGCTATGCCTAAGCCTGCTTCCGATATCATAGGCAGGTCGTTGGCACCGTCGCCTACGGCAATGGTTTGTGCCAGGTTGACCTTTTCCACCTGTGCGATGAGTTTCAGCAGTTCTGCTTTGCGCTGTCCATCTACGATTTCGCCCACGTAGTTGCCAGTCAGTTTGCCGTTGTCGTCCACTTCCAGTTCGTTGGCATAGACGTAGTCGATGCCATATTTGCGCTGCAGATATTCGCCAAAGTAGGTGAATCCACCGCTTAGGATGGCTATTTTATAGCCGCAACGCTTCAGTATTGTCATCAGTCGGTCGGCCCCCTCCGTGATGGGCAGGTGTTCGGCAATGTCCTGCATCACGCTGACATCGAGTCCTTTCAGTAGCGACACGCGGCGTCTGAAACTCTCTTTAAAGTCTATCTCGCCACGCATAGCGCTCTCGGTGATGGCTTTTACTTGCTCGCCTACACCTGCGCGTTCGGCAAGTTCGTCGATACATTCTGTCTGAATGAGTGTGGAATCCATATCGAAGCAGATGAGGCGACGCATGCGGCGGAACATATCGTCTTTCTGGAACGAGAAGTCTATTTCCATATCGGCTGATAGCTTCATGAACTTAGATTGCATTTCCTGACGGTTGCGTGGTTCGCCGCGTAGTGAGAATTCAATGCATGCACGTACGTGTTTGCTAGGCGTTTTAATACTCTTACGTCCCGTCAGTCGAATGATAGAGTCTATGTTCAGGCCTTGGTCGGTGATGACGCGTGTGGCTGCCTCAATCTGTTTGGCTTCCAACTGTCGGCCCATCACCATGAGGATGTAGCGGTTTTTGCCCTGATGTCCCACCCAGTCTTCATATTCTTCATCGCTGATGGGCGAGAACCCAATGTTTACTCCCAACTCTGTGGCTTTGAATAGTAATTCTTTCATGACAGGCCCAGAGTTCTCTTCGTTCATGCGTATTAGGATGCCCAGCGACAATGTTGCATGTATGTCGGCTTGGCCGATGTCTAAGATTTGTGCATCGTATTTAGCTAAAATGCCCATCACTGCTGCTGTCAGTCCTGGACGGTCTTGACCAGTGATGCGTACCAATATCTGTTCTTCTTTCATAAATGGTATTATTGATGAGTTTTTTGTAGTATATAGTATTGTATTAACGATCGGGTGTTTAAGTCTTCTATAGAATATTAGTGATTTCTGCAAGCGACTTTACTTCGTATGTCACAGGGCCTTCTGCTGGATATTCTGGCCATCGGTTCAGAAAAAGGGTATCCAATCCTGCTTGTCTTGCTCCTAATATATCGGTGCTATAGTTGTCGCCAATCATGATTGTTTCTTGTCGCGAAGCTCCTGTTTGTTGGATGGCGTAATCGAAGAATAGAGGTGACGGTTTGTTGGCGCCGGCATCCTCGCTGAGAATAATGGTGTCGAAGTAGTCTTGCAGTCCGCAAGCTTTCAGCTTCTTGTACTGTACTTCATGGAAGCCGTTGCTACACATATGTAGATGATAACCCTTTTTGCGCAAATGTTGCATCAATTGGTGGGCACCCTCTACTACGCCAGGTTTCGATGAGCAGAAGTCTAAGAAGACGTCGCTGACCTGCAGGCAGAAATCTCGAAATGCGTCAGCATTGTCTTCGCAGTTTGCTTTCAGCTCAGGGCTCACGGTGAGTGGTCGGCGGAAGCGTTCCACGATGAGGTAGTCGCGTGTGATTTCGCCCTTAGCGTAGCGACTCCACAAATCAATGTTGGTGCGCCAGTATTCGTCGTAGAAGACATGAGCATCATGAAAGTAGCGTTCCAACCCGAAGTGGTCGAAAGTTTCATTCAGTGCCAGTACAGCATTGCCGTGCGTGTCGTAGAGTGTGTCATCGAAGTCGATGAAGATGTCTTTGTAGTGTTTCATTTCTTCCAAAAACGTTCTGTGATATCTTCAAAGTTGCCTTCGTCATCCTTTCGATATAGGCGTTGGTTGGTGGTTGTCTTATTGAGTGGTCCTAAGTGTCGGATGAAGGGACCAATCTTGATAAAGTCGAAGTCTTCCTTCTTGATGATGGCAGGAATGCGTATGCGTCCGCTATACCATGCTACTTTGTATTTGGGGTACGACTCGTGGATATACTGTGCGAGCATATTCACTGATACAGGATCTGCATCGCCTCCCATGAAGGCGATGCAGGTGATATCGTTGCCATATTTCGATACAAAGTCGTCGATAGCTTCGGTATTAAGAGGTAGGCCAATGTCTTCCCACAGATATTGGCTGTGGCAGCCAGGACAGTGACAGGGGCAATTGGATATGTTGATGGCCAACGTCACCTCGTCGGGGATCTCTTGAAAGACGATGCCTGTATTTACATATTTCAGCATATTTGATTATAATTTCTCAGCATGTGCATAGTAGCGGCGTGAGGCTTCTTCCTGTCTTGCCTGCGAGAAGTTGCTGACACGTTTCAGGTAGCCGATGATACGTGTCATGTAGTCAACGTTCTTCGAGTGGCACTTAGGACATTCGTGCAGATAGCGCTTGTCGATGTGTCCACAGTCGTTGCACACAGTGTTGGGAATGTTGAATGTGAAGTAGTTGCAACCTTCCTGTGCAGCTACCTTCAGCAGTTGCAGATATTGGTCCTTAGACAGATGTTCTTCGAGGTTCATGTGGAGTGCCGACCCACCGGTGAGGTGTTCAATGTAGGGTGCTCCATGCAGTTTGAACTTGTCGATGATGGATAGAGAGTCGTCCTCTACTACGTAGAAGTAACTGTTGTAGCAGTCACGAGGCACGAAGTAGCCATCTTCACGGTCCCACTTGGCGTGTTTCACGCCGACGTTCTCAGCAGGAATCATCTCGCAGTTGAACATGAGCTCCTTGGTGCGATACTGCTTGTTGTACTTTTCGATGAGGCCTAAGATGCCCTGCACGAACTTCTTGTAGTCGTCGTTAGGCGTAATTTTCAGTCCCATAAACTCGGCAGCCTCTACTAATCCGTTGATACCGATGGTGAGATACTGTCGGGCGATGTTGATGTAGCCGGCGTCGAACAGTGGCAGCATACCGTGATTCTGCAGTTCTTTCAGATTCTCGTTGTAGGCTATCTGTACTTTGTGGCAGAGGTCGATGACACCGCTCAAATACTCCAGGTAGTCAATGTTGTGATTCACGGCATATTGGATGCAGCGATTCAAGTTGATGGTGAGCACCGACTTCGAACCTGTTGAGACGCCACCAGCACCGAGCGTGTACGAGAAGCCGTTGTCGGTGATTTCGTTGCGCAGACGGCAACATGAACTCAGCGAGTCGGCATTGTCGCTCATGTAGGTGAAGAACGAGTGTCCCTCGCTATACATTTCGGCAGTAAACTCTCCCCATTCCTTGTCCTTGCACTCGCCATTTTCGTCAACCAGCAGTGCCATTGTCTCCACGGGGAACGTGAGCAGGGTCTTGGTGCGCTCTTTGTTGAACCACTTCATGAACCGCTTCTGCAACCAAGACAAGCCGTCCCAGTCAGGTTTCGAACCGTCGGGGAAGTAGAACTCGCCAAAGATGCTCTGGAAGTAGTATTTGTCATAGTAGGCGATGTTCCAGAATACAGCCTGATAGTTGCGGGCACCAGTGGGTTGGTTGAGCGTATATACGATCTGCTCAAAGTAGTCGGTGATGATCTTGTCTATGGTGCGCTTTTTCAGACTTAGGTCGCCCTGCTCGTCGGCACGCTTGTAGTAGTCAAGTCCGTACTCTTTGCCCAGGAAGTAGTTCATGTACATCAAGAACTCAGGTGTGGCGCAGGCACCGCTAAGCATTGAGCTGACCATAAACACCATGTTGACAAAACCTCCGGCAAACGACTTCATGTTGGTGGGGGCTGTAGAGTTACCGCCGATAGACATGGTGCCACCGATGAGCCAGGGGTACATCGTGATCGAGGCGCAGTAGTTGGCCAGCGATGTCTCGTCGTTCTTATATATAAAGTGGTGTGTCAGCTTGTCTATGTATTCGTCGGCTAACTCTTTGCCGTACATCTTCTTGATGCGGTCGGTGAGCAGACGACGGTTCAGACGTATGAAGTTCGATTTAGGAAGCTCGCCAATTAACGTGGCAATGTTCTTGTGCTCCACGTTGGCGTTGGCGTCGTATTTCGAACCAGTAGCGGCATTGACGGACTCCATGTATTCAGAAAGGAATAGCATCTTCTCCAGTGTCTCGCGATCCTCGGTGTGCTCCTGACGGTAGAGGATAAATGATTTTGCTACCTTAAAGAATCCTTCACGCATCAGGGCTTCTTCTACCTGATTCTGAATGTCTTCCACCTTAATGTCATCGTGCATGTCCAGATGACTGATAATCTTTGAAATAGTGCTAAGGTCAGCAGGTTGTTCAACACTCTCGAATGCTTTGACGATGGCATTCATAATCTTGTCTAGTGAGAATTGCTCTTTCGAACCATCTCGCTTTGTGATGGTAAAGTTCTTGATTTCCATTTCTTTTCTTTTTTATAAAGTCCGCAATATTTAGGTTGTTTTGATATGTTATCTTTTTGGTTAAGTTTTCCATTTTGGACAACTTTTTTATTTTTCATTTTCGAAAAGTTTTCCAAAACGTTCAACTTGATTCGTTTGCAAAGTTACAAATAATATCTGAAATGGAAATGCTTTTTAATGAAAAAAATGAGGGGCTAACCTCATTTTTTCCATTTTCTTGATAAACGACGAGCTTACGAGTTGTCGCGTCGCAGTTCTTCCAATCGTTGACTGATTTTGTGTAGTTCCACTGGTATGCGTATGTTCTGTGGACAGTGTTTGACGTCGATACAGTGGTTGCACATGATGCAGTGGTCTGGTTGCCGGTCGTGTGGCACGGCTCGATCCAGGCTTATCAGGTAGTTGCGTCGGTTTTTGCGGTATTCCGGGTCTCCAGCATCATTGGGCATCTTCTTGTCGATGATCCACTTGTTGTAGTGCAGGAAATTAGCTGGTATGTCAATGCCGTAGGGGCAGGGCATGCAGTATTTGCAATCGTTGCAAGGGATGGTGTCCATCTCCATCATCTGCTGAGCAATCTCTGTGTCGAGGAAGTGTTGTTCTTCTTCGGTCAGTGGCTGCAGGGGGCAGTAGGTCAGCAGATTGTCTTTCAAGTGTTCCATGTAAGTCATGCCGCTCAGCACGGTCAGCACCCCTTCTGGAGTGCCTGCGTAGCGGAAGGCCCATGATGCCAGCGACTTCTGTGGCTCGCGCTCTTTCAGCTGGCTTACTACGTAGCTGGGCAGCTTCACCAGTCGTCCGCCCAGCAGTGGCTCCATGATGACGGCGGGGATGCCGCGCTTGTGCAGTTCGCCGTAGAGATACGAAGCATCAGTGTTGCGGTCGTTCATCTCGTTGGCGTAGGTCCAATCCAGGTAGTTCAGCTGTATTTGCACGAAGTCCCAGTGGTATTTGTCGTGGTTGGCAAGCAGGTAGTCGAACACCTCGACATCACCGTGGTACGAAAAACCAAGGTTGCGTATGCGTCCGGCGCGTCGTTCCTCCATCAGGAAGTCCAGCATGCCGTTGTCCAGATAGCGCTGGCTGAAGTTCTGCATGCCGCCACCGCCCACGCTGTGCAGCAAGTAGTAGTCGATGTAATCTACCTGCAGCTCCTTCATAGAGTTGTGGTACATCTCGACAGAAGCCTTGTGCGACCACAGCTTAGGGTCGAAGTTCGACAATTTGGTGGCCACGAAGAAGCTCTTGCGTGGATGGCGCTTCAGGGCGATGCCTGTGCAGCGTTCCGACTGTCCCTGACAGTACACGGGTGATGTGTCGAAGTAGTTCAGACCGTGTGCCAGTGCATAGTCCACCTGCTGGTTGATCATATCCTGGTCAAATTCCTCCGAGTCGGGCTTCTGGGGCAGTCGCATCATGCCATAGCCCAGTATCGACACCTTGTCGCCTGTGGTGGGGTTGGTGCGATAGGTCATTTGTCCCGTTGGTGGTTCACCGACGTTGTCGGTCTGCTCAATTCTTTTCTTTCCTGTGCAGGCGGCCAGCGTGGCAGCAGCCCCCATCCCCATATATTTTAGAAAATCTCTTCTGTCCATCTCTTTTCCTTGTTATGATTAGTTAGATCATCTTGTGTACTTCGTGTCCCTCCACGTGGATGGCCGATAGCGGGCGTACGGGGCAGAGGTGCTCGCAGGCTCCGCAGCCGATGCAAATCTCCTCGTTGACGGCAGGTACATAGTTCGACTCCTCGTTGTTGGGGTCCACTGGCACCATCTCAATAGCGCCGGCAGGACAGTGGCGCTCGCAGTTGCCACATTCAGCTTCGCCCAATGCCGAGATGCAGAAGTCGGCAGCCACCACGGCGTGGCCTATCTGTATGCTCGACTTCTCGATGGCGTCCAGAGGCTTGATGGCGCCTGCGGGACATACGTCCGAGCAGCGCGTGCACTCTGGGCGACAGAAGCCGCGTTCGAACGACATCACGGGTTGCATGAGGTGCATCATATCAGTAGAGGGGCGCAGTATGCCGTTGGGACATTCCGATACACACAACTGACAGCCAGTGCAGCGCTGCGCCATATTTTTCAACGACAGAGCGCCAGGGGGCACCAGTGGGGTGGTGCGTGTGGGAGCCTTCTTTTCTACGATGTCGGCTAGTCCGCCATCTACCAGCGCTTCTGTCTCCTCAGCCATTGCGGCAGTAGCCATCAGTGCAGAGGTGAGCAGGAACGAGCGACGCGAGAGACCATTAGCATCTTTATCCTCCTTCTTTTTCTCCGTCTTGTTAAAACCGGTTGTGTATTTCAGTGCGCCAAACTTGCAACTGTCTATGCAGTCGCCACATACCACGCAACGCGAATAATCTACCTGATGATTCTTGAAGTCGATGCAGGCAGCCTTGCAGTTCTTGGTGCACAGTGAGCAGTTGCGGCATTTGCTCTTGTCGAAGCGCACTTTCAGCAGCGAGAAGCGCGACAGTAGTGACAGCGCGGTGCCCACAGGGCAGACGGTGTTGCAGTAGGTACGGCCGTTTCTCCATGCCAGCACTGCCAACACAGCCAGCGTCAGCAGGGCGATGATGAACACAGGCAGCGATCGCATCCATACGTCCACGCTGTAGAAGGTGTAGCTCTCGTAGTGCTCGGCCACGGCAGCCAGAGCGTTGTTGCCCAGCATCCACAGTGGCTGCAGCAGTGTGGTGGCTATGCGGCCAAAGGCCGAGTAGGGCGCCAACAGCTGCACCAGCGTGCCAACGCCTGCGATCAAGGCTGCAATGAAGATGCCAAGCATGCTGTAGCGTAACCACGACAGGGCTTTGGAATAAGTATAGCGGTTCTTCTTAGATTTCTTACCTAACCATCCGAATATGTCTTGCATGATACCCAGAGGGCAAATCACCGAACAGTAGATGCGGCCGAATATCAGTGTGGTTATAGCCAGCAGGACGATGACTGCAACATTGACGGCCAGCACGGCCTCCAGTACCTGCATTTTGGCAATCCATCCTAGATAGAGGTGCAGTGTGCCGGTAAAGTCGAGAAACAGCAGTGTGAGTCCTGCGAGGCAGGTGATTCCAAGTATTTTTCTTGTTTTCTTTAGCATAGAAACGAGGGTCTTTTTATATGGTGCAAAGATATGAAATAAAGTTGAGAATGCCAAACAAAGCTCTTCCTTTTTGTAGGTTTGTATGCGATAAAGAGGACTGCAGGCTGCTGAAATTTCCTGTTTGGCTTCTTTCGCCAGTTAACAGTATCACTTTTAGCTCCTAATTCGGGCCCTCTTGCCGGCTTAAATGGCCGTTTTAGATTCACGATGCAAAGATACAACACTGGTTTTGCGGTTTACGAATACTTTGGCAAGAAATCGAAAAAAATATGGGGAGGGCAACTTTTCTAGGGTAGTACAAAAAGCGCTGCACTGTTGCAGTGTTGCAGTTCTCGAAAGGGTGTGTATATACTCGAAAAATACTTCTATATTTATATATAAATATAGAGTTAAATTTTGATATATACAGTAGTTGTTTTTATAACTGCAACGCTGCAACGCTGCAACACGAGAGCTATCAACTTTTTCTAGGGAAGTACACGCAATGCCACAAACGTGCCATCGTGCCATCGTGCCATTTTGTTTTTTCAAAGTTGGGGAGTCTTCGTAGAAAAGGTGTTTAAATATTTATATATAATATTATATATTATAATATATAATATTATATATAAATATCAATAGACAAGATTAACACAAACTTTTGATTTTCGAAATGGCACGATGGCACGATGGCACGAAACAAGGACAAGACAGGTAGCGAACATGAATAGTGCTTACAGAAAAATATATCAAAATAATTACCAAAATATTTGCGTATCTCAGATATTTTTAGTACCTTTGCTGGTGCATTCAAGAAATAGCAAATCATGAGTTTTCTAGGGGCAAATGAGCGCTTTTCTGAGGGCAAATGAATCATTAACTTTCTAACCATTAAAAACACACGAAAAATTATGGCAAAACTTAGAATCAAAAAGTATGTGAACCAGGTGAAGAACTCGAAGATGTTCGGTAAGTGGTACGGACGCGTGAACTACAACGATACGCTCTCTACCGACGACCTGTGCCGCCACATCTCCAAGCACGGCACCATCTACACCTCCGATGTGGTGAAGGGTGTCATCGAGCGCTTTGTGCTCTGCTTCGAGGAACTGCTGCACGAGGGCTACAAGATCAAGCTCGACGGTCTGGGCACGTTCTCGCTGAAGATGAGTACCTGCGGTGCTGAATCGGCGGAGGAGTTCGGAGTGCAGAACATCAAGCACCTGCAGGTGAAGTTCAATGGCGACAAGAAGAAGTTCTCGGAGTACGCTAGTCCTACGTTCAAGAAGAACGCTCGCTTCGAGATTGAGCCTGATGCGAGTGAAAATGAAAAGGAGCAGGGGGAGAATGAGGACTAACCCCTCAAACCCCTCCCGCAGAGAGGTTTGGCCTGCTTCGCAGGGAAGGTATAGCTCGACGGCCGACAGGGAAAGTCAAATTTTTCAAAATTGAAAACAAAATTTCTCATTTTTATTTTCTTTCTCGCCTGACACAAGCCGAAGGGATATAAATCTCTGTTTAATTTTGAATCAAATTTTGAATAATTTCCCGCCGCAGGCGGCCCCAAATCGTAATTAACCAAATTAACCGAATAATACTATGAAGAAACTAGAAACTTGGAAGTTTGTATTGCAAACTGTTATCGCCATCCTTACGGCTATCGCCACCAGCCTCGGCGTGGCAAGTTGTATGAATTAGGAACCCCTCCCCATCCCTCCCAAGGGGAGGGGGTTGGAAGTAAGAAAGTCTCCCCCTTGGGGAGATTTAGAGGGGGTTGGTTGACTACGTAGGCACTCCCCTCCCTTCAAGGGGAGGGGCAGGGGTGGGGTCTGTATCTCCATTGGCAGTTAGAACAATACTGACCCCACCCCCGACCCCTCCCCTACATGGGAGGGGAGGAAAACAACACAACACAACGACCCCACCCCGACCCTCCCAAGGGGAGGGGGAGGTAAGAAAGTCTCCCCCTTGGGGAGATTTAGAGGGGGTTGTTCTTTTTGGAAATTTTGACAATGAAGATACTGATTTCGTAGAGCAGGGCGATGGGAAGTGATACAAGAAGAAGGGTGAAAACATCGGTGGTGGGGGTGATGATGGCTGCCACTACGAGGATGGCGACGATAGCATGGCGACGATAGCGGGTCATCAGGGTGGGGGAAATGACCCCCAGACGACCAAGGATGGCACAGACCACGGGCAACTCGAAGACGACGCCCATGACCAGACTCATGGATACGAGCGTGTCGGCATAGCTCTGAAGCGTGAGCATGTTGCTGACATTAGGGCTGACCTGGTAGGTGCCCAGAAAACGCACAGTGAGAGGGAATATGAGCATGTAGCACACGAGTGTGCCCAGCATGAACATCAGGTAGCCCGATAGCGTGATCCACAACGCAACACGGCGCTCCTGGCGGTAGAGTCCTGGCGAGATGAAGCGGAACAGCTCAAACAACACGTAAGGCGCAGCACATAGCAAGCCGGCATACATGGACATGCGCATGTGTGTCATGAATTGTTCGGTGAGCCCCGTATTGATCAGATGTAGCGTAAAAGGTTCGGTGTGCAGCCAGCGAAATGTGACAAACTGACTGCTGCTGGGCGCCAGTACCAGTGCAAAGAGCCAGTCCTTCAGACAGAAGACCACCGTGCCCACGGCCACTACCACGCCAAGCGAGCGAAGAATCACCCAGCGCAGGATGTCGAGATGCTGCCAGAAGGTGGCTGCCTCGTTATTTCTCATCCCCTTTCGCTTGGTCTTCGATGTCAGATTTCACGTCGCCAACTTCGTTCATGCCCTCTTTGAAGCTTTTCACGCCTTTGCCCAAACCACGCATCAGTTCGGGAATCTTTGAGCCACCAAAGAGCAGCAATACGATGAGGGCGATGAAGAGCAACTCTGGTGCACCCAGCCCTAAAAGCAGTAATGTTTTTGTTGCTAACATAAAAATAATATGATTTAAATCATCGGGACAAAGGTACGCATTTTAATTCTTTTTTCGTAACTTTGCACACAAAATTTTAAGCATACAATCATGGGATTCTGGAAAATGTTGTTGGGTGGTAGTACTGAAACCCCCGAGGAAGAGAAAAAAAGTGTCGAAGCCAAGCAGTTCGACCTGTTGAAGTATGATGGCGTCAAGGCCATGCGTATGGGGCAGTTTGACTATGCTGTGAAGTGCTTTCGCGAGGCGTTGAAAATACAAGAAGACCTGGAAGTGCGCGACTATCTGTCGCAGGCACTCATACATCAAGGACAGTTGGCAGAGGCTGTGGCTGAGCTAAAGGCACTGCATCAGTTGGCCCCCGACAACGTTGAAGTGCTGTTGCAGGCAGCCCATGTGGCCTATATGCAGGAAGACTATGACGAGATGGACAATCTGTGTCAGCAGGCCTTGGCGATAGATGAAACTCATTCACGCGTACATTATTTAATTGCTCAGGCTTGTGCAGGTCGTGGAGACGTGATTGGTGCCATCGCCAGGTTGACGAAGGCCATTGTGCTGGAACCCGACTTTGCTGATGCACGTCTGTTGCGTGCTCAAGTCCTGACCAAGATGGGAGAGGTGAAGGGAGCCAAGGAAGATGTCGATTGGCTGATGGCCCACAATGCCGATCATGAAGACGTGGTGCTGGCTGCTGCCCGACTGGCCCAAGCTGCTGGGCAAAGCTCTGAGGCGTTGAACTTGTATGACAAGCTGATAGACATGAACCCCTTCCATCTTGAAGCCTATCATGAGCGCGGTCGGCTGCGTTATGATGCAGGCGATAAGAAAGGTGCCGAGGAAGACATGCAGAAGGTGCTCGAATTGAACCCGAATGAGTTGGCCGACGTCAGCGGCGACTATTCTGCCGAAGGCGTAGAACAGCACATGAAACGCGTCTATTCAGCCATAAATCCATTTGGATTGTAAAAAAACTCGGAAAAAGTTTGGCTGTTTGACGAATTTGTTATACTTTTGCACCCGATAATTACAATTAGTAACAAAAATGACGAAATTTAATGCATACTTCTATTTTTATTATTACTTTACAAGCAATTGTGAAGCGGGTAGTCGTATGTAAAATTAAAGAATTGAAGAATTAAAAAATTTAATAAGGCCCCGCTTCACGAAGAGTGAAAGTGGGGCTTCCTTTTTAGAACATGAAAAGAATAGCGATACAAGGCATTACGGGGTCGTTTCACGACATAGCCGCCCATCAGTATTTCGAGGGCGAGCAGTTGCAGTTGATTTGTTGCAACACCTTTGAACAAGTGTTCGAGAGTGTGCGCCAGGATCCCACCGTCATTGGTATGGCAGCCATCGAGAACACCATAGCCGGTTCGCTGCTGCACAACTACGAGTTGCTGCGCGACAGTGGCACCACCGTGGTGGGCGAGCACAAGTTGCACATCACCCACTGCATCTGCTGTCTGCCCGAGGATGACTGGGACACCATCACCGAGGTGCACTCGCATCCCGTAGCTCTGATGCAGACGCGCCACTACCTGGAGCATCACCCCACGTTGCGCATCGTTGAAGGCGATGACACCGCTGGATCTGCCAAGATGATTGCCGAAGGACACCATCGCGGATGGGCTGCTATCTGTCATGCCGAAGCAGCCAAGCTCTATGGATTGAAAGTACTGGAAAACAGCATCGAGGACAACAAGCACAACTTCACCCGCTTCCTGGTGTGCTCCATGCCTCAGAAGGCCGACATGCTGCGCCCACTCGTAGAGAGCAACAAGGCCAGCATCGTCTTCTCGTTGCCCCACGAAGAGGGTTCGCTCTCGGCTGTGCTCGCCATCTTGTCGTTCTATAAGATAAATCTGACAAAAATCCAGTCGCTGCCCATCATCGGTAAGGAGTGGGAGTATCTGTTCTATGTCGATGTGACCTATAGCGATCTGACCCGCTATCGTCAGGCAGTAGATGCCATTATACCCCTGACGCGCGACTTGAAAATTCTTGGAGAGTATAGGGCGATTTGAAGGATTGAAGGATTGAAAAATTGAAAAATTGAAGGATTGAAAAATTGAAAAATTGAAGGATTGAAAAATTGAAGAATTGAAATAGTATATGGAAACAAAAGAAAATACAGGTAGTGAAGAAATTGGAAAGGAGAAGAGAACTTCAACTCTTCAATCTTTCAATTCTTCAATTTTACCAGCCGACAGGCTGAACTTAGTACAGGAGTACTATTTCAGTCGTAAGCTGAAAGAGGTAGCTCAACTGAATGCAGAAGGCAAGGACATCATCTCCCTGGCTATCGGCAGTCCCGATATGCCGCCTTCGAAACAGACCATTGACAAACTTTGTGAGGTGGCCAACGAACCCACCGCCCACGGCTATCAGCCCACGATGGGCACGCCGGAGCTACGCGAGGCAATGGCCCGATTCTATAAGCGTTGGTACGATGTGGATATTGACGGAAAATCCGAGGTGCTGCCACTCATCGGCTCGAAAGAAGGCATTCTGCATGTCACACTGGCTTTCGTGAACCCAGGCGACGAGGTGCTGGTGCCTAATCCCGGCTATCCAACCTACACTTCGCTCTCGAAGATTCTGGGCGCTAAGATTGTGAACTATAATCTGTGCGAAAACAACGAATGGCAGCCCGATTTCGACGAACTGGAGAAAATGGACCTCACGCGTGTAAAGATCATGTGGACCAACTATCCCAATATGCCTACGGGCGGGCGTGCCCAGCGAGCCACCTACGAGCGATTGGTACAGTTTGCCAAGCAGCACAACATCGTGGTGGTGAACGACAATCCCTACAGCTTTATTCTTAGTGAAGAGCGACTCTCGCTGCTGCAAGTGCCAGGCGCCAAGGATTGCTGCATAGAGTTCAACTCCATGTCGAAGAGTCACAACATGCCAGGATGGCGTGTAGGTATGTGTGTGTCTAATGCGCAGTTCATACAGTGGATACTGAAGATCAAAAGCAATGTGGATAGTGGTACCTTCAGAGGTATTCAGCTGGCTGCTGCCGAGGCTCTCAACAACGATGAGTGCTGGCACCGCCAGTACAACATAGAGACCTATGCCTGCCGACGACAGTGGGCAGAGAAGATTATGGATGCACTCGGCTGTACGTATGACAAGAATCAGGTGGGCATGTTCCTCTGGGGACGCATACCCGACAGCATCGAGAACGTTGAAGACCTGACCGAACGCGTGCTCCATGAGGCTCGTGTCTTTATTACACCAGGCTTCATCTTCGGATCTAATGGCGAACGCTACATACGTATTTCGCTGTGTGCCAAAGAGGACAAGATAAAACAAGCGCTTCAAAGAATTGAAAAATTGAAGGATTGAAAAATTGAAGTTTTTCATGTGATGAAAGAAATTGTGATTGCAAACTTGAGCATGGATTTTGCACTGAGAATAGTAAACTTGTACAAGTATCTGTGTGATGACAAGCAGGAATATGTAATGTCAAAGCAGTTATTGCGTAGTGGTACTAGTATCGGAGCAAATATCGCGGAAAGTGAGCATGCGCAAAGTAAAGCAGATTTTCTATCGAAGTTATACATATCATTGAAAGAAGGAAATGAAACGAAGTATTGGTTGACACTGTTATACAAAGCTTCATACCTAACAGAGAATGAACATGAATCGATGATGAAGGATTTGCGTATTATAATAGGAACATTAGTAAATACAATAAAGAAAACAAAAGATAACGTTATGGAGGAGAATTGAAAGATGAAGAAAGATTGAAAAATTGAAAGATGAAGAAAGATTGAAAAATTGAAAGATTGAAAAATTGAAGGATTTCAATTCTTAAACTTTCAATTCTAAAAAAACTTCAATTCTTCAATTCTTCAATTCTTAAATTCTAAAAAAACTTCAATTCTTCAATTCTTAAATTTTAAAGAATATGGAACTAGAATTATCACCATTGAATTTGCCAAGTGACAATGAACGTCCTTTCGTGATTGCAGGCCCCTGTTCTGCTGAGACCGAGGAGCAAGTGATGACTACAGCAAAACAACTGGCCATGAAAGGCTGCCATAACTTCCGTGCTGGTGTGTGGAAGCCTCGTACCAAACCCGGTGGCTTCGAAGGGCATGGTGAACCCGCACTGAAATGGTTGAAGCAGGTAAAGGATGAAACAAAGATGCTGGTTTCTACCGAGGTGGCTACCCCCGAACATGTAGAATTGGCTTTGAAATATGGCATAGATATTCTCTGGATTGGTGCTCGCACATCTGCAAACCCCTTTGCCATGCAGGCACTGGCCGACTCGCTTCAGGGCGTCGATGTGCCAGTGTTTGTCAAGAACCCTGTGAACCCTGACCTTGAGCTTTGGATCGGAGCTCTGGAACGTCTCAACCAGGCTGGCGTAAAGCGTTTGGGAGCTATTCATCGTGGTTTCTCTTCCTACGACAAGAAGATATATCGCAATATGCCTATGTGGCAAATACCTATTGAACTGCATCGCCGCATCTCCGAGCTGCCCATCATCTGTGACCCATCTCACATTGGCGGTCGCCGCGAACTGATTGCACCACTCTGTCAGCAAGCTATGGATTTGGGCTTTGATGGACTTATTGTTGAAAGTCATTGCGATCCCGACAAAGCGTGGAGCGATGCTGCTCAGCAGGTGACTCCTGATGTGCTTGACTACATTCTCTCTCTGTTGGTTGTCCGCGACGAGCACACCACCACGGAAGGAATACAGCAGTTGCGCAAGCAGATTGACGAACTTGACAACCAGTTGATGGACCTCTTGGCCAAGCGTATGCGCGTATGTCGTGAGATTGGCCAGTATAAGAAAGAACATAACATGACTGTGCTGCAGACGTCACGCTATAATGAAATCTTGGCCAAGCGCGGTGCGCAGGGCTCGCTGCTGGGCATGGGTGCCGACTTCGTAGCCAAGGTCTTCGAGGGCATTCACGAAGAGAGTGTACGTCAACAAATTGAAATTATTAATAAGTAAGACCCACCCCCCAGCCCCTCCCTAGAGGGAGGGGAGTGGTTACTTCTGAAATAATAAAAACTTAATCAAGTAGAATACCCCGACAAAACATTCTACTCCCCTCCCTCATAGGGAGGGGGCGGGTGAGAGTCTTTTTTATGAAAATATTAGTTATGGGAGCAGGAAAGATGGGGAGTTTCTTCATCGACCTGCTGAGCTTCGACCATGAGGTGGCTGTTTTCGAACGCGATGCCAAGCGTATGCGTTTCACTTACAACTGCCAACGGTTTACTACCTACGAGGAAATCAAGGCCTTCGAGCCGGAATTGCTAATCAATGCAGTGACACTGAAATACACCATTCCTGTGTTTAAAGAGGTGATACCTTATCTGCCCAAAGAGTGCATCATCAGTGATATCGCCAGTGTGAAGACAGACCTGAAAGAATTCTATGAACAGACGGGCATGCGCTATGTTTCCACGCACCCCATGTTTGGACCAACGTTTGCCAACCTGCAGCAACTCTCCGAGGAGAACGCCATCATCATCCAGGAAGGCGACTGCATGGGGCGTTGTTTCTTTAAAGACCTTTACAACAAACTGGGACTCAATATCTATGAGTACACCTTCGAGCAACACGACAAGACGGTGGCATACTCACTGAGCATACCCTTTGTCTCAACCTTCGTCTTTGCCGCTGTGATGAAGCATCAGGATGCACCAGGCACCACTTTCAAGCGACATATGCGCATTGCCAAAGGTGTGCTGAACGAAGATGACTATCTGTTGCAGGAAATACTGTTCAATCCCTATACACACGATCAGGTGGCGCAAATACGCACAGAACTGAAAGAACTGCTTGAGATTATTGATCAGAAAGATGCTGATGGCATGAGGCGCTATCTCAACAAGATTCGTGATAACGTGCGAAGAGATATCGAGATAAAGCAATAGTTTTTTTACTCAAAATAGAATGAAAGATTCGTCAGGAATATGATGGGTCTTTCATTTTTTTTAGTACCTTTGACTGCGTCGCGCTCAGCGCTTTGCGACGCTTATTCGAGTGGAACGAGTCTTAAGAAGGTACTTGCACTCGAAAGAAAAAATAAAAAGCGAGCTTTTATTTTGTTCTTTGCTCGTTTATTCGTACCTTTGCAGCCGAATTCGAATTTAAACAATTGTTTTAGGAATGAATATTTCTTATAAATGGCTGAAAGAATACGTTGATTTCGACCTTTCGCCGCAGCAGGTATGTGATGCGCTGACCTCTACGGGACTTGAAGTTGACGCTCTTGAAGAAGTGCAATCCATACGTGGTGGATTGAAAGGGCTTTATGTGGGCAAGGTGCTCACTTGCGAAGCGCATCCTAATTCTGATCACTTACATGTAACAACTGTTGACCTGGGCAAGGGCGAACCTTCGCAAATCGTGTGTGGAGCCCCCAATGTGGCTGCTGGTCAGAAAGTGATTGTGGCAGACTTGGGGTGTGTGCTCTATGATGGCGACCAGGAGTTTGTTATCAAGAAATCAAAATTGCGTGGTGTTGAGTCGAACGGCATGATTTGTGCCGAAGATGAAATCGGAATAGGCACCAGTCACGATGGTATCATCGTGTTGCCAGAGAATGCAGAGGTGGGTACGCCCGCAGCAGAATATTACAATCTGGAGAGTGACTGGCTCATCGAAGTGGATATCACAGCCAACCGTGCTGATGCGCTCTCGCATTGGGGCGTGGCCCGCGACCTTTATGCTTGGTTGAAGCAGAATGGTTACGAGACAAGCCTGCATCGTCCTGGCGTTGAAGATTTCAAAGTTGATAATAACGACCTGCCCATTGAGGTGGAAATACAAAACACGGAGGCTTGTAAACGCTATGCCTGCGTGAGCATTTCTGACTGCGAGGTAAAAGAGTCGCCCGACTGGCTGAAAAATAAGTTGACCACTATAGGTCTTCGTCCTATTAATAATATTGTGGACATCACCAACTATGTGATGATGGCCTATGGTCAGCCTCTGCATACCTTTGATGCCGATATGGTAAAGGGACATAAGATCGTGGTGAAGACGATGCCTGAGGGAACTCCATTCATCACTCTCGACGGTGAGGAACACAAACTTTCTGAGCGTGACTTGGCAATTTGCAATGCTGAAGAACCAATGTGTATCGCTGGCGTGTTCGGCGGAAAGGGAAGTGGAACCTATGAGACCACAAAGAATGTCGTGTTGGAGAGCGCCTATTTCCATCCCACGTGGATTCGTAAATCGGCTCGCCGTCATGGGCTTTCTACTGATGCCTCGTTCCGTTTTGAGCGTGGTATTGATCCCAATGGCATTATCTATGCGCTGAAGCAGGCTGCTCTGCTCTGTAAAGAGCTGGCTGGTGGAAAGGTGTCAATGCAGATTTGCGACATTTATCCAGAGAAGATAGATAACGCTGTAGTTGACTTGAAGTATAGCTATGTGCACAATCTGGTAGGTAAGGACATACCCGTAGAGACCATCAAGAATATTTGCGAGACACTGGAGATGAAGGTGCTTGAGGAAACAGTTGAAGGTCTGAAACTGGAGATTCCTGCTTATCGTGTGGACGTGCAGCGCCCCTGCGATGTGGTAGAAGATATCCTCCGCATCTATGGATATAATAACGTGGAGATTCCCACACAGCTGAAGTCAAGCCTCGTCATTAAGGCAGAAGAAGACCGCAAGCACAAACTGCAGAATTTGGTTTCTGAGCAGTTGGTGGGTGCTGGTTTCAATGAGATTCTCAACAACTCACTGACCAAGACTGCTTACTATGCTGAGAATGACACGGTGGTGAAAATTATGAACCCACTGTCAAGTGATCTGGGAGTGATGCGACAGACCTTGCTTTATGGTGGATTGGAGAGCATTGAGCACAACGTGAAGCGTAAGAATGCAAACCTGCGTTTCTTTGAGTTTGGCAACTGCTATTTCTACGACCCCGAGAAGCATGACGAGGACAACCCGATGCAGGCCTACAAGGAGGAGAACTTCATGGGTATCTGGGTGACAGGTAAGCGCGTAGAGGGCTCTTGGGCGCATCCTAACGAGGATAGTACTTACTTTGAACTGGCTGCACACGTGCAGAATATTCTGAGCCGTATAGGCATGAAACAGGGTCTGATGGTGCAGAAGAAGAGTGAGAATCCTAACTTCTCTGCTGGTATCGTCATAGAGAATCGTGGTGGCAAGAAACTCATCGAGATGGGCATCCTGTCAAAGAAACTCTTGAAGCAGTTCGACCTGCAGCAGGCTGTTTACTTTGCTGAGCTCAACTGGACACAGCTCATGAAGGCAACGAAGAAGAATGAGGTGACGTTTACAGAGATTTCTAAGCATCCTGCTGTTAGTCGTGATCTGGCTCTGCTGGTCGATAACGCCGTAGAATTTGCCCAGATTGAGCAGATAGCTCGTCAGACGGAAAAGAAATTACTGAAGAAAGTGGAGCTCTTCGACGTTTATGAAGGCAAAAATCTGCCAAATGGCAAAAAGTCTTATGCAGTAAACTTTATTCTTCAGGACACTGAAAAGACTATGAACGACAAGCAGATTGATGCTGTCATGCAGAAGTTGATTGCTCAGCTGAAGAAACAGTTAAATGCAGAGCTTCGGTAATTATCAATTGTCAATTATAAAATATCAATTATAAAAAATGGGAAGAGCATTTGAATATCGTAAAGCTACAAAGCTGAAGAGATGGGGCCACATGGCCAAGACATTTACTAAGATTGGTAAGCAGATTGCTATCGCTGTAAAGGCTGGTGGTCCTGAGCCCGAGAACAACCCAGCACTGCGTGCTATCATTGCCAACGCTAAGCGTGAGAACATGCCGAAGGACAATATCGAGCGTGCCATCAAGAATGCAATGGGTAAGGACCAGAGTGACTATAAGGAGGTGACATATGAGGGATATGGACCTCATGGAATTGCAATCTTTGTGGAGACACTGACCGACAACACCACTCGTACTGTGGGCGACGTTCGTTCGGTGTTCAACAAGTTCAATGGTAATCTGGGCACTCAAGGATCATTGTCGTTTTTGTTTGACTATAAGAGTGTGTTCACCTTCAAAAAGAAGGATGGATTGGACATGGACGAGATGATTCTCGATTTGATTGACTATGGTGTAGAGGACGAGTATGACGAGGATGAGGAGGAAAACAGCATTACTATCTATGCTGACCCTTCAAGTTTCAGCGCCGTGCAGAAACATCTGGAGGAAAATGGCTTCGAAGTTACAGGTGCCGAGTTTACTCGTATTCCTAACGACTTGAAGGAAGTGACACCAGAGGAGCGCGAAACTATCGATAAGATGATTGAGAAACTTGAGGACTTCGATGACGTTCAGACCGTTTATACCAACATGAAACCTGAGGAGGCATAAGTGTTGTGGTAAGTCCATCAAAAATAGCGGAGCTTCTTTCTTAAAGCTTCGCTATTTTTGATTTGTTTTTAACGTTATTATGTACGTTCTTTTGTTGAAAACAGACTATTTGAAAAAGATTTCGCTGTTATCTTTTGCTATTGCTTGTTTTTGAGGGTTGGCATTGATAATCAGTTATTGATAATCTTTCTTAATGATCGTTGTTTCGAAAAGAATGCTGTCTGGATTGTTCAAATGTCGATAGACGTAGTGGAAACTATAACCCTTTTCACGGTGTACCTTGTATTTGGGTTCTTGTCTTAACTCGTTGACAAGCGCTTGTCGAAGTTGATTAGTGGGAATGGCAAAGTCACTGATGCGGAAATATTGACTCTGTGTATGTGTGGTTTTGTCGAATACAATGCTGTCAAGATACATCGTACTTTCTGTATTCAGCGGCATCGGACACTTGGTCTGAGTAAATTCTTTGTTTTCTCGGGCAATACGTTCTTCTAAAGACTCCTGACAAGATACGAAGATGATGCTTAAAACAGCAAGTGATAGAATATGCTTCATATTTGTAACTGTTTTGATTTTTTTTGATTGCAAAATTACGAAAAAAAAGTAAAAATGCGGTTAGTTTGATGTTTTTTTTGTACTTTTGCAGTTTAAAGAGAAGAACATCATAATGAAGAATATCAGAAATTTCTGTATCATCGCACATATAGACCACGGTAAATCAACCTTGGCCGACAGATTATTGGAGCGCACAAAGACTATTCAGGTAACAGAAGGACAAATGCTCGACGATATGGATCTTGAGCGCGAACGCGGCATAACAATTAAGAGTCATGCCATCCAAATGGAATATGAGCGTGATGGAGAAAAATATATTTTGAATCTGATTGATACTCCGGGACACGTGGATTTCTCGTATGAGGTGTCAAGAAGCATTGCTGCTTGCGAAGGTGCTTTGCTTGTAGTCGATGCTACACAGGGCGTGCAGGCACAAACAATATCAAACCTCTATATGGCTATTGATAATAATCTGGAGATTATTCCTGTTATCAACAAGATTGATATGCCCAGTGCAATGCCTGATGAGGTCGAGGACGAGATTGTAGATTTGATAGGTTGTAATCCTGAAGATATTATTCGAGCCAGTGGAAAGACGGGCGAGGGTGTTGATGATATTCTTAATGCTGTAGTTGATCGTATTCCTCATCCAGAGGGTGATGAGAAAGCACCGCTGCAAGCTCTGATTTTCGACTCAGTGTTTAATTCTTTTAGAGGTATTATTGCATACTTTAAAATAACAAACGGTGTTATTCGTAAAGGCGATAAAGTAAAGTTCTTTAATACCGGAATGGAATACGATGCTGACGAGGTGGGCGTCTTGAAGATGGATATGATACCCCGGAATGAGCTGCGCACTGGCGATGTAGGCTATATCATTAGTGGAATAAAGAATTCGAAGGAAGTGAAGGTGGGTGATACAATCACTCACGTAGAGCGCCCATGTGAGAAAGCTATTGAAGGATTCCAAGAGGTGAAGCCAATGGTGTTTGCCGGCGTTTATCCTATTGATCCTGCTGACTATGAGAATTTGCGTGCTTCGTTAGAGAAGTTACAGTTGAATGATGCCTCGCTGACGTTTCAGCCAGAGTCTTCGGTAGCTTTGGGTTTTGGATTCCGTTGTGGTTTCCTGGGCTTGCTCCACATGGAGATTGTGCAGGAGCGACTGGATCGTGAGTTTGACATGGATGTCATTACCACGGTGCCAAACGTGTCTTATATGTGTTATACAAAGCAGGGGGAGGTGAAGGAAGTCCACAATCCATCAGGATTACCCGACCAGACACTTATAGACCATATAGAGGAGCCGTACATCCGTGCTTCTATTATAACGGCAGCAGACTTTATCGGTCCTATTATGACGCTATGTCTGGATAAGCGTGGCGAACTGCTTGATCAGCAGTATGTCAGTGGAAATCGTGTAGAGTTGCATTTCATGTTGCCTTTGGGCGAAATCGTGATTGACTTCTATGATAAGTTGAAGAGTATCTCTAAAGGATATGCATCTTTCGATTATCATATAGATTCATTCCGTCCATCCAAACTAATCAAACTTGATATCCTTCTCAATGGCGAACCTGTGGATGCACTTTCGACATTAACTCATCAGGATAATGCAGTGACTTTCGGGCGCCGTATGTGTGAGAAACTGAAAGAGCTAATTCCGCGTCAGCAGTTCGATATTGCCATACAGGCAGCTATCGGTGCAAAGATTATTGCACGCGAGACAGTTAAGCAAGTCCGTAAGGATGTGCTGGCCAAGTGTTATGGCGGTGATGTAAGCCGTAAACGTAAGTTGTTGGAAAAGCAGAAACGTGGAAAGAAACGCATGAAGCAAATTGGTAATGTTGAGGTGCCCCAAAAGGCATTCTTGGCAGTTTTGAAACTAGACTAAAGACAATCTACTAGAACTATAATTAAAGAAAGGAGTAAAAGAAACAATGCCAACGAACCTAAGTTTAACAACCAGAGACGTAGCCCGCGAGTTAGCGCGTCGTTACAGTACGATGACCCACGATGAACTTGACATCTTGGAGAGTATCCTTGTGCCCATGAAGTTCTCTAAGGGCGAGAAAATCCTTGATGAAGGGCAAGTGTGCCGCCACATCTTTTGGATCGTAAAAGGTCTTGTGCGTCAGTTCTACTACAAGAATAACAAAGAACTGACCGAGTATATGGCTACAGAGAACACCATTTGTATGAGTATTGAGAGCCTGTTTAAAGAGACTCCATCTATGCAGATTATTCAGGCTTTGGAACCAACAATCATCTTTGCTATCCCGATGCACGAACTGGAGATGGCTGCTATGAAGAGCGTAAACATCCAGATGCTTTATCGAAAGATATTGGAAGAATCGCTTATCATCAGTCAACAGCATGCAGACATGTTGCGTTTTGAGAGTGCACAGGATCGCTACCAGAAATTGGTAAAGACAGCCCCTCAATTGGTATTGCGCGCCCCTTTGGTATATATTGCAAGCTATCTGCAGATGACCCCAGAGACACTGAGTCGAGTAAGAACGGCTACACTGTTGAATGGATAAGTGCCAGCAGACTGAAAGATACGTATAATCAAAGAAAGATAGCAGAGTCCAATCATAAAAGCATAAGCCGCGAAAGTTTACTATGACTATCGCGGCTTATGCTTTTTTATGAGTGAGAAGGCGTCAATTCCACGTGGTTACGCTGTCTCTTATTTGTAAAGGTATCGTTTGATACTCTTTTTAGGCGTCTTTTCAAATTCCTCTTCTCGTATTTCTACTTCTGAAATCTTCTCGTAGGCAGGCAGCTGTTCATTGAGGGTTTGACGATTTTGTTCCATAATTCCCATCAGGTCCTCCTTCGTAAAGTTCATTGCCTTTGCCTCTTCCAAGTCTGGGTGTATCAATGCTACCAACTTAGTATCGCGTTGTACTACAATGCTCTCTACCACCATGGTCATGGAGTTCAACTTGTCTTCAATCTCCTCTGGGTAGATGTTTTGACCGTTAGCACCCAGCAGCATGTTCTTTGAGCGTCCGTTGATAAAGACATTGCCTTCATAATCCATTGTGCCCAGATCACCAGTGTGGTACCAACCATCCTTGTCGATGGTCTCAGCTGTTGCCTCAGGATTCTTATAGTAGCCAAGCATCACATTCAGTCCTCGAGCCAATATCTCGCCAGGGATGTGTTCCGGGTCGGGTGAGTCAATCTTCACTTCCATGTGGAGCACAGCTTTGCCGCATGAACCCGGTTTGAAGTCGTGGAAATCTTCGTAGCAGATGATGGGCGCACATTCTGTAGCACCATATCCTACGGTGTAGGGGAAGTTGATGCGCTTCAAGAACTGCTCTACTTCCTGATTGAAAGCAGCACCTCCAATGATAACCTCATACATTTCACCACCAAAGGCCTTCAACACTTCTTTGCAGATCATGTCACGCACTTTAGTTGAGATGATAGGCATTTGTAGCAGCAAGCGCATGCGGTTGTTCTGAATCTTGGGGAATACCTTCTTACGAATAATCTTCTCGATGACCAATGGTACAGCAATAATAATCTTCGGCTTGACATCAGCAAAGGCCTGTGCGATAATGGCGGGCGAAGGTGTGCGGTTCAGATAGAACACATGACAACCATGCAGAAATTCGAATAAGAATTCAAAAGCCATGCCATACATGTGGGCCATTGGCAGGATAGAGATGATGTTATCGCCCTTTTTTATGGTGTTGCCAAGAACGTTCTCTGCAAAATCGTAGTTAGACCATACGGCGCGATAGGGTATCATTACACCTTTAGAGAAGCCTGTGGTACCGCTGGTATAGTTGATAAGTGCCAACTCGTCTCCATTCTCCTCATGATAATAGTGAACATGTTCTTTACGGAAATACTTTGGAAATTTCTGTCCGTAGAGTGCGTTCAGATTCTCGCGGGCATAGGTCAGCTTTTCAGAGCGCGATACAATGAGCGAGTAGTCGGTGTTTCGAATGATGCCTTCCAATCCGGGCATCTGCTCTGGATCGATAGTTCCAGCCACATGATCACCGGCAAACAGCAGTTTTGCATCCGAGTGATTCACTATGTTATGAATCTGGTCTGGCATGAACTCGTGCAGAATGGGTACTGCTATTGCACCATAGGTTAGTGTGGCAAGGAAAGCCACTGCCCACTGACTGCTGTTGCGGCCGCAGAGCGCAATCTTGTCACCCTTCTTGACACCAGAGTTCTCAAATAGTATATGTACCTTTTCAATTTTACGAGCGACGTCATGATATTGCAGCGTCTGACCCTTATAGTCAGTAAGTGCATCAAGATCCCAATTGTCAAGGATGCTTTTTTCAATGAGTTCGTTAAAACTTGGTATGTGTTCCATAATTGTATTTTATTCTTGGTATAGGTATCTTTTAATGCTCTTTTTAGGAGTCTTCTGGAATTCTTCCTGACGCAATTCGATAGCGCTGATGCGGCTGAATGGTGGTAAGAGTGCATTAAGATTCTCGCGATTCTGCTCCATGACGGCTTCTAATTCATCTTGGCTGAAGTTTACAATCTCGTCTTGGTCGGGATAGACCAATGCTATCAGCTTGTCGCCACGCTGTATGACCAGACATTCGCTAACCATTGGCATCGAACTGAGCTTGTCTTCTATTTCCTCAGGATATACGTTTTGTCCACTTGATCCGAGCAGCATGTTTTTGATTCGTCCACGTATAAAGATGTTACCTTCGGCATCCATCGTACCCAGGTCGCCGGTATGATACCAACCATCCTTGTCAATGGCTTGGTTAGTTGCTTCTTCGTTCTTGTAGTAGCCCAGCATCACGTTTTGTCCGCGGGTGATAATCTCGCCAGGAATGTTAGCGGGATCATCACTCAAAATGCGTACTTCCATGCCGTCAACGGGACGTCCGCATGAACTTGGCATAAACTCTGTCCAATCGCAATAGCTGATAAGTGGTGCGCATTCTGTGGCTCCATATCCTACGGTGACGGGGAAGTTGATGTTTATCAGGAACTCTTCGACTTCTTTTGAAAGTGCCGCTCCGCCCACAATCACTTCGTAGGCACGACCACCAAAAGCAGCATAAACTTGTTCGTAAATGCGGTGTTTTACTTTTTGCGAAACGATAGGCATTGCCATCAACAACTTCATGCGGTTGGTCTGTATGACGGGGAATACCTTCTTGCGAATAATCTTCTCGATGATAAGTGGCACCGAGACGACCAAGGTGGGTCGTATGTCTGTGAATGCCTTTGCAATGAGCGAAGGTGAAGGAAGACGATTGAGGAAGAATAGGTGACAGCCATTGCAGAATCCAAAGATGAATTCTACGGCCATGCCATACATGTGAGCCATTGGAAGGATGGATAGCAGAGGGTCGCCCGGTTTTACTAACTTGCCTAGGCGGTTGATGCAAAACATCAAATTGCCCATGATTGCACGATAGGGCAGCATGACTCCTTTTGAGAAACCTGTCGTTCCGCTGGTGTAGTTGATGAGTGCAAGCTCGTCATCGCTATCCTCATGGTAGTTTATGTCTTCCTTACGGAAAGCTCGTGGATACTTACTGCCAAACATCATGTTGAGATGCTCGCGGGCATAGGTTAGTTTTTCTGAGCGTGATAGCATCAGTGAGAAATCGGGCAGGTTGACGATACCTTCCAGCTGGGGCATCTCGTCGGGATTGATTTCTTTAGCTACAAAGTCACCAACGAACAGCACGCGCGAACCCGAGTGGTTCACGATGTTATGTATCTGTTCTGCGTTGAACTCATGAAGAATTGGAACTGCCACTGCGCCATAAGTCAGTGTGGCAAGGAAAGCTACTGCCCAGTGGGCTGAGTTGCGTCCACAAATGGCTATTTTATCACCTTTCTGTATATTGCAACTTTCAAATGCAATATGCAATTTCTCTATTTTTCGAGCTACGTCATGAAATTGAAGGGTGGCTCCTTGATAGTCTGTTAAGGCGTCTTGATCCCAGTATTTGACAATAGTCTCTTGTACGTATTTGTTAAAACTTGAACAGTTGTCCATTGCACAATTTTCGAAATTTTGTGCAAAGGTACATTATTTTCTGCACATTCCAAAATTTTTTGTGCAGTATTTTGTTTTTATGCAGGTTTTATTTCTGTTAGGTTTGAAATAGAACAAATAATAGGAAATATTGAGTTTGGATTCCTATTCGTACCTCATTGAGCGAGCTGGATGGATTCTTGATACAAGATAGCTGGGAGCAATCAGCACGAGAACACTGATTATCAGTGTAGCTATGTTGAGTGCAATGATGATGGGGATGTTTATTTCCATTGGTGCTTCATTGACATAATAGGTTTGAGGATCCAATGAAACGAAGCCGGTTTCTATTTGCAGGACTACGATGCCAAGACCTATGATGTTGCCCCAGAGCAGTCCTCTTCCGATGATAAAGGCGGCAAACCACAAGAAGGTGTGTCGGATGGTGCTATTGCGTGCACCCAAAGCTTTCAGTATGCCAATCATCTGTGTGCGTTCCAATATGATTATCAGTAGGCCGCTAATCATAGTAAAACCTGCTACAGCTATCATGAGAGCAAGGATTATCCACACGTTGATGTCGAGTAAGCCTAACCATGAGAATACCTGTGGATAGGCCTGCATGATGGTTTGGGCAGCCAGTGTCTGCTCGTCCTTGTCGTGTGTCTGGTTTGCTATCTCGGCTATTTGTGGAAATGTGTTCTCTAATTGTGTGAAGTCGTTGACCAGAAGTTCTGCTCCCGAGCATTGATCCATGCGCCAACCATTCAGTTTGTTGGTGGCATAGATGTCTGTCAGGCAGAATAAATCATCGAAACGCTTCATGTTTGTTTGGTAGATACCCTTGATAGTGAAGCGGCGTGTCTTGATGTCGTCGTTGTTAATGAAATAGGCAAACAGTCGGTCGCCGACATTCAAATGTAGTTTGTCGGCCATCGTTTTTGAAATGACCAGTGGGTATTTCGATGTGGAATCACAGAAAATGGGAAGTTCTCCCTCTATCATGCACGCTTTCAGAAACTGTGTGTCGTATTCTGAACCGAGTCCTTTCAGCATAACTCCCATGAAGTCGTCATCTGTTTTTAGGATGCCTTGTGTGTGGGTATAGCGCTGAATATGGCGTACTTCGCTGACCTGACCGAGTGCGTTTGTCAGGCTGTCGCCAAGACAAATGGGAAAGTTGCCAGCTTGTGTGTAGGCAAATATGTTCTGTATTTGAATATGGCTGCCAAAGCCAGCCACCTTGTCGCGAATGGTATGTTTGAATCCCATCACTACACTAACGGTCACAATCATGACTGCCAATCCTATGGCAACGCCAATGGTGGCAATACGAATCGCTGGACGACTGACCTTCTTTCTGTCGCCCTTCTCGTCGTAAATATGACGCGCAAGAAAAAGTGGGAGATTACTCATTCACTCTGCCAGGATAGGCTTCCAATGCTTTCTGTAGCACAACCAGTGCCTTTGTCAGGTCTTCTTTTTTCAGTACGTAGGCTATGCGTACTTGGTTGATGCCTGCTCCGGGGGTGGTGTAGAATCCGGCTGCGGGTGCCATCATCACCGTGGCGCCTTCGTATTCAAATTCGCTCAGGCACCAACGGCAGAACTTTTCACTGTCGTCCACAGGTAGTTTTGCTACGGTGTAGAATGCTCCCATGGGGATTGGCGAATAGACTCCAGGTATGCGGTTCAGTCCATCTATCAGACATTTACGCCGTTCAACATACTCATCGTAAACATCACGATAGTAGTCTTCAGGGGCATCCAGTGATGCTTCTGCCACAATTTGTCCGATAAGGGGAGGAGAGAGTCGCGCCTGACAAAACTTCATGACGGCTGCGCGGACCTCTTTATTTTTGGTAATAAGGGCGCCAATACGAATTCCGCATTCAGAATAGCGCTTAGATACCGAATCAATCAAGATGACGTTCTGCTCGATGCCTTCCAGATGACAGGCGGAAATATAGGGCGAACCGGTGTAGATATACTCACGATAAACCTCGTCGGAGAAGAGGTACAGGTCGTATTTCTTCACCAAGTCGCGGATTTGGTTCATTTCGCGACGGGTGTAAAGGTAGCCTGTGGGGTTGTTGGGATTGCAAATCATGATGGCGCGCGTACGCTCATTGATTAACTCTTCGAACTTCTCTACCTTGGGTAGCGAGAAGCCCTCCTCAATGGTGGTTGCTATGGTGCGTATCTTTGCGCCAGCCGAAATGGCAAAAGCCATGTAGTTGGCATATGCTGGCTCTGGTACAATGATTTCGTCGCCAGGATTCAGACACGACATGAATGCAAAGAGAACAGCCTCGCTACCGCCACTTGTGATGATGATGTCATCGGCTGTGACGCTGATATTGTATTTGGCATAGTAGTTCACCAGTTTCTCGCGATAGCTCAGATAGCCCTGCGAGGGCGAATATTCCAATATGTTGCGGTCGATAGTTTTCAACGCATCCAATCCCACTTGTGGCGTGGGCAGGTCGGGTTGACCAATGTTTAGATGGTAAACGTGTGTACCTCTTTTCTTTGCGGCAGCAGCCAAAGGGGCCAATTTCCTGATTGGCGATTCAGGCATTTCAAGTCCGCGTACTGATATCTCAGGCATCTTCTAATAGAAATTTTTTTGTTTCAATGTGCAAAGATACTAAAATAGTCCCAAAAAAGTCATGCGTAAACAGATTTTTTGTGTTTTGATGAGTAAGTTTTTGTGAAATCATTCATTTTTGAATGCGATTGGTGTTGTTCTGGTGTGTCGCTGTGCATCTTTTCTATGGCTTTAAGCTTAGACGAGACGAAGCAATGCTTCTCAGCTTTCAAACGATTGGTATGATGGTGCAAAACGATAACTATTGTGTCGTCAAACTGGTAGAATTGCGCCGTGAAACGGCATGAAATATGATTTTAAACAAGAAGAGTTGTGAAGCTAATAAAAGCGTATTGGAAATTATCAGATAAAATTTGCTTATATCGGATTTTATGTGTACTTTTGCGCATTCAAAAACTTAAAGGTATGAACTTCGAAGAAATGCTTAATGCATCAGAAAAATCGGCTGTTGGAAAAGAGCAACTGCCTATTGGCGTGTTGCGTAAACAGCAGGTTGATGGTAAGTATAGAAACATTGTGACTGTCAGACAGGACTTAGCAGATAACAGTTCTTTCTGTGCTTCTCTGCAAGAGGATCAGCACTACAGTTCGCGACTGAACCTGTCGCAACAGATGCATTTTGAGATTCAGTCAATGGCGCATGGTTGCTGCGAGCTGGGGCTTGAGGCAGGAACGTATCAGACCTTGGAGCGAATTTTAAGAGAAGATCCATCGGTGGTGGCGCGAAAAGGGTTTATGGACGATCTTACCAATCAACTGATGGATGCCGCCAAGCGCCTGCATCAAGATGGCGTTTTCTACTGGTGCTTTGCACCCAGCAACATTTTGCTGGCTAAGGGGAGCTCACATCCGATGCTGATGTGTCATGGCTCGTTCTTTAAACCAACAGATTTGGCAGCTCTTTATCAAGGGAGTGAATCTTTCGTAGCACCCGAAGTCTTGCAGACTGGTCATGGGGATGCCCGTAGTGATGTGTATTCACTGGGCATGTTGCTACAGAAAATCTATGAGAATGGAGACATGCCTATGGGGATGAAGACCGTGGTGAAGAAAGCAGTGAGCGAAGATTCTAAGGCTCGTTATGCGTCAGTCGAGGCAATGGCAAACGACTTGAAAAAACGTAATAGCATACACCAGTCGTTGCTCTTGTCGCTGGCTGCAGTTGCTTTGACCTTGGTGTGCGTTTGTTTGTATTTTGATTTCACACCACAAACTGAGAAAATAGATTTCGTAGAGCAGACCTCTCAGCAAGACAATGACGAAGAATGGTTTGGCGATGAGAACTTCGATCCGGAAGCGGAGCTGTCTGGTGACCCCGACTCAGCCAATGTGGATGGCGACACACTGTTTACAAAAGAGGAGAAAAAACGACTCGATGAATACCAGGCTAAGGCTGAAGACATCTTTAAAAAGCAGTTTGAGCGTCAGGCAGACCGCATTCTCTCTAAGGTTTACAGCAACGAGCGTATGGGGGCGGAGGAAAAAGTCTTTGTGGCTGGCAGCAAACAGCTGATGGAAGAACTGATAGAACAGCAGACCAAACTGGGTGGCGAAGCAGGATTGAGTCCCGAACGAACAGGTCAGCTGGCCAACGAAATCATCAATCGTCTGACGAAGGAAAAACAGAAAACCCTTACAAAGAAGGGAATACAAAAATAAAAATTAATTTATTAACTGGAAAACAAATGGCAATGAGAAGTAGAACCGCTACATGGTTTGAGTGCAAAATACGCTACGAGAAAACTATGGAAGACGGCATGCAAAAGAAAGTAACAGAGGCTTATGTGGTAGATGCGCTGAGCTTTAGCGAGGCTGAAGAGCGCATTATCGAGGAAATGTCTTCATATATCAGTGGCGAATTCACCGTGACCGACATCAAAAAGGCACCTTATGGCGAGATATTCTTCAGCGATCAGGAAATGGCCGACAAGTGGTATAAGGCAAAACTGCAGTTTATTACAATCGACGAAAAATCTGAGAAAGAGAAAAAATCGACCGTCAATTATCTGGTACAGGCGGGCTCATTTAATGGTGCTGTGAAGAATCTTGACGAGGTGATGGGCGGCACAATGATTGACTATACCATTTCCAGTGTCGCTGAAACACAGCTGATGGACGTTTACGAACATACGGGTAAGACTCAGAAAGACGATAAGCCTGAATTTGAACAATAGTTTCGTTGCTATGTATCCGGTAAGAGAAAAACTGAACGAGGTGCGCCAGTCGCTGCCAAAAGGTGTGCGACTGGTGGCCATTAGTAAGTTTCACCCTGTCGATTTTATCACCGCAGCCTATGACGAAGGGCAACGTGTATTTGGCGAGAGTCATGAGCAGGAGTTGGCACAGAAAGTGAACACACTGCCCAGCGACATCGAATGGCACTTCATTGGACATCTGCAAACCAACAAGGTGAAATATATTGCCCCCTATATCTCGATGATAGAAACAGTAGATTCTGTGAAATTGCTGCGCGAGATTGAGAAGCAAGCTGCTAAGTCGGAAAGGAAGGTGAAGGTGTTGTTGGAACTGCATATCGCAGCAGAGACCACCAAATATGGTTTTACACTTGAGGATTGTCGGCAGATGTTGGCCGACGGCGAGTGGCGACAGATGACTCATGTGCAGATTTGCGGTCTTATGATGATGGCTTCAAATGTCGATGACGAGGCACAGATTGCACGCGAATTTGACACTGCTGCTCACTTCTTCGACGAGGTGAAAATGCAGTATTTTGCTGATGACGATGCTTTCTGCGAACGTTCGTGGGGCATGAGCGACGATTATCACATTGCCGTAGCACACGGCAGCACGATGGTTCGCATAGGCACAACCATCTTTGGACCCAGAATTTATTGATTGTTTTTAATGGCAGCACCTATTTATATTATTGAGGAGGAGAAACTGAGACGCAATCTGCAGCTCATTGCACATGTGGCAAAAGAGGCTGATGTCGAAATAATATTGGCTTTTAAGGCCTTTGCCCTTTGGAAGACATTCCCCATCTTTCGTGAGTATATCAATAGCACTACAGCCAGCTCGCTTAGCGAAGCCTTACTGGCATACGATGAGTTTGGCGCAAAGGCACACACTTTCTCGCCAGCATATACGGAAGATGAAATAGAGCCTATTGTGCGGTGTTCATCGCATCTCACGTTCAACTCCTTGACACAATACGAACGTTACCATCATCGTGTGGCAGGGAAGGCTAGCATTGGTTTGCGTGTCAACCCAGAATATAGCGAGGTTGGCACATTACTTTATAATCCATGTGCACCAGGCACACGCTTTGGTGTGACAGCCGATAAATTGCCCGAACAGCTCCCTAGTGATATTGAAGGCTTTCATTGCCATTGTCATTGCGAGAGTGGGGCAGATGTACTTGAACGTACATTGGTGCACATCGAAAAGAAATTCAATAGGTGGTTCCCTCAGTTGAAATGGCTCAACTTGGGAGGCGGTCATCTGATGACTCGTAAAGATTATGATGTCCCACACCTTATTAATATATTAAAGGGGTTGCATGAACGCTATCCTTGGCTGAAAATCATCTTGGAACCAGGCAGTGCCTTCGCATGGCAAACAGGTCCTTTGGTGAGCCATGTCGTCGATGTGGTAGAAGATAAGGGTATTCGTACCGCCATCCTTGATGTCAGTTTCACCTGTCACATGCCTGATTGTTTAGAGATGCCCTATTATCCTGACGTACGTGGAGCAGAGCATGTTGACCCCAACGAATACATCGCTAATGTCGATTCTGGTCACTCGGAAACATTCAAATCATCGGAATCAGTTTCTTCGGCAGTATCTGGCTATTACTATCGACTTGGTGGAAATAGTTGCTTGAGTGGAGACTTTATGGGAAATTGGCGCTTCAATCATGAATTAAAAGTGGGTGAAGAGGTGATTTTTGAGGATATGATTCATTACACAACTGTAAAAACATGTATGTTCAATGGTATCAGTCATCCTGCTATCGGAATGCTAAAAATGGACGGGAATCTCGAGATTTTGCGTCAATTTGGCTATGAAGACTATAAAAATCGTATGGATTAGCACTTTTTTCGAAAAAAAAAGCGGAAAAGTTTTGGCAGTTCCAAAAAAAGCAGTACCTTTGCAACCGCAATCGAGAGAGATATGCTAACACACTTAATTTAGTGCGATAAACAGGCGGAAATAGCTCAGTTGGTAGAGCACAACCTTGCCAAGGTTGGGGTCGCGGGTCCGAGTCCCGTTTTCCGCTCAACATATTGAACAAAAAGAGAGATTAAGGAAGGCCTTAATCGTAAATGCCCAGGTGGCGGAATTGGTAGACGCGCACGTTTCAGGTGCGTGTGCCGCGAGGCGTGCAGGTTCGAGTCCTGTTCTGGGCACTCTTTTTATTCAAGATGTCAATCATGTTGGAGAGGTGGCGGAATTGGTAGACGCGCTACTTTGAGGGGGTAGTGTCAATTGCGACGTGGGAGTTCGAGTCTCCTCCTCTTCACCATTTTAAACCCTTCTTTGAAATTATGCGGAAATAGCTCAGTTGGTAGAGCACAACCTTGCCAAGGTTGGGGTCGCGGGTCCGAGTCCCGTTTTCCGCTCCTCTTAATATTACAGGAAAACATCTTCAAATCATGAATTTATACTTAAGATATTTTGATAAAGAGACACTTGTGTATAGTGTTGATGAAGCTATCGACTTTTTGAAAGGTATCGATGAAATTGATATGAATCCAGTTTTGGAAGCTGATATCCGAGATTATGTCAATAGTGATGTCTTGTATCCTAAGCGTTATAAAATTCGTCCACGCGTTTATTTCATCATCATTAAGACAGAAGCGGCGTCTATGGCTGACTTTAAGGAAAAGCGTGCTGTGCGCACACCAGAGCCTCCTGTGGCTGCTCGTCAGCTTTCGCCTGTCATTATGAAGCTTAACGAGGAACTAGAGGGATGGTATGAAGGTGAAATTGACTTTAAGCGTGTTTTGATGGTACCTGGCACAGGCAAGTTCCAGTATCGTGATACTCATTTCGTGGCACAGGTAAAGGCAATGTCTGGCATTGACTGCTATAATCGTATTGTTGACTATTTGCGCGAGCGTGTGGATAATCGCAGTCAGTTTCCGTCTGTTAAGGGAAAGAACTTTCATTTCCGCTTCTTAGGAAAGGCTAAACCTCTAAAAAGCGAAGCTTAAACCATTTAATTTTTAATAAGGTATGAACAAGGTGATGTTGATAGGCAATGTGGGCCGTGATCCTGAGGTACGCTATGTTGATCAGGGACAGGCTGTGGCACGTTTGACATTGGCAACCACCGAACGTGGCTATACGTTGCAGAATGGAACTCAGGTGCCCGAGCGCACAGAGTGGCACAATGTGATTCTTTGGCGCAAGTTGGCTGAGGTTGTAGAGCACTATGTTCATAAAGGTGACAAGCTATATATTGAAGGTCGCATACACTATGCCTCTTACGATGATAAACAGGGCAAACGTCAATACTACACAGAGATATGGGCTGACAATATGGAAATGCTAACGCCTAGGCAGGCTTCTTCAGCCCATGGAGTTGCAGCTGCTTCTGTTACGGGTTCTTCTTTTTCCACTGTGAATGCTAATGCAGGGCAGGGGCAAACTGCGATAGAAACAGAAACGAAGGACGAGCCGTTGCCTTTTTAATTATCTAAAATGGACTATCTCCAAGATATACTTCATGAAGTTCATCTGAATCCAATTGGATTTGGAGCTTTTCTTTCAGCCTTTTTAGCTTGCGTCTTATTAATCTTATCGGGCTTCGCTTCCGGATCTGAAATAGCTTTCTTTTCGCTGTCTCCAACAGACCTCAGCGAGTTGGACGAGGAAAAGAATAAGTTAGATAAGAAAATTGCTTTTCTCCGAGTAGATTCTGAGCGTACACTTGCCACTATACTGATAACCAACAATTTGGTGAATGTTACAATCATCATGCTTTGTAACTTCTTCTTTGCCTCTGTCGTAGATTTTGGCAATGCCGTATGGCTCGAATTTCTGGTTATCACCGTCTTACTGACCTTTCTTCTCTTACTCTTTGGCGAGATTATGCCAAAGGTGTATTGCTCTCAGCATGCTCTTGCTGTCTGTCGTATGTTTGCGCCCTTTATTATGGTGCTTCGCAAGGTGTTCTATCCTTTGTCTAGCATATTGATACGCACTGGAGTGCTGGCCGAAAAGGTGGTGCAGAAGGAGAACCGTATTCTGAGCGTTGATGATTTGGAACAAGCCTTGGAACTCACCGACAAGGAAGACTTGAAGGAAGAGAAGAATATGTTGGAAGGTATCGTGCGCTTTGGCGATGAGACGGCCAAGGAAGTAATGACAAGTCGTCAGGACATTGTGGACTTGAATTTTCGATCTACGTTTCCGGAGGTTATCAAGTGTATTGTAGAGAACAACTATTCGCGTATTCCTGTTTATCAAGATTCTGTTGATAATATACGTGGCATTTTGTATATCAAGGATCTTCTGCCTCATATAGGCAAACCTTCAACGTTTCGTTGGCAGTCACTGATACGTCCTCCGTATTTTGTGCCTGAGACAAAGAAGATAGATGATTTGCTTCGCGATTTTCAAGAGAACAAGGTGCACATAGCTATTGTAGTTGATGAGTTTGGCGGCACCAGTGGTCTTATTACATTAGAAGATGTGCTTGAAGAGATTGTTGGTGAGATCAACGATGAATACGACGACGAAGAGAAAAGTTACGTTCGCGTTAATGCTAACACCTATGTGTTTGAGGGCAAGACACTTCTGACTGATTTCTATCGAATACTTGACCTCGATGACAATGTGTTTGAAGATGTTGAGGGGGATGCCGATACCCTGGCAGGTTTGATGCTTGAGTTGAAGGGTGATATTCCCAGCGAGCATGAACGTTTAGACTATAAGAACTTCAAGTTTGAGATTGTTGAACTTGATGGTCATCGTATATCCAAGATTAAGGTGATTGTTTGCAAAGACAATGTCGCTGATTGAAATCCGTCAACTGTCTGCTCATGTCCGTTTGGGACTTTGGCGCATAGACGAGCCCTTCGAAGGTAGTGCTCGCGAAAGAGAACGTGATGCCGTGCATCGGTTGTTGCATGCCATGACGGGCGATAACTCATTATGTATAGGTCATGAGTGCAGTGGAAAACCTATACTTACAGGGTGGCATGTCAGTGTCAGTCATACGCGTGGTTTTGCTTCCCTCATTCTTTCAGACTGCAGCGAGGTGGCTGTGGATATAGAGTATCTGTCTGATAGAGTGGGGCGTATTGCTAAGAAGTTTATTCGTGATGACGAACCAGTAGCAACTGTTGAGGAGATGTTGTTGCTATGGTCGGCAAAAGAGACACTCTATAAACTTCATTCTTCTGCCCATTTGCAATATTTTGATATGCGATTGCTCGGAATGAGTGAATCTATTATTCAACTTGAAGATATGAAGAATAACGAAATTGTAGAGATACACTTTGAGCGATCTGACGACTTTGTTTTAACTTATTCCTTTTAATCTTCTACAGAATTTAATCCACAGGCATAGTACCACTTATAGTTTTTGATATAGTCAGCACAAACACGATAGAAGTTAGTGCTTGTGCGTTGTTGTGGTATATACATGCTTACCCCACCATAACGCTCGTCTGATAATCTGTCAAAGATGCTGATAGGTAAAGAAACAGTTTGCCATTTACCGTAAACACGATAGACAACCGCATTGTCGAAGGCTTTTTTCCATATGTTGTAGTCTTCGGGTGTAGCCTTATGAAGAAAGAAGTCGTTGATGTCGTAGAAAGTATCAATTAATCTAGTCTCTGGCATATACTCGTACATACCGTAATATAGCAGTCCGTTCAGATTTGGGTTGTTGCTCAGATTGATGTCTTTTATGATCTGTCTGGTTGCACTGGCAAGTGGTTGTAGTTCTGAGGTTTTAACCACAGATAGCGCCACTCGTGCCTCATATGTTTCCGAATTGGAGGCCTTTGTGCTGATGGTTTGATCGAAGTATCTGTCCACGATGTCCTTATAGAATGTTGGTGTTGTGCCAAACATTGCTGGTGTTAATTTGTCGTATGGTGCCCCGACTCCAGGGATTTCTGCAGGCGAGCCAATGATATAGTCGGCCACATCTCTCAACTCGTAGGCACACTCTATACATTGAGCGTAGCAGCAGTCGTTAAGAATGAAGCGCAACTTATGATTCCATTTCTGCAGTACGTTAGCCAGTGTCGGTATATTAATCCATTGTCCGAAGTCCGACATGGCATTGTTTCCGTTGTCTATGCCGTATGCTCGTCTGCTGCTTGTGATAGAGTCTTCTTTAAGCCATCCGCTGCCGTGCCCCCACAACACGAGTCCATACTCGTTGGCTGGATAATAATGTGATACATAGTTCAGCACATTGCTTATCGTGCGAGGATTAGAAGACAGCCAGTCATCGTCAAAGTTGAAGCGGTCTGTCAACTCACCGTTTTTGATCCTTGCCATATAGGGTTTGTTTTTTGTGCTGGCATTGTCAACATACACCACCAGTGCCTGGCTATCGCTGAGCTCCTTGGAGCCCACGCACATCTCTTGCAGTTCGTCGTTGATAAATGTGCTGAGTCTGTTTTCGCCCGAGATATAAACCAATACGGTGCGTTGATACTCTCGCTTGGGGGCAGGCGAGTCATCCTTATCATCATTGTTGTCACAGGCTGTCAATGTGCATAGCGCTATCAAACAGATGAAATATCGAAAAAAATGTTTTCTCATTTCAGTATTTATTCTCTCATTTGCAAAAATACATTATTTTTCGCACATATCTTATGTATTTCGTGAAAAAAGCAGTATTTTTGTATCATGATTAAGTTAAATCAGCGAATTACAATTTGTTTAACGATGTTACTTGCGTTGTTGGTGGTCATGCCAACCGATGCCGCTGTACGCCGCCACCGCAAGAAAGCACGTACTCACCGTGTAGTCAGGAAACGCAGAGTCGTGCGTCGTGTTGTGTCGCCTACGATACACGAAAACCCACTTCTTTGTTGCGAGGATACTTGCAGTCACATTCATGGCATCGACCTGAGTCATTATCAGGGCGAGGTGTTTTGGAATACCATTGGTGAGCATAGCAAGATGGCGTATGTCTATCTGAAAGCTTCCGAGGGGTCGGAGAATGTTGACCCTCTCTATGAGCGCAATATCGAGTTGGCTCATCGTCATGGGCTGAAGGTGGGGTCTTATCACTTTTTCCGTCCAGCCGCTGATATACAGACGCAGCTTGACAATTTCAAGGCCCAGTGTCTTCCTGGCGAACAAGACCTTATACCGATGCTAGATGTAGAAACCGATGGTCGCCTGTCATCTGAGGAGTTTTGCGATTCGCTGCTCAAGATGTTGTCGTTGATGGAAAAGGCTTACCATCAGAAGCCATTGGTTTACACCTATCGCAACTTCTACAACAAGCATCTCCAGGGCAAGATTGACGATTATCAATTGATGGTGGCTATGTATGCCGACGAAGAACCTGTGCTTGAGGATGGGCGCGACTACACTTTGTGGCAGTATTCCTGTCGTGGTCGAATCATGGGCATCACCGGGTTGGTGGATAAGAGCCGCTTCATGGGCAACCACGAGTTGCGCGACATTCGATACCGTCATTAAGCATAAGAGTAATAAGAAAAAATGAGAGAGAGGATACTCGCGTGTCCTCTCTCTTTCTATTGTTATGATCGCTTTTGTGTTGTATTATATATCTTGATTCTCAGGACGCAACTTGCGTACGGTCTCGCCTGCACGCCACATCTCCTGATTGCGCATAGCTTCCAATTCCTTCTCCAGTCCTGCACGATAGTCGGGCTTTGAGTTGGCGTCGATGGTAATCTGTGCTTCGTTGCCAGTCTTTACTGAGTAATACAGCCACTCCATCACGGGCTTTATAGCATCGTGGAAGCGTGGAGCCCAATCCAAAGCACCGCGCTGGGCTGTGGTAGAGCAGTTCGCATACATCCAGTCCATACCTCTTTCGCCAAACAGCGGACCCAGACTCTGTGTCAGCTCCTCAACAGTCTCGTTGAAGGCTTCAGAAGGAGTGTGTCCATTCTCGCGCAATACCTCATATTGTGCCAGCAGCAGTCCCTGGATTGCACCCATCAGCGAACCGCGTTCGCCAGTAAGGTCTGAGGTGGCCTCACGCTGGAATGTCGTTTCAAACAGATAGCCTGCACCGATACCGATACCGAAAGCCAGTGTTTTCTCCTTAGCCTTGCCTGATGCATCCTGATAAACGGCATAAGAGCAGTTCAGTCCGCGACCTTCGCAGAACATGGTGCGCAGCGATGTGCCCGAACCCTTTGGAGCAACCATAATCACGTCAACATCCTTGGGGGGTACTACGCCTGTGCGATCGCTCCAGTTAATGGCGAAGCCGTGGCTGTAGTAAAGTGTCTTGCCGGGCTTCAAATATTGCTTGATGGTGGGCCACTGTTGTATCTGTCCAGCATCGCTCAGGAGCATGCACAGAATGGTGCCTTTCTCGGCAGCCTCTTCGATAGAGAACAGCGTCTTACCAGGCACCCATCCGTCGGCCACGGCCTTGTCGTAGGTCTTTCCCTGACGCTGGCCCACGATGACGTTGAATCCATTGTCACGCAGGTTGCAAGCCTGTCCGGGGCCCTGCACGCCATATCCAATAACGGCGATTACTTCATCCTTCAATACTTCACGTGCTTTCTCAAGAGAGAACTCCTTGCTGGTGACAACAGTTTCGATAACGCCACCAAAATTCATTTCTGCCATAATTTCTAATTATGTTTAATGTGTTATACATGTCCCTTTGCACTATGCCAGCCCTAACCCGAGAGCCGTCGTTTTGTCAGCACAATCGGCATCTTCCCGAGATGCCAACGAGGGGTTAACTTATAAATCGACTGCAAAAGTAGTAAAAAAACTACGAACTCGCAAGTATTTTGTGTGTTAATTTGTGAAATTGTTATTTTTTAAACCACATTCTGCGGCTGACCATCAATGAATGCGCGGACGTTGCTGATACAGATTATATATATTTTTTTTAAAAGTTGCCTGATATGAAAACTTTTTGTATCTTTGCCACCATGAAATCTGAAAGAATTATATCTGCATACAAATCGTATTTCAGAGACTTCATCCTGTCGCATCTCTGATGCAGAAGCCCGCAAGGTGTTCTATGTCATTGATATGCTAAAGACACAGGAGCGAGTTAGTGCCAAGTTCGTAAAGTATCTGCGTGATGAGATCTACGAACTTCGTGCAGAACATGCTGGCAATATATTCCGCGTGTTTTTCATTTTTGACGATGGTAATGTGGTAATACTCTTCAATGGCTTTCAGAAAAAGACACAGAAGACTCCAGAAAAGGAGATTAACAAGGCAATACAATTAAAAAAAGAATATTATGCAGGAAAGAAATGACATAATGAGCGTTGATGCTATGATGGATGAACGCTTCGGAAAGGTAGGAACCCCAGAGCGAGAAGCCTTTCGCAAGGAAGCCTATGCCTATTGTGTTGGTCAGATTATCAGTGATGCACGCAAGCGTGAGAAAGTTACCCAGCAGGAACTCGCTAGGCGTGTAGGCACCAACAAGTCGTATATCTCACGTGTGGAGAATGGCAGCGTTGAACCTGGTGCTGGCATGTTCCTTCGCATTCTTAGTGCCCTTGGCTTGCGCTTTGAAGTGTCTCAGCCGCAGGTTCTAGGGTAAACGTCAAGGGATATCATTTCCAGATAAAAATGAATATATCATCGCAAATAAAGTGCAGATATATTCATTTTAGAAAAGCAGCGCATCTGATTAGAAGCGCTGCTTAGTTTGTTTTGTTTCACTATTCATTATGAATATGAAGCATACTTATTTTGACGTCATACCGCAATGAGATAGTTTGTCTTTTTTTATTCGACAGTTATGATGGTGTTAGCTGCCACATTGGCTTGTATCTCATAGCCTGCAGGAATTTCAGCTTTTGAGCCGCAGATAAAGCAAGCAGGCCATACAACAAACGTAAATAGTAATACTGAAAGCGCAGTACGGTTTTTGCCAGTTACGTAGACATCACCATTGGTCAAAGGTATCATTTCGCCATTAGGACCAAACATCTCTGAGATTTTTATACCAAGACGACCTTTGGTTCCCCACCAAGATGATTTCTTAGCTTCGTAAACCGTTCCGTTGACAGTGGTTCCATAAGGGATTGCTGTCACGCCATTAACGGTGATGTCGCGAGAAACTCTAAATCCCACTTTCTGCCCGACTTTTACGTCTGCTGCTTTAGTGTAATTAATTACTTGCAACGGCACAAGTGTTCCTGCTTTTACCGTTACCTCTTTCTGTGCGAATGTTGATAATGACATTAAGCACAGAATAAAACACATAAAATACTTCTTCATTTTTTTTTGTTGAAAAAGTTGTGCCTGTTGATACCCATAGATGCAGGCTGATTGATTAATAGGATAAATACTACAAAAAGAAAAAGCGGGGTATCTGGCTTCTGCTCGTTCGCCACCTTAGGTCCTAGGAAAACCTGTACAGTAAACGAGACAGAGTGATACCCACGCGTTTGTTATATATACAATACATCCATGAAGCGTGCGCGAGGACATGGTTAGTCCTCAGCACGCCCACGGGGATGGTATATACCAACCCGTAGCACCAACATCTGCTAAGTCTTTGAACTGTACGTTTGAATTTCCTAGGTTCAAGGTAGCCAAAAACAAAGCGTCAGCGACGCATTTTCCAAAATGTAGTGCTTCCTCTTTGTTGCCGCTCCAACGATATCAATTGTTGGCTCGACATGAGTTAGCTGTTGCAAAGATAAATAAAATAATTGTTATTCCTTAGCTTTTGGATGAATATTTTAAAAAAATGAATATATCATCGCAAATAAATTGCTGATATATTCATTTTTTTATGCTTATGGACTGCGGTGATTACTGCAATAATGAAGTCATATTCTTACACCACGTTTTGCGGATGCCCCTCGACGAATGCCCGAACATTGTCGGTGGCTATGTCAAGCAGGCGACGACGCGCCTCGCGGGTAGCCCAGGCGATGTGGGGCGTCAGATAGGCATGGGGCTGACAGAGTAGGGGATTGTCTGCATGTGGGGGCTCGTCGGTGAGCACGTCGGCACAATAGGCGGCAAGGCGTCCAGCTGCGAGAGCCTCGGCTACATCAGCGTCATTGACCAGGGGACCACGCCCCGTGTTGATGACGATAGCCGTTGGCTTCATCAGGGCAAGGGTCTTGGCATTGATGAAGTGACGATTGTTGGCAGTCAGTGGACAATGCAAGGAGAGAACGTCAGATGTGGCGAGCAGTTCGTTGAGATCTGCTTTCAGGATGCCTGCGGGCAGCGTATCAGCGGCTTTGCTGGTGAGCGCTTTCACCTGCATGCCGAAGGCCTGAGCTATCTGTGCTACTCTGCTGCCAATATTGCCCAATCCCACGATGCCAAATGTCTTGCCGGCAAGCTCCATCAGCGGGGCGTCCCAGTAGCAGAAATCTGGATTCTGGCTCCAGCGGCCCTGACGGTTCTGTATGGCATAATGTTCCGTCCGGTTGGTCACCGTCAACAGGTGGGCAAACACCATCTGTGCAACGCTCTCTGTGCTGTAGGCAGGAATGTTGGTCACAACAATGCCGCGTTCGTGGGCAGCCTGTGTGTCAACCACGTTATAGCCTGTTGCCAGCACACCGATATAGCGTAAGTTGGGCAACTGTTCTATCTCTTTGCGGCCAAGTACCACCTTGTTGGTCAGCAGTACCTCTGCATCGCCAGCTCTTTCCACCGTTTCTTCAGGTTTTGTGCGGTCATAGATCGTCACGTCACCCAACTCTCGTAAGCCCTCCCACGACAAATCGCCTGGGTTGGCTGCATATCCGTCAAGAATGATTATCTTCATTTTTCTTTTTCTATTTTTGTGTTTATTGTTGCATCCAATATTTCCGTTCAGTATCGTTCATCTTTTCGATGGCATAGCGCAGCGTGGTGCGTGGCATTTCTTGGGCATGCAGTCGGAGGAAATCGCGCAAGAGATCCATTGACACCCGCTTGCCCATCTCGCGCAGCATCCAACCTACGGCTTTGTGCATCAGGTCGTGCGGGTGGTGCAGGTGTATCTCTGCATAGCGCAGACACCACGAGGCATCGCCCATCTGTGAGGTCTTCCAGGTACAGACAATGCTCATACGCTGTTTCCAAAGATTGGTGCTCGATGCTAATTCGTCGAGCACCTCTTTCTTTTGGTTCTCCTCTTCTTGCGCAAGGGCGGGGTAGGCAATCCATGCTCCCAATATCTTGGGGGCCGACAAATCAACCAAGTCCCAGTTGTTGGCCTGTTCGGCATACCTTAAATAAAGCTCCAGTATCTCCTTGCGTTTTCTGATAGCCACGGTGTCGTTTACGAGTCGTTTGGATGTCAGCCGTTCGAAATGCCAGACGAGAATCAACAATCCACAGAGTCGCACCTCGTGCCACCGGCACATCAGCAATTGGGGAATCTCGCTAAGTGGCGTGTCTTTTGCAGCCATCTTAACCACCTCTCGAGTCTTTGGCACCTTGATACCCAGGAACTCATCACCATAGCCATATTCTCCGGGTGCTGTCTTGAAAAAGCGCATCAGTACCTGTCGCTGCTCCTCGTCGCGCAGCGATTCCATATATAGTATAATCTCTTTTGCAGTCATCTCCTATCGTTTCTTCGGGTGCAAATTTACGAATAAACGAGTGAAGAACAAAGCGAACTCGTTTGTTTTCTTCTTTTAATCTATAGATGACATCTCATAAAGGAACAACCCTCAGGAGACTTTTTAGTATGATGGAAAAAGGTAGTTTTGCGCTGCAAAAGTTGCGCTTTCGTCTTGTAGTAGCTTTAGTTTTGTTCTGTCAAAGCATTACTTTTGATGCCCATCTAGCCCCTAGAATAGTCACGTCTAGCCCCTGGAAAAGGTTGCTCTAGCCCCTAGAAGCGGCTCATCTAGGGGCTAGAAGTGGCCTTTCCAGGGGCTGGAATAGAAACTATTGTTTTGGTTCTAGACTTTAGATGTGGCATTTCTAGACTTTAAAACCAGCAGTTTTAGACTTTAGAATGGCACTTCCTAGACTCTAGAAATGACTTCCTGCGTCGGTCTTTTGTGTATTAGGTATTATAGCAAATATTGTTAGATGGAATATATTGTACGAACTATTGCTACTAGCGCATGCTCTAGATACCTCGAACAGCGGTCTTTTATATAATAAGGTGGGGAAACAAAGAGCATTTTTATTTTTTTGGGGGGGTGGATGGTATATGATTCCCCAAACTTTTGTATATTTGCACCAAGAAATAATCAACATCTTTATGGGCACCCTATGCCCTTTCTATTAACCATAAATGCAAATGCAATGAACAAATCTCAAAAAATGCTGGTGGCAGTAGCATTCATTTCACTGCCAATGGTTGTAAACGCACAGATGGAGAATCCACGCGGTATCTACAAGATGACAACCCTGACGGGTAAGATGGGTGAGGTGAAAGCTCCATTCGAACAGTACAAAATCTGCACAGACAGTGTGACGCTCATGGTATCGGAGCGAGCTGCATTCTTCAGCATCTCCAACAACGACCATCGAGTGTTCAACTATACTGGAGAGCAGCCAACATCGGAAGGTGATAAGAGTCCACTTATCTACGACAGTAACGATAAGCAGTTCAAACTGAAATGGTGGAGCACCTATACCCACCACATCCATTTCCCTAATAACGACTGGTGCATAGAGAAGTACGAATCGGGAAAGTATACAGAGAAGAGCAAGGTGTTTTTCGATGCAATTACCGGCGCATCAGATGTGGATGCAAGCAATCCCCTGACAGGCACATGGCGCTTTATCGGCTATGTGGACGAACTGCGTGATGTGAAGAGAGAACTTCTCAAGTTGCATGAACAATACGATAAGAGTAAGTATTTTAACAGCTTTTTCGTCTTTGCACCCAAGTACCTGACGATGCTAATCCAAAATGGCGGAGTTGTTGATAAAATCTATTACAACGGAAAGAAGTCTTATAAGTGCGGCAATATGACCCGCCAAGTGAAATGGCTTTCTAAAGATCGCATCGCTGTAGAAGAGCATATAGACTATCGCACCGACTGGATGATTCTGGAGCGCGTGACCGATGGCACAACCCCATTGAGCCACATCGCTCATCAGTTCGTATCGAAAACGCGGTGATGCTGTTGTTAACGCATCATAATTTTTGCTTCACCATCGAAAGAGCATATCTCTGCGGCCAACGTATTCATGTTGTGAAAACGGCTGTAGTCGCTGTCTGATGGAACGCCTGCGACATCCCCCATTTGGTCTAGCTCCCATGGAGCCAATATCAGTAGTGCACCTGTGGCACAGGCATCAAAGCGCTGTCGCTCAGGTTTCCAGAAAAAGTCAATAGGCTCTTTCTGTAGGTGTATCAGCGGAAAACCTTTGTCCAAGCATTCGTTCTTCATCAGTCGTTCACCAGCTGAGATGCCAGGCGTCACGATAACCGTACATCCCTCCATTATAGCAGTTTCCCACTGTCGCCGCTCATTGGTGTAGTCGACTGTTTCTTCGTATGGCTGTCCGGTAATGGGATGCTTCCGATGACATTGCACCTGGATTTTCCTAGCCCAGCGCAACAGAAATAGATTTCCGAAAGCGCCATAACTGCGATTGCCTATCCTTACGTGCAGGCAGCGGCGCATATACTCTGGCAATAGTCTTCGCAGAATTGCTCTTCGAGGATTGTCGTTGACATAGGCAATCATAGCCTTGCGGTGCCGTTCATCCAAGCATACAGTATCATCGTAGTTGTCATCGAAAAGTGGCTGTTGGCTCCTCCCAACCAGTGCATAATATTCCTGCCGTTGCTTCTTGGATAGGTTCCTTATCAACGCTCCTTCGTTGGCGTACCGCTGAGCCTTCTCGCGCAGCCATGCTGGCATCCCTTCTTCCTTCAGATCGACCGATATCGACCGATCTACCGATGCCGCCAATCCCTGCTGCCGCTGCCAATGACTGGTGCAGACGGACTTAAACGCTTGAATGATATCACCCAAGCTCCACGCCATCGGTTCCAGTACTTCAATAACTCCATGAAAATGGTCGGGCATACATACGTAGGCATGCACCCTCACCCGATTACCATGTACCGCCTGCGCCTCAGGTGTCCGCAGCCATGTATTTGCCACCACTTCTCCAAGATGGGTGAGCACAAGTGTTTTGCGGTTCGTTAAGTTCTCTCCGTCTTTGTTATCAGAAAAAAAAGATAGGACCCTTTCGCGTCCACTCACCACCAGTGTTATAAGGTAAGTGCCGCGACCATAGTAGTCATGTCCAGGATTTCGTGGACGATAAGCAGATGTCATCATTTCACAGACAAAGGTAACCAAAATTTACCAGAATCTGATCAAATTGAACGGAAAATATGGTTATATTGAGATACAGATTGTGGTAGTTTCGAATCGCCAAAAACAAAGCGTCAGCGACGCATTTCCAAAATGTAGTGCTTACTCTTGATGGCCGCTCCGACATTATTCGTTGTTGGCTCGGCGTGAGTTTGCGGTTGCAAAGTTAAATAAAATAATCGTTATTCTTTAGCTTTTTGGATGATTATTTACAAGAAAATGAATATATTATTGCAAAATGATTCTCGTGAAGTTAGTTGCATGGTCTGCCGCATCAAAAAGAAAGGAGCACCCAAACGGATGCTCCTTTGATTTGTTATAGGCAACCCTCATTTTATAAGAAATTTAGGCTGAGTAGATAGGTCGTTAAGCTGATGTGTGATTTAGCTAAAAAGGTGCTTGCATGGGAATAGTTCTTTCGCAAGCACCATTTGTGAACATTTATTTCTTGATGAGCGAGGCAACCCAGAGGATGGCTACGGCACCAATGATGGCTGTGCCCAGTTGTCCCAGGATGCCACCCCACGTGATGCCGAGTTGCTCGAAGAGCCAACCGCCGACTAGACCTCCAAAGAGGCCTAACACTGAATTCATGATAAATCCAAAACTGCCACCTTTCATCAACTTGCCTGCACAGAAGCCTGCCAGACATCCAATAATGATTGATCCAATGAGTCCCATAACTCTATTATTCTTTATTTTTTTTCTTAATTGATTTCTTTACGCAGACAAAGATAGCGTAAATCTTTTGAAACACCATGTTTTTATTGGATTTTTTTGTTAGAAGACTCCATACTCATTGGTAATCCTTCGCCCGTTTATAACTTCTATAGCTACGCAGCTTTGCTTGCAAAGAACTCGCATAGCGTCTTAATGTCTGCTCGGCTTGGCCACTTGACTCTTCCAAGGAGAATTCTTCTCACTTACTTTGCAGAATTCCTGTTTCTGTATCTCGGTGATTCATGCTACGCTGAATGTTGCGATATTTGCGACCACGGGAAAGATGCCACGTAACATGGAATGTCAGCATATTGCCAAAATCACGACTATGCTGCGTTACTTCCTTGTGGATATACCGGTTAAGCACCTCCGTCTGATTGACAAGCGGACGGGCGCAGAAGGGATGTTGGGCATAGAGGGATAGGGTGATATTTTTCAACTGATAAGAGGCTGTGAGATACCATGCGGGAGCCTGATGTCCCCGATGTTCGCCCTCCATGAAGTTCCAACCGTTATCTGCGTAGGTAGTAAGTGTCCATCGGCCCAGATAGGCTTCGACGCTGGCCCCGCCATTAAATGCCGTATAAGTATGGCGATAGTCGTTCGTGAAATTGAAGAAGCGGTAGATGCCTCCATAGAGGGTGATGGAAAGATGCTCTGGCACAGCCTCCCAACGGTTATAGCTTTGGATGAAGAAAAAGCTACATTCGTTATCGGCATTCGTCTGCGTCTGATAGAAATGTCCGTCTCTGCGGGTGTATTTCTCCATGTTGCAGTTGGCATTCAGTCGCCAGTAGCCTTGTAACTCTGTCATGATTCGGGGTGAGGAGTAGGTCAGACGGAGATCGTGTGAAGTCACATGGTTGGGAGTGATGTTTGGATTTCCAACCAATGTTTCCATTGCATTCTGTTTAACAGAAACGTCACTGACAAGTGCAATCTGTGAGACGTGCTGCGAAACTTCAAAATCATATTTCAACTTCAGGTTTTTGGCCAGTGGATAGGAAACCGTTAGTTTAGGACGAAATAGCAGAAAGCGGTTATTCCATTCTTTTTGTCGATAGTAGCGTGTGCTTATGCCTAGCCCTCCCATATAGCCCATTTTGCCAAGACGACCTTTTAGCTGCCCGAAGAAGTAAAGCATTGACGAACGCATAGAATTGTCGGCAGAGGCATCCCCCGAATACATATTATTGATATACTTCTGCCCATACTGAGCCCCCAGGGACAGCGTGAAGGGCTTCAGACGATTCTCATAGATGGCTTCTGTCCACAGCGAATAGTTTTTTCCCTTTACGTCATAGTCATAGTGGCCTCCCTCGTTATGTTCTGCATGGTTTTCGGTCTTGATATATGTTCCTACGACATTGGCGGTAAGTGACTGATGATGCTTAAAGCCGCTATGGAAATAGAGGTCGAGTGCAGGCGATGAAGTACGGGACGAAGAATGGTCTTCGTAGGTCTCAAACTTAGACCATGACCTATGGGGCTGAATGTCGCGACGGGCTGAGAGTTTCGACTGGAACACGTAGTTAGAATCACTCAGGCTATAGGTGAGTTGGATGTTATGATTGAGACTCTTGTTTTGTCCATCCAATTGCTGGCGCAAAATGCTTCGTTTCTCCCCTGACTCCAGTTCGTATGTAGCCTGCTCTTCATGTCTTGTCCCCTTGAAGTTTTGATAGCCCAGCGAGTAGTTCACTCCGAACTCACTCTTTGCATAGTTGAATTTCCCAAAGACTATTCCATTATCATTCACGGCTGTGAGCGTATTCGTCAGGTCTGCCCCGATGTCGTAGCCGCTGACAGGTTTCTTTATGATGATGTTGACAACATAGGCAATGCCCTCACCATATCTGACTCCTGGATTGTCGATATAGTCGATACGCTGTACGACTTTCATGTCGAGCGCGAGCAAGTCTTCTTTCGAGGCAACGATGTCGTTAATGCGTACTTGCACGCTGCCAAGATTGGAGAGGGCTGTAATGGTATGCATCACGGGGTCAATTCGCAGTTGGGGCATCGTAAGTTTCGACAACAGCGAATAGCCATTCGGGGAACTCTCCAACTGCTGACGTGTGGGATAGATGGTCTGCCCGTCCACTCGTTGTACTACTTTGGCCCCATGAACGGTTACCTCTTGTAATTCTACTTCCTTCTGTGCTGATGTAGCGAGTGAAACCATCAGCAGCATCCCCAAGAAAAAAAATCTCTTCATACTCTTGCTTTTTTTGATTGCAAAGTTATGAAGAGACTGATAATTTGCCCCAAATAATGTCTGACATTTGCCTGACATTTGCCTGATAGAAAGCTATCTATCTGACTTTCAATCCGTATGACTTACCTCTGTCTGATTCGATTTTGAGATTGGAATGTTCTTCTATGACAGGTTTCAGCCGTCGGATGAGTGTGTATAGTGTCTCGCTAGCATCCTCTTTCTTGGGCCAGAGGGTATCGCATATCTCCGACTTCGACAGTTTGTGCGAGGGCGACAGCCACAGCATTTCCATCAGTTGCTGTTGCATGGGGGTAAGCTTTACTTCAATTCCTTTCGCATTGACAAAGCGTCCGTCTTGCAGAGCCAAGCCACCATACAGTCCCAATGCTGACAGTCGCCTGTGTTGATATAGACAGAGCAATCCCCACAGCAAAGCCATCGACCAAATAACTACCGATGGACGCAGGTCGGAGAGTGAGAGTATGGTAGCTGTTGATACCTGCGGACGTGGACGAAATTCTTTTTGGGTATCCACAGCCAAAACAGCATGTCCTCTTAACCCCTCTATTTGCAGATGACTATTGAACATCTGTATTGTGTCTGCACTGATCACGTCCGACTGTTGTTCGTTCAAAGCTTTGGCCAAGGCCTGGCTCAAATCTTCTGCCACCAATTTCTCCGTTGTTTTATAGCAGGTCAGGCTCACCATGCTCGATGCGATTATCAGTGCAAAAAGCACCACTACTGCATATTGTTGTTTCATCGTTGAGAATAATTGTTTGATAGTGGAGTCAAAGTTACAAATTATTCCGTCAACTTGTGGTCAATACATATAAAAAGTAACAAGATTTAACGGTCTTCTATTTCAAACGTTGCAAAAGAACAAAGGTATTCCAAGAGGGCATCCGCTTGCAACTCTGCGGCTAAATTTGCCTCAAATCATTTTCGTCTGAATAAACGCAATGCTTTCACGTTGCATAAGCATAACTTTTCTTCGTGAAAAGTATTACTTTTCGGTGTGTAAAGTGCTACTTTTGATGTTTAATGCGTCACTTTTGCTATAAAACCTTCTTCTCTTTCGCATCGTGAAATAGAGAGAATCGATGAATTTGTTATCAAAAGAAGGGGTTTTCGCATCACTTTTGAGGCTTGAGAGAGCAGGATTTTAATACATTCTGTGCCTTTGCCGAGGTTTGGCATAGCGGGCGCAGTCGCTTTACTAATTTTGTATCTCATTGATAATCTGCTTTTTAGATGAAAATAAATGGTTGTTAATATGACCTCGTGTTCCAGTTCCAGTTGTTCCAGTTTTATTTTTAGCAGTTCCATTATCCCTATTTCTATATATAACTATCTATATATTAATTAGTTATGAATATATAATAAGGGGATTTGTCTCTCAAATTTTAATTGGAACAACTGGAACTGGAACAGAAGTGCTCTTAAATTACCTTCTCTCTACCAGGCATTCCAACGCCCACAGTAGTTCGTTGTAAGTGTAGATTTGTATTAAAGTGAAACAGAAATGGCTAATTTACATTGACGTACTCCGTCTCGGGGTCGTAGGTATAAAAAATAAAAAGAAAATAAACGGAGAAAATATAAGGAATATCACTTTTTTCCTAAAATATTTGGATGCTTTTGGATAAATAGTTATCTTTGCAAAATCTATTAATACAATACAGGGACGTATATTGCTAACCGATAAGGAACAGTAAGAATAAATCTATTAACGAATCTACTCAATATGATGAAGAAAGAACGGAGAGAATGGTGGCGTGGATGGCGATATGCTGTTGTCGCGATGATGACAATGTTGTGGTCGCTCAACATGCTGGGTAGCATCAAACCGACGGTGACAATAGAGCTGTTTGATGTGACAATAACTTATGTTGAGGATGGAAAGGAATACCTTGAATGCAATCCGAAAATTGATTGTGTCTATGGAAAAAATACGCTGATGAATGGTGGCAGCGGATATGTGCTTAACGTGAAGCCACACCCAGAGAATGCGTTTGTTCCTGGTTCGTTCCCTGAGAGAAACATCCCATCTTCGAAGTTGCGCATATGGGTGAACAGCTACGACAGCAATGAAAAACAGATAGGCCTGTTCCATACAAATAATCAGTCGCTCAAATACCTGGAGGTGCCACGTTTGAACGCTAATCCTTTCGAGATATTCATTTCCGACGAGGATATTAAGAACTTGGTGCCTGAGAAGAAAGACGAAGCGACAGGATACATCACTCATCCTTTCTTTCTGGAATTCTATTTTGCTGTAGACGAGAATTCGGTGTGGCCTAAAGGCGTGGCAAGGAAGTCGAGTTGGTTTTGGAACAAAGTGAAACGATACCATTTCAACGTCAGGGAGCAGTTTCTGAACGCTAAAATAGAATGGAGTGGCGATAGCGAGGCCGACCTCTACATGAAGAAACACCCCGAATACAACTACTTCTTCAACGATCCTGAAACAGTGTGGCAATGCTCGGGATGGTATCTGCACATGAGCTATGTGCACAAAATGATACTGGAGAAATATCTGAAAAAAGATCACTTCATCATCTTCAAGCTGTGGAAAGACGAGGAACATACGGAGCCTTTGCTCTTCAACTATATGAAGGGTACGGGCTACATAGGAGGATGGGGCGAACCGCAATTCATGGAAGACCGGTTCAACTATGTGGCCTATCCTCACAACTCGTTGGACTCGCTGAGCCTCTTCGTATCGTGGGAGGCGGTGCACTACTGGTGGCGTGAGAAACGCGAGCCGACGCCTGAAGAGCATACGCAGATAGGCTACTTCACCATTACGCTGAGTAACGACGGAAAGACATCGGCCACACCAAACGAGTATGATTTGTCTGGCTGGATGTCGATAGAGCTGCCTGTGGATAAGAATAAGTCGAAAGGAGGAGGAGGGGGATGTGAGCATGAATACTTCAAGACCTACGAAAAGGATGATCAGTTGCTCAGCGTTCCGATGGAAAATGGCTGTAGGCAGGACTACGACATGTTTTGGGAGTATCGTGAATGTCGGAAGTGCAACAGAAAATTGGGAAACAGAATCTTCTTGATTCTCCGTGATATCAACTACTGTAAGCGACATGATTTGAAAGAGACGTCACGAAAGAGTTTAGGTACCTGTCATATTCTGCAAGGAGACAGTCTGGTAAAGGCTGCATTCTACTCTGTGCTGTCGGAGTGCCAGAACGATTGTTGCAACTATACTGAGCGTAAACGCGTGCATGAGATAATACCTTCTGACAATCCTAGCAACGGTACAGACATCGATAATGACGACACTAAAGACAACACTAAAGACAACACTAAAGACAACAATAAAGATGATAGTAAAGGCGGTAAAGGCGGTAAAGGCGGTAAAGAAGGCAACGATACAGGCAAAGACGGCGGTGATTCTAAATGTCCGCCCCATTCTTGGACATGCTTGCCGGAAGAAAAGGTGAACGAGATGACCCAGATAGAGGTAATCAATGGTGTGGAGTGGCTCTGCTATTACAACGTGATGGAGAGCAAGGAAAGTTGTGCCAAGTGCGGGGTGGAGAATCTGCTTTGTCGCCGCCTGGAGCTTGACCATCGCACAAAGGTCATCTATCCAGTACCGCCCAAGCCTTGCAACCACGACTGGTATTACTATTCGAGGAGCTTCCGCGAAAAGGGACAGTGGCATGCGTTCTCGGTGCCTGTTCTTGATTATAAGGAAGACTCGCTGAACATAGAGATGAAGGGCAGCAAACTGGACATGACGAGGATGAAAGACGGTACTTACCTGAGCACAGAACCTGTCAGCAGACAGCAATGGCTGGCCTTCCATGAGGGCAAGAACTATCTGGGCATTGACTCGAAAGACGGCGCACGACTGACAGATGTTACCTACCAGGAAGTCAGTCAACTGGTGCAACATCTTAACCAGCTGGCAATCGACTCGCTGAATCTGCCCGTGATGTATTCTCTGCCTTCGGTAGAGGTGCTGAAGCGCCTGGCCAAAGAGGGCAAACTGAAATGTGCTGAAGGCGAGCTGCAGCAGATAACGGCATATATGGCAGACACCATCGCCGTCTATGATGGTAAGGGACGACTGGTGCCGGAAGAGAAGTTGGTAACGGCTCCCGAAGGTGCTAGACTGAGGGTGGAGGTAGGCGTGGTAGATCAGAATGGCGAGCTGAAGATGGTGGACCTGCTCTCGATAGACTCACATGTGGGCGTGCTGCTGCAAGCCACCCCGTCGAGCCATTTCGCGAATAGGTTCGGGGCTGAGCCAAGTCGCATCTATCGCATCTACTGGCGTCGTTGCAAGAAGTGTGGAAAGGAAGAACCGATAAGCGAGAATAAGTTATGGAACGGAGCCTACCATCGTACGCTGGTGAATGATTGACAATCGTATATAACATAACAAATAAACCCAAAATGATTATGAAAAAACTATTTTCTATCATGTTTGCAGTTGTCGCCTCGATGACTGCCTCGGCCCAATGCAACTGGCCAATCTACTACAACAATCTGTTTCAAGGCATCGGTTCGCCCGAGGTGACTTCCGACATTCAGTTCGTGTGGGACCAAACGGTCTATCAGGACCTGGCGATGGGACAAGACCTCGTGGCTAAGCCTGGCGTGAAGAAGGTGGTGGCTCGTACTAACGCCGTGGATGTGGGCTCGTTGGAAATTGTGAGCGAGTTCTATGCCAACGGACTCATCAAGAGCATCGACACGGGCAATGGCACGGCGTACACCTATCACTACGACAAGAAGTGGCACCTGCAGTATATCACCAATAAGGAGGGTGATATCAAGGTTAAGTATAGCTATGACAGCAAAGGACAACTGGTGAGCTCATTCATCGACGCTATGGAGTATCTCTACATCTATTACACAAACGGCAAATTGAGCCAGATTAGAAGGAAGAGTGACGGAATGACCTTCGACGTGAAGGACAATATGGTGGTGTGCCAGAAGTGGGTTGACGAGCAGCTCCCTACGCAGAATTACTCCTACGACCAGCAAGGCCGAATCGTGGAGAAATCGTTTGTGGACTGGGGTGGCGACGACATGTGCTTCTTCTATGAGATATCCTATAAATATGGTCCTACCTCGACGATGCCTGTCAGCATAGCTCAAAGGATGTATGACTATGACTGGGATACCGGCAAGAAAATGGGTAAGCCTGATGTGTCTTCATACATGTGTACCTATGAGCGCGACCTCTTTGGCAACTGGACAACGATGAAGGTAAGTGCCGGCACGGGACGTACAAACCTGAAAGTCACTCGCTCGTTTATATACTATACCAACGACGAAGTGAAAAAGGCTGTTGCCGACATGGAGGCTGCCCGCAATCCGAATGCTGGAAAAGCTGAAAAAAAGGAGGAGACGCTCTGGGAATTCTAAAAGGACTCTATAGCTAACAATAAATAAAAGAAGAGCGGCGCATCCGATGTGGGTGCGTCGCTCTTTGTATGGAAGGTAGTCAGCAGGGGAAACTGCTGACCACACTTTTTCTTAGTCTTCCCAGTTATGACTACGTCATGACTGCTCGTACGTTCGGTAATGCTCAAGCAAGCTTGGCATTACGCTCACTAATCCTCCCAGTTCTCCTGTGTCTTGCGGACGTAGCTCTTGTAGCGGAGCTGAGCCATACGCTGTGCCTCGGCGAAGAGCTCTTCGGCCTCGTTAGGATAAGCCTTCTTAACCGACAGGTAGCGAACCTCACCGAGCAGGAAGTCGTGGAAGTTAGCCCAGTTAGGCTCCTTAGAGTCGAGTGAGAATGGGTTCTTGCCTTCATCAGCCAGAGCGGGGTTGTAGCGCCACAGGTGCCAGTAACCACACTCGACAGCCTTCTTCTCCTCGGCCTGGCTCTTACCCATACCGCCCTTGGCCTTCAAGCCGTGGTTGATACATGGAGCGTAAGCGATGATGATAGAAGGTCCGTGCCAAGCCTCAGCCTCGCGGATAGCCTTCAGGGTCTGAGCGTGGTCAGCACCCATAGCAATCTGGGCTACATATACATAACCGTAGGTAGTGGCGATCATACCCAGATCCTTCTTGCGGATGCGCTTACCCTGAGCAGCGAACTGAGCGATAGCACCAAGAGGAGTAGCCTTAGAAGCCTGACCGCCGGTGTTAGAATATACCTCAGTATCGAGCACGAGGATATTTACATCTTCACCAGAAGCGATGACGTGGTCGAGACCGCCGTAGCCGATATCGTAAGAAGCACCGTCACCACCGATGATCCACTGTGAACGCTTCACGAGGTAGTGATCCAGAGTCTTCAGCTCCTTGCAAATCTCGCAACCCTTAGCGGCGCAAGCAGCAATCTCTGCGCGCAACTTTGGAGCAATCTCCTTGGTCTTGTCGGCATCATCCTTGTTGGCAATCCACTCCTCGGCCAGAGCCTTGTACTCAGGAGTTACGTCGCACTTCTCGCAAGCCTCAGCAAGCAGCTTAGCCACGCGCTCCTTCATCTTCTTGTTACCAAGAGCCATACCCAGACCGAACTCGCAGAAGTCCTCGAACAGAGAGTTGTTGAATACAGGACCCTGACCCTTCTCGTTCTTAGTGTAAGGTGTAGAAGGAATAGAAGCTGAGTAGATAGAAGAACATCCAGTAGCGTTGGCAATCATCTGACGGTCACCGAACAGCTGAGAGATCAGCTTCACGTATGGAGTCTCACCGCAACCAGAGCATGCGCCAGAGAACTCGAACAGAGGCTGAGCGAACTGTGAGTTCTTAACGTTACTCTTGATGTCAACGAGGTTCTGCTTGCTCTTAACGTTCTTAACCAGGTACTCCCAGTTCTTAGCCTCCTGAACCATATCGGCTGCATCAGGATTGAATGGAGCCATGGTAAGAGCCTTACCAGTCTTAGGATTGCCTGGGCAGATATCAGCACAGTTACCGCAACCCAGACAGTCGAGTACAGAGGTCTCGATGCGGAAGTGCATGCCCTTCATGGCAGCAGGTGCCTTCATCTCGAGAGTGTCGGCAGCTGCGGCGAAGCCCTTCAGCTCCTCGTCGTCGAGAACGAATGGACGGATAGCAGCGTGAGGACAGATGTAAGCACACTGGTTACACTGGATACAGTTGTCCTTGTTCCATACAGGAACGAAGGCCTCTACACCGCGCTTCTCGTAAGCGGCTGTACCAACCTCCCAAGAACCGTCAACGGTGTTGTGCTTCACGAAGTCAGAAACCTTCAGCAGGTCGCCGGCCTGAGCGTTGATAGGACGAACCAGCTCCTTAACGAATGCGGGAGCGTCGTCGGCCTTAACCTCATCATCAGGCAGGTTAGCCCACTCAGGCTTAACAGTCAGCTGCTGATACTCACCACCACGATCGATAGCGGCATAGTTCTTATCAACAACGTCCTGACCCTTAGCGCCGTAAGACTTCAGGGCAGCAGCCTTCATCTTCTCAACAGCGAGCTCTACGGGAATCACGCCGGTGATACGGAAGAATGCACTCTGCAGGATAGTGTTGGTACGGTTGCCCAGACCAATCTCCTGTGCAATCTTAGTAGCGTTGATGGTATAAACAGTAATGTTGTTCTGTGCGAAGTAGCGCTTTACCTTGTTAGGCATGAACTTCTCGAGCTCGTCGGCGTCGAAGATGGTGTTCAGCAGGAACTGACCGTTCTTCTGCAGACCGCGGGTCACGTCGTACATGTGCAGGTAAGCCTGTACGTGGCAAGCCACGAAGTTAGGTGTGGTTACTAGATAGGTAGAGCGGATAGGTGTGTCACCGAAACGCAGGTGAGAGCAGGTGAAACCTCCCGACTTCTTAGAGTCGTAAGAGAAGTAAGCCTGGCAGTACTTGTCGGTGTTGTCACCAATAATCTTAACTGAGTTCTTGTTAGCACCTACGGTACCATCGGCACCCAGACCGTAGAACTTAGCCTGGAACATGCCCTTTCCACCGAGTGCAATCTCCTCAACCTCGGGCAGAGAAGTGAAGGTAACGTCGTCAACGATACCAACGGTGAAGTGGTTCTTTGGCTCGGGCATAGCGAGGTTGTTGAACACGCTGATGATCTGAGCAGGTGTGGTGTCGCGGCTACCAAGACCGTAGCGGCCACCAACGATAACAGGACGATCCTGAACATCGTAGAAGGCATCCTTCACGTCGAGGTATAGAGGCTCGCCGTTAGCGCCTGGCTCCTTAGTGCGGTCCAGAACGGCAATCTTCTTAACTGTCTTAGGAACAGCAGCCAGCAGGTGCTTAACTGAGAATGGACGATACAGGTGAACAGAGATCATACCAACCTTCTGACCGTTTGCGTTCAGGTAGTCGATAGCCTCGCGGGCAGCATCAGTAGCAGAACCCATCAGGATAATCATGCGGTCGGCATCCTCGGCTCCGTAGTATGAGAACAGGTGATACTCACGGCCGGTGATCTTTGAAATCTCGCCCAGGTACTTCTCTACTACCTCAGGTACTGCATCGTAGTAAGGATTGCTGGCCTCGCGGTGTGTGAAGAAGGTCTCGGGGTTCTCAGCGGTACCACGTGTAACAGGGCGCTCAGGGCTCATGGCACGATCGCGGAAACGCTTAATGAACTCCTCCTTGACGAGTGGACGGATATCCTCCTGGTCCATCATCTCAATCTTGTGATACTCATGAGAAGTGCGGAAACCGTCGAAGAAGTTAACGAAAGGAACGCAGGTCTCAAGTGTTGCCAAGTGAGGAACAGCTGTCAGGTCCATCACCTCCTGTACAGAACCAGAGCAGAACATTGCGAAACCTGTCTGGCGGCAAGCCATCACGTCTTGGTGGTCGCCGAAGATACACAGAGAGTGTGAAGCCAGCGTACGGGCAGATACGTCGAATACGCAAGGAATCAGCTCACCGGCAATCTTGTACATGTTTGGAATCATCAGGAGCAAGCCCTGAGATGCGGTGAATGTAGTGGTGAGAGCACCAGCCTGCAGCGAACCGTGAACGGCACCGGCAGCACCAGCCTCTGACTGCATTTCCTGAACTGAGACGTTCTGGCCCCACAGGTTCTTACGACCACGGGCAGCCCACTCGTCAACATGCTCCGCCATTGGCGAAGACGGGGTGATGGGGTAGATTGCTGCTACCTCCGAGAACATGTAGCTCACGTGAGCTGCAGCCTCGTTACCATCACAGGTGATAAACTTCTTTTCTTTAGCCATTTGTTTAGAATAGAATATAAAATAATGATATACTTTTTTGCTGTCTAGTAGAGGAATCCCAGCAACCATAGCGGGATTTGGTTGTCCTTTCCTATTTCAGTATTGTATCTAGCGTATATTGTGTCGGGGGTATATCTCATCTTGCTGGTTGTCTCGGCGTTGCATACTTTAAACTTCAACTTCTCGTCGATAAGGTAGAAGTTGTCGCGTGTGCTTTGATTCACTTTGTGATCCTTCCAGAGCGAGTTCACAAAGAAGGTCTCCATGGCATCTTGCTTATCTACATGAATGGGGTAGATGGCATAGAGCAGGTTGGAATTGTGAAGCATCACCTTAGAAGGCTTTTTGGGGAAGTCCTCGCCGATGGGGTAAATCATGTTCAGCAGACGTGCGTCGGTGAGATACTTGATGTAGTTCATCACGGTGGCACGACTGGTTTCGATATCCTGAGCCAGCTTCGACACGTTTGGAGCCTTAGGTCCCTCTTCGGCCAGCTGGTAGAACAGTTTTTTGATTTTGGTCAGGTATTTCAGTTCTATCTGCTTGATGAGCAGAATATCTACCTCGGTCATCATGTTCATGGTCTTCAGCAGGTTTTCGGAATAGTTGCGTTGTTCCTGGAAGAAAGGATAAAACCCGTGGTGGATATAGTCGTTGAAATAGCGGTTGGGAGAAACCTTTGGAAGTATCTGTTTGATGATGCGCTCGTGATCACTCAGTATCTCTTCGAGCGTATATGGGCGGAAGTCGTTGCCCGTCAGTAGGTTGATGAATTCGCGAAACGAGAAACCACGCAGGTTATACGACTTCACAATGCCGTTCAGTTCGGGGTTTTCGTCCTTCAGGCGCATTACGCTACTGCCGGTAAACACAATCTTCAGACCGGGATACATGTCATAGCACTTGCGCAGTTCTTGCGACCAGTTGTCTTGTTTGAAGACCTGATCTATCAGCAACACGCGACCACCGTGATAGTAGAAGTCGCCAGCGAAGTCGGCTATGCCTCGTCCTTGAAAGTAGAAATTGTTCATGTTGATGTACAGACATTGGCGGTCTTGCACATCAAAGTGTTCCTTGGCGTATTGGAGCAGGAATGTAGTTTTGCCAATACCACGTGTACCCTTAATGCCAATCATGCGATCGTTCCAGTTAATCTCGTCCATCAGCGTGCGACGAACTGGCGCATTGACATGCTCAACCAAGTACTTATGTGTTCTAAAGAAAGCTTCCATTCCAAACAGTTATTGTTTCAAAACGCGGGCAAAGATACAAATAATTATTTAATTTGCAAAGCCGAGATTACAAAAAAATACCTCGTTAAACAATTTTTGCAGTTAAAAAACAGGTCTCTCGCTGCTATCCCCCCTAAGGAATAGTTACGGGAAACCTGTTGTTTGGTACCGCTAAAGTACCTGTTTGGTACCGCTAAAGTACCTGTTTAGTACCGCCAAAGCGGGGCATTTTTCGAGATTTTAGTTCTCGCTCAAGTCTATATAAGAATAGGTAACGGTGCTGCCTTTAGCATCGGTGAGCGAAAGTGATTTTCCTTCCTCGTATCCGCTAACGGTGAATTGCTCCTGAGAGCTGTCTCCATAGGTCAGGGTAAGCACATTGGCGTTTCCGCTTGTTGTGATAGCATAAGTGAACTTGGTAGTTTCTTCTGTGCTGTAAATGTAGAGTGCGCCAGAACCATCAGCTTCGAAGACCAGAGCGAAAGACTTGTCAGGCGACTGCCAGGCTGTACCAGCCAGATCGTTGGAGTTCTGGAAGAAAATCATATCGACGATGTCGATGATGGTCTTGATGTCATCCTCGTCACAGCTTGTGAACGTGGTTGTGGGTACTGCTGCACAAAGCAGGAACGTGAAAATGCTTAAAATCTTTTTCATTACTTGTTTTGTTGTTTTTATGAATAAATAAAAGTTAAGAGAATACGACTGTAAGTCCTGCCATCACGATGCTGACCATCGACATGAGTTTGATGAGGATGTTGAGCGACGGACCAGAGGTGTCCTTGAAGGGGTCGCCCACGGTATCGCCTACGATGGTAGCCTTGTGAGCAAACGAACCCTTTCCTCCGAAGTTGCCTTCCTCTACCATCTTCTTGGCATTGTCCCAGGCACCACCGGCATTGGCCATAAACACCGCCAGCGTGAAGCCGCCTGCCAGTCCGCCAACCAGTAGTCCCATCACGCCGGCAATGCCAAGCACGATGCCCACTATGATGGGGATGGCGATGGCCAGCAGCGAGGGAATAATCATCTCATGCTGAGCTGCGCGTGTTGAAATCTCCACACACGAACCGTAGTTGGGGGTGCTCGTGCCTTCCAAGATGCCCTTTATGTCGCGGAATTGTCGGCGCACCTCTTCCACCATCTTTTGGGCGGCACGTCCCACGGCTTCCATTGTCAATCCGCAGAATAAGAATGCTGCCATAGCACCAATAAATGCACCTACCAATACACGTGGATTCATGAGGTTCACCTGGAAGAAATTCATGAAGTCGGGTATGGTGGCCTGAATAGCATCAATCTCGTCGCCTGCCAGGTTTATGATATGATCGCCTGAACGATGCATCGCAATCTTCACCTCTTCTATATATGATGCCAGAAGAGCCAAAGCCGTGAGCGCAGCCGAACCAATGGCAAATCCCTTGCCTGTGGCTGCTGTGGTGTTGCCCAGCGCATCGAGCGCATCCGTACGATGACGTACGTCTTCGCCCAACTGACTCATCTCGGCGTTACCACCGGCATTGTCGGCAATTGGACCATAAGCATCTGTGGCCAGCGTGATACCCAGCGTGGAAAGCATGCCTACTGCAGCGATGCCGATACCGTAAAGTCCCTGAGACAGGGCTTCAGCATTCATGTCAATAACAAAACCATTGGCACAAAGATAGCTCAGCATGATGGCAACACCGATGGTGACAACAGGTATGCATGTGGACATCATGCCCGTGCCAATGCCTTTGATGATGACTGTGGCCGAGCCTGTCAATCCCGCCTCTGATATCTTCTGTGTGGGCTTGTAGGAGTGAGAGGTGTAATATTCTGTGGCTTGTCCGATAATGACACCAGCACAAAGTCCGGTGATAACAGAGAATGAAAGTCCAAGCCAGTTGTCAATCTGCAACAGGTATAGAATGCCGAAAGTGGCAATGGCAATCAGTAGGGCTGAAACATTGGTGCCAAGCGACAGGGAGTGAAGCAGGTTTTTCATGGTGGCACCTTCTTTGGTGCGCACCAGATAGATGCCTAAGATGCTGAGGAACACGCCAACGGCAGCAATCAGCATGGGAGCTATCACGGCCTTCAGCTGCATCTCGCCCGAAGCGGCAAAGGCCACTGCACCAAGGGCCGCCGTGGAGAGAATTGAGCCACAATACGACTCGTAGAGGTCAGCTCCCATGCCAGCCACATCGCCCACATTGTCGCCCACGTTGTCGGCAATGGTGGCAGGATTGCGCGGGTCGTCTTCGGGAATGTCGGCTTCCACTTTGCCCACGATGTCGGCCCCCACATCGGCAGCCTTCGTATAGATGCCGCCTCCCACGCGTGCAAACAGCGCCTGTGTAGAGGCTCCCATGCCGAAGGTCAGCATGGTGGTGGTGATGGAGATGAGCCCTTCAGGGTCGAAGGTGTTCAGTATGAGAAACCAGATAGCAATGTCGAGCAGTCCCAATCCTACTACTGTGAGTCCCATCACGGCGCCAGAACGGAAAGCAATCTTCAGGCCGCCGTCCAGGCTTCGGCGGGCTGCATTGGCTGTGCGGGCCGAGGCATAGGTCGCTGTTTTCATACCGAAGAAGCCTGCCAGTCCGCTAAAGAAACCACCAGTCAGGAAAGCAAACGGTACCCATGGATTTTGAACACCAAAACCATAGGCCATCACTGAGAAGATGAGAGCCAGGATGACGAAGACAATTGTGACAACTTTATACTGTTGTTTCAGATAAGCCATAGCTCCGTCGCGAACGTAGGCGGCAATCTCTTTCATACGGGCTGTACCTTCGTCGGCCTTCATCATCGACCGAAAGAAGACGTAGGCCATTCCAAGTGCAGCAACAGATGCAGCAGGCACCAACCAAAAAGCATAAGGAATGTTCATAATATAGATTAATTTAGAGGTAATAAAATATGTTTAGGTATTGCAAATGTAGAGAATATTTCTGAATTAAGCAAACTTATTAGTGATTTTTTAGTATCTTTGTAGGCAAAAAAATAATAAGAGATGACACTACATATATTTAATCCAGAACACGATATTGCCCTTGCTGCCAATCTTGAGAATTTTACTTCGCCCCATGCAGGCAGACAACTGCGCTATGAATTGGGCTATCTGCCCGCATTATGGGCCAGTGCTGATGATGTTGTTTTGGTGGACGATGTGCACGAGGCAGAAAAGAACTTCCAGATGTTTCGCACCTATGTAAAGCGTATGGGCTTGAGAAACAACAATCTGCCCAGTGCGCATTTCGTGACGAAACGTGAGCTGGCCTCATTGACAGAAGTGTGTAGGGCAGAACCCTGGGGGTGGGATTTGGCCGTCAGGACTATGTTGGTAAAGAATGGAATTTCGGGAACAATACTTCCCTCCATCAGTGATGTTGAGAATGTAAGACAATTGTCGCATCGCCGGATCACAGCCCAAATGCTGCCCCTGATGCAAACAGAAGGAACGTTGGGCGAGGCGCATGAGTTTTTTGACAGTGAATCGTTGAGAAGCTGGCAACAATCGCGTGGCACGGTGGTAGTAAAGGCACCATGGAGTAGTAGTGGGAGAGGGGTTAGATTCTTTAAGGACATAGCCTGGAATGTCAATCAGGAAGGATGGCTAAACAATGTGTTGAAGCATCAAGGCAGTGTGATGGCAGAGCCTTATTATAATAAGGTGAAAGATTTTGCCATGGAATTTGAATGCAGAGCAGGTAAGGTCTCCTATTGCGGCCTTTCGCTGTTTGACACATCTAATGGCGCCTATACTGGTAATATCCTTGCCACGGAGAAAGCCAAGGAACAGATGATCTGTCGCTATGTGGCAGAAGCATACTTGCACGAAATCAAGGAAAAGGCCATCATTGCGTTGGAACAGCTTTTGGCAACCGACTATGAGGGACCATTGGGGATTGACATGATGATTGTCAACGATGGTGAGGATGGCTTGAAACTACATCCTTGTGTCGAGGTCAACCTAAGACGTACGATGGGACATGTGGCCCTTTGCCTCAGTGAGTTGTGCAACCCTGATCACGACGATGAATGGGTTCGCGTGATGAGAAATCAGGGAACAGGATTGAAGTTGAGATTATTATGAAATAATTACGAAGTTTTTTTGCGGAGTATAATATTTTAATTATCTTTGCCACCTAAACTTATATAATATTACAAACATTTAAAATAAAACTATGTCTAACGTCAAAGAAAAACTCTTTACCGAGTTTACGGCTCCAACCACGCAAGAATGGTTGGACAAAATAGAAGTGGACCTGAAAGGTGCTGACTTCCAGAAGCGACTCGTGTGGAGGACGAATGAAGGTTTCAGCGTTCAGCCGTTCTACCGTCGAGAAGACTTGAAAGACCTGAAGGCAGTAAACTCTCTACCTGGTGAATTCCCATTTGTCCGTGGAAACAAGAAGGATTCTAACGAGTGGTACGTGCGTCAGAACATTGAGGCTGCAGATCCGAAAGCTGCTAATGCTAAGGCACTCGATGTGTTGAACAAGGGCGTTAACTCGTTGGGATTTCATATTCCTGGCCGTCTTGTGTCGATGGAAACAGTTAAGGCGCTGCTTGAGGGTATCTACTGCGACATCATCGAGGTGAATTTTTCAACCTGTCAGCGCCATTCACTCGAGTTGGCAGAGATTTTGAAAACATATTGGCAGCAGAAAGGCTACGATAAGGATAAAATCGTGGGGTCGATAGAGTGGGACCCTATGAAGAAAATGTTGCTAAAAGGTAAGGATGTATCACCGGTATTGGCTTTTGGTCCGAAGTTGG